>NZ_JALPSC010000002.1:0-600000 GCF_023217965.1 Prevotella sp. E13-27 | reverse complement strand
GGTAACCGTCCTCTCCCACTCTACGAAGCTGAGAAGTTAACTGCCGACTCAAGTATCGATCGCTTCATGGCTCCTGCAGGACTTACTGGCCTATGGCAGGTTGAAGAACGGGGAAAAGGAGGTAATATGTCCGCCGAAGAGAGAAAACAGCTCGACATTCTCTATGGTCAGACATATAACTTTGCTCTTGACATGAAGATTATCTGGCGCACACTTTTCGCATTCATTCAAGACGAAAATGTCTGAAATAAAGACTGACAATGAAAATGTTGAAACGACTTTTGTTTATAGTATCTTTTTGTGCCATAGGCTCATCAGCAATGTCACAAACGCTCGATGACAGTGGTATTAGTGCTGGTTTCTTTGATTCTAGCTTTAGTAAGGATATCAATTTCTCTGATTTCCATTTGCCACCACTTGGCGTACTCTTCGAGAATGCAAAATCAAATCCAAACATCCTTCAGTTTGCCAAACAGCAGGAAATACTTCAGGCTGATGTAACTAAACAGAAGAAACATATTTTCTCATATGTCAATGGACACGGTAGTTACAGTTATGGAAAGACAGACATGTGGGGAAACAACTCGTCAACATACAGCACAATGATTTATCAGTTTCAGGGGTCAGAGCAGAATTATTGGAACATTGGTGTTAGCGTAAACGTACCACTTGAAGATCTTCTTGACATCACTCAGTCGGTAAGGCGTAAACGTCTATTGGTCGAAGAAGCAAAATTGAAAAAAGATGCAGCATTCGATGATCTCAAACTTCAAATAGTAACGCTCTACATTCGTATTACGAATAACCTGTCAGCCTTGAAGACTGCTGGTATAAGCGCTGCCATATATCAAGGTGCGAACCAATTGGAAGAAGAGGATTTCCATCAAGGCAACATGCAGATTGGTGACTATGCCTATAGTAGTCTTCGTGGACAAAATGCAGTGAACACCTATCAAGGTTTACTTACTCAAATAACCACAGACATAGTTACACTTGAGATTCTCAGCCACACGCCTATTTTGACAAACACCACCACAGAAATTACCTTAGATAGCACAGTCAGGAAGTCTGAAAAGCAGATACGCAAAGAAAACAAAGCTATTGAAAAGCGTATTAAAGAAGAGACAGAGAAAGAAGAAAAGAAAATTGCTGCTATGGAAAAAGCAGAGCGTGAGAAGAAAGAAAAAGCTGAGAAATCTAAAAAAGAAATCAAATAACAAGAAAGAATATGGATATTTTCAGATATATAGTCAGATTCTTATATAAAATAAGGTGGTATCTTGTTATACTGCCTCTCATATCCCTTATAATTGCATGGTTTCTTACACGTAACCTTGAGCGAGTATATGATGCCAACACCACAATCTATACAGGTATGCTTACAGGTTATAACATTGAGGGTGGTAGTGGTATTGCTGGTGGTAATGCTCAAACGAACCTTCAAAACCTTATTCTGATTATTACTACAGATAACACCATACATGAAGTTTCTCTCCGTCTATTTGCTCGTTGTATGATGTATGGCAACCCGAACAAAGACAATAACTATATTACAGCTGAACACTTCCGTCAGCTTGATGCCAGTGTACCTGCAGATGTCAAAGCACTTATAAATCATAATAGTGAAAACGCCAGCTATGCCAACTTACGTGCATATGAAAAAGCATCGCAAGGCAATTACCTTTTTGGAATTTTAAACTATCATCCTTACTTTGGAATAAATAACATAACTGCTAAACTTAAGGTAATGCAGCTTGGAAACACAGACCTCATCGACATAGCATATTCATCCAATGATCCTGGTATTTGCTATAATACCATTGATATTCTCAACGATGTCTTTGCTCGTCAATATCAGAATCTCCGATATGGTGAAACACATAATGTAATCAAGTTCTTCGAGCGCGAGGTAGCAAGACTTTACAAGCAATTAACCCATGCTGAGAATGATCTCATACGGTATAATATGAAGCATGGTATCATTAATTACCCCGAGCAGACAAAACAGCTTACTGTTCTTGAGCAACAGCAACAAGTTACTGTAAACGAGTTGCGAATGAACATGGTAACAACTCAAGCACTGATTTCATATCTTGAGCGTCAACTTGGAAACCGTCAGCAAATTATTACATCAAACAAAGAATTCACCTCTCTCGTTCGTGATATATCTCGTCTCCAGTCTCGTATTTCAAATCTGCGTCTTATGAATAGCGAAGTTGGCGGAACTGAGTCTGAAGCACAGATAGAATTGGCGAAAGCAGAACGCCAGCTGCGCGAAGCCACAGACAAAGTAAAGGAACTCACCAGGACTATTGAAGCAAACAACTATAGCACAGATACTGGTGTAAAAGCGAGTGAGCTTATTGACAAGTGGCTTGAACAAATACTTCTCCTTGAGAAAACCAAGGCTGAGATTCAGGCACAAGACATTATGCGCGAGAGTATCGACAAACAGTATCAGAAATACTCTCCTATCGGTGCTACTCTTGACCGCAAGGAACGTCACATAAGTTTCATTGAGGGCAACTATATCGAGATGTTGCGTGCTCTTAATGCAGCTCGTCTGCGTCAGCGCAACCTACAGATGTCAACTGCGACTCTGAGTATCCTAAACCCTCCTATGTTCCCACTTAACGCACAGTCAACGAATCGAATGATGATACTGATTGGTGCATTCATGCTGACATTCTTTATGATAGCACTTAGCTTCTTAATCATTGAACTGCTCGACCGTACACTTCGTGACCGCATGCGTTCTGAGCGAATCACGAATATTCCTGTTATCGGCTGTTTCCCCAAAGAAAGTTCTTTGCGCTACCGCCGTTTCAACAAGACCATCTCCGATATGGCTTTGCGACAGCTTAGTAAGGCTATACTACCATACTTCTCTGAAGGAAAGCAGAATGTACTTAACCTGCTCTCTACTGATGCAGCAAATGGAAAGAGTTACCTCGCACAAGAGCTGGAAAACTACTGGGTATCCATAGGTCTTCAGGTACGTCGTCTAACTTACGATGAAGACTTCTTAGCTGAAGACAGCCGCTATATTATGGCAAAAGATATTAAAGACTTGTGCCCAGATATTCAGCCAAACGAGATTGCAATAGTAGAATATCCTAACCTCGATGATAATGCTGTTCCTTCAGCTCTGCTTAATCTTGGAACAATTAATCTTATGGTTACACGTGCAAATCGAACCTGGAAAGATGTTGACCAAAAGGCACTCAAAGAACTTCAGTCACGTCTCGAAGACAAGAAGAGCCTTTTCATGTATCTTACCGAAGCGAGCCGCTATGCAGTAGAAGAGTTTGTTGGACAGCTGCCACCATACACTCGTTTTAATAACTTCGTTTATCGCATCTCGCAGTTAGGTCTAACGGCAACCGAAAACGAACATGCTAAGTAACAATGGCTTCAACTACGTTTAAATCATATACAAGTAAAAATGGAGGAAGAGTATCCATACTCTTTCTCCTGTTTTTGCTAGCCATATACGAGTTCATCACAGCTGGTTTTGCCCCCTTTGCAATAATCTGCATGATACCAGTCTTTGTCTTGGTGGTAATTGGTACGTTTCGTCACCAAATGACTTGTTTTTGGGCGTTGTTCATTATTAACTATTTCTTGCATTTTGCAGGACGGCATCGTTTTTTGCCAAATGGTATTCCTATGTCCCTATATAATGAGGGATTTGAAATCATACTAGTTATTTCGGCCATTATAGTTTCTTCTGGCGAATCAAAATTCAGCCGTACACTCAATATAATGCTTTTGGCTATTTTGTTATGGTGTGGGCTTGGTTTTATTGAAATATTCAATGACACATGTGGATTAGGCATTAATATCGGTGCATGGTTTGCAGGATTTCGTTTATTATGTATATCTCTATTATGGACTTTTCTAATATTCACTATTTACATAGACACTCCTGAAAAGCTTTATAAGCTTTTAAAAGTATGGGCATTTCTTTCACTTTTTTCCGTGTATTGGACCTTCAATCAGAAATTTTTTGGTTTTACTTTATCAGAAAACATTTGGTTGCAGACTGCTGGAAGAACCCATATAATTCAAGGTGGAACGCTCGTTAGATACTTTTCCACATTCTCTGATGCAGCAAATTATGGGTGTAATGCTGCAGCTACTGCTGTTACATTCATGGTGATAGGAATCACATCACGAATCAAAAAAGACAAGATATTCTTTTTACTAACAAGTTTCGCTGTCATTTGGGGTATGTTTCAGTCAGGAACTCGAACTGCGATTTTCTGTCTAGGTTTTGGTTTGGTAGTGTTTATAGTACTTTCAAAATCTTTTAAAATAGCAGTACCTTCAGCTATTGTTTTCGGTCTTCTTGCATTTATCTTAATATTCACTAAAATTGGTAATGGCAATCAGCAGATACGCCGAATGAGATCTGCTTTCAACAAGGAAGATGCTTCAACGGAAGCTCGTGACATTAATCAGGCTGTTATGAAGAAATATTTAGCTGATGCACCTTGGGGAATAGGCATTGGAACTGGCATGGATAATGTCCCATCAAATAACAAATTTCGAAAGCTCTCAACCCTACCTCCTGATTCAGAATATGTGTTTATATGGATACGAACAGGTGCCATTGGTATTACGGTTTTCTTAGCAGCAATGGCAATCATGTTTATAGGAGCCTCCTGGGTTGTTTTCTTCAAAGTCAAATCCCGTTCCCTAATGGGCGTAGGAGCTGGTATCTGCGGAGCTTTCGCTGCTATGCAGTTAGGCGGCTATGGTAATCAGGTGCTATTACAATATCCCAATGGTTTGATCTTTTTCGGAATGCTTGCCGTCGTATACAACTTTCCCGAGTTAGAATCATCTTGGAATGAATTTGAAGAAAAGCGTTTAAAAATTATTGAAGAAGAACAAAAATTAAAGATAGAAAAGAAGAAAAGCAAATTAGTGGGAATATGAAAAATGATATGTATCATAATATTAACGAGCAACGTCTTTCCGATACAATTTCTTGGTTACGTTTTCCGCTTATCTTTTTTATTATCCTTCTCCACTGCTATTCTGTCGTTAAAATTGAAGGTATATCATCTAACAATTTCTTTAACATAATATATCTACCTGCCCTTTGGTTAGGTGAGACTGGTGTCCCTGGTTTTTTCTTCATTTCCGGTATCCTCTTTTACTCAAGCAAGAAAAGTTATCTGCAAAAACTACATTCACGTATAAAGACGCTACTTGTTCCCTACTTAGTTTGGAACGCACTTCTTTTAGTTATCTACCTAATAGCCTATTCTATAGGTTATCCTCAAGATATTAATGGTAAAAATATTGAAGACTATTACTTATCCGACTATCTAAGGCTCTTTTGGGATAGGGGATCATTTGACAATGGAAACTTTACTCCAATCCTTTGTCCATTATGGTATATCAGGAATCTGTTAATTATGTCTGTTTTATCACCTATTTTTTATTATCTTGTCAAATACGGACGTGAGATATTCCTATTTGTAGTTATCGGATGGTGGATGACAACATATGATAATGCTTTTATCCCCCAAACAATATTATTTTTCTGTTTAGGGGCCTATTTCCCCCTTATGGAAAAGAATGCCCTCTATTGTTTTAGTCACTATAAAAAAGTATTGATTACGCTGACAATAATCTTTGCTATTGCAGACATCGCATCACATGTTTTCTATCCTACACCATTCAATCTTCAGATTCATAGATTTGCTCTACTTTTTAACATACCAGCACTTTTTCTTCTTGCTGACTATTGTTCATGTCGCGGGCTAACAAATACGCTTCTTCCCAAAGCAGCATTTATTGTGTTTTGTACCCACTATCCAATTGCCATTGTTCTGCGCAAGACATGTATATTGTTCTTTAGCAATAGTTCAGCTTCGTTTCATGCTATACTATACATTCTTTGTGTGTTAGCAACAACTATAGTATGTTTAATTATATATAAGATGCTTGAAAACTATTTCCCAAAAGTAAAATCTATATTATCTGGAAACCGATGAAATATCGCATCATTCTTTTTTCAACATTTCTCATTTGCATCTTTATAATCAGCTTAATATTTAACGGCTACTATACACCCTGCAAAACAATACCCCCCTATCAGCTTTCTACAGCAAACAAAGATACATTACAGATAGTTTTCATTGGCGATAGTTGGGCATTCTTTCACGAACCCCGCGACATAGAGGCATCTGAAATGCTTTCGGACATACTAAAACATCCAGTAATTTTCCGATCCTTCGGTATATGCGGACTAACTAGTAAGGAAATCTATGAACAATTGTTTTATAATGATAGTCTTAAGCATTTCCTTCAAAAAGGTTGTCACTATTGTGTCATTTCGGCAGGTATTAATGACACATATAAAAAAATGAGTAAAGATTACTATGTAAAAAGTATGGAGGCAATAATTAATTTTTTCCTTTATAACAACGTGACACCCTTACTTATTGAAATTCCAGACTACGATATTGAAAAATGCTACCAGCGACAAACTTTAACTCGAAAAGTGCTCCGACAGTTTTCTATGTTAGTTAACAACACACCAATAGACTGTAAGCAGATATTCCGCGAAGCCTTAGACAGCATTCTTTCTGATTACAAGGAAAAGGTTGTTATCCTGAATTACAAAGTATGGAACAACCATTATGCAGAAGACTTAGATCATTTTTATCAAAAAGACGGTCTTCATCTTAATGCCATGGGTTACTCAGTCTTTGACAGACAGATAGGGTTATGTTTGTTAAAACAGATTAATTATTCCAAATAAAAAGGCAACAAGAACAAGTACAACGAAGAAAAAAAGATATGCAACAAATCACCAAGGCAAAGATTTCAATTATTACCATCAATTATAATGGGTTCAAGGACACCTGTGAATTAATTGAAACATTACCTTTAGAAGATGAGGCTTTAGAGGTAATTGTAGTAGATAATGCCTCCAAAACAGATGAAGCCACGCTAATTAAACAGCGCTTTCCAATGGTGACGGTTGTTCGCAGCGAGAAGAACCTAGGATTCGCTGGCGGTAACAACATTGGAATAAAAGTTGCTAAGGGCGACTACTTGTTATTTCTCAACAACGACACCGAACTCAAGGAGGACTGGAACACCAATGCTCTGATTCAGCGATTGCAATCAAACGAACATATTGGTATGGTCTGTCCTAAGATCCGTTTTGCATGGGGCTCATGTCCTATACAATTTGCAGGTTTCACGCCCTTGTCGCGTATCACCATGCGCAACAAGGGTATTGGTTATAATGAGGAAGAGCGAGGCCAATACAATACAGCCCACCCCACTCCATATGCCCATGGTGCAGCAATGATGATCAAGCGAGAGATTATTGAGAATGTTGGTCTAATGCCTGATTGCTATTTCCTATACTACGAGGAAATGGACTGGTCAATGATGATTAGACGCGCCGGCTATGAGATTTGGTACGAGCCCGCCTGTACCGTTTATCATAAGGAAAGTCAGGCTACCGGTCAGAACAGTCCACTCAAGACATATTACATCACTCGCAACCGTCTGCTTTATGCCAAACGCAATCAACCAATCCGCTATCGTTATCTCTCCTATGCCTATTTGCTGTTTATTGTTACATTTCGCGACCTGATAAAACATGCGCTCAATAAGCGTACAGATTTATGTAAAGCTATCTTCTCTGCAATTTGGGACTTCTGCCGCATGTAAATTTGAACAAAAAAAAGAAGCACAATGCATTTGCTGTTTAAAATATTTTCGTTACTTTTGCACAAGATAATCAATAAACTATGAATTATTGGTGGATACTATATTTGATTGACGGTTTTCTATTTGTCACTTTAGGAATAGAAGTGATATATATACTTATACTATCTATAGCATCACTTTTTAATCAGCATAGCGAGATAACTAAGGCAAAAAAGCAGAACAGATTCATTATCTTAATTCCTGCATACAAACAAGACAAAGTCGTAATGCAGACCATTAATTCTGTTCTTGGTCAAACTTACCCACAACGCCTATTCGATATTGTTGTCATATCAGACCACGAAGAAGAGATGACCAATATGCGTATCGCACAGGCACCTGTAACACTTCTTACGCCCGACTTTGAAGAGAGTTCAAAGGCAAAATCCATGCAATTTGCTATTCTGAACCTTCCTCAGTTTAAAATCTATGATGCAGTTCTTGTACTCGATGCTGGAAACATTATTGAACCTGAATATCTGGAACAAGTTAATGACGCATTTGAGACTGCCGGAACAAAGGTAATTCAAACTCACCGTTTGTCAAAGAACCGTGATACATCAGTAGCGCGCCTTGATACCATTTTTGAGGAAATAAACAATTCCATTTTCCGGCGTGGGCACAATGCACTTGGACTGTCAGCGGCACTTAATGGTTCGGGAATGGTTTACGACTTTGAATGGTTTAAGATCAATGTTATGAAATGTCGTACAGCGGGTGAAGATAAGGAGCTTGAAGCAATGCTGTTAAGAGACGGCATTTATATTGACTATTTCGACAACATTCATTTATACGACGAGAAGACTCGCGAAATAAGTAGTTTCAATTATCAGCGTGGTCGTTGGGCTGCTACACAACTACATGCTGCAATAAGCAATTCACGCTACTTTTTCCCTTCACTTCTTAGCCGTCGATATGACTTTGCGCTTAAAATACTCCAATGGTGGTTACCTCCAAGAACCATTCTAATCGGCATCCTCTTAATAATGAGTAGTATACTACCACTCATATATTTCTCACTTGCAATAAAATGGTGGATTATAGGTGCCATACTCATGTTTGCATTCTCTTTAGCAACACCAGATCAACTTGTTGACGAAAAGTGGAATCGTGACTTTCTTTATGCTCCATTGCTTATTCTTTGGGGGTTGTTCAATATACTTCGAGTTATGATCATTGAAACAAGGACTCGAGTTAAGTCTGCAAAGGATTCTATTAATAGTGTTATTCCGCGTAAGAGCTAAATATGACTTGGCACATTATACATATCATCGATATAATCCTTTGGATAATAACAGCAGGCTCTGTGGGTTATGTTATGTTATTCGCGTTAATGTCCCTCTTTAGAAAGAAGCAATTAAAAACATACGAAAATACTCACTCTGCACATAGTCGTTTTGCAGTCATCTATCCTGCCTACAATGAAGACAGCGTAATTCGTAATTCAATAGAGTTTTTTCTTCATCAGGACTACCCCATTTCACTTTTTCATCTTGTAGTAGTTTCCGACCATATGCAACCATCTACCAACGAATGGCTTGCATCACAACCGCTGCAACTTTTAAAGCCAGTCTTTGAAAAGAGTTCCAAAGCGAAAGCGCTACAATATGCTATCAAACAACTTGAAGGCTTAGATTTTTCACATATAGTCATCCTTGATGCAGACAACGTTGTTGATTCTAACTTCCTTACCAAACTTGACTCCGTTTGCCAACAGGGTTATAACGCTATCCAATGCCATCGCACAGCCAAGAATTCTGATAATGACGTTTCAGCTCTTGACGGATTAAGCGAAGAGATAAATAACACCATATTCCGCCGCGCCCACAACAATATTGGTCTATCTTCAGCCCTTATTGGTTCTGGTATGTGTTTTGACTACCAATGGTTTGCCACACATGTCAACATGCTGTCTACAGCTGTTGAAGACCGTGAGTTAGAGACATTCCTTGCGAAACAGAACATCTATGTAAAATACGTAGAAGATATTCTGGTATATGATGAGAAGGTGAGCAACAAAGACAACTTCCAAAGTCAGAGAATGCGTTGGATGACCGGCCAAATTCAAGCACTTCTGCAAATGTTGCCTTACCTCTTTACCGCATTAATCAAAGGTAATATCAACTATATAGACAAGACCATTCAGCAAGCACTTATTCCTCGTAGCATTTTGTTGGCTACAATACCTTTTATGGCGCTGATTATGACAATAGTACATCCTCTCTGGAGCATTAAGTGGTGGGCTATGCTTCTGTGCTTATGCATATCACTTCTTATTGCCATTCCATCCAGACTCCGCACAACAGCAATGTTTAGAAAGTTGTTGTCGTTCCCTAGCTTAGTATGGCGCCTGTTAAAGAACATAGCACATATGGACCATAAGAATACGGATTTCATCCATACATCCCACGAGAAATAGGACATTGTAATACGAAACCATATGGGAGAACGAGTACACAGAAGTATCTTGAATATTAAGGTGGGCATGGTTTTCTACATGCTCTCCTTAATTCTTGCTTTCTTTTCCCGCAAGATATTCCTCGATTGCCTTGGTGCTGAGTTCATAGGTCTGACAGGTATGTTGATGAACATAATGTCATTCCTCAGCGTTGCAGAGTTGGGCATAGGAACCAGCATCATCTACTTCCTCTATAAGCCTCTGCAAGAAGACAACCATCAGAAAATCAACGAGGTAATGTCAATGTTAGCCTACCTATACCGATGCATTGGCTTTATCATCGGCACTTGCGGTTTCATAGTCAGTTTGTTTTTCCCTTGGTGGTTTGGCAACCTTACGACTGGCCTGCCACTGGTCTATTTTGCTTTCTACTCTTTTCTTGCATCGAGCATCTCAGGTTACATATTCAACTACAAGCAATTACTTGTTAATGCAAACCAGAAGCAATATCTTACACAATCCTATTTCCAGACCATTGGTATTGTGCAAAGTATAGTACAAATATTGCTGGCCTATTACTACCGCAACCTATGGTTATGGGTAGTTACCGGATTGGTTTTCACTATTGTTGGCATCATGGTTTTCAACATACGTATCAGACAACTCTACCCCTGGCTCAACATCAATCTGTCTAATGGGCGTAAGAATTTGAAACAGTATCCTGAAGTCCTTAAGAAAACCCGTCAAATTTTCATTCTAAGGATAAAGGACTTTATTCTGAATCGTAGCGATGAATTACTTGTTGGAGCATTCGTTTCGGTAACAAAGGTTGCATTCTACGGAAACTATTACATCATCATCAGCAAGCTAGTCTTTTTGGTTAATATTTTGGAGAACGGCTTGAGTGCTGGTGTAGGCAATCTGCTTGCCGAGAATAATGAAAGAAACACGATGAAAGTGTTTTGGGAGATGACTGCTACACGTTTCTTCATAATGGGTATGGTAATTTTTCCATTAATACTATTTATACAGCCTCTCATTGCTTGTTGGGTAGGTCCTGAATATAAGCTTAGTTCACTCATTGCCTACTTGCTTGTTTTCAACTTGTTCTTAAAGCTCCAATACTCAACTGTTTACATTTTCATTGGTGCATCTGGTCTCTATGGCGATGTGTGGGCATCATGGGCAGAATTAATTATCAACTTGGCTGTTACACTCGCTTTAGCGCCCTTCTTCGGGATTGTAGGCATTTTGCTTGGCAAAATCATCAGTCTCTCCATATTCAATGTCTTTTGGAAGCCCTATTACCTTTTTTCAGAAGGCTTTCACAAAAGTGTTTGGCTTTTTTGGCGTCCCATGATGGTATATTATGGTATATTTGGACTATTTACCATCCTTGCCATTGTTCTCAAGACCCTTTTCGTTGACAATCATGTTAATTCATGGTCTTCACTTATTATCTATGGACTTATATTGTTATTGCCAATGCTATCTTTTTACTTCTTGTCACTATTCACATGTACTCAAGGCATGAAATACTTCGTAGCACGCAAGCCAAGTATTTACAATACTATTTGCAAACTTACATTCCAATCATAATGTTATGAAGATTGCTATTTTAACCTGCGGAATGCTCCCTATCCCCGCTGTTCAAGGAGGTGCTGTAGAAAACCTGATTGATTTTTATCTGGAGTATAATAACAGAATGAAACTTCATGACATAACAATTTATAGTCCATGGAACAGCAAAGTAGAGATGCACCCAGCCCTTTCTTCAGATGTTAATCACTATCATTATATAAATGTCGATAATCTGAAGGCAAGAATAGAACGAAGAATCTTTAAGTTTTTCCATTCGTCCAAAGACTATTACAACTATTTTATAGAATATTATTTTGAGAGAGTTTATTCCGACTTAAAGAAAAAGAATTATGACTATCTTCTATTAGAGAACTGTCCTGGTTATGCTTATAAGCTCTCACAAAGAGGATATAGGAATCTAATATTGCACCTTCATAATGACTTACTCAATTCAACATCCAAATATCATGAAATAGTATTTCGCAGTCTGTCCAGAATAATAACAGTCTCAGACTTTGTCAAAGAAAGAGTCTCTACCATTCAGCCTGACGACAAGATTAAAACAGTCCTTAATGGCATTGACTTAACACTATTCTCTCCCCAAAACAGCTCACTCATCAGTCGCGAAAAAATAGGGTTCACGAAAGAAGACTTTATTGTGGTTTATAGTGGACGCATCAATAAAGACAAAGGTATTTCTGAATTAATCGATGCCTTACTGCAACTCAAAGCTCTCCCAAAAATAAAACTAATGGTCATGGGTAGCTCATTCTTTGACAATGCAAATAATGAGGACACTTTTATCTGTTCGTTGAAAGAAAAGGCTAAGAGTATTGATGAGAAAATCGTATTTACGGGATTCATACCATATAACAATGTACCCTATTACTTGCAGTTGGCAGACATTGCCGTACTTCCATCCATGTGGGAAGAGCCCTTTGGACTTACGGTAGTTGAGGCGATGGCTATGGGGCTTCCACTCATTACCACACGTAGCGGTGGAATACCAGAAATATGCAAAGGGATTGCTACTATAGTGGAAAAGAGCAACATCGTCAACAACCTTTCCATAGCCATTCTCGACCTCTATAAGCACCCTGAGAAGCGACAACAAATGTCCAACGCAGGACTTGAGCGAGCTAAGCTCTTTGACAAAGAGAAATATGCTAAAGATTATTTTGCTGCGATTGAAGATCTATAACGACTCTCATTTGACAGCCTTTGGCAGTCGAATCTTGTCACCTACCATGCGTTGGAACTTCTTGGTGAAGTGATTGTTCATGCCTGAGAAGGCAAAGAAGGTCATTTCGCCAAAATAGATTTTCCCCTTAACATTATAGAGATCGACACGTACCTGTGGAAATCCTTTTGCAATAATCTCTGCAATTTCTATCATCCGTTCTAAGTTCTGTGGACGAGGAACATCGCGATAGTTCACGCCACTATCGGCCAGATACTGCCGCATTGGTTGCCAGACATGAATATCATAGAGGTCGTAAATAGTCTTCGTACCACCGCTACCACTTTCCAAACTGCGATCGTAGCACACCATATCATATTGAGCCTTGCCATCGATACACCGTATCTTATGGTCTACAGTCGTTTCTGAAGAAAACTCCTCACTATTGTCCATTTCTATCAAACTCTCAGCCATAATGCGTGGTTTGATAGATGTATAGTGAGGCTCGCAAGAATCATAGCCATACCAAATTGCTACATGCTTGTTAAGGAAGTCAATGACTTTCTGCCGGTCCATCTTGCTCTTATCTCTGACAATGACCGTGCTGCCACAATCGTGAGTACATTTCAACACAAATTTCTCTGGCAAAAGGTCAAAATCAATCTCTTCTGCTTTATTCCAAACTCCATAACAGTCCGTTAGGATGTCCTTCAGACCAAGTTCTTCAATGTGCTTTCTAACCTCATATTTATCAGTAAACTCAGACCACTTCGAAGTATCCGTATATACTTCCATCCATGTCAACTTCTCATTCAGTGTACGAGGATTCTTCCAAGGGAACTTTCTCCTGTAGAATCTATTCCACTTCATATCAAAGGCCTTCTTTGGGTCCTGTGCAACCAGCTTACGCCACTGCTCCGTGAACTGTATATAACGATCAAAATGCCATGCCTTGTATGTCCTGATGGGATGCAATAGCGACCAAAGGCGCATTTTGGTTTTATAAGAAAGATTCATAATTCTATTTTTTTATTTGCAAAGATACGATATTTTTTTTCAATCGTTATGCATTATCCTTTTTTTTATATATTTTTGCAACAAAAAGTATAGAAATGGTCAAGGTCAGTGTAATATTACCAATTTATAATGTAGCTCCATATCTTGAAGAAACATTCGAATCGCTTATCCACCAATCGTTAAGCGATTTCGAAATTATTGCTGTTAATGATGGTTCAACAGACCATAGTGAAGAGATTATCAAAAAGTATCAGCAACAAGACGCAAGGGTTATATTTTTCTCCCAAAACAATCAAGGACAGTCGGCTGCCAGAAACCTAGCACTGCGCCACGCTCGAGGGAAATACATCTATATGATGGATTCCGATGATATTCTGAGTAATCCTAATGCTTTACAGATTTGTTACGACTATGCTGAAAAGAACCAAGCAGATTTTATCTTCTTTGATGGCGAATCATTCTCGGAGGCAAAAAAACATCGTACTTCATGGAATACGAAACGGACTCATCTTGTTGAAGAAAATACAAGATATGACGGAAACTATATGCTAAATCTTATGCTCGACACTCAAGCACACAATTGTGTTGTGTGGCTACTCTTTATCAGAAGAGACTTCATCAAACGTATTGGTCTTCGCTTCCATGATGGCATCATCCATGAAGATGAGTTGTTCACTACAATTCTAACATTAAGTAGCGACAATATTTTCTGTTTAAGACAGAACCTTGTAGGGCATCGCATCAGGACAGCCTCAACGATGGGTATCAGTTTCTCAAAGCGAAATCTTAACTGCTATCTCACCGTTGCTGATCAATTACTTCATTTCAGCAAAGCCCCCATCATACACAAGTTCCTGCGTTACACACTCAGTAAGGTATTCTATACTGGCCATTTGATACCTTTTAAACAAAAGCCTGCTGTCTTCTGGCGAGCCCTCACTTCAGGTTATTTGAAATACATCGGACTAAAATCCACATTGGTATTTTGGTTCAAGAGACATTAGCATTGACAACTAAGAACACGTCAAATTGAGTCATGAAGTCTAGTCTCTTTACTTGGATTATCGACCTATTGTCACCACGTATATGTGCTGGTTGCTCATGCCGTCTTTCTCTTAACGAATCAGTACTCTGTTCCACCTGCTTGCTTCACATTAGTCGCACAGGATATGAACTCAATGCTACTGATAACAAAATGGCTCGTTTACTTTGGGGACAATTCCCTATTGAGCGATGCGCTGCATGGGCATTCTACAAACCAGACACAGAGTTTGCAAAGATGATTCACTCCATGAAATATCAGAATCGACCTGATATTGCCTATTCTCTTGGTGTCATCATTGCAAGAGACTTCGCCCCCCACGGGTTCTTTGAAGGCATTGACGCTATTGTTCCAATACCACTAACAAAGGAAAGGTTGCATGAGCGAGGATACAACCAAAGTGAAGAGTTTGCTAACGGATTATCAGAAAGGACTGGAATAAAGATTATCACCGATATAGTACAACGAACGTCATTCACAGATAGCCAGACTCATCTGAACTATTATGAACGACGTGATAATGTTGAACATGCATTTACCTTAACCAATCATCATGCCGACATTAACGGCAAACACATTCTTCTCGTAGATGATGTATTAACTACTGGAAGCACTATGACTGCCTGTGCGAAACAGTTGTCTCAGATTCCAAATCTACGAATCAGTATATTAACAATCGGCCATGCAAATTAACATAGAGTACTATAATACTAATTATTTTCAGATGAAAAGCTCTATGTTATATAAGATTATCTTCTGAATCTTCATAATGATTAGTGGAATGGAAGATACGAGTAATACCCTTCATCTGAACCTTAACATGGTCTATGAAACTTTGCCACATCGACTGGTTGCCAATTGTTCCATAACCTGTAACAGGACGAGCCTTACGATTATAGAGAAATGCTATCTTCCCGAATCTTTTTAATTCAAGTGCCAACGATCCATCCTCACCACGACGAATATCTGTGCGAATTGTACATTGGCGAGCATAGTCCGCATTGAACGCGAAGGTCATACCACGAATATTTAATTCAGGACGTTTGAAATGTTGTACCCAAAAGAAAGTATCACGTATAAACTCAAACAAAAACAGGCTGAAAGGAGAATGACTTTCATCAGGATAAAAACTCCAAAAAGTACCCACACAAGAAACATCCGTTTTCGTCAATTTACACATCATCTTATCAACATAGCATGAAGGATAGAAAGTATCGGCATCAATAAAAAAATGGTATTTGCCTTTAGCATGCAATAATCCACATTGACGTGCGTAACCAGGACTTTGTTTTGTCTCGTTATAATAAGGCAAACATAATGATTGATATATTTCTTCTGTCCTATCATTTGAGTTATTATTAACACCTAGTATCTCAATAGGATATTTTGTTTGCAACTCACTTAATGACCACAAACATGCAGCCAATCGACACTCTTCGTTGTACGCAATAACTACAACGGAAACCAACGGCTCTGTGCTTTGCAGCCTTTGGAGTTGTTTACGAATAATTTCAATAGTATTTTGAGGAACCTCACCAAAAGGTTTCCCATAGATTGTCAAGTATTTTTCATACCATTTTTCCATAGTCATTATATCATAGACATCGCAAAGATAATAAAAAAAAGCGAAACAATTATTTTTCAAGCGTAAAATTTGGCATATTCCCTCAAAAACGATATATTTGCAAAGCAAAATTGCTATTATTACTAATCGATTAACAAAAATGATTGACTTAAGCATTATCATTCCCATTTACAATGTAGAGAAATACATTCGCCCATGTATTGAAAGTATTTATCGGCAAGGACTTAACGAAAACCAATTTGAAGTAATCATTGTTAATGACGGTACCAAGGACAAGAGCATGGAAATGATTGCAGATATCATTCCAGCCCATAGCAATATTACTGTTATCAATCAAGAGAATCAAGGTCTTTCAGTAGCCCGTAACAATGGGATTGCCATAGCCAAAGGAGAATATATTTTGATGCCTGACTCAGACGACATGCTGATTGATTATAGTGTGAAGCCACTTCTAGAGAAGGTATTAGCCGAGAAAGCAGATATCATCATGGCAGACTTTGTACAAATGAACGATGAAGAAATAAACAACATACCACAGCATCCCATCAAACAACAAGAGGCATTCAAGACAACAGAGATTTCTGGAAAAGACATACTGTACGAGAAATATTGCCGCTGGTACTGGCGCTCCGTCTATCGGAGAAAATTCTTGCATGAAAACAACATTTCGTTTGTTCCTGGCATATATGCGCAAGACGTGCCATTTACCAACGAGTGTTTTCTAAAAGTAAAAAAATGTCTTAGGACTTCATGGCTTTTAAATATTTACCGAAGAGGGCATGAATCTGCAGCCTCCAAATATAGTCTAAAAAGATCTAACGATACCTCCATAGCCATCCGAAAATCATGGGAGCTATCGAGGTCATTATCTTTGTCGCCAGAAACAGCCTATCAGCAAGACGATTTACTTTTTTCTATCTTCTATACACATATTTGCGCCATAGCATGCGGACATCTGCGAAATTTTTCCGAAGTCTGTCAGGCTATAAACTTTTTGAAGGAACAAATACCGCATCTAACATTCAACCACGACAAAAGACAACGGATGTGGGCGTACATGTACAATCAACTACCTCTCACCGTTTTTGCATTCATCATCTACAGCAAGCAAATGCTTTTGAGGAAGCTTAAATGAAAAGCCCTCCCTGCAATTGAGATGCGTTCGAGGCATCCTCATTACTGTTTATTACTCTGCTTCATCAGGCTTTCAAATAGTTCGTGCCATTTAGGCATAATGTTGTCAGCAGAATAGCGCTGGGCATTTTGGACAGCTTTCTTACCCATCTGTTGGCGTAGTTCTACATTCTCTATCAACTGACAAACACGCTGAGCAAAAGCCTCTATATCCCGATCTTTCACCAAGAAGCCATCCTCACCATCTGTTATAATTTCTGATGGACCATATAGGCAGTCGAAAGCAACCACGGGCAACCCACATGACATTGCCTCAGGCATGATGAGCCCAAAAGGTTCATAGACAGAGGTAAGCAAGAGCATAGAACTGTCGAGATAGCGACTAAATATATCAGCCTCGGCAGGATGAAGGACTATATTAAGCTGGCGACGAACAATTATTGACGAAAGCTCATCGTGCAGACTACCCTCTCCATAGATGTCGAGCTGCCAATCAGGAAAGCGTTTTTGAACCATAGCCCATACGTCGAGAAGTTCGAAGAGTCCCTTCTGCCACTCTAATCGACAAGGATAAATAGCCTTTTTAGCTGTAAGCGTACTTAGGCGTCCCGTATTATTAAGATGAACGATATTGGGGATAACAACCACTTTTTGAGTAAAACGTCCCCACTCTTTTGCATCGCCATGTGTAAGCGACACTATGGTATCGGCCTTGCATAGCTGACGGTTAATCCTATTTGTGTTGAGTCTTTTCATAATTGATTCTTTTTCGAAGTTATGACCACAGTAAGATATATGAGACTCAACGACAATTGGTATACGTTTCTTCACAACTTTTCGAACCAAATTATACAACGAAGAAGGCTGAACACAAACGATGACATCAGGCTTTAACGAAGCAAGTTGGCTGACTAAGCGTTGACGGAACAAACAGTGCATCTTATAAAGATTCCAGCTACGACGCAAAATACTATAACGATAACAATGGTGAAAAGGAGTGGCTAAGTCAATGTGGCGAACACAAGTATTTAAGGGATAAGCAAAGGGGTGAGTCCCTTGGCTAGTGGTCAGCAAAATGACATCGTAGTCAGCGTTGGAAAGGGCATTCAATTTATCAATAATAACACGTTCTAAGCCACCAGTAATGGCAATAGATTCAATAACATATACTATTCTGTACATGAAATAGACCTTTAAAAATCTTATGAATGAATACGATGAAGAGAATCAAATATATGGGACAATTTACTTACAATACGTTCCATATTAAAGTAGTTATGTCTGACATATGAAATATTAGTCAGATAGTTAAAAGGTGCGATTAACATCAAGGAAAAATTAATATCGAAATCATTTATTGTTATTTTGAATTCTACAAATTTCAATAGTAAAAAAACAAATTACCCCTTATTATGGTGTAATGTCATTTTCATCAAAGTCACCGAAATTGATGAAGGTAATATACCAAGAGAATAGAAAATCAAATTCTTAGTCCTCAATCCTTTCAGCATAAGAGTTTCAGCGAAGGAGAGCGGTGATTTCATTACATCACGAATCTCACGAGCTGTGAAAGAAGGTGAAATCAATGACCTGTTGCGCAAGATTGACTGACACATAAAGAAATGGGTCTTCATCACCTTTAGCATTCGCTTATGAAAGTAAGGTTTGTTAGCAATCCTGTTACTATTGCGCTTCACTATAGCCATCGCACTGATAACATCCTCTATTTCCTTCTTTTCTATACGACTGCGTTTCTGAAAATTTGACGCAGAATTGACGCGACAATAGTAATGATAGGTAATGTCTGGAAGAAGTACGGCACGATTAATATATGTAGGCAGATCAGTAGTCATAGCAAAATCTTCCCAATAACTAACCGATGGGAAACGTAACGCATTCTTTCGAAATATGTCTATATCAATAAGCATATTCCAAACCATAGCCGGCAGATTACCATAAGAATCATAAGCCCAAGAGGCAAACTCATCCTCCTGCAAGAATTTTTTTGATTCAAATCGAAACGACACATGCTTCACTTCATCGCCAAAGGTTTCTATTCGCTCATAAGATCCATATACGATGTCTGCATTATATCGTTTAGCATTATCATAAAGCAATTCAATAGTATTCGCTTCTATTGTATCGTCAGCATCCATAAAATAAAGATACTTTCCACTGGCAGTATCAAGTATTTTGTTTCGCGCTTCGCCTATCCCCATATTTTGAGGCTGAGATACAATACGAATATCACAACCACGAGGATGCCTTGACTGCAGATCTCGAACGATATCCATAGAAGCGTCTGTTCCGCAATCATCAAGCACAAGGAATTCTATACTAGGAAATGTCTGAGCCAATGCAGACTCCAACGTCTTGGAAATGTATTTTTCTACATTGTAAACTGGTATTCCAATCGTTACGTAATATTCCATATTAATTATGTCTTATTTAATGTCAATGGCACCCACGACTTTCTGCATCTGTATTTTCCATGTAAGATGTTCAACCGTTTTACGAATCTCTTCGGGCTTCTTACTAAAGTGGTCTATGAAGTCAATAATCTGTTGGATGTCAATGGGTGACTCGTCAGCAGGAGCCTTCAAAACGTAAGGCTGCTGGTCAAAGTCGCTATCTTGCTCGCTATAGATGAAAGGAATACCTCGAGTGGCATATTCTCTATTCTTCAGGGTTTTGATGACTGTAATACCACTACGATGACGTCCTAGTGAACCAATGGCAAACTGACATTGATTAAACACTTCATCCAATTCGTTGCCAAAGAGTGTTCCGTGAAAAATAATCCTGTTTGAGATATTGTACTTGTCGATAAGTGTTTGGAAGCCAGGAGCCTGTGGAAGGTCGTGCATATAGTCAGGATGTACTCCTCCCACGATATGGAAAAAGACTTCACGCTTTCCACCTTGCTTGTAATATTCGCCGATGCCTGCTACCAGACGATCAAAGCCGTGCCAGAAATGTACCTCGGCTACTCCAATGAGATGGAGTTCTGATGATTGATGGCTGATAGTTGATGGCTGATAGAGCGGAATACTATCGAAATCAACACCATTGCTGATGCGGATTGTACGTTTACCAAAAATCTCTTCTGCATCGGAAAAAGTCACTACAGCATCCTGCTGACGGTATAGTTTGCAACGATAATGTTTGTCCAGCCACAGGTCGAGTTTCATATTCCAATCACTACTTCCTGTGAATTCTTGGTCATAAGGATAGGTAGGTATCTCTGTCACCGTCTTAATGCCAGCCCGTTTCAGTTGCTTGAAGAAACGGACAAGCCAAGGATTGGCATTCATAAAGCAACGGGCATAGACAAATTCTATCTTTTCTCGAAGACAATAGTCAAAAATGCAACCATAGTCCATTCGCTGGCGAAATCCTGCCCATTTCCCTTTTCCATAGTCTTTGATTATCTCACCATCGACAAAGCGACAACGGTGCCCATCGTTATTAAAGTCATAATAACATAAACGCACATCATGCCCATTTTCTTTCAGACCTTTCACCTGATAGTGTATCTTCTTCGAGATACCACTATGTTCAGAGAATCCGTGATATACCAAAAATAATATCTTCATCGTACTGTACTTTCAAATAACTGTTTCCAACATTCTGCAATAGAACCTATACTAAATCGCTGTACGTTTTTAATTCCGTTAGCAGCCATTCTGTGACGAAGGTCTTCGTCCCCCATCAGTCGAATCAAGCTGTCAGATAAAGCTTCCACATTACCATTTTCTACCAACGAACCGTCATTGCCATCGGAGAGAATGGAACGAGGTCCCCATGGACAATCAAAGGAAACGACAGGCAATCCGCAGGCCATAGCCTCAGTAAGCACCATACCAAAACCTTCGAAACGTGAACTGAGTACAAAAATACCGCTATTAATATACTCGGTCTCTACATTATCTGTACGTCCGTGCAACTCACAGCGCGACCTATCTATGCGCAAATCCTCAATCAGCTGATTGTAGGGTATGCGGTCACCATCACCATAAACATCCAATCGCCATCCGTCAGTTTGTTTCTCCACCAATGCCCACGCCTGCAGAAGCAGGTCAATACCTTTTTCATGAGAATAGCGAGCAACTGCTACAACACGTTTTTCCGTAAGAGGACTAACCGTCTTAGGATATAGCGACAACGGATCAGGAATAGCTACAACATTGTCTAGTTCAACCCATGCTTCGCGATCTTTCTCCGTCAGGACGACAAGCTTATCTAGACGGCACAAATGAGCGACTAGATTATGTGACCAATATTTGGCAAAAAGACGTTTGACTAATCCCACATTCTGAGTGCTGAAATTACGATAGTTGGCACGGTTTATGTGCAACTCTCCAATTTTGCGACTACCATCGGGGATATCATTAATGAAATTGATTTCGCGGCGCAAAAGGCTAACGGTAATATCAGGACGAATACTCATCAGCTCTTTGGTCAGCGCTTTTTTGAATTGGCGTTGCTTTTTAAGATACACAAAAACCTTCTTAATAAATGAGCAAGTCCAAAGCTCCTCGAAACCTATATTAAGATTCACCACCTTAATCTTATTCGATAATGGATAAAAAAGAGGTTTATCTTTACCTTCTGTCAGAATGATTGTAATATCATAACCAAAGTGTTCAGCAAAATAATTGGCCTTAAGCGTCAGCACACGCTCAACGCCACCAGCCATATAGAGGGCAGGTGTGCAATAAACAATCTTATATTTCTTTTCTACTGACATACTTTAGTATTCGCTCACTTTCATCTGCAAATATAAGAAGATTATTTCAAATAGACATACTTTTTTTCATAAATCACATTACTTTTTGCAGATTGTTTAAAAAAAGCTTGAAAACATTTGGCGATTCCGAAATTAATACTTACCTTTGCACTCGCAAAACCGAAAGGGGATGCAATTGACCATTTAAAATGGTGCCCGTAGTTCAGTTGGTTAGAGCGTCAGATTGTGGTTCTGAATGTCGACGGTTCGAGTCCGTCCGGGCACCCCAACAGGAGACATCGCCGAAAGGCAATGTCTTTTTTTGTGAGTAGTCACAAAAAGTCCTGTAAGTAACAACTTGCGGGGCTTTTTTAAAAAAGAAAACCTAAGCTGCACAATGACATTAAATGATGTTTACGAACTACGTCGTCAAGGAGTCATAGAGGACGCCTACAATGCTGCTCGCGAAGTCTATGCCCACGACAAAAGGCCTCAAGCCTCAAAGGCGATGTTCTGGGCTGCTGTTGACATGCTGAGACAAGAAGTTAGCAAAAGAAACATCACAGAAGCAGAGAAAATCTTCAAGGCAATTGAACGACTACTGATAAATATTGGTAGCCCAGACGACAACATGACTGATGCCATAAAAAGATGTGGTACCATGCTTCACAAAGAAAGGCAAAATGCAGACTCGAAGAACAACTTCTCTACCCCAACTCACCATCAGACAGGCGTCTGGGGCGAAGAAATGGCTGTCGCTTATCTGAGAGAAAAGGGCTATGTAATCCTTGAGCGCGACTGGCACTCATCCCATCGTGACATTGACATCATTGCCCAACAGCGTGACTGCATCGTGTTCGTTGAAGTGAAAGCGCGCCGCAACAACGACCTCATGGAGCCAGAACAGGCAGTTGACTACAAGAAACAGCGCAACCTGCGATACGCTATCAATCACTACTTACATTATTGCAGTGAAGGCTGTCTCTGGCGCTTCGATGTCATCACCGTTATAGGACAGCCTGGTTGTACGAATCCACAAATCAATCATATAGAAGACTTTGCATTGTCAAGAAGATAGCAAAACAATAAACGCAGTGTTTAGAAAGAATACGTACAGCGTTTAGTAAGAACACATACAGCGTTTAGTAAGAACACATACAGCGTTTAGTAAGAACGCCACAAGTAATTAGTAAGAACGCTAAAAAACTACTTATTATTTTTTAAAAAAAGTTACACAGAAAAGGATGACCTCATCTGTGTAACTTTTTTATTTTTACAATCCAGAAGTTAACGTTTATTTGTTAACTTGAAACTTCGTGTCACCGCTCTTGAAGAAAGCGTTAATCTGACAAGCTGCTGCGATACCTGCATTGGTGTTTGCCTCGGCTGTCTGAGCACCCATCTTCTTAGGTGTTGAGAAGTAACGACCCTCGAACTTAGCGAACTCGTCGTTGGCATCGGGCATAATGTCGGTGACGAACTTCAGATCCTGACGCTCCTCCATGAGCTTGAGAAGCTCAGGCTCGTTGATAACCTCTTTGCGAGCGGTGTTAACGAGGATGCCCCCTTTCTTCATCTTGCCAACAAGAGCGTAGTTAATGCTCTGCTTGGTCTCAGGAGTAGCAGGGATGTGGAGTGAAACGACGTCACACTGCTCGAAGAGAGCCTCCTGATTGGCAACAGCATGAACGCCAGCCTTCTCGATGACCTCTGCTGGGCAGAAAGCGTCGTAGGCATAAACGTCCATTCCGAAGCCCTTGGCTATGCGAGCCACGTTGCGGCCTACGTTGCCGAAGGCAAGGATGCCGAGCTTCTTACCCATGAGCTCTGTGCCTGCCTTACCATTGTAGAACTGACGTACAGCGAAGACGAGCAAACCAAACACGAGCTCAGCCACAGCGTTGGCGTTCTGGCCAGGAGTGTTCTCAGCCACAACATTATGGGCTGTAGCTGCTGCGAGGTCGATGTTGTCGTAGCCTGCACCGGCACGAACGACAATCTTCAGCTGTTTGGCAGCATCGAGTACCTCGGCATCGACCTTGTCGGAACGGATGATGAGTGCGTCAGCATCCTTGACAGCGTCGAGCAGCTGTGCCTTCTCAGTATATTTCTCGAGCAGAGCCAACTCATTGCCTGCTCCTTCTATCTCTTTGCGAATGCCTTCTACAGCAGCTGCTGCGAAAGGCTTCTCTGTTGCAACTAATACTTTCATAATTATCAATGATTAGTGATTTGCTTCGAACTCCTTCATGCATGCTACGAGAGCGTTGCAGCCCTCGATGGTCTGGGCATTGTAGCAAGATGCGCGGAAGCCACCAACAGAGCGGTGACCCTTGACACCGACCATACCCTTGCTGACAGCGAAGTCGAGGAAGTCTTTCTCGAGCTCCTTGTACTCGTCGGCCATCACGAAGCAGATGTTCATGAGTGAGCGATCTTCCTCAACGGCAGTGCCACGGAACATCTTGTTGCGGTCAATCTCGCCATACACGATTTCTGCGCGCTGCTGAGCGAGCTTGTCCATTGCCTCTACGCCACCATTCTTCTTGATCCAGCGGAGTGTCTCGAGTGCGCTGTAGATGGGTACCACAGGAGGTGTGTTGAACATTGAGCCCTTGTCAACGTGTGTGCGATAGTCGAGCATTGTAGGAATCTCGCGTGGAGCCTTGCCCAGTGCGTCGTCCTTCAGGATAGCGATGGTCACGCCAGCCATAGCGAGGTTCTTCTGAGCGCCTGCATAGATGGCGTCATACTTAGCCACGTCGATAGGACGAGAGAAGATGTCTGAAGACATGTCGGCAATGAGGCGCACGGGAACGTCGAGGTCCTTGCGAATCTCTGTACCGTAGATGGTATTGTTTGTTGTGATATGCAGATAGTCGGCATCAGCAGGAACAGTCCATCCCTTTGGAATGAAGGTGTAGTTTGCGTCAGCAGAAGAAGCCACTTCAACGACCTCACCGAAGAGCTTAGCTTCCTTCATGGCCTTCTTTGCCCATACACCTGTGTTCAGGTAGGCAGCCTTCTTAATAAGGAAGTTGTAGGGAATCATGCAGAACTCAAGCGATGCGCCGCCACCAAGGAAGATTACTGAGTAGCCCTCGGGCACCTGAAGCAATTCCTTGACAAGAGCAACAGCCTCGTCAACAACGGGCTGGAAGTCCTTTGCACGATGGCTGATCTCCATAAGTGAGAGACCAGAACCATTGAAGTCTAAACACTGTTGAGCGGTGGCCTCAATGACCTCGCGTGGAAGCATTGAAGGACCTGCATTAAAGTTGTACTTCTTCATAATTTTGAATATTTATTGGGGTTATAGTATATTCTATTCAGTTTATATGCGGTTTAAATGAAAACTTATGAAATTTTCGCCGCGAAATTACAATATTTCCGTGATATGGACAAATAAATTTGGCACAAAATCGCAAAAACGTGCAATTTCTCAATTTATGTTCAGCCACGAGGGTTATTCGGGCTGTTTCTACTCATAGACTGTAGTGTCTGTGATGCCTGCTTCTGCAAACGCTTCGCGTCGCTCAACGCATGTGCCGCACTTGCCGCAATGCACTTCCCCACCCTTGTAGCAGCTCCATGTCTCGCTGTAGTCTATGCCGAGCTCCTTGCCGCGACGGGCTATGTCGGCCTTAGTCCACGAGGTGTAGGGTGCGAGCAGGGTCACTCCCTCATAGGTGCCTGCCTCTGCTGCTGCGCTGAAGGCGCTTACGAACTCAGGACGGCAGTCGGGGTAGATTGTGTGGTCGCCACCGTGATTAGCCATCATGACATGTTTCAGTCCTGCCGACTCTGCCATTCCTACAGCCACACTGAGCATGATGCCGTTGCGGAAAGGCACTACGGTTGACTTCATGTTCTCGTCGGCATAGTTGCCTTCAGGTATGTCATCGGCACCGGAGAGCAGCGAGCTCTTGAAATATTCGCCCATGAAAGCCAGGGGAATGACGATGTGGCGAATACCGAGACGCTCGCAATGCAGGCGCGCAAAGGGAATCTCGCGGCTATTATGGTTGCTGCCATAGTCGAACGATATGGCAAGAGCTATGCGCTCCTGAAAATCATAGAGCATGGTGACGGAGTCAACGCCTCCGCTAAGTATCAAAATGCTATCCTTCTCTAACGGCGTGTTTTGCTTGTTTGATGCTGTCATTTCTTTATTATATAATAATTAGGTGTATAAAAGTGTGTGCGAAGTTACGAAAAAAAGATTATAAAAGTTTCGGCACTGCCATTTTTTTTATTAATTTTGCAACTTGAAAAATTTTATTCACAATAGTATTAGTTCATCTATGGTAAAAATTTCAAAAGAAGCAGCATTGGCCTATCACGAGAGTGGACGCCCTGGCAAGATTGAAGTAAAGCCGACAAAGGCCTATCGTACGCAAACAGACCTGTCATTGGCATACTCGCCTGGCGTGGCTTATCCCTGCTTGGAGATTCAGGAGAATCCAGACAATGCTTATCGCTACACAGACAAGGGTAACCTGGTAGCAGTAATTTCCAACGGTACTGCGGTACTTGGTTTAGGCGACATAGGCGCCATGAGTGGTAAGCCTGTAATGGAAGGTAAAGGATTGTTGTTCAAGATATATGGTGGCATAGACGTATTCGATATTGAGGTAAACGAAAAAGACCCTGAGAAATTCTGCGAGGCAGTAGAGCGCATAGCTCCCACATTCGGAGGAATAAACCTCGAGGACATCAAGGCTCCTGAGTGCTTCTACATAGAGGAGCGTCTGAAGAAGACACTCGACATACCCGTGATGCACGATGACCAGCATGGCACAGCTATTATCTCTGCCGCAGGTCTGAAGAACGCACTCGAGGTTGTCGGCAAAGATATAAAGAAGGTACGCATAGTTGTCAACGGTGCTGGCGCAGCTGCCATCTCATGCACAAAGCTCTACATGGCACTGGGAGCACAGAAGGAGAACATACTGATGCTCGACTCGAAAGGCGTGATAACAAGCGACCGCGAGGGACTGAACGACCAGAAACGCTTCTTCGCCACCGACCGTAAGGACGTGCACACACTGGCTGAAGCTGTAAACGGTGCCGACGTGTTCGTTGGTTTGTCAAAGGGTAACGTGCTGTCGAAGGACATGGTGAAGAGCATGGCCAAAGACCCCATCATCTTCGCACTGGCCAACCCTGTTCCTGAAATATCATACGAGGATGCTATGGAGGCTCGTCCTGACGTGCTCATGTCAACTGGACGTACAGACTATCCGAACCAGATAAACAACGTCATTGGCTTCCCATACATCTTCCGCGGAGCGCTCGACGTTCACGCCACAGCCATCAACGAGGACATGAAGATGGCTGCCGTTCACGCAATTGCCGATCTAGCCAAGCAGCCTGTACCCGATGTTGTGAACGATGTATATAAGGTAAACAACCTGCACTTCGGTCGCCAATACTTCATTCCGAAGCCTGTTGACCCACGACTCATCAGCGAGGTGTCGGCAGCAGTAGCAAAGGCAGCAATAGAAAGCGGCGTTGCAAGAAGAAACATTGAAAACTGGGACGAGTACAAGAACTCGCTCAGCGTGCTGCTCGGACAAGAGACGAAACTCACACAGAAGCTCTATGCAACCGCAGCTTCTCACCCACAGCGCGTAGTGTTTGCCGAGGCTGTTCACCCCACAATGCTCAGGGCAGCAGTACAGGCTAAGCAGGAAGGCATCTGCGAACCCATTCTGCTGGGCAACGACGAGGTCATTGAGCGAATGGCAAAAGAGATGGACCTGAGCCTCGAGGGCATTGAGATAGTAAACCTGCGTCACCCCAACGAGCAGGCTCGCCGCGAACGCTATGCACAGATTCTTTCCGAGAAGCGCAAGCGCGAAGGCTACACCTTCCAGGAGGCCAACGACAAAATGTTTGAGCGCAACTATTTCGGTATGATGATGGTAGAGACAGGCGATGCCGACGCATTCATCACTGGACTCTACACCAAGTATTCAAACACTATAAAGGTTGCCAACGAGGTAATAGGCATACGTCCTGAGTACAACCACTTCGGAACGATGCACATCATTAACTCGCCAAAGGGAACGCTGTTCGTGGGCGATACGCTGGTGAACGAGAACCCTGATACAGACGCACTCGTTGACATAGCAAAGCTGTCGGCAATGGTGGTTCACTTCTTCAACGAGGAGCCTGTCATTTCTATGATTTCGCACTCAAACTTCGGCTCTTCACAGAGCGACGGCGCACTGAAGGTGAAGCGTGCAGTGGAAAAGATGCAGATGCTTTATCCAGACCTGCCTATCGACGGCGAGATGCAGATTGGCTTCGCACTAAGCCGCGAGCTGAGAGACCAGTCATATGAATTCACACGACTGAAGGGCAAGGACGTAAACACATTGGTGTTCCCCAACCTCACATCAGCACGCTCAAGCTATAAGATGCTGCAGATGCTTGATGCTGACGTGGAAATCATAGGTCCGATACAGATGGGTCTGAACAAGCCTATCCACTTCATTGACTTCGGCGCTTCAGTACGCGACGTGGTTAACATCGTGGCAGTAGCTGTAATCGATGCCTACGTTGAGAAGATTAAGTCAAGAATTGAAGACTAACATAGTTTTTTAAGTACTAACGAGTTAAGACTAACGTAAATTGAAAAATAACGGATACTACGACGTTACGATTTCGTTAGCAACGAACTTCGAGCAAGAACGGAATCTGTCTGAGGCGCACGAGCGTCTTAGGCAGATTCTCTTTGAAGCCCGCTATACTAATGCCATCTGGACTGAGCCATACAAGAGCAAGCTTTCTGCGAAATATATAAACCAGTTGGTTTATGCAAAGACAACGCTTAACGCAGAAGAGCTGATAAGCGTCATGAAAGCCATTGAGACGTCGATGGGACGCACGGCTCAACAGCGTGAAAAGGGAATAGTGACGATAGACCTCGACCTCATGGAACATGACGGTGTGCGCTATCATCTCGAAGACTGGCAGCGTCCCTATATCAAAATGCTATTGGAATCAGAGATTGTTTGATACCTGATAGAGCATCAGCTGAACATCGACAAACGATAGTCCGTGAGGAGCCAGCATCTCGTTGAAGGTTTCGTTGAATTCGTCTTCCAGCAAGCCAATGCCTACATTGCTGTCCTTAACGAAACGACTGAACGCCCCTGCAGCAGAGGCTACATCCTTCATTATCCACAGACAATAGCCATAGTTAAGGAAGTCTTCGGCAACAGAGTCACCACTGACAATATCCTCATACATCTTACGAGCCTGCTCATTCTTGCCTGACAGCAAAAGAGTCCAAGCCAGGACACGATTCACCTTAACGTTTGAAGCATCCTCATAGTTCAGACGGAAGAGTATCTTAAGAGCTTCGTCATAACGACCAAGACGCGACAAGCATACTGCGACGTTAAGGCTAACGCTCACATTATCGGGCAAAGACTCGCTAATCTCAACAAACATCTTCAACGCTTCCTCGAAACGCTTCTGTTCAAACAGCTGACGTGCATAGCCTCGCTTTGCTCGCAGATTACTCGGTTCCAGAAGCAAGGCCTCCTTGTAGTTGCCACACGCTATGTGATACTCTGTGTCTTGATACTCCTCGGCAACATTACTCAAAATGCGAGGTATGCTCTTCGACATTGAATGCTGAGCAAGAAACTTCGACATGTGGACCATCTTTTCGCCAAGCTGGGTGTCATGGAACAGCCGATTGCTGAAGAACACAACCTTATCAACAGAGAATGGGTTTACAAACACGCTACGCTGTGGATACAGCATAAAGAAGCGATAAAGGTTCTGAAGATAAACTCTTCGGATGAATGCCGGCTGATTCTGTTCCTCAACAGCAAAATCGCCACCGACAGGCATAGGAATGCCATCGCCTTCGCGTATAGCCTTGAGCATCGACTCAGGCAACTGGCGGAGAATCTGGTCGAAGGCGAGAACAAACGAGTACTTATCGCTGTCGCAGAACGCACCTGTCTTCGTAATAAGCTGTAGGAAGCGAGTGTTCTTGGAGTCGTTCCATATCTTGCTTATCTCAGGATGATTAGAATAGAACGGCACGAACCAGTTTGATATAGAATTAAAGAAACTGAAGCGTTTCATCTGTGAGAAGCCAGCATAATAGATGTCAGAGCCCTGCTTCTGCATATCAGCTATACGCTTGATGCTCTTCTCCATCTTTTCAATTTCCTCCTCTGATTTCTCAGGGTGAAGTATATCGTCAAGAGTACCCTCATCCATCTCAACTATTCCACGACGGGTCATCTCTAAACGGTTGCCCTTCATTATGTCAGGCACTATCTCACGACTTACGGTCTGCGAATCGCTGTCGGCCTGCATGCAAAAGACCAGCTGCATCTGAAGTTCGGAGAGCTCCTGTCGGCATTTGCCGTCAGAACAGATATCCTTGACAATCTGTAACATCTCAGGATAGACGGCAACTTTTGAGTCGTCGAGGCCAAAGACCCAACCCACTAAAGCACGCTGACGTAATTGATCGTCGGGTGAGTTTAGATAGACATCTGTGAGCAGGCGGAACTTGTTGAAGCAGAAAATGTTCATCAGCGACAAGGTTATGGCGCTGACGAGCAACTGTTGGTCCAGGCTGTCGATAGTTGGAGAAAGGAGCATCGACTTGAAGGCCTCTGCCTGAGCATCGTTCCAAGGTCCTGATGTCCAAACGTAATTGAACAGGGTGTTCATCAGATTCTTGTGCCCATCATAGAGAGCCTCACTCTTGCGCTCCTTGATTTGTGGCTTTTCTAGCTCAAGCATTGCCACATCACTAACAAACGATTCCAACTGGCGCTCAATGTTTTCCACCGACCAGTCACGACCATCTTTCTCCAAGTTTCGACGAATGACATCTACAAGCGCAGCCCGTTCCATCCATTCACGGCTCTCCATCTCCATGGTGATTGCATCCAGGCGTTTAAGCAGCTTGTCATAGAGAGCAGAACGCTGAGGGTCATCAAAGCCACGAAGCCAGAAGTCCACCATCAGCTGATAGTCGTTTTTCACCAATGCCAACTGCTCCCCACCCCACATGTTAACTTTTGTGGCGAGGTGGTTTTCCATTGCATTGATGGCTGAGCCCAGGTCTCTCTTCTGTAACGCCAGTTTTATCTCAGTAAGTCCCATAACACTCTACATTTTTTTCATAAGCCATTGTGAAGCGATGTTCACATCCTTCTGTCTTGGAGCATCTGAATGTTTAAATTGTATGGCAGGAAGCGAGTCAACGACAGCCCTGTTTACAGCGCAGTATTTCTCAGCTATCGAAGCATAGCCCTTCACGCCATATTCATTCAGCGAGTCGCAAGCCTCGTCATAGGCTTTGTTGAAAGCGCCAGTATCTACAGTTTTTAATGCATCAGTATCAATAGCAATCACTCCAAGCCACAAATCGGCATCGGCACTATTGTAAAACACTTTTGCGCCTCTGTTACGGGCAGCAGTTGCATGAGGCTCAGGGAGAAGCATAGCATCCATAGTGCCTGTAAAGAACATGCTAAGTCTGACATTCAAATCATTGAACTGAACCCTATATACTCTGTCTTGCATCAGCTTTGCCTTCTCAACGATAGTGTCGCTCAACAGATGAGTTGCCGAGAAACGTGTCATAGCAATCATCTTGTCATCGAGGTTGCTTAATGAGGGCTTCACCCTCAGAGTGTCATAAAGCAATTGCCATGAAGCGTTTGTAGCAGTTATATATGTCAGTTTCGCGCTGTCAACACGAACCATTCGCTGAGCTCTTACCAAGTCTGTGACAATAGCGTTTGCATGTCCGCGCAGGAATGACGTGTCGCAGTCCATCTGAGCCTGGTAGCACAGAAGACTGACGTCAAGTCCTTCCTTCTTGAAGAACCCACGCTCAGAGGCCACATAAAGAGGCAGGCAGTCAACAGTAGGCATCACGGCTATACGAAGCTGTGATGTGTCGCATTTCTGCTCTTGATTGTCAAGTGATGAAGGCTGCTGCTGTCCGCATGATACGGAGAGTAGCACCAATGACAAAGATAAAAAATAATTAATCTGTTTCACGCTACAAAATTACTACAACTTAGGGAAAAAGCCTCAAAAAACATGACATTTTTTTTGTGAGTATAGAAAAATGTATTACCTTTGCATCCGCAAAAAGCGAAGGAGAAGTCCATGATTCGCTAGAGCCACTGGAGAGTTGGCAGAGTGATCGATCGCGCTGGACTCGAAATCCGGTATACCCTTATGGGTATCGGGGGTTTGAATCCCTCACTCTCCGCAAAAAAGAGCAACCAAATCGGCTGCTCTTTTTTCGTTATTATGGGTGATTGAAATCTTTGGGAAAATGATAGTCACGGATTATTTGCTCGAATACGCTCATGGATTATTTGCTTCGAAGATAGCCATTCGCTCATCGAGCTGTGCATACTGATGGTCCTCAATGAACGATGTGCAGACGCGAAGTCCCTCCTGATGTGAGCCTGTTGTTATGAGACAAATAGCAGAGACGCCATAATACATCAACTCTTTGGCAAGTTCGCCACTCGTCATCTTCTTATATCCAATGGTGAAATAGAATCCGTCAGCAATTGGCTGGTCGAGATCACGGTCATAGACTATGTGGAATCCGTGACGAGTGAATATCTCCTTTAGCTTGTGGGCACGCTGACCATAGACAATTATATCGTTACGGAAGTTGTATGTGCCGTCGCATGCTGAGCGCAACAAGGCTGCCATAGCATACTGGGCACTATGGCTGGTACCTGACGACAGAGCATAGAGCATGCGCGTGGAGAATACCAAGCCGAAGGGTAGGCCTTCGTAGCGTGCCGACAGAGCAGGATAATGGCGATGGAACAGTTTATCGCTAATACAAACCACGCCAATGCGCTCACCAGCATAGCTGAATGCCTTTGAACCACTGATGAGAAGCATGTAGTTGTCGGTATAGTGACCAACGCTGGGCTGATAAGGAGCCTGGAACGGCGTAGAGAGATCCTTGCGGAAGTCCATGGCGAAGTAAGCGAGGTCTTCCATCACCACGCAGTCATACTTTGTAGCAAGCGTACCAATGGTCTTCAACTCATCTTCGTTAAGACATATCCATGCAGGGTTGTTGGGATTAGAATAGACTATAGCACAGATATTCTCCTTCGACAGATAAGATTCAAGTTTTGGGCCAAGCTTTGAGCCACGATAGTCATAGACATCGAAGGTCTCATACTTCACACCCTGAACCTGAAGCTGCATCTTCTGGACCGGAAAGCCTGGGTCGATGAAAAGAACGGTATCCTTCTTTGGATCGCTCTGCGAACAGGTGAGGAAAGATGCAAAGGTGCCCTGCATTGAGCCACAGACAGGCACACATCCTTCAGCAGCAACATCAAGATTGATGAATGCCTTGACGAAGCGTGATGCTTGTTTCTTCAGCTCTGGATAGCCCTGAATATCGGGATAGCTATGGGCTATTCCTGCCTTCAAGGCTTCTATCTGAGCATCAACACCAACCTGAGCAGCAGGCAAACCAGGAATGCCCATCTCCATCTTGATATACTCCACCCCACTCTCTTTCTCTGCCATGGCTGCCACTTGCTTTACCTCACGAATGGTTGCCTTGGCAAAGTCTTGAATGCCCATCTTGGCTATCAGACCATCGACGATTTCTTTCTTTATCGGTGTTTCCATTTTTTGACTTTAGAGTTTTTGACTATAGAATTTTGACTATAGACTACAGACTACAGACTTGTTATTGCTGTTTGCCTATGGCGAGGGCTTTGATGTTTGCCTCTACCACAGCTTCTCCTTTGCGCTCAAAGACACGGCGAACGGCTTCTTCAAGCTTATCATACTCAATGCCAAGAGCACGCTGGGCTGCTCCAAGAAGAATTACATTAGCTGAACGAGCCACGCCAGCATCTTTTGCCAACTGCTCAATATCGATGAGTACAACGTTCTGCAGCTTCTTCAAGTCAGCCTTGATTACTTCGATGTCAGGATAGTTGGGAATGTTGACAAATGGTGTACTTGACGTTATTATCCATCCGTTCTTCTTCAGGAATGGCAGATAGCGAAGTGCCTCCATTGGCTCCATAGAGATGATGACATCGGCAGCACCCTTGGGGATAAGGTCACTGTGTATAGGCTCAGAAGATATGCGCAGGTTCGACTGAACGTCGCCACCACGCTGACTCATTCCGTGAACCTCTGCCTGTTTGATGAAAAGGTTCTCCTTCAGTGCTGCTTCACCAATAATAGTTGCTATAGAGAGGATGCCTTGACCTCCTACTCCACAAAGAATAATATCTGTCTTCATAATTTGGCTTTTTCAATTAACTGTTCATTGGTTATCATTTTTTCTCAGCAGCCTTCTTTTGCTTCAGGTGACGCTGGAGTGTCTGCATGCATTCGCGACGAGGAATGATTACTGACAGTCCCTGATATTCTATCTCCTGCTTCAGTATAGCTGTTATCTCAGGCATGTTCTTTGGTATTGGATTAACGACATGCAGATGCTCGTCGCTAACACCAAGAGCACGACAGATAGCCTCGAACTTGTTTGTGCCGGCAGAATCCTGACCACCAGTCATAGCTGTGGTAAGGTTATCGCTGATGATGACAACAATGTTTGCGTTCTCATTGGCAGCATCAAGAAGTCCTGTCATTCCAGAATGAGTAAAGGTAGAGTCGCCTATGATAGCGAGTGAAGGCCACTGACCGGCATCGGCAGCACCCTTAGCCATAGTTATCGATGCGCCCATATCTACACATGAGTGTATAGCCTTGTATGGTGGCAGGAAGCCAAGTGTATAACAGCCGATATCACCAAACACGCGGGCATTGGGATAGTCAAGGAGCACCTGGTTGAGGGCAGTATATACGTCACGATGACCACATCCCTGACAGAGTGCAGGTGGACGTGGAGCCACATCCTCGCATGTCTTGTAAGCTTCGTCACTTGGCAATCCGAGAGCCTTCTTCAGCAAGTCGGGGTTCAGCTCGCCTGTGCGTGGCAGTTCGCCAGAGAGACGTCCCTTGACGATAGCGTTGCCAGGCATAACACCACGAACCATGTCTTCAATGAACGGCTGGCCTTCCTCAGCCACGAGTACAGAATCACACTCGGCTGTCATCTTGCGCACCAGTTCTTTAGGAAGAGGATACTGCGATACCTTCAGCACAGGATAAGGACATGTTCCGTCAGGATAGCACTCCATGAGATAGTTGTATGCTATGCCGCTGGCAATGATGCCCATGCTATGATCAGCTGCATCGATATATTTGTTGAACGGACTCTCCACAGCTTCCTTTTCAAGCTCTGGCTGCTGAGCAGTAACTATATCATTACGCTTACGGGCAAATGCAGGCAACAACACCCAGTTGCTTGCCTTGGCGTTGTAGTTCTTCTCGTTCTGCTGACGAGGAGAGTCTGCCACCTCTACTACTGCACGGCTATGAGCCATACGAGTTGTAACACGCATCAGCACAGGGAGTCCTATGCGCTCAGAGTAGTCGAATGCTACAGCCATCATATTGTAAGCCTCTTGCTGGCTCGAAGGCTCAAAAGTGGGCACCATAGCGAACTTGCCATAGAAACGAGAGTCTTGCTCATCCTGTGATGAGTGCATTGAGGGGTCGTCAGCAACGAGAACCACCAGTCCTCCGTTAGTACCTGTCATTCCGCTGTTCACGAATGGGTCGGCACAAACGTTCAGACCAACATGCTTCATGCACACGAGAGCACGCTTACCCATAAACGACATGCCGAGTGCAGCCTCCATTGCAGTCTTCTCGTTTGTTGACCAGCGACTGTGGATGCCTCGCTCGCGAGCAAGCTTCGAGTCTTGTATATACTCCGTAATTTCTGTCGAGGGTGTGCCAGGGTAGGCATAAACACCGCTCAGTCCGGCGTCGATAGCACCTTGTGCTATGGCTTGATCGCCAAGAAGTAGTTTCTTCATACTATATTGATGGTTGAGTTTATACTTTTTATCACCTATTTATTATATAAATAATAGTACCAGTAAGATGTTGCATATCGTTCCTGCCTTATGCCCTTACGAGCCATCGGGTCTGGATAGGCTTCATCGAGCTCCTGAAAGTTCTTCCAGTCTTCCTCCATCACTGGGTCATGAAATTCAACTATTGGGTTAGAGCGGCGATGCACATAAAGCGTCAGCGCCTCACGATAATGTTTAGGCAGCGATGTGAGTTCTGGATAATATCTCGCTACATGCTCTGCAAACTCGTCGAGCTTTTTGTCAATGAGCAGTCCGCACAGACGATAGTGAGCCACACAAGGCTTTGCCAATGAGTCGCGTTCGAGCAGGTCGCAATAACGATACAGATTTGAAATGCCTACAGGAACGGCTCCCATGTGTCGATAGATGGTGCTGCGTCTCAGGAAATAAGTCCTTGACTCGCCCCATAGTGGCAGTAATGCCTGTGATGTTCCTGCTACAGGATACTCGAAGAGACGTTCGCCCATCTCTTCGCGCAACGACAATGCATAGGCACGTAGCATGGTGAGGCTTGCGTCAGTCTCAAGCGACTGCTTTCCTGTACGAAGGGCTTCGTCAAGATTGCCTTTCACTATGCAGCGGTCAACATGTGCTCTATAATGGAACACGGCATTAGTATTTGTCGTTACGCCTACGCCTATCATCATAAGAACCATGATGAGTATGTTACACCACATGAAGCGCGAGAACAGCCCATAGCGTTCGTTAGCGGAACCATAGGGGAACATCTGCTTTGCAAACCACAAAGCCACTCCCCATAGAGCAAGGATTAGCGGTAGTAGCCAGAACCACTTATGGTTGAAGCCAGCTGCTGACTCCTGAAAATCGCCAAGGATAGCAAGCAGCAGCATTGAAGGCAGATAAGTGAGCGCATGGCTGCGTTTCCGCAAGCGGACGAAAAAGAATACAAGCATTTGCAACAGCATCAGAACGATGGTGATAACTATTGCTCCTATTCCGTCTTTGTAACTTGTCATTCCGTTGCTGAATACATGTTGGGTGACAGCCAAGACATCAGCTTGGAACCAGTAAAGCCACGCAATAGAGAAGACAGCAAACACAATGGCACACATCGCCTGGATGACGATTGTGCCATTGTTGTTATTTGTATTCCTACGGTTCATCTGCTATTATCAGTTTTTCTTCAGTACCACAGCCGAACGTGCTGGAATATAGAGTTTAAGCCACTCTTTGTGGTCTTTCACATACAGTTCGTCGTAGTTGGTGAAGTGAGTCACCGTATCATCTGCGAAGCCATGACCACCAAACTTTGTGGCATCGGTATTGAGCACCACATCGTAAGAGCCTGTTGGTACGAGGAAGCCATAGTCGGTGAATGATTGTGTCGGAGAGAAGTTGAACACGAAGATGAGGTCGCCTCGCATGAACGCCAGCACCTGATCGCCATCGTTATGCCAAATCTCTACCACAGGCTTATTTTGGAAGTTACGCACAGACTTGATGACCTTCAGCATCTCACGGTCGAAGTCACCCAGCCAGTGATAGCACAAGTCTTTGTTGTCAACGAGGTTCCACTGACGTCGAGCATACTTGTAGCTCCATCCGTTGCCCTCACGTGGGAAGTCTATCCATTCGGGATGTCCAAACTCGTTACCCATGAAGTTCAGATAGCCGCCGTTGATGGCAGCTGCCGTCACGAGACGTATCATCTTGTGAAGAGCAATGCCTCGCTCAGCCACTCCGTTTATATCCTTCTTTGCGAAGTGCCAATACATGTCGGCATCTATGAGACGGAAGATGATTGTCTTGTCGCCCACGAGTGCCTGGTCGTGGCTCTCGCAGTAAGAGATGGTCTTCTCGTCAGGACGGCGGTTCTTCACTTCCCAGAATATGCTTGATGGCTTCCAGTTCTCGTCAGGCTGTTCCTTGATGGTCTTAATCCAGTAGTCAGGAATGTTCATTGCCATGCGATAGTCAAAGCCATAGCCACCATCTTCGAACTTTGCAGCCAGACCTGGCATTCCTGACACCTCCTCAGCAATGGTTATTGCCTCTGGGTTCACTTCGTGTATGAGCTTGTTTGCCAATGTAAGGTAGCAGATGGCGTTATCATCCTGATGTCCATTGAAGTAGTCGCCATATCCGCAGAATGCCTCGCCAAGACCGTGGCTATAGTAGAGCATAGAGGTGACGCCGTCGAAGCGGAAGCCGTCGAAGTGATACTCCTCAAGCCAGTACTTACAGTTAGAGAGCAGGAAATGCAGCACATCGTCCTTGCCATAGTCGAAGCAAAGAGAGTCCCATGCCGGATGCTCATGACGATCGCCAGGATAGAAGAACTGGTTTGGATCGCCTGCAAGATTGCCAAGACCTTCCACCTCATTCTTCACGGCATGAGAGTGAACGATATCCATGATAACAGCAACACCCTGCTTATGAGCCTCGTCGATGAGGGCTTTCAGCTCCTCAGGAGTGCCGAAGCGACTTGATGGTGCAAAGAAAGAGCTTACATGATAGCCGAAGGAACCATAGTAAGGGTGCTCCTGAATAGCCATCACCTGAATGCAGTTATATCCATCTTTCACCACGCGTGGCAGCACATTCTCGCGGAACTCGTTGTATGATCCCACCTTCTCGGCATCCTGTGCCATTCCAACATGGCACTCGTATATCAACAGCGGATTCTTCTTTGGCTTGAAGCCAGCCTTCTTCCACACATAAGCAGCCTTGGGGTTCCACACCTGTGCAGAGAAAATCTTTGTCTGGTCGTCCTGAACCACACGACGGCACCATGCAGGAATGCGTTCACCTTCGCCGCCGTTCCACTTCACCTTCATCTTATAGAGCTGTCCGTGCTGCAGATCCTTGTCCTTCAGCTTCAGCTCCCAGTTGCCTGTGCCCTCAATGCGCTTGCAGCGATACTTCTCGTCCTCAGTCCAGTTATTGAAATCGCCTATGAGATATATGTCAGTAGCGTTTGGTGCCCACTCACGGAACACCCAGCCACGTGTCAGCTTGTGAAGTCCGAAATAGAGATGACCTGATGCAAAATCGCTCAATGTCTTCTTGCCATTCTTTGTCAGCTGGTTAAGCTTCCATACAGCATGGTCGTGACGACCGCGGATGGCATCCTCGAATGGCTCGAGCCATCCGTCATTCTGAACCAGGCCTATATGCTTTGGAGCCTCTTTCACTTCTTCTGCCTTCTTTACCGTTGCAGCCTTTTTTGCCGTAGTTTTCTTGGTAGCCATAATAATATAGAATTATGTGTTACAAACTATAACAATGTTTATTCTCTCACGCCTTTACCTTGAATATTGCCTTCTTGATTTCTGGGGCAAAGGAAATGCAAGGTGCATGACCGTCCTGTGGGAAGAAGATGGCAAACATGCCTGGCTGACAGTCTACGAAGCTCTCTGCCATGAGGTCAGGATATTTCGTAATGTCTTTCTCTTCGTTATAGGGTGCTTCAGGCAGACGGCACAAAGGTGTGTAGCCATAAGTCTCCTGTACATCGAGAGGAATCTGGATGTCAATCATCTTCTTGTGGGTTTCAATCACAGCTGCATCTGGTTCCTTTGATTTAGCAGTAGTAATGTTTACGAAAAGGTCCTTGCCTTTGATTTCGTGTTTTCCTTCCTCAAGAGCATCGAGGTTGTTGTTCTTCAGGAACTCCACCACATCCTTGAAAAGTGGATTCATTGACTCGTACTTAGCGAGATTGTCAAGAGTGTCAATTACCATAGACTTAAGTTTTTATTGGGTTATTGTTGTCTGTTATTTGTTTTACTATTAATAATCTGTTTCATTTCACAGCCTGACGCCGTCCGTAGCTGTAGGTGCCTTGGGCGGTTATGTTGCCGTTGCGGTCTTTCTCTACAAACTTTCCGTCGCGTCGGCCATTGATATAGTTGCCTTCAAAGCGCTTGCCGTCTTTCGACTCCTCAATGGCTGCACCATGACGCTTGCCGTTGCGGAACTGAGCCTTGAACTTTGAGCCGTCAGCCAGATGGCCTATACATTCACCGTGAGGCAGACCGTCCTTGAACTGTCCGTCCACTTCGTCGCCCTGTTTCGTCTTCAGCTTCCCCTTGCCGTTAGGCTGGTCGCCTGCCCACTGGCCGGTATAGGTATTGCCATTCTGCCATACCAGCGTGCCCTGTCCCTGCTTTGCGCCATTGAAGAACTGGCCTGTATATCTGTCGCCATTGGCATAGCGGAATATGCCCACCCCACTACGCATGCCTGAGATATACTCACCCTCATATATGTCGCCATTGGCAAAACGATAGATTCCCTTGCCATGCATGAGGTCTTTCTGGAAAGAGCCTACATATATATCGCCATTGGTGTACTTATACGTGCCCTTACCTGACTTAAGGTCGTTCAGCCACTGTCCTTCATAAGAGCTGCCGTCAGTCCAGAAGAACGAGCCGTGCCCTTCCTTCTTGTCATCTTTCCACTCGCCTTTATAGTATGCGCCGCTGGTGTATGTGTAGGTACCCTTGCCTGAACGCATGTTGTCATGCCACTGTCCGTCATAGCGGTCACCATTGAAATAGTACATCACGCCATGACCCTGCTGAACATCGCGATACCAAAGACCTACATATTTGTTGTTTGTAGAAAAATGATAGGTTCCCAGTCCGTGCTGATGGTCCTGCAACCACTCGCCTTCATATTTCTCGCCATCGGCAAACGTATAAACGCCATAGCCCTGACGCTTGCCCTTTACATATTCGCCTTCAAAGACATCGCCATCCTTCCATGTCGTACGTCCCTTGCCATGAGGCTTGCCTGAAGCCATCTCTCCGTTATAGTCACCATCGTCCTTCGTCTTGCATGTACCAATGGTAACTTTCTGAGAATATACGAGGTTGAAAGAAAAAATCAGTAAAAATAATGTGTATATATATCGTTTCAAAATAGCTATAGTTTTTGTTTGACGCCCAAAAGTACAAAAAAAACGGCAAGGGGCAAAGAATATTAGTTTTTTTAACTGATTATTTCTAAATTATTCATAACTTTGCGCTCAATTTAGCAAATAGTACTATAGGCAACATGAAATTCATTGCAATTATTCCTGCACGCTATGCCTCTACGCGATTCCCTGGCAAGCCACTTGCCATGCTTGGCGGAAAGATGGTCATTGAGCGTGTTTACCAGCAGGCTGTAAGCGTGCTTGGCGAAGCTTATGTCGCCACTGACGACGAGCGTATCTTCAATGCTGTAGAGTCTTTCGGCGGAAAAGCCGTCATGACTTCAGCCAACCATAAGAGCGGCACCGACCGAATAGAAGAGGCAGCCACAAAACTCAATACCGATGCTGACGTAATCATCAATATACAAGGCGACGAGCCCTTCATACAGGCATCACAGCTTGAAACCGTGAAGAGCCTTTTTGCTGACCCTGGCACACAGATTGCCACCCTTGGCAAACCCTTTGAAACCATCGAGGCAGTAGAGAATCCCAACTCGCCAAAGATTGTTACCGACATCAATGGCTATGCCCTTTATTTCAGCCGCAGCGTCATACCCTATATACGCGGAAAAGAGCGAGCTGAGTGGCTCAAGGAGTTCCCCTTCCTGAAGCACATAGGCCTCTACGCTTATCGACGCGAGGTGCTCAGAGAAGTAACCAAGCTTCCACAGAGTCCGCTTGAGCTGGCAGAGAGCCTTGAACAGTTGCGATGGTTGCAGAACGGCTATCGCATCAAGGTAGGACTCACCGATGTAGAGACAGTGGGCATAGACACTCCCGATGACCTTGCCCGAGCCGAAGAGTTTCTGAAAAAAGTATAAATAATGGGCGCTGCTGTGCCGATTAATAATAAATATTTGTATTTTTGCAGTCCAGAAAACATTTTTACTTTTTAATATTTTAAGCGAAAAAGCTATGACAATCAATGAATTCAATTTTGCCGGTAAGAAGGCAATCGTGCGCGTTGACTTCAACGTGCCCCTCGACGAGAATGGTAAGATCACTGACGACACCCGCATCCGTGGTGCTCTGCCCACTCTGAAGAAGATCCTGGCTGACGGTGGTGCTGTCATCATCATGAGCCACATGGGTAAGCCAAAGGGAAAGGTTGACGCAAAGAAGTCACTCGGTCAGATTCGCGAGGCTGTAGAGAAGGCACTCGGTGTTCCCGTTGCTTTCGCTCCAGACTGCGCTAAGGCTCAGGACGCTGCCAAGGCTCTGAAGATGGGCGAGGCTCTGCTGTTGGAGAACCTGCGTTTCTATCCTGAGGAAGAGGGCAAGCCCGTTGGCATCGACAAGGCTGATCCCGCTTACGACGAGGCTAAGAAGGCTATGAAGGCCAGCCAGAAGGAGTTTGCTAAGACTCTCGCTTCTTACGCTGACTGCTATGTTATGGACGCCTTCGGCACAGCTCACCGCAAGCACGCTTCTACAGCTGTTATCGCCGACTACTTCGACGCAAACAACAAGATGCTCGGTCTGCTCATGGAGAAGGAGGTTCAGGCTGTTGACGCCGTTCTCTCTAACATCAAGCGTCCTTTCGTAGCCATCATGGGTGGTTCAAAGGTATCTTCTAAGATCGGTATCATCGAGAACCTGCTCGGCAAGGTTGACAAGCTCATCCTCTGCGGTGGTATGACCTACACCTTCGCAAAGGCTCACGGTGGCGAGATTGGCGACTCTATCGTTGAGATGGACAAGCTCGATGTAGCTCTGGGCGTTGAGGAGCTGGCTAAGAAGAACGGCGTAGAGCTCGTTCTCGGCACAGACTGCACAGCTACCAATGGTCTCGACTTCGACACCATGACCGTTAAGGCTGGCGCAGAAATCATCACATGCCCTGCTAACAAGGTTCCTGCTGGCTTCGAGGGCGTTGACGCAGGCGTAGAGAGCCAGAAGGCTTTCGCTGCAGCTATCGACGGCGCTAAGACCATTCTGTGGAACGGTCCTGCAGGTGTGTTCGAGTGTGATGCTTTCACCGCTGGCTCACGTGCTATTGGCGAAGCTATCGCAAAGGCAACCAAGGAAGGTGCATTCTCTCTCATCGGTGGTGGTGACTCTGTAGCATGTGTCAACAAGTTCGGTCTTGCTGACCAGGTTAGCTACATCTCTACTGGTGGTGGTGCTCTTCTCGAGGCTATCGAGGGCAAGATCCTCCCAGGCGTAGCAGCCATCAAGGGTGAGTAATCCTGTTTTATTCACATACCAAAGAGGGTGCGTTCTCATTTGAGCGCACCCTCTCTTCTTTACCTCTCACCTCTACATATTCACCACCTTCTTCTTTTTTCATTATAGCACCTTATTTATACAGAAATACCACATATATTCAGTTCTTCCGCTTTTCATCACTTTTTTATTGTTTTTCTTCTTGCTTTCGAAATCTTGTTGTATATTTGCAGCAGATAAAATGAAAATAATAATGTATAACCTTTAAAACTGCGATGCCTATGGGCTGATTGACATCAACCTCTATCTCTCTGACTATCTGAGAACTAACAATCATTAACAAAAATATCTTCCCGTTCGTTGATATAGCGAACGGGAATTTTTTTGATAATTCGGAACCGCCCCCAATTTTCAGGACTGAACTTCCGCGACGTGCATATAGAAGAACCTGGATTCAGCGTGGCACAATTCGCTACCGCCGTGGCCAACGAACTAATGTGGGCACTGGAGGGCCTTATAGAGGAAGTGTGATTCATCGAATTATTCCAATTCCAATTATTCCAATTAAAAAAAGAGGGGTATGTGTTCTGTGTTATATTATATAACTAATTGATATATAGATATTTATATATATAATAAAGGAAAAGCATACCCTCAAAAAACAAACTGGAATAACTGGAATTGGAATAGATAGTAACATTAACAACATTATTATTTCATCTAAAAAGCTTATAATCAATGAGATACAACATAACAACAAACAAGGCACCCGAGATGCCTAACCTCGGAAAAGGTACAGAATGTATCAAATTACTGCTCTCACAAGCCTCAAAAGACATGCACGAACCCCTCGTTCCGATGCTTTTCCCCTCACTTGGCGCACATATCAGCAATGCAGAATTTCAGTATCCTGATCGCGGTTGGAAGGAAATGTGCGGCCAAATGGCACAGTTGGTGGGCGATTCAGGGTGTAACAAGGGCCAATTGACCGATTTGACGAAGGCTATCTGTCGAGATTTTCAACAGCATATATTTTTATCTCTTTATCTTTGCTTCACCATTGAAAGCACATATCTCGGCAGCCAGTGTGTTGAGATTGTGAAAACGGCTGTAGTCCGTATCAGACGGCACATTGCCGACAGCACCCATTGTGTCGAGCTCCCAAGGAGCCAAGATGAGTAGCGCACCACTTGCACAGGCTTCAAAGCGCTTTTTCTCGGGCTTCCAGTACTGGCCAATGGGCGTAGCCTGCAGGTGTATCAGCGGGTAGCCTCGCTCTATGCACTCGTTTTTCATTAGTTGCTCACCACGAGAGATGCCTGGGGTGACGATGACGGTGGCACCCTCCATGATGGCTGCCTCCCAGCGGCTTCGCTCACGGGCAAAGTCAGCTGTCTCCTCGTATGGTTGATGGGTGACAAGATGCTTGCGGTGACACATGATCTGCACCTTACGAGGCCACCTAAGAAGAAACAGGTTGCCGAATGCGCCATAGCTGCGACCGCCTATCTGCACATGCAGGCAACGGCGCATAAAGTCAGGCAGGAGTCGTCTCAACAGAGCACGGCGAGGGTTGTCATGCACATAGGCTATCATTGCCTGACGATGGCGCTCGTCAAGGCACACCGTGTCGTCGTAGTTATCATCGAAGAGCGGGCGCTGCTGGCGTCCCACAAGGGTGTAGTATTCCTGACGCTGCTTCTTTGACATGCTGCGAATAAGGGAACCCTCATCAGTGTGGAGGGCTGCCTTCTCGCGCAGCCAAGCAGGGGCATACTCGCTAAAGCAATCGGCCGAGACCGGCCGATTGGTGGAGGGAGGAAGGCCCTGTTGCTGCTGCCAGCTACTGGTACAGGTAGCCTTGAAGGCCTGGATGATATCTCCCAGGCTCCACTGCATGGGTTCCAGCACTTCAATGACGCCATGGAAATGGTCGGGCATGCAGACGCAAGCATGCATCACAACCTTGTTACCATGGGCCTGTGAGCGGGCGGGTGTCTGCTGCCATGCCTCTTGCACCGCCTCGCCAAGGGGAGTGAGGGCAAGGGTGGCGGGCGCTTTGCGACCGTCTTCAGCTTTGTGTCCGATATCGGACACAAAATGGGAGAGTAACTGTTCGCGGCCGCTCACCACAAGGGTTATGAGGTATGTGCCTCGACCGTAGTAGTCGTGGCCAGCATTACGTGGACGATAGGACGATGTCTCCATGTCTGCTTATAGTTATTGATTGCAAAGATACAAAGTTATTTCAGAAACAGCAAACAAAACAGGAGAAAGTAGGGAGTGAAAAAAGTGCTTTGTTGCAACAACTACAGCGACTACTACCTGCGCTATCTCTGCCAGAAGCGTTAGGCCTAAACGCTCGGAGCGTTCTTACTAAACGCCAGGAGCGATTGGTGAGAGGTGAGAGGTGAGAGGATAGTTGGATTAACGCAAAAAAATATGGAAAAATTGATTAGCAAAGCTATCCTCTAACCTCTTACCTCTAACCTCTTACCTCTAACCTCTTACCTCTTAAACTTTTTCTTTAAAAATATTTGCGTAAATATTTGGTGGAATGAAAATTATTTCGTATCTTTGTATCGTTAAAACACACGGGAAGCGGCCACCCGAAGAAGCTGGTCGCAAGGGTAATCTAATACAATTAAAAACACACAATTATGGGACAAGTAACGATTAAAGTTTACAAGAACACTAACGAGAAGCTGCCAAAATGCTACGGCAAATTCTATGGCAAGGTGCTCCACCGCGAGACACTCGACACCGATGATCTGGCCAACCACATCATGAGTCACGGCACGCTGTACACCGACGACGTGGTGCTGGGCGTGACACGCAAGCTGATGCACTGCATAGCAGAGCTGCTCACAGAGGGCTACAAGGTGAAGCTCGACGGCATAGGCACGCTCTATCTCGCTGCCACCTCCACCGGCTCTGACACCTACGAGGACTTCGAGATTTCGAAGAACATCACCCGCATAGGCGTGAAGTTCACCGCCGACCAGAGCAACGACAGCCTCTACACCGCACGCATGATGCGCAAGAACACCAACCTCACCACGAAGATCGGCAACTCGAAGGTGACCTTCGGAGAGCAGGAGGGAAGCGGAAGCGGCGGCAATGAGACGCCAAGTCCAGGGGCAGTGGAAGAGCAGCCTTAAAACCTAAAACCCACCCCTTCCCTCCCGAGGGGAGGGGGGATGAGTTAGTAAGAGCATTAGAAAAATTATCTGTAGTCTGTAGTCTAAGCCTAAAGTCTGTAGTCTAAGCCTAAAGTCTGTAGTCTAAAGTCTAAAGTCTGTAGTCTAAAGTCTAAAACTGTAGTCTGAAGTCTATTCCGACAAAAGAATCTGGACGATGCGCTCAGCTGTGCGACCATCCCAGCGGTCGGGCAAAGATGAGGTCTTCCATTCTCCGTGGAGCATAGTCTGAAGAGCCTCTGAGAGCTTTTCGGCGCTTCCATCGACAAGAACGTTGGTGCCCTTGGTGACGGTCTCCTGATGCTCGGTATAGCTATTGAGAGTGATGCAAGGCACGCCGTTGAAGGTTGCCTCCTCAGCCACATTGCCACTATCGGTGATGATGCCCTTGGCATGAGCCGTGAGCCAGCCGAACTCAAGATATGACAGCGAGGGAACGATCTTTACGCTGCTGCAGAGTCTGCCAACGACCTCGGCTGCCTTTGCACGAAGCGGAGCGATGACGGGAGTAGCGCCTGCTGACTCAACGAGAGCGTTCAACAGCTCACCGAGACGGGCCTCATCGGCAAGCAGAGCACGACGATTGAGGGTGAGAACAAGGTAGGGCTCGTCAAGAGCGATGCCTGACAGCTCAGGACGGCGCAGACGAGGGCGGTTGAAACGAAGGGTATCCATGAGGATATTACCCACCATATAGGTCTGAGAGGCCTCTCCCTGCTCGCGAGTTGCAACACTATTGCTCTTAACGCCGGCAGTAAACAGATAGTCGGAAAGGGCATCGATAACGAGACGGTTTATCTCCTTGGGCATGTTTATGTCGAAAGAGCGAGTGCCAGCCACAAGGTGGGCAAGCTTTATTCCACGCTTTTTCGTCACTATGGCAGCAGCCATCGTGGAGGCGAGATCGTCAACGACAATAACCACATCGGCAGGCTTCTGCTCAAGATAAGCATCGAACTCTGCCATCACACTGCTCGTTATCTCGTTAAGACTGACGCTATCGACACCCAGGAAGGTTGTAGGACGAGGCATCTGCAAATCGTCGAAGAGGCTGTCTTCAAGAGTGGGGTCATCAGCTGGTCCTGCATAGACAAGTTCAAAACATGCGCCATCAGCCTTCTGCAGGGCACGTATGAGCGGTGCCACCTTTACAAAGTTGGGACGGGCACCAGCCAAAATACATACATTCTTCATATCTCTCGTTATTTAGTTTTCAATCATTTTCAGGAATTCATCCTCAGAGACGATGGCAACACCAAGCTTCTGAGCCTTCTCAAGTTTAGAAGGTCCCATGTTCTCGCCAGCAAGGATGAATGATGTCTTTCCACTGATGGAACCGACATTTTTTCCGCCATGCTGTTCAATGAGCAGCTTATACTCATCGCGCGAATGATGAGCGAACACACCACTTATAACGATGCTCTTGCCTGCCAGACGATCGGAGGCAGCAGCTGTCTGACTCTCAGAAAGGGCCATCTGCAAGCCATAGCCACGCAAACGCTCTACGATGGCGCGATTTTTCTCATCGTGGAAATAGCTGATGATGCTCTTTGCCATCACCTCGCCAATGCCTTCAACCTCCTGAAGCTCGACAAGCCCTGCATTCATCAACGCATCGATATTCTTGAAATGACGTGCAAGGAGGCGTGCCGATGTCTCGCCCACGAAACGAATGCCAAGAGCAAAGACAACTCGTTCAAATGGGACTTTTTTCGATTCCTGTATAGCATTGACGAGCTTCTGTGCCGACTTAGTACGACTTCCGTCACCGTTTATCTGCTGAACGTCTATATCGTAAAGGTCGGCCACGTTCTTTATAAGCCCTCGGCGGAAGTATTCATCTACGGTCTCAGGACCTAAAGAGTCGATGTTCATGGCTTTTCGCGCAATGAAATGCTCTATGCGGCCCTTTATCTGAGGCGGACACCCAGCATCGTTAGGACAATACCAGGCTGCCTCGCCGTCATAGCGCACGAGAGGAGTACCACACTCAGGACAGCGCTTGATAAACTGCACCTGCTGAGCGATTATGGGACGCTGGTCTATATCCACACCAACTATCTTTGGAATGATTTCACCGCCTTTTTCCACATAGACATAGTCGCCTATATGGAGGTCAAAAGAGCGGATGAAGTCCTCATTATTTAGTGTGGCACGCTTCACCGTGGTGCCTGCAAGCTGGACAGGCTCCATGTTTGCCACAGGAGTGACGGCACCTGTACGCCCCACCTGATAAGTCACCTCAAGCAGACGGGTGCACTCACGCTCTGCCTTGAACTTATAGGCTATGGCCCAACGAGGACTCTTAGCTGTATAACCAAGTGAACGCTGTTGTCTTAAACTATTGACCTTCAATACAATACCATCCGTTGCAACAGGAAGATTCTTACGCTCAACATCCCAATAATTTATGAACTCAAGAATCTCTTCAACAGTCTTCACCTTGCGCATTCCCTCGCTGATTTTGAAGCCCCATCGTCTGGCAGCCTCAAGGTTCTCATAGTGGCCTTCAGCAGGCAGCTCACTACCAAGAAGATAGTAAAGATAGGCGTCAAGCTGACGAGAGGCCACAACACGAGTGTCAAGACTCTTCAGGGTGCCACTGGCAGCATTGCGAGGGTTAGCGAACAAAGGCTCTTCAGCCGCCTCACGCTCTTTATTCAGACGTTCGAACACAGCCCAAGGCATGAGTATCTCGCCACGAATCTCAAACTCATGAGGATAGCCCTCGCCAGGGAGCACAAGAGGGATGGCACGAATGGTGCGCACATTGGCTGTAACATCGTCGCCATGAACACCGTCGCCACGAGTAACAGCCTGAGTAAGCCGGCCATCAACATAGGTTAAAGAGATGGACAAACCATCATATTTCATCTCGCAGCAAACCTCAAAGTCTTCTCCTGCAAGTCCCTTGTTTACAGACTCATACCACTCGCGAACATCTTGCTCGCTGTATGTATTCGACAAGGAAAGCATGGGGTAACGATGCTCTACCTGACGGAACTCTGGATTAAGGTCGCTACCCACTCGCTGAGTAGGCGAATTGGCATCAAACATATCCGGATGACGAGCTTCAAGGTCCTGAAGCTCATGCATGAGAAAATCGAACTCCTGGTCGCCTATCGTGGGCTGATTGAGCACATAGTAACGATAATTGTGCTCATGGAGCTCTTTTCGCAGTTGTAATATACGTTCACTTTCGTCGAATAGTGTCGCTGACATAGTCGTTTGTATTTACGAATTTATGCAAAGTTTTCATAGTTTTATGCAAAGGTAAGTTATTTTTCAGAAAATGAGCTATGTTTTATTGAAAAAAGTATTATCTTTGCACCAACATTCAACAAAAAACAAATAGAAAGCAATGAAAAGACTTATCATAGCAATGGCGATGTGTCTGCCAATGGCAGCTGTCGCACAAGACAACTCATGGGAGCAAAACACTACTGCCGTCAAGGCAAACGTTAATCCAAAATACCTTGCAGGCGCAGTGCCCGAAGTGGACGGCAAGGTGGTGTTTGAAACAACCATCGAGGCACCAGGCAAGACAAAGAAACAGATATACGACCTGCTTCTCGAGGACATGACTCGCTTGACAAAAGAAGACAACCAGTTCGAGCAGAGCACCATAGTCCAATTAGAGAACAACGACTACTCACAGATTGTGGGCAGCTATCAGGAATGGCTCGTGTTCAAGAACAAGCCTCTTGTACTTGACCGCACTCGTCTGTTCTACCATCTCATTGCTGAAATAAAGGACGGCGAGGCAACAATAAAGATGACACGCATTCATTATCTCTATGATGAAGAGCGCGAGCCGACACCTTACAAGGCTGAAGAATGGATTAACGACAAATATGGTCTGAACAAGAAGATGACAAAGACATCACGCGTAAGCGGCAAGTTCCGCATCAAGACCATTGATCGCAAAGACTATCTCTTCAACAGGCTGACAAAAGTTCTAAACAAGTAATCACATCGTCATGCTGATAGGAGAAGAAGAGAAAGGACGCACCTACCCTATTCGTCAATGGCTTAACGTCATATTTATTCTGCTCACGCTGGCAGGAATACTTATATGGTACACATGGTCGCGTGACATAGCGACATACACACTCATTGGAGCCGTGGTATTCAAGTTTGCAGAGGTGACGCTGCGCTTGATGAATATTTAGGAAAAGGATAACAGAGAAGATGAAGAAACTATTATTTGCGTTTTCATTGCTATGTGTATGGCAAGGCTTAACAGCCCAGTCATTAACTGGAACCGATGCCAATGGAAACATCCAGCAGTACGATGAGATGGGTAATCCGCGTAGCGAAAACAATAGTTTCAACCCGAACAGAACTGATAGTACCAGAAAGAGCAAAACCGTTCCCAAAGGACTCCACGTGTGGAAGATAGACCGTAAGCTCGGAAGCATCACGCCTACTACAGTTGACACGATTCCTCATCTTTTCCCAAACACCACGCTTGCCACCGGAACATACGGAACATATAACACTACCGGTTCCAATTACACCCCAAGACAGTCAAGAATCTTTCTGGAACGCAAAGACATGATGCAATTCATGTTCATGCACCCATACAGTCAAGTGATGAAGACACCTGACGAGATTCACTTCACCAATACCCTTTCACCAATAACCAACCTCACTTATGACAACTGTGGTGACAAGCAGAACGGCGAAGACCATATAGACGCAAAGTTCGCAGTAAACGCAGGCAAGAGAATCGGCATAGGCTTCGACATTGACTACGACTATGCACGCGGATATTTTCAGAACCAGGGCGTATCTCACTTCAACGCAACGCTTTTCGGCTCATATATTGGCGACAAATACCAACTGCATGTGGTCTATTCTCAGCATCATCGCAAGACGACGGAGAATGGTGGTATTACCAACGATGACTACATAACCCACCCTGAACTGTTCAGCGAGTCGTTCAACGACAACGAGATTCCTGTAAACCTCAGTTCCAACTGGAACAGAAACGACTCGCGTCACATCTTCCTGTCACACCGTTACAATGTAGGCTTCTACCGTGATGTAAAGATGACAGACGAAGAGATTGAGGCAAGGAAGTTTGCAGAGAAGTCAAAGAAAGAGAACGACAAGAAAAAGAAGAGCGAAGAAAAGCCCAAAGGACGCGACAAGAACGCAAAGGTGGGCGACAATCCTGCTGGTGGACGCCCCAAAGATGCTGTCATAGCTGGTGACGAGCCTGGACAAGCAAAACCATCTGTCAATGATAGTATAGCAGCCATCGACAGCATTGCCGACACCATTGACACAACTCGCATAAACGTGGCCAACAAAGCCATAGAGGACAGTCTGCTGGCTATAGATGCGGCGAAGGACTCAGCTATGATGTACATGAAGAAGGAATTTGTGCCAGTGACAAGTTTCATACACACCTTCGACTACGATAACTACGAACATATCTATCAGGCTTACAGGTCGCCCAAAGGCTACTATGCCAACACCTATTATAATAATTTCGCAGGCAACAGCTACACAGGCGACTCCATTTATGATGTAACGAAATACATGATGCTGAAGAATACGCTCGGCATTGGACTGCTTGAGGGTTTCAACAAATGGGCAAAGGCAGGCATCAACATCTTTGCCACTCATGAACTGAGACAGTTTGACATGCCTCAGTTCGACACAACCGCCAAGATAGGATATATGGAGCGATGGACAGAGCATAACGTCAGCGTGGGTGGCAGCTTGGCAAAGACACTGGGCAAGACGCTCCACTACAACCTTCAAGCAGAGACATGGGTAGTGGGCGAAGATGCAGGACAGCTGAAGGTTGACTTCTCTACAGACCTGAACTTCCCATTATTCGGCGATACTGTAAGACTGGCAGCAAACGGTTATCTACATCGCTTGAACCCGATCTTCTTTGAACGTAGATTCCACTCCAAGCATTTCTGGTGGGACAACTCACTTGACATGACTCACAGGCTGAAAGCTGAGGGTGTGTTCGCATTTGACAAGACAAACACCACACTCCGCGTGGCTATTGAGGAGATTCAGAACTATACTTACTTCAGCATGGACTACACCTACACTCCTTCAACAGGTGTGAAGTCAATATCAGCATGCGTAAAACAGGACTCAGAGATACTGAACATCATAACAGCACAGATAGACCAAAAGCTCAGCCTAGGTCCTATCCACTGGGACAACGTCATCACATATCAATCTACGACTAATTCAAACCTGTTGCCGCTTCCCACGCTAAACCTGTTCTCAAACCTCTATTTGAAGTTTGTCTATGCAAAGGTGCTTAGCGTTGAGCTTGGAGGTACGGCAACATATTTCACAAGCTATGAGGCACCCGACTATGTGCCACAGCTGGGACAATATGCCATTCACAGCAATGCCGCAAACAAGGTTACGCTTGGCGACTTCCCTATCATAGATGTATATGCTAACCTTCACCTGAAGCATGCACGCTTCTTTGTGATGATGACAAACATCACATCTTCATCATTCAACAGGAAATCATTCCTTACGCCACACTATCCGCTGAACCGTCAGGTATTCAAGATGGGTGTTTCGTGGAACTTCTTCAACTAAACAACAATAGCTGCGAAACAGACTTGCTGCTATCAAGACCTAAAACTGATATATGACAATCAAACGAATCATTGAATTCTTTCAAGTTGACCTGTGGAAAATCGACGCAGACCGCCAGTCGCCACTATCACGAATATTTTATCAGATACTCCAGATAGTATCTCTCGCCATACGCTTCTTCACAACCAAACGTGTGATGTCACAGGCATCAGCGCTGACATACTCCACCCTTCTCGCCATAGTTCCTATACTGGCAGTGGTGTTTGCCATAGCCAGAGGATTCGGATATAGCATATATATAGAGATGTGGTTCCGCGATGCCCTTTCAAGCCAGCCACAGACGGCAGAGATAATCATTGGCTTTGTCAACAGCTATCTTGTGCATACAAAGAGCGGCATCTTCCTCGGCATTGGTCTGGTGTTCATGCTCTACACCGTGCTGATGCTTGTGAGCAATATAGAAGCAACATTCAACGAGATATGGCAGGTAAAGAAACCAAGAAGCATCTTCAGGACATTTACCGACTATCTGGCAATGTTCTTCCTATTCCCCATGCTTATAGTGCTGTCGTCAGGTCTTAGCATCTTCATGGTCACTATAGCTGACTCAATGCCCGATTTCCTTTTGCTCGGACCAATGATGAAGATAACCGTGAAACTTGCTCCATATGTACTGATGTCGGCGCTGTTCATGGCCCTTTATGTCTTCATGCCCAACACCCACGTGAAGTTTAAGAACGCTATTATACCAGGCATACTCTCAGGTATCGCAATGCAATGGCTGCAGTATTTCTATATCAACTCGCAGATTTGGATGACAAGCTACAACGCCATCTATGGATCGTTTGCAGCACTTCCGTTGCTGATGCTGTGGGCACAGATATCGTGGACAATATGCCTCTTCGGAGCAGAGCTGACATACATCAGTCAGAATCTTGACTACTACGACTATGACACAAAGACAGATGACATAAGCCATCGCTATCAGCTCATGCTGTCAGCCATACTAATGTCACGAATTTGCCGACGCTTTGCCGACGGCAAGCAGCCTCATACGATTGAAAGTCTTCAACAAGAGACAGGCATACCTGTGAGAATAGTCAACGACCTGCTCTACAAGCTGATGGAAGCACGTCTACTTATAGAGATTTCGTCAGATGAGAAAGGAGAAGCATCACAGTTCCTCCCTGCAGAGAGTATTGTAAACCTAAACCTTGGAGTACTTATAGACAGACTTGAGGCTCAAGGCAAATGGAAGATTGACTTACCAATTGGTAAATTAGTTGACAAGAAATGGGAGAAAGCACTCAACCTGCGAGGAAACTATCTGAAGTCACTACAAGAAATAAAGCTGGAAGATTTGGCAAAATAAAAAAGAAAGCACTGCCCCTATAAGCCGGGTTCTGTACTGACAAATGCCAGCGTCTGCCATTTATCTACTACGCACGTCACCATGCGTCTCTAGCGTTCTACCCTCCATCGCACTTTCGTTTGGGCAGGCTACCCTTCATCCGCAGATGCGAAAGCGACGGTTTACATGAACTTGCAGCCTCCAGATGGAACAGCCCACTGATCACCCAGTGGCTGGTAGTCTCTTACACCACCTTCTCACCCTTACCCCACCCGCTCGGTTCTCCTCGCGGAGCCTAAGAAGGCTGTTGGGGCGGTCATTCTCTTCTTCCATATCCAGCTGTCACCAACTGCTTCTACTTTCAGAAGTGGAGCGCCTTATGCTGCCCGGACTTTCCTCCCGTCCCTCCTTTCAGAAGGACCAGCGGCAAACCGTGGCAGTGCTTTCAGCCTGCAAAAGTACTAATTTTTATTTAATTTAAGTCATTAAACGAATGTAAATTTCTAAAAACATCAAGCAAAGAGACCTTAAAGGGATTCAGCGAAGTGTTAAAATGCAAGAAAAACGACCGACATTTTGTCATATTTCATATTTTTGACTATATATTTGCAATGTCAGTTTATGACGAAAAAATGAATATTAACAAACACTTAGTGAATATGAAAAAGATTGTAAATTACTTCGCACCAGCATTAAGCGTGGTAGCAATTGTTTTCTCGGTAGCAGCATTCAATCAGACATGTGCAGCAACGAAGAACTCGCCTTCAGTAACAGAGTTGTCAGCAGCTCCTGCAGGACAGCCTGTTGACCTCACATACGCTGCAGACAAGGCTTTACCTACAGTTGTATATATTAAGAATACACAGAATTCAAAAATGCAGACTGTGGAATATAGCGATCCGTTTGCCGACTTTTTCAATGATCCGTTCGGAGGCTTCTTCGGCCGCGGAGACAATAATGGCAAGCAGAAGCGACAGGTGCAGACACCTAAACGCGTGGCTGCTGGCTCAGGCGTAATCATATCTTCAGATGGTTACATAGTGACCAATAATCATGTTGTTGACGGAGCTGACGAACTGACAGTTACGCTCAATGACAACAAAGAGTATTCAGCACGCATTATTGGTGCCGACAAGACTACCGACCTGGCACTCATAAAGATTGACGGCAAGAATCTTCCTGCAATCAAGGTCACGAACAGCGATAACGTAAAGGTGGGCGAATGGGTGCTCGCAGTAGGAAACCCACTCGGCCTGAACAACACCGTTACGGCTGGTATAGTATCTGCAAAGGCGCGCACCATGGGTGAAGGAGTATCATCAATGATTCAGACTGATGCAGCCATCAACCAAGGAAACTCTGGTGGCGCTCTTGTCAACACCAATGGTGACCTGATTGGCATCAACGCCATGATTTATTCACAGACAGGTTCAAACATTGGTTACGGCTTTGCCATTCCAACAAACATCATGAATAAGGTTGTGGAAGACCTGAAGAAATATGGCACAGTACAGCGTGCAATGATAGGCATCCGTGGTACTGATGTAAACATGTATGTTGACTCAGAGAAGGAGAAAGGCAACGAGATTGATCTTGGCACCATGGAAGGAATCTATATTGCCGAGGTTGTAGAAGACGGCGCTGCTGAAGATGCAGGACTTAAGAAGGGAGATGTCATCACAAATATCGATGGACAGAAAGTTACGAAGTTCGGTGAGCTGACAGGCATCATCGCACAGAAGCGTCCTGGCGACAAGATTTCTATCACCTACCTGCGCGACAAGAAAAAGAAGACTGCTACCCTCACTCTGAAGAATGAGCAGGGCAACACCAAGGTCGTTAAGACTGCCGATGTTGACGTACTTGGAGCAGACTTCCGTCCTGTTACCCAGGCTACGAAGGCTTCACTCGACATAAACTACGGTCTTGAGGTTATCAAGATTAAAGGTGGCAAGATGAAGGAAGCTGGTATTCCTAAGGGATTCATCATTCTGCGTGTCAACGATTCGGCAATGCGCACAGTAGAGGATCTTGAAGAAGCAGTGAAGGAAGCATCGTCAACATCTGATCAGGTGCTCATCGTAAAGGGTGTCTTCCCAACAGGCAAGCGTGGTTACTTCGTAGTGCAGTTGCAGAATGAATAACTGCTGGTTAAGAAATAGTGAATAAAAAGTAATTAAGGCGACCCAATAGCCATAACGACAATGGTTATTGGGTCGTTTTATTGGATAACAGCACATTTTCACACTCATTCTTTTGGCTGTTTCAAATAAATGGCTTAACTTTGCACAAAGACTTCAACTATACTGACCATGAGACAACTTAAAATCACGAGATCTATCACGAAAAGGGACAGTGAATCCCTTGAGAAGTATTTGCAGGAAATAAGCAAAGAAGAAATGATTAGCGTGGAAGAAGAAGTGGAACTTGCCCAGCGCATAAAGAAAGGCGACAGAAAAGCCCTTGAGCGCTTGACAAAAGCAAATCTCCGCTTCGTGGTGTCAGTGGCAAAGCAGTATCAGAACCAAGGCCTCAGCCTGCCCGACCTCATAAATGAAGGCAACTTAGGCCTGCTCAAAGCAGCAGAGAAGTTCGATGAGACAAGAGGCTTCAAGTTCATCTCATATGCTGTGTGGTGGATTCGCCAGAGCATTCTTCAGGCATTGGCAGAACAGAGCAGGTTAGTCCGACTGCCACTTAACCAAGTGGGTGCAGCAGGAAAGATAAATCGCATATTGACAAAGTTCGAACAGGAGAACGAACGACGTCCGTCTGTCGAGGAACTATCAGAGCAGATTGACCTGCCACAAGACAAGATTGACGAAGCTATATTGGCAAATAATACTCATCATGTATCGATGGACGCTCCTTTCTCCGACAGCGACGAGGGCTCATTACTCGATGTGATGATAAACAGCGACTCACCTATGGCAGACAACCTGCTGGTAAAAGAGTCACTTCGTTCAGAGATAAAAGATGCGCTGAAGGTTCTCAACGAGAGAGAGAGAAACATCATTAAGGCGTTCTTCGGCATTGACCAGCCAGAGTTGACTCTTGAGGAGATAGGCGTAAAATACTCACTCACACGAGAAAGAGTAAGACAGATTAAGGAAAAAGCAATAAGAAGACTTAGAGAGAATACCAAGAACGATATTCTGAAAAGCTATTTAGGACAATAGTCAGAAGCCTGAAAAAGGCAGAACAGTAATTAGTTTATGAGACATTTATTATATAGAACACTTGCGATAGCTCTGTTTATCGCTTTATCAATGGGAACAGCTTCAGCCAAGCGCATTGTATTACCAAAGATTTACATGTTTGGCTTTGCAGCATCATTCAACGACACCATTGTTCATTTCACCAATGTTATGGAAGTTGACTCTGCATGGGTCGTGAAGAAAGGCAACTTTCTCCTTGGAAGGACTCTTTACTCACGACAGTTGCGCAACTATCTTGCAAAAGAAAAGGACTTGCCACAGCGCACATGTATAGTAATGTATGCAAAGACTAAGGAAAAGGCTGAGAAACAACTGATAAAGCTTCGCAAACTCTACACAGAGGACAAGCGCAACAAAGGACACTTCGACGTGCGCTATATCAACGACGGAGAATTCCACTTCGAGACTGTTGATATGAGAGAGCTTGAAGTTGAGAATAATGATGAAGCAGCAACTCCAAAAGAGAAAAAGAAGAAAAGCAAGAAATCGAAATAATGGAAGGCAAACAGTTCCGCATTGGCGACCACCTAGTTAAAATTCTTTTTAAAGGCTCAGATAATGACATGAGCCTTTTGCCTTCATTTACAAACTTCCGTGCTGAGAATTCTCCTTCCAATGAATTATCTCAATCGTCTGCTACAGAAAAGTCTCTTTTCACTCTTACTGTCAGCGACACTCTGAAACCACGTAAAGAAAAGACGTTGATTCGTAAATTCGACACAGGTAATGGTGACACGATTGTTCACCTGTTGCCAGACGGTGGTTATCAGTACATCATCAAGGACACATTAAACAGAGAATGCTGTCTGCTCATCTGCAACAAGGACTTTTCGGAATGTGAGTGTGCCCTAAACGGCGATTGGACTATGCGTTCCTTCGGTCTAAACGATGCGCTTATGCTCGTCTATGCTTTTGCAGGTGCTTTCCATGATACGATTCTCATGCATGCATCATGCATAGGCTACAATGGGAAAGCCTATCCTTTTACGGCAAGCAGCGGAACAGGAAAAAGCACGCACTCATCATTATGGATGAAATGCATAGAAGGAGCAGAGCTTGTTAACGATGACAACCCTATAATTCGCATCATTGACGGAAAACCCATACTCTATGGTTCGCCCTGGAGCGGCAAGACGCCATGCTATAGGAACATGAAGCTACCATTAGGAGCCATAGTCCAAATAAAACGTGACACTACAAATCACATTGAACGCCTCAACGTTGTACAGTCATTGGCATCACTACTGCCTGCATGTTCTTCAATGAAATGGGACGAAGCAATATTCGATCATCTATGCAAGACGCTTACAACCATCATTGAGACTACACCCATCTATGCCATGTATTGCCTGCCAAACGAAGAGGCAGCAATGGTATGCAAAGAAGGAATTGTTTAACTCAATCACTCACAACAAATAGTAAGAACACCGAAAGCAAACAGTAAGAACGCTGAACGCAAACAATAAGAACGCTAAAGGCAAACAGTAAGAACGCTCATGATCACAAAACAACTACCTAACGAAGAGTTCATTCCGTTCGTGATAAGCGAATTGGAATCTGTCGAGGGCAAGACTGTCACTCTTCCTCTTCGTGGGCGAAGCATGAGGCCGTTTCTTGAGGACGGGCGTGACAACGCGCTACTTATATGCGACAAGAATATAAACGTCAACGATGCAGTCTTAGCAGAAATTGCTCCGAAAAGATTTGTTCTACATAGGATTGTTGCCATTGATGATAATAAGGTTACTCTTCTTGGCGACGGCAATCTGTCACCAGAGCATTGCACTCTCAAGGATATAAAGGCAAAAGCTATTGGGTTCTACAGAAAAGGACGAAAGACTGCCGACATGACCAGCGGACTCAAATGGCGCATATATTCGTGGTGGTGGACACGTCTCTACCCTATCCGTCGCTATCTACTGTTCATATTACATCCACATATACCTGCAAGATTTAAGAAATGAGAACAAAGAAAGGATTCAAGCTTCGCACCATCTGCGGTGAGAACATTATTGTAACTGAAGGCATCGAGAACATTGACTTCAGCCATATTATCAGCATGAACGAGTCATCAGCGTTTCTATGGAAAAACATTGAAGGCAAGGACTTCGATGAGGCCATGCTCACAGATTTGCTCACAAATGAATACGAAGTAGATAAAGCCACAGCAGAAGAAGATGTAAAACTGCTTGTGGAGAAGTGGCTCGAAGCCGGAATCATTGTTTAAAAGGCTGTACTCTATATAACAGTTACAACTATAGCAACAACACTGAAGTAAACATGCCCTTGAATTCTTCTTCAAGGCAAATGTTCTCACGGAACAAACCAAAGACAGCGCTACCGCTGCCACTCATTGCAGCATAGACAGCTCCAAGAGAATAAAGTTGTTCCTTTATTGCCCCTATCTCTGGATGAAGAGCGAACACGCTCTTCTCGAAATCATTTGTCAGTTCATCGCGCCATGTCTCTATCGGCTGTGCTACTATATCACGACAGTTCTTTGCTGGACGCTGTGGAGTAATGAGTGAAAACGCCTCCTTGGTAGGAACTGGGATATTTGGACGCACCACACCGATATACCATCCTGAAAGATTAAGATCAACAGGCTGCATCTTTTCGCCAATTCCTTCTGCATATACGGGTGTATTCATAATAAAGAAAGGACAGTCGGCACCAAGTTTCGCTGCATAGTCAATCATCTGTTCTTTTGTCATGTTTAGCCCAAACATATTGTTCAACAACAGAATCATTGCAGCACAATCACTCGAGCCACCACCCATTCCTGCCTGTGTGGGAATGTTCTTATACAGATGAGCATGAACACGTCCCATTGAAGGGAAGTCATTCTTCAGCATCCGATAAGCTTTGACAACAAGATTTTGCTGTTCGTCACCTTCGATAGCAATGTTTGTGACCTTCAAGTCACAATCCGCAGATGAAGGAAAAGCACTATCCATCATTTGCACTTCCAACGCATCCTTAATAGGTACAGGATAGAAAACTGTCTCTAAGTTGTGATAACCATCAGGTCTGCGCTCTACAACATTTAGTCCCAAATTTATCTTTGCTATCGGAAATGTAATCATAGTCTCTTCTGTTTATGATATTAATAGATGCTTTCACGTTTCTTGAAGAACACATAGAGGAACAGTCCTGCCAATATGAATAGGAATGGTATTATCAGCATGATATTAAAATGTACCAGCCCCATCTTATAATCAACTAACAGCCAAATTAAGCCTAAAAGCATTATGAATAATCCAATGTATTTCTTCATAACGAATACGTGAACTTTAATCAGTCTTAATAAACTGGCTTTGTTGACATTACCTTCTCATCGTGCTTGAATGATGTGGGAACAGGAGCCAATGGCACCACAAGATTAGGATTCTCTAATGGATGCCACTTAACACTATAATAGTTCACAATACTCTCATAGTCACCTGTAGAAGGAATAGTATAAGTTGATATCATACAGACCACCTGCTTGCAGCTATCATATTCCTCCTTAGCATCAACAACCATCATCTTAATGCTCATCACATCACTCATCTTTATCTTCAAGCTGTCATCAGAGAGCATAGTCATCTCACTTTTCCCTTCCAACAAATTGGTTACCTGAGCCTTCATCTTAGCATCCATGAAATCAATCATGTCAAGCCTGTTGTTCTTTGTAAGCACAGATAATATGGAGTCTGGCATTTCCTTGAAAAGGGCTGCCATTTTTCTCTGAGCATTTATGTTTATAGTCATCATAAATGCCAGGGCAACAAAACATATTAATTTCTTCATTGTTCTTCCTCCGTTATTCTACACCTGATGTGTCAGCTGCATCATCATAACTGCCGACAATCCTGCCGTCTCTGTACGCAGACGGCTTTTGCCAAGGTCAACAGACACGAATCCTGCATCAACAGCCATACGAACCTCATCGATAGAGAAGTCGCCTTCAGGACCTACTAGAACAGTTACCTCTTCATTTGGACTGCATTTCTCACATAACTCCTTGAACAGATTAACACGTTCCACCTCCTCATAGCAATGAGCAATATAGCGATGTTCAGTCTGATGAGTCTCTATGAAACTCTTAAACGACTGCATCTCGTTGAGTACAGGCATCCATGCCTTTCTGCTCTGCTTAACAGCTGAAACGACAATCTTTTCCAAACGAGGCAACTTCACCACACGTCTCTCGGAAAACTGACAGTCGAGAAGTGACAGCTCATCTACTCCCACCTCTACAGCCTTTTCATAGAGCCACTCCATTCGCTCCATCATCTTCGTAGGAGCAATGGCAAGATGCAAATGTCCGTTCCAGGTTGGCTGCTGAGGTAATGTCTTTACTATTTCGTAACCACAATGATGAGAAGATGCCATCGTCACCTCAGCCTCATAGAACGTACCCTTACCATCCATGAGCATCATAGAGTCGCCCTCTTTAAGGCGCAGCACTCTTATGGCGTGCTGACACTCTTCGTCAGGCAACTCACGAAGTCTGTCTGCATCAGGAACATAGAAAAAGCGAGTCTCTTTCATTCCACGTGGTTTCTTCTATTTATCTCATCGCGCAACTGCGATGCAAGTTCATAGTTCTCTTTGTCTATAGCATTCTGAAGGGCCAAGTTCAGTCTCTTTACATCCATAGTATTTATGGGTATTGCCACACCTTTGGCATTCTCTTCAAAAGGAACAGCCTGCTGTTGCATTAGCGTTTCCTCTATAAATAGAGGTATGCCCGATATGACATTCAGCAGTACGGCATCACTTATACGGATACGAGCATTACGCTTAAAACTACTATCAGCCAGCACCACTTGATACTGTCCGTCATGAACGCCATATATCATCATCTCGTGCGATCCGTCAAGCATCTGTACCAACACTTCAGGCAACATCGTCTGACAATTGTCTGGCGACTGCAGACGCAACATCAACTGACGCGACAACATCTCATCGCATACAACAGAGATTGCACGCTTACGGCTTTCGTCTGTAAGCAATATGACTGAGATGTCTTCACTGCCTACGACCTGCTGTATGTTTTCAAACCTAAGCTGTATGCGATTCATATCCGTTATTGAGTCAGTTAATATATATTGTCATTCAACAAGGCTGTCTATTTCTTGCCTGGATTGAAGAGTAATGCGAACGATACTCCTACCACCAACGCGAAGCCTGCGAAGATGAACCAACAAGTCTGCCAGTCACCTACGAGGAAGCTCTGGCTCTGACCGTTTATCATCACATTCTGCCAAGAGCAATAGCTGTTGACTATCTCTCCTGCTGCAAGTGTTCCGATAGTAGCACCAAGACCGTTGGTCATCATCATGAACAGTCCCTGTGCCGATGCCTTAATTGAAGGTTCACACTCCTGGTCAACAAAGATACCTCCTGACACATTAAAGAAGTCGAACGCCACACCATAGACTATACATGACAGAATGAACATCAGCACTCCAGGCATTGTGGGACTTCCTATTCCAAAGAATCCGAAGCGGAACACCCATGCGAACATAGACATCAGCATAACGGTCTTTATTCCAAAGCGCTTCAGGAAGAATGGAATCATAAGTATGCAGAGTGCCTCACTAACCTGAGATATAGACGTTAGCAGAGTGGCATTGTTTGCAGCAAACGATGTTGCCACAGCAGCATCTGCACTACCCTTGAAGCTTGTAATGAAAGGTCCTGCATAGCCATTGGTCACCTGAAGACACATTCCCAATAATGCAGAGAAGATGAAGAACAGAGCCATCTTCTTAGTCTTAAACAGCTTGAAAGCGCTAAGTCCAAGGCTCTCCAGCAAAGACACTTCGCGTTTTTCCTCCAGACGACACTCAGGCAATGTGAAGCAATATGCGCACAATAAGATGCTGAGCACGCCTGAAACGAAGAACTGCATGTAGGTGTATTGGAACTTGTACGAATTCTCCTGAAGAGTGAAGAAGAACGAGCCGTCCTGCCACACAGCGCAGTTTACGAACCACATCGTAGCAATGAATCCCACTGTTCCGAGCACTCTTATTGGTGGAAAATCCTTTACTGTGTCAAAGCCGTTTTTCTTCAGAGCTGAGAAAGCCACCGTATTTGACAATGCGATAGTAGGCATGAAGAAAGCCACACTAACCGTGTACATAGCGACAAACAGCGACTTGTTTGGCAGTTCGTTGCCTATACCTGCCTCAACACCCATCCACCAGCAGAAAAGCATTGCGGCACCTGCCAACAGATGGCTTATACCCAACAGTCTCTGAGGCTGCACATACTTGTCAGCAATAATGCCCATGATGGTAGGCATAAATATTGAAACTATACCTTGAATGGCATAGAACCAGGGTATCATGTCACCCAGTCCTGCTGAACCAAGATAGTTACTCATACATGTGAGGTAAGCACCCCATACGGCGAACTCAAAGAAGTTCATTACCGCTAAGCGAGATTTCAGATTCATAGTATTCTGTATATGGTCGTTTGTTTTTTAGTTATTTTGTTATAGAAGCCGTACTACTCTATTTTCTTATCATTATAGTATGCAGTCATGCTCCCGTCAGTTTCTGGCTTTAACAGAATCAATCCGCTCCACCATTCTGTGTGGGCGATTTCCTCGTGTAACGGGTAGTGCCTCAACACTTTGCCCGAAAGTATCTCCACTACCGTCTGCCTCAACACTTGTCCGCTGGGCAGCTGTACCTGATGAGCTGCTATCCGTCTCACTCTGTTTTGGTTCTTCACTCTTATTATGGAATCTAATTAGCTGAATGTTATCAATCAAAAGCAGTCTCATCGTAGTTGAAGGATCACTTGCGCCACCAAGGTGCAAATAGCCTTTCACAGCTTTGGGACACGTCTTCACCTTATTTTCCAGACGCAACTGGCACAGACCTGAATATGAGAACGACATGAACTTAACAATCGTCGTATCAGGATATTCCACAGCAGTATAGAGGAAACCATCCTTACCACCTGACTGATATACGAAGTCAGTCATGAACTGAATTAGGAACGTATCGCCTTCCCTGAACACTGAGTCGGTATTAACGTTAAACTCGTAGTGGTTCAATGGAGCCATCGGCATCATTACCAGAGATGGTGCATCAGTCCAGATGTTTGCTGTATCACCATTAGCATTAAGAGAGGCAAAGCGTCCTATCTCGCCTTCCGATGCGCCAAGCATCATTGCATTATCTTCCAGACGGGCCGTAACATTATTGTAGATATTATCGAAGCGATCGGCATATCTATAGTAATAGACCATTGAAGAGTCGAACTCCGCCTGTGTTATGCCGTGTTTCTTTAATACCGAGTTCCAGTAGAGAGCCTGGTTATAGTTTTGCTTGTCATAGTTGCCTTCAGTAACAGCCATTGCACGTGCAATATGATACTCAACGAGAATATCCTCTATCTCGTCTGGCTGAATATACTTACTTGGTGTCGTTGGTTTACAACCCACCAAGCTTGCCATCAACGCAACGCCTACTGCTATGAACTTACAACTATTCACGCTTAAACGAAATGTCACTAATTTCCTTTCTGAAGAACAACAACAGCACTACCACTCCTACTGAGATTGCAGAATCGGCAAAGTTGAAGACAGGACTGAAGAAGATGAATTCCTCACCTGCATAGACAGGCGACCATTCTGGATAGGTTGTCACGATGAGAGGGAAATAGAACATGTCCACAACTTTTCCCATGAGGAAGGGAGCATAGCCTTCTCCGAATGTAACCATCTGCGCCACATCATAATTTGTGGAAGGCTCAAAAATAAGCCCGTAGAACATACAGTCAATGAGATTGCCTATAGCCCCTGCGACTATCATGGAGAGGCAGATGACATAACCTGTTCGTGCATTTTTCCTTACCTGAAGCCACACATAATATGCCAAAGCACTTATTGCGACTACCCGGAAGAGGGAAAGAATCAGCTTCGAGCCCAACTGCATGCCGTAGGCCATTCCATTGTTCTCTATGAACGCTATGTAGAACCAGTCTGTCACATGTATGCTCTCATGCAAAGCCATGTGGGTCTTCACCCACAGCTTTATCGTCTGGTCGATGAGAAGAATGACGATCACTATCAATGTCGCCATTCTTCCTTTTGTTATGTACTTTTCAATTCCCAATTCTCAACTTCCTTTCCTCAATGTCTCTGTTTCTCCATCTGCTTTGACTCAACGCTGAGAGTAGCGTGAGGCACAGCACGAAGGCGCTCCTTAGGAATCAGCTTACCAGTAATACGGTCTATGCCGTATGTCTTGTTCTCGATTCTCACGAGAGCAGCTTTCAAACCCTGAATAAACTTCTGCTGACGTGCAGCGAACTGGATGAGGTCTTCCTTTGACTGTGTAGCACTACCTTCCTCCAGTGCCTTGTAGGTTGGTGATGTATCGTCAACATCGTTAGAATCCTCGTTTGTCAACACGCGCATCATCTGGTCATAGTCACGCTTTGCTAATGCCAGCTTCTCATTGATAATTTCGCGGAACTCCTCGAGCTCCTCATCGGTGTAACGTGTTTTCTCGGTCATAAGTCTTAAGATTTTGTTATTGTTATATGTAATTTAAAGTCATCGAAATCAACTTCCTGTCCGTCATTTGCCTCAATGCGGATATCGTCGGCCAGCACCTGTGTCTTCACATAGTCTGCAAAGGCTGCTATGGCTTTCTCCATCTGCTCGTTTGGCTCAACACAGATCTTTATACGGTCAGTAATCTCATAGCCGTTCTCCTTACGCATGTTCTGAACACGGTTAATGAGTTCACGTGCCATACCCTCATTGCGGAGCTCATCGGTGAGTTCCACCTCAAGGGCAACAGTAAGGTTACCTTCGTTGGCGACGAGCCATCCTGGGATGTCTTCGCTGATGATGTCAACATCGACTGCCTCAATGGTCTGTGTCTGACCTTCCACGCTGAGGGCTATGGTTCCGTTGGTCTCAAGCTCAGCAATCTGCTCTTGCGACATAGCATCAACAGCAGCAGCAACAGCCTTCATCAGCTTGCCGAACTTCTTACCCATAGTACGGAAGTTACACTTTACCTTTTTAACCAGAACTCCCTGACCATCAACGAATTTCAATTCCTTGACGTTCACTTCATTCTTGATAAGTTCCTTAACGGCTTCTATGTGTCGCTTCTGCTCTTCGTTAGCAGGAACCATGATGCTCTGCAGTGGCTGGCGAACCTTAATGTTCACCTTACGGCGAAGGGCGAGAACCATTGAAGTAATCTTCTGTGCCATCTCCATACGAGCCTCGAGCTCCTTGTCGATGAGTGCCTCGTTGCACTTGGGGAAGCTGTCGAGATGAACGCTCTGTTTCTCACCACCAAGGTCACGATAGAGCTGGTCGGCATAGAAAGGAGCGAATGGAGCCAGAAGCTTTGCAACTGTGATAAGACAGGTATAGAGAGTATCGTAGGCTGAGCGCTTGTCATCGCTCATATCCTTACCCCAGAAACGTTTACGATTAAGGCGCACATACCAGTTAGAAAGATCGTCATTTACGAACGCATCAATCAGACGACCAGCACGAGTAGGATCGAAGCCATTCATCTCCTCCTCTACACGCTTAACGAGGGTGTTAAGGCAAGAGAGAATCCATCGGTCTATCTCAGGACGATTAATCTTAGCATCCTCTGCTGATGGTACATAATCATCTACATTTGCATAGAGAGCAAAGAAAGAGTAAGTATTGTAAAGAGTGCCGAAGAACTTACGGCGCACCTCGTCAACACCCTCTGGGTCGAACTTCAGGTTATCCCAAGGCTCTGAGTTTGTCATCATGTAGAAGCGCACGGCATCTGTGCCGTACTTCTCAATCATCTCAAACGGATTGACAACATTGCCTACGTGTTTTGACATCTTGTTACCCTTTGCATCAAGCACAAGACCAGTAGAGATGACATTCTTGAAAGCCACAGAATCGAAGATCATTGTTGCTATAGCGTGGAGTGTAAAGAACCATCCACGAGTCTGGTCAACGCCCTCGTTAATAAAGTCTGCTGGGAATGCTAAATTCTTATCAATCAGATCTTTATTCTCAAATGGATAATGTATTTGTGCATAAGGCATTGAGCCTGAATCGAACCACACGTCAACGAGATCGCTCTCACGCTTCATTGGCTTTCCTGTGGGTGAAACAAGCATTATGTAGTCAACGTAAGGACGATGGACATCAATCTTGTCATAATTCTCCTGAGAGTAGTCGCCAGGAACGAAGCCTTTATCCTTTAACGGGTTCGACGCCATCACTCCTGCTGCCACAGCCTTCTCAATCTCATTATAGAGTTCTTCGAGCGAACCAATGCAAATCTCTTCGCCATCCTCAGAACGCCAGATAGGCAGCGGAGTGCCCCAGAAGCGTGAACGAGAGAGGTTCCAGTCGTTCAGGTTGTCAAGCCAGTTGCCGAAACGACCTGAGCCTGTTGACTCAGGCTGCCAGTTAATGGTCTTGTTAAGCTCACTCATGCGCTCCTTCATTGATGAGCTCTTGATGAACCAAGAGTCGAGAGGATAGTAGAGCACGGGCTTGTCTGTACGCCAGCAGTGAGGATAGTTATGCACATGTTTCTCAATGCGGAATGCCTTACCATCGGCCTTCAGGTCCATGCAGATAGAAATGTCGAGGGTCTCGTCCTTATCAGTCAGAGTGTCGTCGTAGGCATTCTTAACATAGCGTCCGCTATACTTGCTCCATTTCTCTACGTCAACATACTGCTTAACGAATTCCTCGTCAAGATCCTCTATGAGGAAATACTTACCCTGAAGGTCAACCACAGGACGCTCAGCGCCCTTCTTGTCTATGAGGACAATTGGGCAGATGCCGGCTTTCTTAGCAACGAATGCGTCGTCAGCACCAAAGTTAGGAGCGATATGAACGATACCTGCACCATCCTCAGTAGTAACATAATCACCAGGAATAACGCGGAACGCATCGCCCATTGGCTTAATCATTGGAAGCAACTGCTCGTACTCCATGCCTACGAGGTCAGTACCCTTGTAGTGGCCAACAGTACGATAAGGCAGGAATTTTTCACCTTTCTTGAACTCAGGCATCTCGCCACCATCGGTAATCTCAGCAGCAGTATCGAAGTAAGCTGCCACACGGGCCTCAGCCATAACGACAGTTATCTTCTCTGCTGTATAGGGATTATAGGTCTCAAGAGCCACATAGTCTATCTTCGGACCTACGCAAAGTGCAGAGTTTGCAGCGAGAGTCCAAGGAGTAGTGGTCCAGGCCATGAAGAATGGAGTGCCCCACCCTGTCATTTCAGGCTTGGGATTCTTCATACGGAAAAGAGCAGTACAAGTGGTATCCTTCACATCACGATAGCAGCCAGGCTGGTTCAGCTCGTGAGAAGAAAGTCCAGTACCTGCTGCAGGTGAATATGGCTGAATGGTATAGCCTTTATAGAGTAGCCCCTTGTTATAGAACTGCTTCAGCAGATACCACAGAGTCTCAATATACTTGTTATCGTATGTAATGTAAGGATGGTCGAGGTCAACGAAATAGCCCATGCGCTCTGTAAGCTCACGCCACTCGGCTGTAAACTTCATCACGTTCTCACGGCACTTTTTGTTGTATTCCTCAGTAGAGATGTACTTCTCGCTCTCCTTATTGTCAATATCGGCCTTAGTAATGCCGAGCTCTTTCTCAACGCCAAGCTCTACAGGCAGACCGTGGGTGTCCCATCCTGCCTTACGCTTCACTTGGAAGCCCTGCATGGTCTTATAGCGATTGAATGTATCCTTGATTGAACGTGCCAACACATGATGAATGCCTGGATGACCGTTTGCAGAGGGAGGTCCCTCAAAGAACACAAACTGAGGACAGCCCTCACGCTCATCGATAGAACGGTGGAAGATGTCTTCTTTCATCCACTTTTCCAGAATCTCATTGTTCACCTGTGTCAGGTTCAAGCCGTTATGTTCGGCGAATCTCTTTGCCATTTTTTCTTATATATTTTTCAATAACCGGTTATATGCTAACAGCATTTTCTTTTAAGAATGTGCAAAGGTATGAAAAAATCGGCAAATCAACAAATAATAAATAAAATTTTAAGATTAGAAGTTCAAGCAAGCCGCAATACTGCCTTACAATAGCGTTCTTACCAAACACTCGAAGCGTTCTTACCAAACGCTCTTAGTATTCTTACCAAACGCTCTTAGTGTTCTTACCAAACGCTCTTAGTGTTCTTACCAAACACATGAAGAGAGAAGTTAAACTTTACTCTGAGAGAAGTTAAACTTTACTCGAAGAGAAGTTAAACTTTACTCTGAAAGAAGTTAAACTTCTCTCAAAGAAACAAAAAAAAGCTCGCCTCAACGAGGCGAGCCTATTGTTAACTTTAAGTTTTTCTAATTCTTAGAAGTTGTAGTACATACCGAAGCTAAGCCCCAGAGTATTCAGGTCAAGACCAAAGTTCTTATCTGTAACGGTTGGACCAGCTGCAGGCTCCTCCTTTGTCTGGAAGTAGCCAAGACCACGACCAAGCTTAGCAACGAAGTTGATCTGATCGTTCAGCTGATAAGAGATACCAGGAACAACAGCTACGCTGAAACCACTTGTCTTGTCATCAGAAGACACCTTACCTGTAGTAGTAGTCAACTCAGTTGTTTCCTTACCAGTTGAAACAGTTACCTGTGCATCAGCGAAGAGGCTCAGGTTACCCCATGTCAGAGCTGTGTAACGGAAGTAAGGAGCGATGCTAAAGTCAGTACCCTTAACAGTTTTTGTTGAGCTAGGCTCATTGTTAGACATATTGAAACCAACAGCTACACCAACAGCCATGTTGTCAGCCAGCTTGAAACCTACCTCAGGAGCAATGCCGAAAGAAGTAGTCTTGTCGTCAGAAGAAACAGTTACGCCTGCAGCAGTTGCCTCTGTAGTTTTAGTGTTTGCGTTGAAGTTCAAAGAACCACCAACATACATTTGAGCGTTCATGGTAAGAGCTGCACAAGCAGCAACCATTGTCAATACAATCTTTTTCATTTTTACGGTTTTATTTAATTAATAAATGTTACTGTGTGCCCACACAAATGTGGGTTTTGTTTGTTATTTCGGGTGCAAAAGTATAGAAAACTTTGAAACCAACAAAATTTTTCTTACTTTTTTTTCATTTTTATTGCAAAATACTGATTAATATTTGCTCGTTTGGTCGGAAATGCCTATCTTTGCAGGGTTTTACACATATTTTATATATAATATATGAACAACACTACACTAATTGCAGGCCCATGCGTCATAGAGTCGGCAGAACTTCTTGACATCGTGGCTGCCAAATTGATGGAAATAAACAACAAACTCGGCACCGATATTATATTCAAAGCCTCATTTGACAAGGCTAACCGCACGAGCATATCTTCTTTCAGGGGTCCTGGTTTGGAAAAAGGACTACAGATGCTTGCCGACGTGAAATCGAAATACGGATTACGACTTCTCACAGATATTCATGAGTCGTGGCAGGCAAAGCCAGTAGGAGAAGTTGTTGACGTAATACAAATACCAGCATTCCTTTGCAGACAGACCGACCTCTTGGTAGCTGCAGCACGTACAGGCAAGACTGTCAACATAAAGAAAGCTCAGTTCCTGGCAGGACGCGACATGCGCTATCCTGTAGAGAAAGCACGCGATGCTGGGGCTAAAGAAGTATGGCTGACAGAGCGCGGCAACATGATGGGCTATGGCAACCTCGTTGTCGATTTCCGCAATATTCCTGACATGCTGCAGATAGTACCAACAGTCATCATGGACTGTACCCACAGCGTTCAGCGTCCTGATGCTCAGGGCGGAAAGACAGGCGGTGATCGTCGCTTTGTTCCTCAGATGGCTCTGGCAGCAAAAGCATTTGGCGCCACAGGCTACTTCTTCGAGGTTCATCCTGATCCTGACAAAGGACTTAGCGATGCTGCCAACATGCTCGAACTGGAAAAACTGGAAGGACTCATTAAGCAACTCCTATCATGACACCAAGAGAATACGGAATACAATGCATAAAAGACGAGGCGCAGGCGTTGCTTGACCTCATTCCACTAATAGACAACGAATTCAACCGTGCAGTAGAGCTAATGCTTAACTGCAAAGGCAAGGTGATAGTTACAGGCGTAGGCAAGAGCGGACACATAGGTGCCAAGATTGCTGCTACGCTGGCATCAACAGGCACCCCATCGTTTTTCATCAACCCACTTGACGTCTATCACGGCGACCTGGGCGTGATGACCCACGACGACGTGGTACTGGCAATATCAAACTCAGGCGCTACTGACGAGCTTCTGCGATTCATACCAATGGTACTTCACATGGAGATACCAATCATAGGAATGACAGGTAACCCCAAATCACTTCTGGCGAAATACTCCACATGTCATCTTAACGTACATGTGGCACATGAGGCTTGTCCGCTGAACCTGGCACCAACAAGTTCCACCACGGCAACTCTTGCTATGGGCGACGCGCTGGCAGTAGCTCTTATGGAGCAGCGTCATTTCCAGCCACAGGATTTTGCACACTTCCATCCTGGAGGCGAGCTTGGCAAACGACTGCTCACCACAGCTCAAGACGTGATGAGAAGCGAAGACCTTCCAATGCTTACACCAGAGATGCGTCTTGGCGATGCCGTAATACTTGTAAGCAAGGGAAAACTCGGACTCGGCATAGCTGAGAAAGACGGACAGGTCATGGGTATCATCACCGATGGCGACATTCGCCGCGCAATGGAGAAGTGGCAGGCAGAGTTCTTCAATCGCACAGTAAGCGACATCATGACTACAACGCCAAAGACTGTTAAGCCTGACACGAAGATAACAGAGATACAGCGAATAATGCACCAATATAAGATTCACTCTGTACTTGTCATTGACGCTCAGCGCAAGCTGATGGGAGTCGTGGACAGCTACTCATGCATGATTTGACAACATAACACAAAAACAAATACAACCAATTCTCTTATACAACACGATAACATCCATGAAGAGATTCAGATTCTTAATCCTCATAATAGCAGCATTGCTCCTACCCTCTTCATTACCTGCAGAGAATCTGTTCAAGATACTCAATGCTCGCCAGGGCTTGACATCGAGTCAGATAAACTGCATAATAAAGGACTCGAGAGGCTTTATGTGGTTTGGCACTCCTGCAGGTCTATACCGCTATGACGGATACGTGTTCCGTCATTTCCAGTGCGACTCACAAGACGGCTCGTCACTTCCCGACAGCTATATTGAGGATATACAGGAAGCTATCGACGGAAGTCTTTGGGTTAAGACACCTGCAGGCTACTGCATCTATCACCCACAGACTGAGACCTTCGAGCGCGACATGCACCAGGTGTTCACGTCAATGGGTATCAACGACATTCCTAAGCTGTCATACATAGACCGATATCACAACCTGTGGTGCTATATACCCAAGCGAGGCATCATGTGCTACAACATGCAGCAGCAGACTGACTATGAGTTCGGCTTCACAGGCAATGCCAACGGAAGCCACGGTGTGCCTCAAGGCGACATCTGCTCCATAGGCGAATGTAAGGATGGAGCACTTATAGTCTATAGCGACGGCCTTATAGTCTGCCTGGACATCATGCATCAGCAGAATGTACTATGGACGACTAACGAAATATCACAAAAGAAGCTACGCAAGACATCAACGCTGAAAGTATTCTCAGACCAGATGGATAATATATGGCTCTATGGTCAGGGAACACTTTTTGTGTATAACAAGAAGGCAAAGACATGGAACACCACCATTGGCGACCAGCTCAACCTAACGGGTGTAGGTGTTGACGACGGTATTAACGCTATGGCAGGCGACCGTAGTGGAAACATCTGGGTTGCCACAAGCCGACAAGGCATGATGCGCATCAACGTGAACACACAGCAGATGGAGCATGCGCCACTATCAACAATGAACCCAACACGCTTCCAGACGACGTCCAGCATACAGAGCATTTATGTTGACGACACAGACCTGCTATGGGTAGGAACAGCAAAGTCTGGCGTATCATATTGGGGTGAGAACATCTACAAGTTCAGCGCAGAATTCTTAGGCGACATCACAGCAATAGCTGAAGGAGCCGATGGAGAGATGTACTATGCCACAAGCGACAACGGCATACTAAACCACGATTTCAAGCTCGCAAGCCTCAAGGTTACCACAATGGCTGCTACGAAAGACGGCAGCCTGTGGGTAGGCTCAAAGCAAAATGGACTAACTCGCATCTATAAGGATGGCACTTCGAGGATATACTCAACCATAGGTGACAGCGTCAAGCGTACGCTTATTGATGACCATGTCAACGCACTCTGTACAGACAAGACTGGCAACTTATGGATAGCCACCGACGGAGGTCTTCAGATGTTCAACACTCGCATGGAGACATTCTCAAACTACACGAAGGAGAACCGTAAGCTGAAAGTCAACAACGTCACGTCGCTTTACTACACTAAGGACAACAACATGCTTATAGGCACATCCGAAGGACTGAGCGTTATGAACATCTCAACATCCGAGACGACTCACTATATAGGCAACTCCACAGGTGTAAAGAAGTTCACCAACAACTATATCACCTACGTATTCCAGGATTCAAGAGGATTAATATGGGTTGGCACGCGTGAAGGAGTAAACGTACTGAATCGCGAGATTGACGACATGACCATACTCACAGAGAAACAAGGACTGTGTAACAATAATGTCTGCGGTGTGGTAGAAGACAAGAACCACAACATCTGGATAACCACAAGTAACGGCGTTACACGCATAGTGGCCCAGCGCAACCACGAAGACGGAACATACAACTTCGGCCTCTACAACTATACCATTAGTGATGGTCTGCAAAGCAACGAGTTCAACCTTGGCGCAGTTTTCACAAAGAAAGACGGCACCGTTATACTTGGTGGACTATACGGCGTGAACTGGGCACGCCAGCAGTCTGTTGACGAGACGGAAGCTCTGCCAAAAGTTATGCTGACAGAACTGCTCATAGGCGAAGAGGAGATTCTAACAGGTCACTCCTACAATGAGCATGTACCTCTGCCACAGGCGTTAAATGAGACAACACGCCTTGAACTGCTCAACATACAGAACACATTCACCATACGCTTCGCAGCAGGCAACTACAACCAGAGCGAGCGTCTGCAGTTCAAATACTGGATGGAAGGGCTCGACGACGACTGGCACAATGGTGATGCACTAAAGCACGGCGTAACATTCACCGACCTGCCAAGTGGAACATACAAGCTCCATGTCAAAGCCATTAGTGCCGAAGGCGTCATAAGCAAACAGGAACGAGTGATTGAAATCGTAGTTCTTGCTCCATGGTATCTCCAATGGTGGATGATTCTGTTCTACATCGTGATAGTCATCATCGCCATTTATCTATGGCGTATGGGCATTGACCAGATAAAGCGTCTATGGAAGAAAAAGCACGCACTTCTGGAAGAGCTCGCCATACAGAGAGAGGAGATTAAAACGGCGAGCGACGACCTGCGCCAGCCTATGGCACGCATGACATCTATCATCATGAACCTGGCAGAACGTGACAGCAGTCTTGAGGAGCGCGAACAGCTCAACGCCCTGCACTCACAGATGCTACAAATCATCACTCGCATCAGCGACATGCAGTCTTCACTTGAGCACCCAGAGGCTAATGCACGCAAACAGGTGAACAAGCACTATGAGCTGAATAGCCACGGAGAAATGATACTGCCAGATGAGGTTAACGAAGAGCTTACTTACGAGATTAAGTCACAGCTGCGCGAGTCGCCAACATCACGTCTGAGAGTAATGTTCATAGATGACAACGAGGAATTCATAAAGTTTGTCGATGCACGCTTCCGCTATGTTTACGACTTCCACTCCTATAACAACATTGTCAATGCATCGACAGACATAGAGACCACTATGCCTGACCTCATCGTCTGCAAGCAGGACATGAAGCCTATGACTGGTAGCGAGCTGTGTAACAACGTCAAGCTGAACCCATTATTTGACAAGATTAAGTTCGTGCTGATGACTGAAGGCAAGTTGACCGCACAGGAGATGCTCGACCAGAACATATCGGTATCTGCCGATGATTATCTCAGCAAGCCGTTCAATCTTCAGGATGCAGCATTACGCTTCAATAAGCTTTTAGGCATAGGAGCCGTTGAGATAACAAGCGACCTTATTGAAGGTGCAGAGACACGACTGTTGGAAGGTCATAACTCAAGTATGACCACAGCAACAGAAAGCATCGACTACGGATCATACAATCCAGATCAAGACACTAACGACGCCAACGACGAGATGCACGCTGTCGAGGTGCAATATATCAAACAGGAGGAAGTTCCTCAGGATGATGACGATGACTTCAACGACTTCTCAATGAACAGCGCCATAGACCGTCAGCTCATAAAGAACATTGAGCAATACGTTCAGCAGAACATGAGCCGTGGTCAGATAAACCTGGAAGAGATGGCACAGGCAATGGGCATGGGCATGAGACCGTTCTTCTTGAAGGTACGTGACATCACAGGCAAGACACCTTCGGAGCTGGTACGCGACATGCGTCTGAAGAACGCCTGTCTGTTGCTGAAGCGCACAAACATCAACATGAGCGAGCTTGCCACAAACATCGGCTTTGCTACAGGTGAGCACTTCATCAACATCTTCAAGGAGAAATTTGGCATTTCGCCATCAGAATACAGATTGAGATATCGCAAATGAAATTCAGGATACACAGCAAAGTAGCGGGGGTGGCTTTTTCCATCCTCGCATGCTTCTGCCAAACGACAAACGCTCAAGAAACATCTGACTCAATGGTAATGAGAGACATGCTCGACTATGGCATAAACTTCTCTCATAACAACCGTGTCACATTGCTCATGTCTGGACAGGAAAAGTTCGACGACATGTTCAAGGCTATTCGTCAGGCGCGCCAAAGCATCCACCTTGAATATTTCAACTTCCGCAACGATTCAATAGCATCGCTACTATTCGACATCCTGCGCGAGAAACGAAAGGAGGGTGTCGAGGTAAGGGCACTCTTCGATGGTTTTGGAAACGACTCAAACAACCAGCCACTGCTGAAACGACACATCAAAGCACTTCGCAACGACAGCATAGATATATGGGAGTACGACCCAATACGTTTCCCATGGGTAAACCACATCTGGCCACGCGACCATAGAAAGATTGTAGTCATCGACGGTTCCATAGCCTATACTGGCGGAATGAACGTGGCAGACTATTATATAAAAGGTACGGAGCAGGTGGGAGAATGGCGCGACATGCATTGCCGCATAGAAGGTGGGGCTGTCAACGAGCTGCAACTAATCTTCTCACGAATATGGGAAAGAGTTACTGGCGAAGACATCTGGCAGCAAAAGTACTTCAATGCATATAAACCAGAAAAGTACAATAATCTGAAACCAGATACCACAACTACAGCAGGACACAAGATTGTAGGCATAGTAAACCGAGAGCCTCATACCACAAACGATGCCGTAAGACGAATGTATCTGTCGGCAATAGACCATGCACAAGATTCAATTCGCATCATAAACCCCTACTTCACCCTGATACCTTCAGTTAACAAAGCCTTGAAAAGAGCCATAGGCAGAGGTGTTAAGGTAGAAATAATGGTATCGGCAAAGAGCGACATTCCTTTGACTCCAGACTGTGTATTCTATAATGTTCACAAACTGATGAAGCGAGGAGCTACTGTATGGCTTTATCAACCTGGCTTCCACCACTCAAAAATAATGATGGTAGATGGACGTTTCTGCACAGTTGGTTCAACGAACCTTGATGCACGAAGTCTGCGCTTCGACTATGAGGAGAATGCTCTCATCATTGACCCTTTTACAACAAAGGAACTTGACAACATGTTCGACCGTGATAAGACAAAGAGCATTATGCTCACTGAAGAGGAATGGGACAAGCTCCGCACACCGTGGCAGAAGTTCCGAGGATGGTTCGCTCACCTGCTAAGACCTGTATTATAATAATGGTTAAGACCCATATTATCAGAGAATGAAGAACAAAGGCGAAAAAATAATACTTGGCATTGACCCTGGAACAAACATCATGGGTTATGGTGTGTTACGTGTGGTTGATACGAAGGCACAGATGATTACTATGGGAGTCATCGACCTGCGCAAGTTTGGCGACGGCTACCTAAAGCTGGGACATATCTTTGAACGCGTTACAGGAATCATTGACTCATTCTTGCCCGACGAACTTGCCATCGAGGCTCCGTTCTTTGGTAAGAATGTGCAGTCAATGCTGAAGCTCGGACGTGCACAAGGTGTCGCCATAGCTGCAGCAATACGCCATAGTGTTCCCATCCACGAGTATGCCCCAATGAAAATAAAGATGGCATTGACTGGTAACGGAACAGCTTCGAAAGAGCAGGTGGCAGGAATGCTTCAGCGATTGCTGAAGATAAAAGACGACGATATGGGACAGTTTATGGATGCCACCGATGCACTGGCAGCCGCATACTGTCACTTTCTTCAGATGGGACGCCCGGAGACCGATGCTCCACACTATAAAGGATGGAAGGATTTTGTCACGAAGAACAAAGAGCGCTCGTCTGAAGGACGCAAACCTACGAAGACAGAATGAGATTGAACATTATGACAAAAGAATCTAAGATAACAGTAATATTCGGACCTAACGGCAGCGGAAAAACAAGATATGCCGAGGATATGCGCCGAAAGATGGCAAGCGATAGCCTGCGATACATTGCTTTCAGCGATGCCTATGGTGCTGCTACCGACAAAGCCTATTACTTGCAGCTACGCTGGAACCAACACGACATTGACGAAGAGACACCACGCGTAGGTAAACTTCTTGAAAAGGCTTACCTTAATGCCGGAAACGATACGCCTGAACGTTCCTTATTACGTCAGCAGCTTTATGAGATCTTTGACATAGAGCCATTCTTAGACAAATATGTCATACTCCTCTCAAGTGGCGAGCTACGCAAGTTCCAACTGGTAAAAGCTCTTCTCTCCCACCCCACGACACTCATTCTCGACAATCCTTTCATAGGACTTGACGCTGAGACGCGCCAGTTACTTAATACTCTTCTCTTTCAGCTCAACAGACAGCAGGGCATCAACCTATATTTACTTCTATCGAAACGAGAAGATGTGCCAGATTATGCCGACGAAATAATATATTTAGGCGATAGCAACGATAAACAAACGAATGTTCAGCCTACGGAATACTATGCAAAGGAGATGGCTTCAATAGAGGCCGAAATGACGGAAAATCATAATCCTTCGCAGAGTGATGTCGTTGTAGAAATGAACAAGGTAAGCATACGCTATGGAGAACGAACAATACTGCGCGGCCTTGACTGGGTTATTCGCAAAGGTGAACGGTGGGCACTTTGCGGGCAAAATGGTAGCGGCAAGTCAACTCTTCTGTCACTGATATGTGCCGACAATCCACAGAGCTATGCCTGCGACATTAAACTATTCGGCAATCAGCGTGGGCATGGAGAGAGCATCTGGGAGATCAAGCGTCGCATAGGCTATGTATCGCCAGAAATGCACCGCTCTTACATGCGCAATATACCAACCATTAACGTAGTTGCAAGCGGACTGAAAGATACCGTCGGTCTATACATAAGAGCAAATGAATCTGAAAAGAATCAATGTCTAAAATGGATGCGGCTCTTCGGAATAGAACATCTGGCTCAGCGTTCTTTCCTCACACTCTCAAGTGGTGAGCAGCGCCTCGCTCTTGTTGCTCGTGCCTTCGTAAAGTGTCCCGAGTTGCTTATCCTCGATGAGCCTCTGCATGGACTCGACAATAACAACCGTCAATTGGTTAAAAACATTATCGAGGCTTACTGTCAGGACAAATCAAAGACACTCATCATGGTAACCCACTACGAGGAGGAACTTCCAGAATGTATTACCAAACGTAAAACGTTAGAAAAAATAAAAGAACCAACAGTATAATTCTGTTACATCTATGAAAAAGATAATATATGTAATGCTGTTATTCTGCATTATTTCCACTAATGCAGCAGCACAAGAGGTATTCAGCGAGATGCTGAAGAAGTCAAAGGCAATAGTTGAAAGCCCCACCTCAACTGAGATGCAGAAGAGATGCAGCCAGTTCAAGGTCGATGCTCTAACTTACATGGCAATGAAGATGCGTGAAGAGATGCCTGACTCCTCGGCTTTTCTTCTTGACCGACAAGCATACTCACTCAACAACTTCGTAAGCCTCTACATAAGTACACTGCTCGATTACCGAGACGCTATTCAAAAAGACCAAATAGAGATAATAAAGCTTTTCATGGATGCGAGTTTCTCTAATCCGCTGTTTAACGACCCTGACGGTGAACTAGTGCTAAGCTATTTCGCAAACAGCGAATGTCTTACTCGCTTTTCTCTTGATACAGACTGGCCAAAAGCATATATTGCAGTCGCAACCCAACTTAAGAAATTAAAACAAAAAAGTGAAGAGCAGTAACTCTTCACTTTTTGTTTTGACTGATATTATTCACTCTTGAACAAATCCTTGATACCGCCAATAGAGCCCATCAGGTTTGTTGCTTCGTAAGGCAGATAAACAGTCTTAGTTTTGTCACCAGTAGCCAGTTCCTGCAACATTTGGATGTACTTCTGTGCCAACAGGTAGTTTGCTGGATTGCTGCTCTTACCAACAGCCTGAGTAATCAGTTCAATAGCTTGTGCCTCAGCTTCAGCCTTACGTATGCGAGCCTGAGCCTCACCTTCAGCAGTAAGAATAGCCTGCTGCTTAGCTGCCTCTGCACGGTTAATCATAGCGGTCTTCTCACCCTCAGATGCCAGGATCTCTGCAGCCTTCTCACCTTCTGATGTAAGAATCTGTGCACGCTTGTTACGCTCTGCCTGCATCTGCTTCTCCATGGCGCTCAACACTGATGATGGAGGAGTGATGTCCTGAAGCTCTACTCGGTTAACCTTTACACCCCACTTGTCAGTAGCATCATCAAGAACGAGGCGCAGCTTCTGGTTAATGGTATCACGAGAAGTAAGGGTCTCGTCAAGTTCCATCTCACCGATAATGTTACGCAGTGTGGTCTGAGTCAGTTTCTCAATAGCGTTCGGCAGATTGCTAATCTCATAGGCAGCCTTGTAAGGATCCATGATCTGGAAATAAAGCAATGCGTTAATCTCCATCTGGATATTATCCTTTGTGATAACGTTCTGAGAAGGGAAGTCGTAAACCTGCTCACGAAGATCAATCGTAGATGAATAAGAATAGCGACCGTGGTTCAGCACGACAATGTTCTTTGCACTATCAATGAAAGGAATGATGAAGTTGATACCTGCTTCCAAAGTAGCATGATACTTACCAAGACGCTCTACAATCTTTGTTTCTGACTGAGGAATGATAACCAGCGTCTTCTTCACAATGATAACAGCCACAATAGCGATGGCAATTAAGAAATAAAGAAATAGATCCATAAGTTTTAGTTATTTAAATGTTAATAATAAAGTTGTTAATCTACTAATTGTTCTACGGTGACAATAGTGCTCTCACGACTCACAATCTTGACACGTGTGCCTTCAGCTATTTCCTCATCGTTAGCAGCTACTGCTCTCCATTGGTCACCATCTATTGCTACATAGCCGAAGCCTCCAGCAGGGATGGTCTCGCTGACGCGTCCCTTACGTCCCAACAGAGCATCAGCATTACTAACACGTTTTTCTTCATTGTTGTGCAGATAACGCAACACGAAAGGACGTACCTGAAACAGACTGAACAACGATACAATGGCGAAGACACCAATCTGCCAGTAGAGGTTAGCGAAAGGTGCCGTTATGGCTGCGCCTGCCGCTCCTATAGCTAAACACATGATGAAGAAATCGCCAGAGGTTAGTTCGAGGATCAGTCCCAAGACGGCTAATACCGCCCACACTTGCCACATATTGGCTAACAGATACTCAATCATAAGCTAATTAGTTTTAATTATATAATGTTTATAATGATAGTACGAAATCATCCCAGTCCTTCGTAGAGCCTTTCTTTCCAAATATCTTCTGATACAGTCGGCTGCGGGTCGTTGCCACGCTCTCCTTTGAATGAGAGGTAAGAAGCGCAATATCCTTTGGACTAATACGCACCTTGATGAGCAGACACACGTGATAGTCGTTTGCCGACATCTTATACAGGCTATATAGTTTATCGGTGAAACCTGTGTAGATGCTATCTACCATCACCGCCAGCTGCTGCCAGTCTTCGTCACTCATCGGGCGACCATCATTGAGTAGTTGTTGTATCTTCAGATATATATCTGAACTGAATATGTCGCCCTCAGCACGCTCGCGTTTCTCACTTTCTATTCGCGCCATGGTGTTTGCATAGTCGAGCTTTGCCTTCTTCTCTTCAAGCTCCAAACGAAGCATCGAGTTCTCAGAGCCTAACTTTGATATCAGATGCTCCAGCTCTTCTATTTTCTTCCGGTTTTCTTCTATGTCTGCCACTTCTTGCATTGCGCGTACCTTATCTAAACGCTCTTGTAGCAACAGCATCTTTCTACGACTATTCTGCCAGGTCACTACGAAGAGTGCTATGTATGTCACTGCACCTATTATCAATAGGAACAGTTCGCGCTGTGTGAGTATTGTCATCATCTGATTCATGTCGCAAAGGTAAACGATAATTGCGAACTATCCAAACTTTTTCGTTTGCAATAGTTCGCAATTTAATTATCAGTTCGCAAAAATTCTCAAACAGCCTTTAATTGCTGCCTATATAGAGGAAAATCATGCCTAACAGCACCAATGCAAGGTCAAAAGCCTTCGCCTTGAGATTCTTCTCACGAAAGAACAACGCTCCACACAGGAACGACACTATTACTGAACCGCGACGCACCATTGACACAATACTTATCATGGCATCGGGAAGCGATAGTGAATAGAAATAAACGAAGTCGGCTGTTGAAAGAAAAATGCTCACACCGATGATGGCCCAGTCCCAGTGGAAGGGTGTCGTCTGCTGATGTTTCGGCCACCAAAGCAGCATCAGCATTGCCAGCATCATCACACACTGATAGATATTATACCATGACTGTACCATCATCCTGTCAAGTCCAACTCCACCCGACTCTACAGGTGCCATAAGGTATTTGTCATAGAGTCCGCTCACTGCGCCAAGTACTGCAGCACCGACAATCATGTATATCCAGTGGTCGTGTTTGAAGTCTATACCTTCCTTCTTGCCACTTCTGCTAAGAAGAAAGAATGATGCCACTGCCAGCAACACACCTATCCACTGCCAAATGTTCAGTCGCTCACCGAACACAAGCAGTGCGCCCACAAGCACCATTACAGGTCTTGTAGCATTAATCGGTCCAACAATGGTTAGCGGCAGGTGCTTCATGCCGAAATAGCCAAGCACCCACGACGATAATACAATCAATGCTTTCAGCACAATGTACTTATGCATATCCCATCCACCTGAACCCACATGAAATATTGTATCATCGAGTACATGGGAAGAGCCGCTGAGTACTATGAACGGAAGGAATATAAGCGACGAGAACAGTGTGTTAAGAAACAGAATCGGGATAACTGCATTATTCTTCAATGCCTTTTTCTTCAATGAGTCATACACGCCAAGAAAGGCGGCTGACATAAAAGCTAACAATAACCAAGCCATTTTTATCTTTTATTCATTATCGTCTATGATAATCTACAGTAATCTTATTGCTAATAATCTATTCTCTCAAGGAACAGTGCATTGCCAGGCATCGACTCGCCAGCATCAGAGCGACGTTTCCCCTCTATAACCTTACGGAAATCGTCAATCGTCAGGCGTCCTCGTCCCACTTCAATGAGCGTTCCAACTACAGCACGCACCATGTTCCGCAGGAATCGGTTGGCAGTTATCTCGAAATACCATGTTGAAGGCGATGTCTGCACCCACTCGGCAACGGTCACCTTGCAGAGTGTTGTCTTTACATCGGTATGCGACTTACAGAAAGCGCCAAAGTCATCATATTCCATCAGCACACGTGCTGCACTATTCATCAGCTCGAAGTCGAGCGGATAGTGAATATGGCATGCATAATGGCGTTCGAAAGGTGATTTCTCTGTATATATATAATAACGGTACGTGCGCGCGATAGCAGAGAAACGTGCATGAAGATCATCACTAACCCTCTTCACTTCTTGTACAGCAATATCGAATGGTAACACACGATTTAACTTATATGCCAGCTGTTTCGTGTCTTCAATCTCATGGTCTATGTCGAAATGGGCAGTCATCATGCGTGCATGAACACCAGCATCAGTACGTCCTGCACCTGTGACGCTGACCTCTTCGCGCAACAATAGCGAGAGACACCGTTGAAGTTCGCCCTGTACCGACACACCATTGGGCTGCACCTGCCACCCATGATAGCGTGTACCATCATAACTTAGTGTAATGAAATATCGCATGATAATCTACATATGCTTCTGGTTATAATCCTCAACAGCCTTTTTAATTGTATCTTTCATTGTCTCCCACGAGACGTTATCAAACATCAAAGGCATTGGTTGGCAATCCGCATCTCCAAAATATGTCATACTTAATAATGCGCGGTATTCCGAACCATCAGAATACTTTTTCAAGTAGAACTTTATTATCTCCTCAAAAGTAAAATGCTTAAGCAAAAAATAAATATCTATAAAATCCTTCTTAGTACCACGCCCCATTACTGCATTTACCTTCATGGCTGCTATATCTTTAGGAGATGCGAGTCGAATCCCATCAACAATAACAGGTTCATTTATCCAAGGATAATCATAGGTAACGATATCAACCTTTACATCATCAAGCATATAGGCTTTGATTCGCTTTGAACAATTGCCACGTACTATTTTTGCTACACAATCCTTCAACGCCTCAGTCAATTCATCAACATCATCTGTAGCATAACCAAAGAAATCAAGGTCAACAGAACGACGATGACCATATTGCAATGCAAGCGCGGTACCTCCCACAAGTCTAGTTTGATCCAGCACAGGCAAGCACATTAGTTTATTTAAGAGTTCCAAGGTGTTGGGCAGGACTGTCTGAAATGATAGCATCGATAATCTTCTTCTTTAGTATGTGATATAGTACAAATAAAAGAAAGGCATACAGGATCCAATGTCCGCATTTTTTTGCATTCTTCAGTGATTCGCTCTAAACCGTAATACTTGTTGATAAGTCGCCAATCATCCATCTGTCCATACTCCAGCACACGTTGGATAATGTACAAAGAATGGTCATCCATCATTAACTGGGACTCATCAATATCCCAGAAAAGATTTGGAGAAAATTTACTTATACACTCTTTACTACTCATCACTGCTTTCCTTTATCTTGCGAAATCACAGCAAAGGTATGCAAAAAGAACGAAACGTACAAGAAAAAGAAAGAAAACTTATAAAGTACCCTATCCGTTTAAGAAAAAACTATTTTTTCTTTGCTATTTCAGAAATAATCTTTACTTTTGCAAATGATCAAGCCAGTCACTTATTGTGGCAGGGCGGATCAAGACATCGATGGAATGAAGATTCCTGCCATTTGTAAGGCGGAAATTCGAAAGGACGTTTTCGAACGTTACTATCTGCAAGTTCAAACTTCGCAAACTTGAATCCAAGTGCAGGTGTGATGCAACGAAGCGTCTGCGTGGGTGTATTATATCCCAATGTTTCGTTGCTCCTATTAGAAGGTGTAACGGTAAGTTGTATCTATAATACCACTCGGCGTGGGCTGGCTTGCGTTGCTTATCCTTACTTGGGGGCAATGCGAAGGCCTGAACTTGGGGGTAAGCACGAAGAAACAAACTCCCACGTCTTTTTTGTATCCAAACCTAAACTGAATATTAACGCTAAATTGGGGAGCTTAGGAAGCACTTGTATTAATTATAATGAGCTCAGCATACATATTCAAGAAGTCTTTTGTACTTTTCAATTATAACCTAAGCTACTCCAATATCAATGGTGAAGCATAGATTATTAATTACACGTAGATTTTTCATTTTTCCTAATATTTAATAATAACCTAACAAATCATTAACAAAATGAAGAAAGCATTTCTATTTGCATTTACGCTATTATATAGCGTAATGTGTTATTCACAAAGCGATTGGCGAATCCATCCTGATGATGCTAAGTACAAAATCTATGGTCGATTCGAAACAAAGTTCCGAAATGGAAAAGCATTTTATGAACTGACTGAAGTTAATCCTATTGGATTTGCCTTCGAGAGTATTGATCCAACATACTACGGAGGCAAATCAAAGCACGGTGATGTTTATTTTACATTTGACCATGTCACCTATAAAGGAAATCCTGATTTAGATAACATTGGCCTATTTGTATATAACGAAAGTACCAACAAATGGGACGCAGACTCCGAAACGGAATCTAGACAGGGATCCGACAATGAGACAAAGGACATGGAAGTGATGCTTGTTTTGGACTGTAGCACCTCATTAAGTGACGCCGCGTTTGTCCAAGCCAAGAATAGTGCCGCATCATTCATTGACGAAATGTTACGTGAGAGTAGCGCCGGAAACATCCATATTGGCATTATTGGATTCTCATCATGGGAACTAACTAAAGTGCGTCCTATAGAGTCACTTACACCATCGTCATCAAAATATATGAAAGATTTCATAAGTGGCTTTACTAAAGGTGGTGGTACAGCCCTATTCCGATCATACGATGAAGCATTCGATATGCTGAGTGCTTATTCTAATAATATTGAAAACAACAAATTTGCAGGTAGCGCTATTGTTACATTTACAGACGGTCTGGACAATGGTTCTATAAATGAGAGTAAAGAAATTGGCAGCAAAAAGAACTATTTCAATTATATAAAAAACAATGTCCTAAGGAAAAGTATTAAAGGGGTTCCATGCCAGTCATATACCATTTTTCTTCCTGGTGGTGCTGACGTAAAAGATAAAGCTCGCGAGAACGAAGCCGAAAATGACTTGAGAACTCTTGCAAAACAAGACGACAATTATTTCCGTGTCAATAATGCATCTCAACTTGAAGCAAAGTTTAAAGATATTGCAAAGAACCTCATAGATAGTTGGAAAATAATTCAATGCTACATCGCTCCTGGCCAAAACGGTCGTGTATGCTGGACATTTGGCCGAAAAGTTAATAATACGCCTATTCACATTGATGTGCGCCCAAAGAAGAAGCACAATTTTTGGTTAGGAATTGGAATTGAAGGAGGATTGGTAGGTGGATCTAAAGCAGATGATTATATATCTCCTAGTAGTTCTCCTTCGGGTTATTCTCCTTCGGGTTATTCTCCCTCTGGTTATTATTCTTCTGGCTATTCATCTGGTTATTCATCTAGTTATTCATCTGGTTATACTCCTTCTGAAGATAACGGAAATGAGAATTGTGCATATTTTCTAGCTCGATTAGATGCAGCATGGTCTCTTTCAGACATGTTTGCCATTGGCGGAACATTTGGACTTGGATATGGAAAAGGAGATGAAACAATTGTTAAGGTAGGTCCTCTAGCCAAGTTATCATTCAATGAAGGTTCAGCTCTTCTGTTAGGAGCGGGATATCTCTCAGCGTATGATGGCGCTTTATACCTGACTGCTGGATGGAAATTCAAATCACCTTGGTATATAAACGCTGGTCTAAATCTTGGTGAAACAACTGGATTCAGTATAGGCGTTGGTTACTCTCTCTTCGGAAAATAGAACTCACCACTTACAAAATAGTGGAGATATGGATTAATTCTACAGAGCGTGTTTTTCTGAGTATGAAAAACACGCTCTTATTTAAACATTAAAAGTTTATTTTGCATTTCCATTAATTAATCGTACCTTTGCAACATGATATTCTATTTCTCAGGTACAGGCAACACGCGATGGGCAGCTGAAGAGATAGCCCAAGCGACAGGCGAACAACTGCTCTTCATACCAGAAGAGCTGAAAGGTAAGTGTGATTATATGCTGAAGGATGATGAGCGTTTAGGGTTCATCTTCCCCACTCATGGTTGGCAACCGCCACGCATAGTGAGACAGTTCATCAGCAGACTGAAGCTGCATAACGCTACTGGACACTATTGCTATGCACTTACAACATGCGGTGACAGCATTGGTCAGACAATGGAGATGCTTAACGATGACCTTTTGAAAGCCGGACTTCCCACTGCAATAAGTGTGTTCACGCTGGTGATGCCAGAGAGCTATGTTTGTCTTCCATTCATGTACACTGACACTCCTGAGAAAGAATACGCAAAAATTTCGCGTGCAAAAGAACAGCTTCAATCATTTAAGGAGATAATCATAAAGAGACAGGCAGGTGAGACACATACCGTTAAGGGCATTGCGCCTTGGGCTATGAGCCACATCGTGGGCAACTACTTCAATGGCAGGATGGTCACCGACAAGAAGTTCACCGTCGATGCCGAAGAGTGTATCCATTGCGGAAAATGTGAGAACGCATGTCCTACTGGCGATGTAAAACTTGTTGACGGCCTGCCATCATGGCAACACGATGGCAGCTGTACATGTTGTCTGGCATGCTATCACCACTGCCCACGACATGCTATCAACTACGGCTCGATAACAAGAAAGCGCGGACAATACTATTTCGGTCATAAATAATTAAAGAGGACGTGTCATAATTAACCACAACGGATTTCGGATTAAACGGATTTTATAAGTTACTGATTATCATTAGGGCTTAAATCCGTAAAATCCGCGAAATCCGTTGTTTTTAATTAAATCTTGTGTTTTGACACACCCTCTTAATTATTTGTTAGCAAAACTATTCAGATATTGCCTTCAGCAACTTCATAAGACTTTCTTTATCAACCCATGTGAAGTCATTCATGGAAATAATAGTCTTGTACATGCGGCGTATTTCCTTATCCTTTGGAAGACGACGTGATATCTCTCGCTCATGTACACGTATAAGCTCCCCATTGTATAGATAATAGTAGTGAGGAACGATAGGCATCTGTATATCTTCCGACTTTGAAAGATCAATGGTGCTATAGCTCAACTGTCCACCACTGAAAGCACCCGACAAGCTGGTTATGTTCTGATTGTTCTTCAGCATCGTGTTATAAGCCGGAATATCTATCTCAATAGCACAGAACAGCTTATTATTGTTTTTTCCAACACTATCTACAACTTCATAGAGCATCTTGTCAATCTTCACGAAGCGACGGTTTTCAATATCCACGCTGTCTATCGTTTCCATATTAGCCTCCATAGTAAGCTCGCCACGCAAGAAGAGCAATGATGCGTTTTTTAAGAATATATTGGCATGAGAAGTCTTCACAACCTTACCATTAGACATATACACCTTTGCCGGCTTAAATTCACGAAACAAAGTAAACTGTTCTGTTACCTCCTGGGCAAGAACAACGTTAATGCCTATGGTCAATAAAAAAACAAATAAAGAAACAAACCTTTTCATTATCTTCTTTTTATAAAATACTTTTTATCAAATAAAATCTCACTACTGCCGGTTTTAGCTATTTACGAAAAAAGCTCACCGACTTCTTATCGATGAGCTTTTCTGCGGTGCGTACGAGATTCGAACTCGTGACCTCCTGCGTGACAGGCAGGCATTCTAACCTACTGAACTAACGCACCTTAGAGGTTGTTTTGCTTATCGAAAGAGGGCGGTGCGTACGAGATTCGAACTCGTGACCTCCTGCGTGACAGGCAGGCATTCTAACCTACTGAACTAACGCACCAAAGGATGCCTTTTCGATTGCGGATGCAAAGGTAGGCATTTTTCTTGAAATGCCGAAATAACGACAGAAGAATTATTAGACAGGTAACATTCTTTAACTATTTTCCACGCTTTCTTGCTGGCTTTTGCTGGTGTCCCCACTGCCTAAGCATGCGTCTATGGAAAGTGTCTTCTGCTCTGATGACCTTACAGACCTTTGAGGCAGGCAGAACTTCAAAGAACTTATTGTGATATTTTTGCTGAATACGCTTCTGTTCAAGTTCAATATTATCGCGCTCCTGAACCTGCTTCTTGAAGCCTTCCTCATCGTTTGGCTTTGCTTTAAACAAGTTACGCTGACGCCCAAACAGTTTAAGCTGCTTGCTTCTCATCTCTTTATATATAGGAAAGAACTTGTCACACTCGGTCTTAGAAAGAGCTGCCTCTTTGACAATATAATTCTTGAGATCCTCTTCAAACTTTTCTGGAGAGAATCCTTCTTTCTTTTCATGCTGAGCATTGACAGCAATTATACAGGCGAAAAACGATACGAGTATGAAAAAACGTTTAAGCATCATAGTTTCACTGTTTTTTATTCATTTGTCAGACATGCATAGATGTCATAGTTATCAAGCATCACGTAATCCATTGCATAGTCTTCATCATCCTCCCATTCAGTGCTTACCGAAGACTCTTGCACAGCGAGTTGCTGCATCTGCACATTCTCCGTATGATCGTTGAAATAGATAGTAATAGTGAAAACTGCCACAATGAGACAAGCAGCCATGTAAAGATAAGGACGCACACGCTGAAGAGTTGTCGGCATTTTCTTCATCGGTGCTACTTCAGGTGAAAGATTCTTCATCACATTGTCAACGACGCTATCGAAATAGCCATCGGGCACTGTGAACGGAGTCCTCTTTCCTACATGGTCTTTTATATATTTCTCTTCGTTCATATTATATTTTTTCTTTATGACGTGACCAGATATAAAAGGTTTAATCTTTTCGATGAAAAAAATCACTTATTTTCTTCACCGCTATATGATATGATGCCTTCAGCGCTCCTTCCGATGTTCCGAGCACCTTACTCATCTCACTATATTTCATCTCTTCGAAGTAGCGCATATTGAACACGGCCCTCTGAACCTCTGGCAGTCCAGCGATGGCTTCCTGTAGTTGTGCCTCAGTCTCATTGCCATCGAAATAGTCATCAGCCATGAGCTGGTTTGCGAGTCCGAGTTCTCCATCATCAGTACTCGTCATCACCACATTCTTCTGTTTGCGCACGAAATCCAGGCTTTCGTTTATAGCAATGCGCGAGAGCCAGGTGAGCAGTTTTGAATCTCCATGAAACGATGACAGTGCATTCCATGCCTTCAAGAAAGTATTCTGAAGCACATCATCAGCATCGTCATGACTCACAACAATACGACGAATCTGCCAATAAAGCTGTTCACTATATTGGCGCACTACTAATTCGAAGCCCTTTCTCATGGTCTTCGGATCGGAAAGCATCTGTTTAAGCTGCTGATCGCTAACGGTAGCAGTCATCGGAACGATGAGTTTATCTGATGGTCACCTTTCTAACCACCTTACCAATCTTCAGGATATAACATCCTTTCGGGTGGTTAAGCTCAATGCGCTGTGAAGGGCTGTCAATCTTGTAAGTTGCGACCTGACGACCTGTCAGTGACACAACCTCGAGTGTCATACCGTTAGCGCCTGTGATGTAAGCAACATTACCCTCTACCGTTATTGTGATATTACGCTCTGGTTCCACTTGCTCTGCAACGCCCATTTCCATTGACATCACCATTGGCGATGCTGCCTGCAGTGCTGTGGCAAGAGAAAAGACAATAGAAAATATAAGTAAACTTTTGCGCATAAGCATATTTATTTTTTGCAAAAATAGAGAATTTATCTGTATCTTCCAAACTTTTTTAAAAGAAAATGCTGACAATAGCAATAATTCGCCATTGTCAGCACGTTTTTAATCTTTATTTGTGGCTTTTTGTCACTTCAGAGGTTTAATTGCGAAGGTAAAGTCATAATCCTTATAAGGCAGACGATACTCACCGCGTGGCCATGCTCCCCATGAGTTAACACAACCCAGACCGAGCTGACGCTGCTGGATGTGAACGCTTGTCATACCTGATGGTACGAGGTCACCGCTATGACGTCCCCATGCCTTGTTTTTGTGAGGACCATCGTCAAGCTGTCCTGTAGTATAAGGCAGAGCCGATGCCTCCATTGGTGCATTAGAATAGAAACGCAAGCCCTTACCGTCCTTATCAATAACATTGAACCAGCGCACATCAACATGGTTACCACTCTCCTGCGGACGAACATACTCGAAGTACTCATTCGCCACCTTATTCTTATATACGCCCAGGAACTCAGAATCCTTTCGGTCTATATAGGTCTCAGCAGGTCCGCGTCCGTAGTATTCCACCATATTATATTGCTTAGGCATCTGCAGAGCCATACCGAAGCGGAACAGCTCGCTGACTTTTGCGTCCTTCTCAGTGGCAAGATTCTCACGCACGATGACCTCGCCTTCAGCAGTCAGAGTGTAAGTCATAGTGAGTTGTGCCTTCTGGTCGGGAAGTTCAAACTTAACAACAGCAAAGTTGTCGCCAGTAGAGAAATCCTTAATCTTATGATTGGGGTTCTGCCATGTACGGAAACGGTTCTGCAGTCCTGCACCATAGTCGTTATCGGTTGGAGCGCGCCAGAACTCAGGCTCTATGCTCTCACGGAAGTGTAACATTTCCTTACCATCAACTGTCAGATAGTCAATCAAGCCCGTCCACTTGCCAATAAACAAGTCGGTGCCAGCGGCAGAGAACTTAACATAGCTGTTGGTTTCTTCCTTTGAGATGCCAGATTCTCCAGACTGTCCGTTCAGCTCAGGGAACTTATACCCATTCACACAGAACTGTTGCTTAGCCATTACCTGTCCTTTATCCACGAGTGGTGCACCGTTCTTTGACTTGAAATAGAACGAAACGAATATCTCGTTGTCACCATGGTGACCAAGGACTTTTGCAATGGTCTTTGCCATCTTCTCGTCAGTGATTACCTTACGCTGCTGTGGCTGAATGCCGTTGATATCAATAACGCCGCCATGGCCAAATGTCATGCCATTAGGACGGTTGGCACTCTCATGATGATGCTGGCCTGCACCTCCAACAAACCACTCCAATTGCAGGTCATCAAGAGTCTTGAAGAAGTTCTCATTGTATATCTCGAACTTACCAGCCTTCAGGTCTATATCCTTCACCCAAACATTCTGGTAGTAGTAACCAACCTCATAGGCATGGGGATTCAGACGACGGTCTGGCGCGATAATACCATTACAGTTAAAGTTATAGTCAGAAGCAGGATACTTACCATAGTCACCACCATAGGTAAATATCTCGCGACCTGTGATAGGACTCTTGTCACGCATGCCCTGGTCAACGAAGTCCCAGATATAACCTCCCTGATATTTTGGATACTTACGAATAAGATCCCAATACTCCTTAAAGCCGCCCATTGAATTACCCATGGCGTGAGCATACTCACACTGAATCAACGGACGAGGATTGTCGTTCTTCGAATAAGCCTCGCAACCCTCATAGCCATAGTACATAGGACAGAAGATGTCTGTCTTGCCGTTCTGTCCAGCCTGTTCAAACTGGCATGGACGAGTATTGTCGGTAGCCTTCACCCAGTCGTATGCTTTCTCAAAGTTTGGACCATAGCCTGCCTCGTTACCAAGTGACCACACAATAATAGACGGATGGTTCTTGAATGAGTGCACATTACCATACTGACGTTCCATGTGAGCCAGCTCGAAGTCTTTGTTCTTTGCCAGTGTACGGTCGCCATAGCCCATACCGTGACTCTCAAGGTTTGATTCAGCTGTGAGATACAGTCCATACTCATCGCAGAGGTCATACCAGCGTGGATCATCAGGATAGTGACAGGTACGCACAGCATTAATGTTCAGCTGCTTCATAATCTTGATATCCTGAATCATGCGCTCCACAGATACTATGTAGCCACCATCAGGATCGAGCTCATGACGGTCGGCACCTTTTATTAATATAGGCTGACCGTTGACAAGCAACTGTGCATTCTTAATCTCGATATGACGGAAGCCAACACGCTGACGAATAACCTCAAGCACCTTGTCACCCTTCTTCAAAGTAATAATGACATTATATAGGTTGGGTATCTCTGCCGACCATGGCTTCACGTTTTCAAGACTTACCTCATTACCGTTTTTGTCTTCCAGACGCTGTTCGATGGTTGTACCTTTTGGAGCTTTTGCATCAATCTTCAGTACGCCTTTTCCATCAACATAATCCTGAGTAACTGTCAAATCTTCGATATGTGCCTTAGGACGTGCATAGAGATACACTTCGCGTGCAATACCAGTAAAGCGCCAGAAATCCTGGTCCTCAAGATAAGAACCGTCACACCAACGCATCACCTGCATTGCAATGAGGTTCTTGCCCTTCTTCAGATACTTAGTGATATTAAATTCGGCTGCAACTTTAGAGTCCTCACTGTAGCCCACATATTTGCCGTTCACCCATACACTAAGATTACTTGTAGCTGAGCCTACATGGAAATAAACTTCCTGTCCATTCCAGTCAGCAGGCAAGTCAAATGTACGACGATAAGAACCAGTATAATTGTTTGTCTCGCCAATGAATGGAGGATTACTATCAAAAGTTGTACACCAAGAATAGCCTACATTTCTATATATCTTATCACCATAGCCCTCAATCTCGAAGAGTCCTGGCACAGGGAAATCCACCCAATTGGAATCATCAAACTTCAGAGAGAAAAAGTCTTTAGGAGCCTTGTCATGATCCTTCACAAAATTGAAGCGCCACTTGCCTTCCATTGACATGTAACGAGCAGACTTCGATTTGTCATTTGCCTTTGCCAGATCAGCATTCTCAAATGCAAAGAACGCAGCCCTGCGTGCCTCACGGTTTACTTGGTTTACTTGTGGATCTTTCCACACTGGAGTTTTTTCTTTCGGAGCTGCCATGACCTCTACTGATGCCACGCAAGCCATCGATAATAGAAATACTTTGAACATAGTTATTAGTTATTATTGTAATTTGATGGCAAATTTAGCGAAAAAAGATGATAATACAATCATTGAGCCTTCTAATTAACAATCTTTTGGGATAAAGCAGAACATTCAGTAAAAGTATTTCACTAATAATGGGTATTGTCAGTTTTTCAGAAGCGTCTTACCTTTGCATCGCAAAATAAAACGATTCTATTTAAGGATGAACAAGATTGTTTTCACACTATTATTCCCTGCCCTATTGCTGAACACACAAACGGCAGAGTCTCAAAAGATTTCTTCAGACAGCATCAAGAGTCAGACAAAAGCCAATCGTCTGAGCATTGGCGGTTATGGCGAGGCTGTCATGACACGTAACTTCTATAGTCAGAGTTTCAACAGATACAAACAGCCGGAGCTTTATTCCAATGACAAGAGCCATGGACGTTTCGACCTGCCCCACGTTTGTCTTAACATTGGCTACGACTTTGGAAAAGGATGGACCTTTGGCACCGAGATAGAGCTTGAGCATGGCGGCAACGGTACTGCCGTGGAGATAGAGGCCGAGGAAGCTGGTGAGTACGAGGCAGAAGTAGAGAAAGGCGGTGAAGTTGCCCTGGAACAGTTCTGGATCAACAAGGAGCTGCTTGGCGGGAAGCTTAATATCAAAGCCGGTGAGATTGTCGTTCCTATAGGTTATACCAATGCCCATCACGAGCCCAACAGTTTCTTTACAGTCTATCGCCCCGAGGGTGAAGCAACCATCATGCCAAACACATGGCATCAGGTAGGCCTTTCCGTATGGGGCAAGCTCAAGGGCTGGCGCTATGAAGCACAGTTCCTGTCAGGACTAAATTCTGAGAGCTTTACAGGCGAGAATTTCGTACACTATGGAGCCACAAGCCCTTACGAGTTCAAGGTTGCGAACAACTATGCCGGTGCTCTCCGCATAGACAACTACTCAGTCAAAGGACTGAGGATTGGAGTCAGCGGATACTATGGCTACACTTTCCGCAACACCCTGCGCACTCCCGGAACGAAATACGATGATGTCACTGGCGCATTGGGAATCATCGCTGCTGATTTCTCATTGAAGAGATGGAACTGGATAGTCCGCGGTAACATTGACTATGCTCATCTTGATGATGCCGACAAGATTTCAGCTTACAACCAGGCTAACTGGACACACCACAAATATCAGGACGGCAATCCCCACCATTACACGAACATTGGCAGCAACGCCATCGCCTATGGCATAGAGGCCGGTTATGACATTTTCTCACAGATAAGCAAGATGCGCAGAGAGAACGAGAAGCTGTATCTATTCGGACGTTTCGAGCACTATAACGCTATGGCATCGGGTACCCATAAGTCCATGTATAAACACACGAAGAGATACCGCTGCGCTTTCGGACTAAACTACAGCCCTGTAAAACAGATCATAATCAAAGGCGAATACTCATACCGCTATTTTGAGAAGCCAAACAACAACGGACTGGCATCTGATAGTCCTCTTTACACACAGCCCTACAACAACGAGCCAAGCGTCAGTATTGGTGTGACCTACTGTGGATGGTTTCTCTAAACGGATAGGCAACAGACGTATTACAAGAACAAATAACACAACCAAACCATTATAAATAAATAAAAATGAAAAACAAAAACATTTTCAAGATGATGGCCTCTGCTGCCATCCTCGTAGCAGGATTCGCTTCATGTTCAAGTGACGATGATGCAAAGACAACAGTAGTAGAAAGCACCCAGGCAGCCCTTGACCAGGCATGCGTTGACTGGAAGACTGCCCGTGCCAATTGGGAGAACACCGAGGCATTCCTCTTTGGCGCTGCCGATGTTTACTCCATCGACCCACACACTGACACATGGCCCGTTGCAGCCAATGACCTGGCAAATGCTTTGCGCGATGAAAAGGTGATGGCCGACATCGACAACTTCATCAAGACAGCAAACGCAGGCATCCTCGGCTATCATGGACTGGAATACGTTCTTTTCCGTCAGGGTCAGCCACGCAAGATTGACCAGATTACAAACCTCGAATACAAGTATATCTGTGCCGTTGCCAAGGATCTCTACAATGCGACAGCCACGCTTGAAGCCGCTTGGGATGCAAGCGAAAGCAATGCCGAGCGCCATCAGATAGCACTCGACTACGTGGCAACCCACAGCTCTATCGATGACGACGGAAATGCAGAAGGAAAACTTGAAGGTTTCAAGAACTTCGGTAAGGCATTCAAGAATCCCGGTACCGGTGAGTGGGAAACGGCGCTGGACGCAACTCGCGAGATTATCTCCGGCTGTCAGGACATCATCGGAGAGGTAAGCAAGTCTAAGATTGGCCTTCCCTACACAGGCGAAGATGCCAATTACATTGAGTCACCCTACGCTTATAATTCCATCACTGACTTCTATGACAATATTGTAAGCTGTAAGAATGCGCTCTACGGAAGCATGGGTGCAACCACACCTTCGGAGAAGTCACTTATCTTCTTCTGCCAGCACACAAACAATCAGACACTTATCAACCAGGCAAATGCTGTAGTTGCAAAGCTTGATGCTTCACTGGCCAAGATTAAGTCCATGAATTATCCTTTCGCCGTGAACTATGCACATGCTTCAAGCAAGGAGGCTATGGATGCACTTGATGAACTCGACGGTGCCCTTTCCGATCTTTACGAAACACTTGGAGGTTTTAATGGTGACGCAACAGTTGAAGCACAGTGCAAGATCATCAATGACAACTATGTTGACAACGTGGTAGTAGCTACATATCGCACGCTTGCAGACAACGCACAAAAGCTGTATCAGTCAATAGTAAAAATCTCAAAATAAACAAATTATAATTATCAGATAAATGAACAAATTAACCTTATCAGGACTATTCCTGTTTGGTACCGTCATCACTATCGGCTGCTCCGATAGTGATGATGCCGTATCACCAACCACATGGGAGATTGGCAATCCCACAAAGACCGACTACCCTGAAGACTACTACACGGGAGGTCTTCTCGGTACAACCACCGTCAACAGTTCTACAGCATTTAAACAGCCTACAAAATCTGTTGAAGATGCTGACATGATGACAGCCTTCAACGAAGGTGAATATCTTTTCGAGAAAGACTATAACACCAATACCGAAGGTGCTTTCCACGGACTGGGACCTGTCTATGTGCGCCGCGGCTGTCTCTACTGTCATCCCGGCTACGGTCATGGTGCACGTCAGACCAGCTATAAGGCCGATACCCATCGCAATGGTTACCTGCTTGTCATTTATGACAAGACCACAAATCAATATATCCGCTCCGTAGCAGGCATGCCACAGACTGGTGCAGTAAAACCCTTCAAGGCACCTATCAATGAAAAAGACATTACCATAGCATGGAAAGACTACACCGACGAATGGGGCAACCAGTTCCCCGACGGTGAGACCTATTCACTCATCTATCCGGAAGTGACTATTCCCTACAGTGCCTACTATGCTCCCGTTGTAGTAAGCCGTGGAGGTGTTGACGTTGAACTGACAGAGGAGCAATACCTGTCAGATGTAGGCGTGCTGCTTGAATCTACTATCGGCATCTATGGTACAGGCATCACCGATGCCATTCCCGACGACTCTATCACCGCACAGTGGAAGAAAGAGAGCGACTATTTCAACAAGATTGGCAAGACCGACGCCTTGAATCCTGCCATGTGGAACCAGTCAACAGGCACTTGGAACAGTTACTATTCCAACTCTCTGCAGGGTGATGGCACTAAGTATGTACGTCGCTACACCTACGCTTTGTCACGCGGTCCTATACTCGATGCTGCCGGTGCCAATGCCATCTGGAACATCACCAACGTAACCCGTTCTGACCGTCGCTACCACTATCTCGATCTTGCCGGAAAGTACTATGCAACCAAGTCATCGCAAGATGCTGAGGTACAGGCAGGCTTTACTGAATATATTAATGCCATTGACCCTGGGAAGGCGCATCCCGAATGGCATACCGGCAATCTGCAGCAAGACATCTATACATATCTTACAAGCAAGTCGCTCAATGCTGAGATGACCGACGCTCAGTACAAGAACCTTATGATATGGCATCGCGGCCTGGCCGTTCCTGCAGCCCGCAACACCACGACCAGCGACTTCAAGGAAGGCAAGCGTCTGTTCACACAGATTGGCTGCGCTGCCTGCCACCGTCCGTCATGGGAGACTGGCGACGACCACATCCAGGATCCTGCTAAGTTCTTTAAATCCGACAGCGACATGCCTCGCTATCCTCATCAGAAGATCTGGCCATATACGGACTTCGTTCAGCATCGCCTGTGGATGAAGAACGACATACGTACCGGTTGGTGTCGCACTACCCCGCTCTGGGGACGAGGTCTTGCAGCTAAGTGTGGCAGTGGCGTTGAGCGCATGCACGACTGTCGCGCACGCAATGTCATGGAAGCCATCATGTGGCATGGATGCAAGAACGAAGGCGGCATGAGCGATGCATATAATGCTGTAGTGAAGTTCCGCAATCTGTCAAAGAAAGAACGTGATCAAGTCATTTATTTCATTGAATCTATCTGATATCATCATTAATGCTTAAGAAACTCCTATTCACCCTATACGCACTAATCATAGTGTGTATAGGGTTTGCTACTGTCATTGAGAAATACCATGGAACAACTTTCGTCAACGACTATGTCTATGGTGCCTGGTGGTTCATCGTTGTATGGATACTTCTCACCTTGTCTGCTGTGGTTTATATGTTCCGCCAACGACTCTACAGACGATTTGCCGTCATGTTGCTCCATGTGTCGTTCATAGTCATACTATTAGGCGCGCTAACAACATTTCTTACTGCCAAAAGAGGCACGGTGCACCTGAGGTCTGATGTTTCGACAAACACCTACGCGGATAACGGCAACCATGTTCAGTCATTCCCTTTCAGTCTTACGCTGAAAGACTTCAAGATAGTGAATTATCCTGGTACTGATGCCCCACTCGACTACCAGAGCATCATTGCTGTAAAACAAGGCGAAGCTGTCAGCGATGTCATTGTATCGATGAACAACATCGGAAACATTGACGGCTATCGTCTCTTTCAGTCAAGCTATGACAGTGACAACGCAGGAGTTTCGTTAGGTGTCAGCTATGACCCTTACGGCATTGCAATAACCTATATTGGCTACATATTGCTCTTCGTCGGAGTGATAGCAACACTTCTGTCAAAGAAGACACAGATGCGCAGTCTTTACCGTAAAGCCATGAAGCCAGCTGTTGCCATAGCGATGACGATGATTTGTCTCAGTGCCAATGCCAACGATGAACTACCAACTGTAAACAAGGACATTGCCCACAGACTCGGTACCATAAACGTGTTGCATAACAATCGCATCTGTCCTCTCAACACCGTAGCCACCGACTTCGTCATAAAGCTGACAGGCAGCGCCTCATGGAATGGCTATTCTGCTGATGAAATCTTCACGAGCTGGATGATTTACTATTCTCCATGGGAGGAGCAGAAGATTATCCGCATTAAAAGCCGAGATGTTCAGCAATTGCTTGGCATAGACAGCAAGTGGGCTTCCTACAGCGATTTCGTTGACGCATACCATGAATATAAACTACGTTCGGCCATCGACGATGCTCGTAAAGGAGAAGGACATATCAGCATGAAAGAACTTATGGAAGCCGATGAGAAGTTCCATGTGGTAGAAATGTTCTATAACGGACAGCTTTTAAAAATGTTTCCATTCAAGATGTCTGATGGTACTGTAAGCTGGTTCATGCCGGGTGCACAGGCGCTGCCAGACGTTATACCTGTGAAGGAGCAGTTCTTCATAAAGCAATCCATGGACTTCCTCACGGAAAGCATTGTCACTGGACAAAAAGAGCGCTCAAAGGAAATCATAGCAAAGATACAGCTTTTTCAACGCGAGATGATCGGCTCACTTCTGCCTAACAAGAATGCAACTCAAGCAGAAATATTCTACAACACGATAAGTACCTGGAAGAGTCCTATTTTCGCAATAGTGACACTCAGCCTGTTGCTTTGCATATTGCTATCATCGTCATCAAGGATTAGTAGCCTTCGATGGTTCAAGATTTCAGTTCTTTCTTTTACATCGCTGATTCTTTTTTATGTCACGCTGATACTTGGTCTGCGCTGGTGGCTAAGCGGACATATCCCTGTGAGCAATGGCCACGAGACCATGCTGTTCATGGCGTGGGCTATTCTAATCATCACTATAGTAATAGACCGTAAGGTTACCATTATATCCGGCTTCAGTACGCTTATCGCAGCATTCTGTCTTCTTGTTGCAATGCTATCAGGCAGCAACGCCCAACTGACGACATTAATGCCTGTATTACAGTCGCCTCTACTGTCGGTACATGTCATGACAGTAATGTGTGCCTATGCCTTGTTTGCATTACAATGCCTGCTGAGCATACACTCCTTAATACTTATAAGAAAAGACAAAAAGGATGAGGTCGAGCGCACAACAGCACTTTCAAAGCTACTTCTCTACCCCGCTGTGTTCCTGCTTGCAATAGGAATATTCATTGGTGCTATATGGGCAAATGTGTCCTGGGGAAACTATTGGTCATGGGATCCGAAAGAGACCTGGGCACTCATCACCTTTATGGTCTATGGCGTAGCTTTTCACGACCAGTCAATATCATGGTTGAAAAAGCCCACTGCCTTTCATCTTTATATCGCTCTCTCGTTCCTCACCATCCTCATGACCTATTTCGGTGTGAACTATTTCTTAGGAGGTATGCATTCCTATGCATAGCCTCCTAAGAATCAGGTCATTATACAAAGAGCAGTTTACTGCGGCAAGTCTCAGTGCCGTCAGAACGGACTATGCGCACGCAGTACTCACCTTCTCCTGTCTGCTCGCGATAGAACGACAGTTTGTCGCCCTCGTGGGCCTCTGCAACGTATGCTATCTCAAAACGCTTCAGACGGTGCTCCTTATACCAGTCTATCGACCATAGGTCGAGCACATGCTCTATGTACTTCACTGAGTTGATATGGCCATTGATATCCACGTCATTATAATGCGTCTCTATGGCACTCACGAACTCAGCCGTGTCCGACATCTTCACGCGTCCGCCCTTCTCTATCGGACACTCCTTGTCGTCAACTATCCAGTTCTTTATTGCACCGTCATCAATCGAGAAGATATCGGTCGGCTGTCGAGTGTCGGTGTCAATCATTGCCCATACTGAGCGACCATAGCCATATATCTTCTCGTTGCCGTTCTCGTCAGCACCTACAACCCTAAAGTTTCTGTTGGTAAAGAAGCGCATGGCACTCTCCACCCATGTCTCCACATTGAACTTTGTGTACTGTGCAGGCATCTCCTCCATCTCTATGGCCAGTCGTGAGAGCACCCACGAGCGCTTGATGGTCATCAGATACTTCATTCCGAAGCCACGAGCTGACGAATGGAAGTCAGCGGCATTGAGCATGTGGTTGCCCATGTGTCCCATAAACAGTCGGCCAGAGAAGTCGCAATGGAACGGCTCTGCCATAAATTCATATGATCCTATCTTATCCATTATTCTCCAAAACTTAGTTTCTTCAGACGTGAGCGCAGCTGGTCTGCCTCAGAGCGTCTGATGCTTAATTTTATCTGACAATTATTGTCGTATGTCTGTTCAATTATTCGTGGCTGCATCTCCTTCACTATTCGCATCACGTCGTTCATCATCACATAAGGGAAGTCATAGGTAACAATCTCTTCCACTTGCTTGGTAATGACGTCAGCATGAGCTATGGCATCGGCAGCCGCCTCACGATATGCCACAATGAGACCGCTCGTTCCAAGATTCACTCCTCCATAATAGCGCACCACGACAATAAGAATGTCAGTCAGCTCATTGCTGTTTATCTGCCCAAGAATGGGTTTGCCTGCTGTTGACGAAGGTTCTCCGTCATCGTTGGCACGGAAGTCTGTGCGGTCAGCACCAAGCATATATGCATAGCATACATGACGGGCATCGTAGTATTTCTTCCTATAGTCCGCCAGCAGGTTCTTTATCTCGTCTAGCGATTCTACATGGTGAGCAAAAGCGAGGAATTTACTCCGCTTTTCAGAGTAAAATCCCTCGCTTGTATTTGATATCGTCTTGAATTCGTCGGTCATTATTATTTTCTCGTCGTTATAACGATTTCTCGATTTTTCGATATTTCGATTAAACGATTTTTCGATATTTCGATTAAACGATTATTCGATATTTCGATTAAACGATTATTCGATAAATCGACATTCCGAAATAACGTCATTACGACAGTTTATGAATCACGAGTCCTGAGCGCAGTTTCGGCTCGAACCATGTAGCCTTTGGAGGCATGATCTTTCCGCTGTCAGCAATATTCATGATTTGCTGCATGGAAACAGGATAGAGAGCCAGTGCCATGCGCATTTCACCACTATCCACACGACGCTTCAGCTCGCCAAGGCCACGCAGTCCGCCAACGAAGTCAATACGCTTGTCGCTGCGCAGATCCTTTATTCCAAGTATCTCGTCAAGAATGAGACGGCTTGAGATGTCAACATCGAGCACACCGATAGAGTCAGTCTCGTCGTAAGTGCCTTCTTTCGCCTTCAGGCTGTACCAATGCTGGTCGAGATAGAGCGAGAACTCATGCAGCTGCTGCGGCTTATAGATTTCAGTACCCTTATCCTCAACGATGAAGTTCACCTGCAATGCAGCAAGGAACTCCTCTGAAGAGAGACCGTTAAGGTCTTTAACCACGCGGTTATAGTCGAGGATGGTGAGCTGTGATGCCTGGAAGCACACTGCCATGAAGTAGTTATACTCCTCCTTACCTGTATGGTTGGGGTTCTGCTTCTGCTTTTCAGCGCCTACGAGTGCTGCTGCAGCCGAACGGTGGTGACCGTCAGCGATATAGAGCGACGGCATCTTTGCGAACTCGGCAGTGATGGTCTCCATGTCCTGCTTGTCGCTGATCACCCAGAACTGATGACGGAAGCCGTCTATTGGTGCTATAAAGTCGTACTCAGGCTCTGTTGCTGCATAGCGCATGATGAGCTTGTCAAGAACAGCATTGTCAGGATAGGCGAAGAACACCGGCTCGATGTTTGCATTATTTACACGCACATGCTTCATGCGGTCTTCTTCCTTGTCGCGACGTGTCAGCTCGTGTTTCTTAATGCGTCCCTGCATGTAGTCATCGACCAAGGCGCCAACCACAAGGCCGTACTGTGTTTTGCCATTCATAGTCTGAGCATAGATATAATAGTGGTCGTCAGCATCCTGAACCAACCAGCCATTATCCTGGAACTTCTTGAAGTTCTCAGCTGCTTTCTCATAGACACGAGGATCATACTCGCTTGTGCCGACAGGGAAATCAATCTCAGGTTTGATTATATGATAGAGGCTCTTCTCATTATCGCCAGCCTCGGCGCGGGCCTCTTCACTGTCAAGCACGTCGTAAGGACGGCTCTCTACTTGTTCAACGAGTTCTTTCGGTGGGCGTATGCCGCGAAATGGTTTTACTGTTGCCATATTTTTGGTCGTTATTGGACGTTATCTCGTTTAATCGTTTAACCGTTTAATCGATTAATCGAAATTATAAATTCTCCTTGATTTTCTCAATCATCTCCTGATACTCAGCATCAGAAAGATATACCTTGCCCGGGTTCATCTGGAACACGCCACCATAGTCTGGTCCGTCAACATACTTCGGAGCGAGATGGAAATGCAGATGAGAAAGCTTGTCGCTATATGCGCCATAGTTAATCTTTTCGGGATTAAAAGCCTTCTGCATTGCACGTGTCACGCGTGCCACGTCGGCCATGAAGGCATTACGGTCTTCGTCACTCAGCTCGTTAAGGTCGTTCACATGGTCTTTGTATGCCACGAGACAGCGGCCGCGATAAGTCTGCTCCTTGAAAAGGAAAGCACGTGACACTGACAACTGTGCGAACTCTATCATCAGGTCGTGAAGTGTCTGATTGTTAGTGCAATAAAGGCACTGTTTTGGATCACTCTGCATAATAATATTTATTTTGTTAAGTTTCTGTTTTTACTTTACAATAGCCTTCTTACCATCACGAACGATAATGCCTTTGTAATTGGCATCTACCTTCTGGCCGGCAAGGTTATAAACGCCTTTCTCCTTTGCTGACGACATCTTGATATCATCAATGCCATTGGCAGCGTTCTTGTCAACACCGAACACGATATCATCGATATATGTTGCTGCAGAATTGGTAGTACTCAACATACTTATCTGTATCTGTGCGCCAGCAGGAATCTTCTGAGAATAAGTCAGCTCAACATTTCCGTTCTTGGCAATATCAACCTGTGTCTTACCATCGGTTGTTGGAATAGCCGTCCAGTTGTCCTGGTCACTCACGCGGTACTTCACGGAAAGTTTCGTCTTGGCAGTACCATTCCACACTTTAAAGCTGAAATTGCGGATTGCATAGCTTGTTGCCTGAGTCTCAGCAATACCGTTACGGTTAATCTTCAACACACGATTGCCATTACCCTTACCGCTGGCTGGAGCAGCAATAACAGCATTAGTCAGATTCCACTTGCAGAATGTTCCATTGAGGTCTGTTGCGTCGCCAGTAGTCTCAGCGATAGTCTCGAATGTCTCGGTCTCCTTATCATATAGGTTCTTTCCTGCAGTAAAGGTAATCTTTCCGTCCTCTGTCTCTGTTATGTCGTAGAGGTCAAGCACTGCGGGTTTTCCTGCATATGATTTCAGAGCAGGAGTGCCGTCACTAAGCACATCAATAACGTTTGCTTCACCTGGGAAAGGCGTATATTCAGAGTTTATGTCCCTATCAGGCTTTGACGAAAGCAGTTCGAGATACAGGCGTGAAGGTGTGGTGTTCACAACGTTTGTTTGCCATACCGTAGGATCTGTCTCGTCAACACGCCAGATGAGCATTCCATGACCAGGCAGGAAGCGGTCCCAGCCCTGGTTCTGACGGTTCTCTAAGTAGAAGACCTCATTATTAGTGCCAGTCTTCAGCTGATAGAACTTGTTTGAAGTATCAAATGGCTCAAGCTCGTAGTTGCCGGCAACATCGAGAGTCTGCAGCTCGCTGAATCCGAGGCTGTAGCGCTCGTATGAGCTGTAGCCGGCAGGAGTAAGTCCATAGTTATGGTCAGCACCGCCTGCCATAACGTCCCACTCATCAGGATGGCGCGACTCGCCGCCGCTGCCCTCATAGTCAGTATCATAATGATCGGCAAGGCCAAGCACATGACTGAACTCATGGCACATAGTGCCTATACCGTCGAGATTCTTATGCTGCTCAGCAAATCCCTCATAGTCTTGAATCTCCACACTGCAGGCATAACGTCCCATAAATCTGTTGTCCCAACGCAGCGAGTAACCAGATGCTACTGAGGTGAGATCGTTGGCATGTGGCCATAGGTACTTCTCGTTGTTTCCCTGCACATAGCTTCCGTAACCAGCGAAGATGAAATAGACCATGTCAATATATCCATTGTTATCCAGGTCATATTTTGTGAAGTCAACAGAGCTGTTTACAGCATTCATGACAGCCTTTATAATGTTCAGCTGTCTGTTCATGTAGCCGGGATTTTCCTGATTATTATGCTTTGGCCAGGGATATTCGCAAGAATAATTAATTGTAACAGGACCTACGACGTCAAACGTAGGGTCAAACACTCCCATTGAGTTCTGATAGAAATAGTCTCTCACGCTACCCTCTACATTAACAGGATAGTTCGTCTTTGTAGAGTCCGTATAGTTTTTCTTGCTTGTCAGATCCTGATAGAAGCTCTTTGGGTCAGAGCTGAGGAACTTCTTGTCGTTCCACTCCACGAGAATGACAAGTCCCTTGAACTGGCTGTAGTCAATGGGTTGCCAGATAACATTCTTCTTTCCTACGACAGACTTCTGAGCTGCTCTTCCGAACAACGGGTTCTCCAAGAGTCCCTTAGCGCTTTCCTTCAGTTCAAGCTCAGCTTTTGTAGCTTTAGGAGCCAGCATTTTCTTCTGGTTAGCAAGGAACACGTTCTCACTGAGCGTACGCTCTGAAGGATTCTTCGCCACTACGCTTGTTTCCTCGAGCATTCCCTCGGCATTCTTCTGTGCAAAACGGTAGAAGCCGTCACTTCCCTTTACTACGGTATAGCCGTCTATTGTTGTCATAAAACTACGGAACTCGTCACCATGCATCAGCAATGTGACAGTTGTTCCGTCTGGCTGAAACACATCAACAGGCTTAGTATAGCCAGGACGTGCCATAATCGATGTTGCAGTAAGCATCATCGCTGAAATAACTATAGCTAATTTCTTCATATTCTTCAATTCGTTTATGTCTGTTTATATTTCTGTGCAAAGTTAGGCATTAATTTCTGAAAAAGCAAGCGAATGCACAAAAAAGTGATGAGGGTGTGTCAAAACACAAGATTTAATTAAAAACAACGGATTTCGCGGATTTTACGGATTTAAGCCCTACTGATAATCAGTAACTTAGAAAATCCGTTTAATCCGTGAAATCCGTTGTGGTTAATTATGACACGTCCTCATCACATAAATGTCACATGCACGATGTTGTGCTGATAGCCGTAAGTGCAGCTGTGATGATAGACGACAGAATGTTTAGTATCATTCTCCAGATTTCCCTATTCTTCATTTTTCAATTGTGTTTATAATATTAGTATTTCTAATCTAACTCATTCCCCCTCCCCTCGGGCGCTCGGCGCTTGCGACGCTTGGCTCGTCCAAGAATGGAAGGGGTGGGTTTTAGGTTTTACGGCTGCTCCTCAATGGCTCCGCCTGGTGTGTCATTGCCACCGCTACTACTATTGCCGGCAGCAGCATCCTTACCGATGAAAGTAGTGATATTTGCCAGCGACACCTGTCGGCGGATAGCGGGACCACTGTATGTCGTACCCTTGTCCTGCGCACCACGGAACTTCACTCTTAGCGCCGTGATGTTCTTGTCAGAATCGAAGTCCTCATAAGTATCTGCGCCGGTAGAATGGCAGGAGATGTAGAGTGTGCCTATGTCGTCGAGCTTCACCTTATAGCCTGAGCGGAGCAGTTCGCCTATACAGTGCATCAGCTTGCGTGTCAGGCCCAGCACCACATCGTCGGTATATATGGTGCCATGTTCCATGATGTGCTTTGCCAATCCGTCGGTGTCAACGGTACCCATATAGGCAATCTTACTGTACCACTTCTTGTAGCGCTTCGGCAATTTCTCAATGTTGCACTGATAGACTTTGTAAAACAGTTTTTCCATTGTCGTTTAGTTTTTGTGTTGGTTTATTTGATTTGTTTACTAAGAGAGATGTTTAACTTCTCTCGGAACAAAGTTTAACTTCTCTCGGAGTAAAGTGGCACTTCTCTTGAAGTAAAGTTTAACTTCTCTCGGATAGTTCTTTTCTAACATCGTAGCAGGGACAGTCTTTGTGTACGCCTGGCAGGTCGCGGTGTCCTAACACCTGAGCCATGGGATAACGTTTCTTCATACTGCTGATGAGCTTTGTCAATGTTCGCTTCTGAGCTTCCGTTCGCGTATCCTCTGGTTGTCCTCTCGCGTTGAGACCGCCTTCATAGCAGATCCCAATAGAGTGCGGATTGAACTTCTTTCCGGCGTGTGCACCGACAGTTTCCTCTTTCCGTCCCATGTGGATTTCTCCATCCTTGGTCACGTAGTAGTGATAGCCGCAGCCATTCCATCCCCTTGAGCGGTGATCGTTGTCGAGTGCTTCGAAGGTGTAGTCCCTGTCGCACCGCGATGCGGAGCAGTGGATAATAATCATGTCAATCTCTCGCATACGCATTTTACACTTTGTTTGATGGTTAATAAAAAGCGAGGGAAGCGACGGACCAGACAAGCCTCATGGCGGTGTTTTGGATGTTGTTGCAAGCCAACCGTTGACTATGAGTTGCGCCTTGCCAGGGTCGCCATGGCTGTGTCCATGACTCCGTCGCCGTTCCCTCTGGATGACAATACAAAGGTACTACATTGGCGAGGCGCGTTTCTGCTATAGACAAGGCTTGTGGAGATAAACGGGGTTTGTTGCGATAATCGGGGCTATGACTCCACGTCTATACAGAACATCTCTGCTATAAAGCCTACTATTCTGGGCGGCAGTACCCTCATGTTTGGTGTCATGCCCATGGCCTCCAGTTCTTTCAAGTAGGGCTTACACCAGTTCATAAGCGTGGTGACGCTCACTCCTGCCCTATCTGCCAGTTGTTGTTTCGACATTGCTTTCATAGAATCTTTATTTAATTTACTAACCTCTCACCTCTAACCTCTCACCTCTAACCTCTAGTGACAGTGACAGCGTGACAGCAGAATTTTGAAAAGTATTATGCGTACTGCGTATACGCGCACGGTACGCGTAGAGTTTTGAAAAACGTGCTGTCACGCTGTCACTGTCACCGTTTTCTTAGAAAGGTTCATCTTCACTTGCAAGCATACGTAATCGTGTTTTAATCTCCTCGCTATCGCGCTGCACCACGATGTAACCACGTGAGTGATTGGTACGACGGCTTTCAAACCCCATAGTAGTAAACGCCTGACCGATACGTGTGGCATAGACATGCTGCGAGATGTTGCCACTGATAATCTGCATGGCACGACTCACAGGCATGAACTCTCCCGCTTCACCTGCTTTAGGTTTACGGAAGAACACATCCACCAGTTCAGTCTCTATCTGAGGTGCCTCGAAGGCACTGTTATGCAAAGAAAGCCGCTGAATCTCCTCTTGTGAGAACCAGTAGCGGTAGCCCTGTCGGTAGAGGGCATACGCCTGAGCGTAGATGCCCTCATACTCGAAGGGGAAGTCGCGTGGCGACATGATGTTCACTATTTCGAACGGCAGCCACCGTCGGTTGCCAGTAGGATCGTTGAGAAACTGCGGGTTATTGCCAGTGCCACAAAACGAGGCTATATGCTTACGGTGCTCATGGAAATGGGCATAGGCAGCACGCTCATCTATCGACGGCATTGTAACCGCAGCTTTAAGCTGGTTCATCTCCGAAGGACGCATAGTATCCAGCTCCTCACAACACACCAACCCATACTGAGCCAATGTCAGCAGTTCATCGCGACCCATGCGACTGGCGTTTGTCTTAGTATAGAAATAGCGCGACAGCTCAGGCGGCAGCAGATAGTTGAACCACGTGGTCTTATAAGACCCCTGCTCACCGATAAGCACCAGTATGACATTGTTTACTACACTGTCATCCACCCATGCAGCAACCATAGCCACGAGCCACTTTTTCAAATATTCGGCGAAGAGCATTTGCTCACGCACATCGCCCTTAACATTAACCGACGTTGACATCGACAGGATATAGTCCTCACCATTCCACGGCGGCAGCCTACTGAGATAGAAGCGGAATGGGTGGAAGTCGGGCACAAAGTCCGACTCTATCACCCTATACATATCGACCACCCTCACCGTCTTCTTTGCAGACATCTCAGCCCACAGCGAGTTGATGACACGGTCGGTGATGGGCATCCAGTCAGTACTGTCGTGCTCATAGCTTGACGGTATCCTGTACTCCACACGGCCAGTGATGACATTATACCGTAACAGGATTCTGTCCATCAGAAAGTCCTGAATATCATCCACCGTGGCAATGGAGTCCTTCCAATTCTTTTCATGTTTGCCATTCTTCTCAGGTTTTGCCTTTTTCTCTTTGTTCCTCATCTTTCAGCGATTTTTTACCTTACAAAGTTACTAAATATGAGAATCGAATGCAAGAAAAAAAGCTTCTAATTGAAGCTGACACGTGAAATGACAACCTGAGAGGTTTACCTAGATTAATCAAAAAGGTCGCGGACACGCACACCAAGCGCATCAGCGAACTTATGAAGCCGTTCAACGGTTATACCTGCACCATTGACAACATTAGACACTGCCTGTTTAGTGATACCTAATCGGCGGCCTAGTTCTACGTCATCAATGTTTTTTTTCTGCCATCACTCTGCGCAGGTTCAACTGCGACTTGAATTGTTTCTTTTCCATTGTTGTTTTTGTTTTAAAATTGTTATACGAAAAAGAGGATATGCCTCAGCGACATATCCTCTTGAATTATAAGTTATAAGTCTGATTACTTTACAACGAACTTCTTACCGTCGCGGATAAAGAGGCCCTTAACAGCACCGTTAACCTTCTGACCCATGAGGTTGTAAGTCATCTTAGAAGACTTAGAAGCAGCGTTAACTTCGTTGATGCCTGCAGCATCGGCCTTCTCATCAATTTCAATATACAGGTTGCAGCACCAGCCCATCGAGTAAGCGCCACCCTGTTCGTTTGGATTTGTAGCAACAGCAAAGTAACGGATGAAGTTTGGATCATCGTCAACAAAATAGTCACCTTCCTTATGGTCACCCTCTTCATCAGTCCAAGCCTCTCTATGCTCAGTCTTAAAGAACTCATAGCCTGTCTTAGTAGCAACACCATTCAGAGCCTTAGCCTCGTAATCACGCCTAATACTAGTACCTTCGAGAGCACAGCCAACAAGCTTCATATAACCATAAGCGACTTCATCTTTGGTGTAATCATAGTCGTCAACCTGCTGGCCATACTTGATAGCAACATTATCACCCTCAACATCCACGCTTATTGGGCAGAGGCCAAGGAAGTTATGAACTGTAAGAGCTGTATTCCAGTCTTCAACATGTACTCTCTTTTGAACTTTTACCCAGTCAGAACCGTTACCACCAAGGCTCTCACCTGTGGTAGTGTAATACATTGTGGCATTTGGTACAAACACTTCAAGATCGAAACCAAAGTTCCATGCGCCACCATCTTCATAATCTACCAAGTAATTGTAGAAGCCACAGACTTCCTCACCTTCAGTCTCAGTATCAGTTATCAACGACAAAGAACCATCGTCTTCAACGTCGAACGCAATTCCATTCATTAAGTGTGCAAGCTTGCCTCCAGCCTCAGATATGCCAAACAGCACGAAGCGACCATAGGTATCGTGAGTATAAATAGTCTGCTGAGGAATAGTAAGAGTCTGTTCTTCAGCATCATAGTAACCATAGGCAACAGCAGGAGCATAAGTAAAACCAGTCAGCTTAACGTTGTAATTAAAATCTACTGGTGTTTCGCCTTCATCATAGTATGGAGTCATCACACCAGTCTCGTTTGTGATAGTGAACTCAGAAGATGTTACAAACTCCTTTTTGTAAGTAGTGTAGTAATCCATGATGTAGGTACCTGCAATACCTTCAGAAGCTTCAACCTTAGCAATCTTTGATGCGCTAAGAGCAGAAGAAGACATGCTTGGTGTAGCAGCTACAGCCATCGCAGACTCCAACTCTACAGGAGCATTCATCATGCGAACCTTAGAAATTTTCGACTGTGCGCTTGCACCTAATGCCACCATGATGGCAGCTGCGAAAATAAGTAAACCTTTTTTCATAATCTAGTTGTTTTAAATTGTTTTTAATTACCAGCCAGGAAACACATGTGCCCCCTGGCTGGCGTGTTGAAAATGTTTGAATTAATTCTTGTCCTGATAATAGCTCTGATCCTCCATGAAATAAGAAGGAGTAGAATAAACGGTAATGACATTCGTTGGATCATCCACGTCGGTCATGCGAATCCATGAAGGACGACGCTGATAGTCGCATGTCAGATCAAAGGTGTGACCATAGATGCAATCGAGCACCTTGTCCCAACCAATCTTACGATAGGCCTTACCTGCCTTGTTGTTAACAGAAGGCATCTGAGTAAACTTAACGCGAGTACCTTCTTCATTCAACACATCACCAGAGAAGCCCCAGTATGGAGCATCGGTAGATGTTGTCATGCTGCAAGCCAGCTTATTGTCGGTGGTCATACCTACAGTTGCAGTATAGATCTTTACTTCGTCCTTATTCTTACCATAGGTCTTAAGCTTTTCAAGCATAGCATCCCAGAAAGGCTTAGCATACGCACCCACGTCGCCATAGCGCTGATACCATGTACCGGTAAGAATGTTCTCAGCCAGAGTAGGCATGTAGCTGTCCAACTGGAGCTGAGGATTGTTACGGAACACGAAGTAGTCGTCGGTAGTGCCCTTCAAGAGACCGTTAAGCTTAATTCCGTCAACATCAACTTCACGATAGAACTCGAAGCCGTCGTCCTTAACGATGTAAGGTGCAACAACGGTCTGCTTCTGACCATACTGGTCACGATATTCGAACACCAAGCTGCGATAGCCGCCGTTACTCGTTGCGGTGATTTTCTTACCCTCAGGCAGTGCTGCACCAGCGAGAGTATATGAGCGTGATGACATATAGGTCTCAGTAGCAGAAGCTTCAGAGATAATGCTCTCCCATGTACGGTCAACAGGTATCGGCGTCATAACAATCTTGTTATTAGACTTCTTTCCACGCATTACCACAGAGTCGGCAGATGCATGCATCACACGGAACTCCATGTCGCCTGACAGACCATCGGCTGTATCATAGGTATAGTCGGGGTTGTTTGGCATAGAGAAGTAGTGGATCGTTGGATTATATGAATCAAACGACAGAACTGTTCCCATGCTAAGCTCAAGCTTGAAGTGACTGGTTGATTTGACAGCCTTGCCTGAAGCATCAAGACCAGCAACGTGGTTTGCGCCCCATTTCTCGCTGGCAACAGTAGCTGAATCGCCTTCAAACTTAACCATGATATTATAACCGCCAATGCTCAGGTTGCCATAATAGCTCATGAGCCATCCGTTAGGAGCAGCTGTCAGTACAGTACGAACCTTTTCCAGATTTTCGCCAGAACGCTGCGATGCTGTCTCGCTGAAAATAGGATCTTCCTTCAGGGAGCAGGCAGCAAAAGACATCAGTACCACAGCTGAAGCCAAAATATAATATATCTTCTTAATCATAGCAGAACTGTTTTATTATTTAAGTGTACGCAAATCAAGTGTCATTGACTCGGCAGAACGACGAAGCACTACAGCGCGCATGTCGTCGAGATCGAGATTCCAATTATCCTTGAAGTATTTCTTCATCAGGCTCAGCTTCTGATTAAGGATTGCTGTACCAGAGGTACCAGCCTGATCGAGAATCAGCTGCCAACCTGCAGCAGTGTTAGTTACATAGGTAGCATAGATTTCTGCGAAATCCTCATTATACTCACTGGAAGCATAGCTGGTAACGAAACCTTCCCTGGCAACTTTCTTGTCCTCAAGGTTGATCCAGTCAGTAGCATGATAGGTAGCTGCAGAGATGGAGCGGAAAGATGTATCATACTCCTTCTTCTGTGTGAGGATGTGGCAGAACTCATGGTGCATGGTGTGGAAAAACCAGTAGTTCATGTCAATGGGCTTAACCTGATGGCTCTCGTATGGATTTGTTGTGTTGATACGAGGATTATCGATGTCAAGCTCGTTGACGCCATAGAGCATAACCTTCAAGCCACCCTCGGCAGTACCCAGCACCTGAGAACCGTTAGCGTTCCACTTGTAGGAACCTGTGAGCTGAATGATACGTGGAACGTAAGTCTTTACGAACTCAGGACTGATTGCCTCTGCATAGGCATCGAGCCACACATGCTTTACGAGTATGGCAAGAGCCTTCGACTTGTCCAAATCGGCAGGAATGACGTTGTAAGCAAGGTCAGACTCATTGTCGATATAATTATATCTGAACGATATGTTGTAAGTCTGGCGATAGTTAGTCTCCAGCCAGTTGTCAAACGCAGTCTTCTCAGGCAATGACACACTGTCAAATACGCTCTTTGAATCAAGAGCTTCATCGGAACAGCTGCACAGACCCAGCGTTAAAGCCAGCGACAGCGAAATGCTTATATTTTTGATTTTCATAAATGTTCTCTTTTAATATGAATGTTTATTCATCATCATCTGGATTAATATATTCAGACTTTGTGCTCTCAATATAAGCATCAATCTGCTCCTTAGTCATGCGGGCGTTGCCAGGGAGTCCTGCTGTAATAACAGTATTTGGCAACTGAACAGCACCGCGAAGGTCACCAGCAATGAACACCAGTGGGTCCTCACCCTTTACAAGGTGGGTGAACTCAATACCATAGCGCTTCAGGTCCATGAAACGGAGGCCGTGGCACTGGCTCTCAATACGCTTAAGATGAAGAATCATCTGAAGCACATTCTCCATATCGCCAGCAGCAACAGTGAAGCCCTGTGGATGCATGTGCTTTCTCATTGAACGGTCACGCCAGCTGTCGGGAGTACGCTTTGCATAGTCAAGACCATTCTTAGAATCGGCAATGAAAGATGTAATAGAAGCAACAGTCAGAGGTGCTGGAGCTGGAGCTACGATTGTACCATCTTCTACTTTGTCCTTACAGTGGGTGCTAAGCCAAGTGTTGATGTCGTTAACGGCGTTGTTCAACTGGCCTAAGAGTGCGTATGCCTCAGCACGCTCAAGAATGGTCAAGTCGCCAGTGAACACTGGATCAACAGCATGTGCATAGCCAATGCCGGCAACTTTATCAGAATATTCAAACTGCTCGTCGTATGATGGATAGGCAACACACTGGTCGGTGCCATAGAGCTTGTTTGCATAGATGATAGAGTTTTTGCTTGAACCATTACCCCAAGGGCCTTCCACCCAGTATGTCTCATAACTTGCCATTGTCTGATTATGGTTGAAACGGGCATTGCTACCACTGCTTGCCAGATAACGGCAGCTACGGGTGTATGAGTTGATGAGAATCAGGTTGCAGTCCTGATCAGAACGTATCCACTGATTACCGAAGTCCTGACGACCCAAGTTACGGTATGGCTCATAGTCGCGCAACATTGCGGCAGGATTGTCTCCCAGCACTTCTGAAGCATACTTCACAGCCTTGTCATACTGCATGTAATAGAGGTTGAAGCGTGCGGCAAAAGCGTATGCGGCCTTAGTGTTGAAGTGATACTTGGGCTGCTTATATCTTGCATTTGCCTCATTAATGTTTGCCAAGGCTTCTTCAATATCCTTGTTGATTGCCTCGTAGAGCTGACGCAGAGTGCCACGCTCATAGTGAGTATTGATATCCTGCTCAGGAATCAAAGGATAAGGAAGTCCAGGATATTCGTCAGCCTTGGTAGGATCCCATGCCATGCAGAAAGTGTTAGCAAGCTGGAACATGCTGTATGCACGGACGATCTTTGCTTCAGCAACATCGCCAATCATGCTTGAAGGATTACCAAGTTCATTGATAGCATCGAGTGCCTGGTTGCACACAGCTACAGAACGATAGAATCCCTCCCAAACATCGTAAGGGCTATCAGAACTCTCCTCAGTAGGATCCTTGAAACGGTAGAGCTCCTCACAAAGAATTGGTGACGAATAGCTGCGGCCATTGTCATCGACATTGTCTGACAACATCTCGTGAATAAGGTTGTTTGTCACCGATGGATAAGCCTCCAAAAGCAACTGAGTAATCTTCTCCTTAGAGTTCAACTCAGCGCGGTCATCGGGCAGCTTGTCAAGGTAGTCATTGCAGGATGTCAATGCAAACAGGCCTACCCCTAACACACCTAATTTATATACTAATGACTTTATCATATTTTTCTTATTTCTTTTTTTACAATGTTCAACAGTTAATGTCAATTAGATTCCTAAGCGAAGTGTGAAAGTAAACTGCTTAGCCATAGGCACTGCCACACCACCAGAGTTAAAGAACTCAGGATCCTGTCCGTTGAGTTTCTTATCAGCATAGATAAGGAATGGGTTGGTAGCCTGGAGCTTCATGCTCATGTTTGAAAGGCCCAATGGCTGTACCCAGTCCTTAGGGAAGTCATAAGCAAGAGAGATCTCCTTCATGCGGATGAAGTCACCCTTTGCAATACGCTCTGTAGAATAGTTATATGCATTGTATGCATAACCCAGATAAGAGTCGTTCTGAATCTGACGAAGGTCAGCCATTGCAGGAACGTTGGTAAGTTTCTCGTCACCAGGAACCTCCCAGCGGTTAGCGAACTCACGAGGCATTGCTGTCAGGTCTGAGTAAGACACAGCAAATCGAGGATCAAGGCGAACTACATTTCCGAAAGAATAGGTAATGAAGACGTTCAAGTGCCAGTTCTTATAACGGAACATGTTACCGAATGAACCTGTAACAGTTGGATCTGTAGGACCTTCATAAACGAGATACTGTGTATCGTAAGACTGGAAGTCAATATCGCTGGTAGTCTTCTCACCATTCTCATTGATAAATGTAGGCAGACCATTAGCATTCAAGCCCTGGAAGTTCATTGAGAACAACGAACGATAAGGATAGCCCTTCTCAGTGAAGCCGTTACCAGTGATGAGGTCGATGACACGGTTACGAGAATCGAATTCGGTCACCTCACAGTATGTATGAGAATAGATAATATCTGTTGTCCAGTCGAAATCCTTGGTCATAATGTTCTTCGTGGTCAGCGAGAACTCTTCACCATGTGACTTCATTGAAGCAACGTTAGGTTTCTTCACAATCTCACCGCCTACACCAGTTGAACGCTTAGGACCGATAAGGTCGTAGTTGTTACGTGTGTACCAATCAAACTCGAAGTTGATGCGGTTGTTAAGGAAGCCGAGAGCGAGACCGAGATTGAGCTCGTGTTTCTTCTCGTATGTCAATGATGAGTTGGCAAATTCAGCTATACCAAGACCCGACTCTGCATCTGTAGAGTAAGCACGCCATGCATTATATGCCTGGATGATGACGAGCGAGTTTGTCATAGCAGGCTTGTCACCTGTCAGAGAGTAGCTGGCTTTGAAAGTTGCGTTGGTCAGCTTATCCTTGAACATATCGGCAAACCAAGGCTCCTCATGTGCGTTCCATGCTGCTGACACGTTCCATGTGGGAAGCCAACGTGCGCTAGTAGCCTTACCAAGACGGTTACTACCTTCGTAACGTACTGTTCCGTTAACAGTATAGCGTCCTTTCCATGAGTAGGTTGCAGTACCGAAGAACGAAGCCTCACGGCTATAGCCATTTCTCAGAGCATAATAGATATTGTTCTCCTCTTTTGCCTGCTTGAAGTACTTGTAGTCATAGCTGCCAAGCTGACCCATGTCATAGAGCACGCCAACCTTAGTATTGGTAGAAGAGCTACGGACAACATCATTTATTTCCATACCGCCATATGCGTTGACAATGTGATCCTCAAAGAACACGTCATTGTAGCTTACGGTAGCACGGAAGTCCCATGAATTCATCTTATAGACTGTTTCCTTCTGGAAGCCACCCTTGCTCAACACAGTCTCAGGGAGTGCATTCAAAACGTCAGGGTCTGTATAGAGCCAAGGGTTAGAATTACGCATGGTAGCATCGTCCATCATGCGGAAAGCCATTGCCTGGTTAGAAGTCTCAGTAATAAAGTGCTGCTGAGTAGTTGTAGAGTACTTATATGCACCAAGGGCGCTCAGCTCAACGGTGCGAACTGGCTTGTACTTCAGTTCAGCCTGGAACTTCATATCAACAACGTCAAGCTGCATGTAGTTGTTCTCAAGCTCGTGATGAATGTTGAAAGGTGCATAGTTACGAATATAATACTCATTTGGATCAAGAGTACGAGAACTGTTGATTGCGTATGAGTATGGGTTGATATCGAAATCACGCTTAACCTCACCCGACACCACATCGGTCTCACGACCTACGGTACCAGGAGCCTCCTGCTTACGATAAGCGGTGTTGCCGATAAGGTTCAGAGAGACCTTCTTGTTCAGATTATAGTTCGCATTGATGTTAGCAGTATAACGCTCCACCTTGCTGCGCTCAGTCCAACCTGGATCCTGCATCATAGAGAACGATGCATAGTACTGAGCCTTGTCTGTACCTGATGTAAGAGATATAGAGTGGTTGTGCTGGATGCTATTCTTAAACAGCTCGTCAAACCAGTCTGTATTACGATACTCAGCCTCGCGCAGGTAGTTGTTCATAGCCTCCTGAGTGTTGGCAAGCTTGAAGTCACCTGTTGAAGGGTCATACTCGTTCATGAGGTGATACATCTTACCATATACGCCGCTTGAGCTTGCACGATAGCTGCTCATGAATGACAGGAAGCCGTTGTTCTGCATCTCACGGAACACACTCATCTGCTCCTGAGAGTTCATGATGTTGAACGTAGAGTAGCTTGGCTTCAAGCGCATGGTGTATTCACCAGTATAGCTAATCTTTGAGGTACCTGCCTTACCACGCTTTGTGGTAACAACAATCACACCTGCCATCGCGCGCGCACCATATATAGAGGTGGCAGAACCGTCCTTCAGAATCTGGAACGACTCAATATCGTCTGCATTCAAGCCCGCAATAGCGCTGGAAATCAGCGTGGTAGCATCACCAGAAGAAAGAGCGTCGGCATCAACTTCGGTTACATCTTCCATGATAACACCATCGACAACCCACAGAGGTTTTGATGAACCATAGATAGAAGTAGCACCACGGACACGAATCTTTGGTGCTGTACCGAATGTACCAGACACGTTCTGAACGCTGACACCTGCAGCACGTCCCTCAAGAGAGCGAGAGATATCGGCAACACCATCGAGCTTTGTCTTTTCAGCATCAATCTTTGTTGTAGAACCGGTAAACAGACGTTTATCCATCTTCTGCATACCAGTAACGACGACCTCGTCGAGGCTTGTTGCTTCATCAACAGACAATACGACTTTCATGCCGTTCTTTGCTACAACGGTCTGTGTTTTCATGCCTATTGCACTAATCTTCAGCTTTGCGCCAGGTGCAACACTTAGCGTAAACTTACCATCAATGTTTGTGACGGTTCCTTTGTTTTTGGTTCCACTGATAAGTACGGAAGCACCGATAACAGGCTCTCCATCTTCATGTGAGATGACTGTACCTGTTATTCTGCTATCCTGAGCAAATACAGTTCCAATGGTTAAGATCAAACCGACCAAAAACGCTGTTAGTCTTTTCTCCATAAATACTATTTTGTCAATTTTATACAATAACTTGTTCAATACCTCTGTAAAATTACTTAAACGTAACAATTTTTAGTGCGGAAACACACAATCAGTTTGCAAAGTTAATACTTTTTCATGGATTTCAATACATTTTTTGCAAAAAACGTGCAAAATTACTATCATTTTTTTACGAAACATCAAAAAACGCTTGCAAATTATAAGTATATTTACACATTAAACCCCAATCACGACTTTTTACAATTGTTTAATATTACTTATAGGCAACTTTTTTAGTGCCCTTTGGGGCAGAAATCTTTCAAATCTTCCCAAATCTGTCAAATCTATATTGTTTGATTTGTTTTTATTTGTCAGATTTCTTCGACGAGCAAAGCGAGTAGAACTCGATTATTCGTAAAGAGTCAGAAAAAAAGAGAGTGTGTCAAAACACAAGATTTAATTAAAAACAACGGATTTCGCGGATTTTACGGATTTAAGCCCTACTGATAATCAGTAACTTAGAAAATCCGTTTAATCCGTGAAATCCGTTGTGGTTAATTATGACACGTCCTCTTATAATATATTAATGTATAAGGATTACTACTTCACAAGAACAACCAAGTACTTGCTGGTGCTCCAAAACGTCTCAGGACGAGTGATGCGGAGCACATACTGCTTGTTGGCATCGCGAGTGAGAGAATAGCTGCCTGCCGGATGAGACGTAAGAATCTCAGCATCGCGAGAATAGAGTTTTATCTCCTTATCCACGCGGATGTCAATCTGTGTAAAGTAGCTCTTGTTGAAGTTGTCCTGAAGCACCTTACCGTCAACAAGAATCTTCTGTTCCTTCAGCTCCTTCTTTGTTCCGAAGACAAACCACGCCTGATTGAGCTTCTGGTCCTGAGAGTTTATAGTCTCAGACTTTGCGCTGCTCTCTTCACGAAGCGAAGACACATCTTCACTCAAGCCAGCTATGGTCTCATCGAGCTCCACGATATGTATCTCTTTTGCGAGAAGTTCTTCACGGAGGCTACGCAGCTGAGCATCCTTCTCTTCCAACTGACGGGTGAGATTGTCGATAGTGCGCTTCAACTGTTCGCTATTAATAGTGCTCTCACGAAGCCGTAAGCGCAATTTATTAATAAGCTCGCGGTTCTGCTGCATAGTGCTCTGGATGAACTGCATGTTCTCACGGATACGGTCTGCTGAGATGGAGCCTTCACCAGACTGAGCAACGGTAACACGTCCCTGAGCCTCACTTATCTCGCGAAAGCCTTGCTCAATATCGTTAAACGTGCCAACGACATCGTTAATCTCATTATCCTTTTGCGCAATAACCTGACGCAATGAATCGAGCTGCTGAGTAAGGTGCTCATCAGCATTGTTGTTGTTCTGTTTGCAAGCAGTCATGGCAAGTGCCACGAATGCAAAAATAATTAGCTTTCTCATTATTAAATTATTGTTTAGGTAATTCTTTTTCATCTGCGCCTGCCAGGACGATGACAATCTCGCCCTTTGGTTCATGCTCCTTGAAATGAGCTATGACCTCCTCAAGGGTGCCACGAACGCTCTCTTCATGAATCTTGGAAATCTCGCGGCACACACTAACCTGACGATTAGCGCCGAAGACCTCAGAGAACTGCTCCAGGGTTTTCACGACACGATAAGGTGATTCGTAGAAAATCATTGTGCGAGTCTCAGCCACAAGCGACTGAAGCTTGGTCTGGCGTCCCTTCTTCTGTGGAAGGAAGCCCTCGAAGGCGAAACGGTCACAAGGCAGTCCGCTGCTCACCAAAGCAGGAACGAAAGCCGTTGCTCCAGGAAGGGTCTGCACCTCTACCCCAGCCCTCACAGCCTCACGGACAAGAAAGAAGCCTGGATCGCTGATGCCTGGAGTGCCGGCATCGCTTATCAACGCTACATTCTGACCAGCCAGCAAACGGTCAACAATGGCCTGGCTCGTGGAATGCTCGTTAAACTTATGATGCGAAAGGAGATGATTGTGAATATCGAAATGTTTAAGCAGAATGCCCGATGTCCGGGTATCCTCAGCCAGAACGACATCCACCTCTTTTAATATACGCACGGCGCGGAAGGTCATGTCTTCCAGATTTCCTACAGGAGTAGGTACTATATATAGTATTCCCATACAGTCTGCAAAAGTAACTAATTATTTAATTATAGTCAAAAAACAGCCTAATTCTTTGCAATTTTTAAAACGTATTTGTAATTTTGTGCTCAAAACCGAAACAATATGACAGCAAACCTAACGGGCGAGGCTCATCGCCCTGGAAGAATAGAGGTAGTTTGCGGCTCCATGTTCTCAGGAAAGACTGAAGAGCTGATACGCCGCATGCGCCGTGCAAAGTTCGCGAAACAAAGGGTTGAGATATTCAAGCCTGCAATAGACGTACGCTACTCAGAAGAAGATGTGGTAAGCCACGACCAGAACCACATATTATCAACTCCTATCGACTCGTCAGCATCCATCCTACTACTGGCAAGCGACATAGATGTTGTAGGCATAGACGAAGCTCAATTCCTTGACATGGGTCTCATCGATGTATGCAACGAACTGGCAAACCGAGGCGTGCGCGTCATAGTAGCCGGTCTCGACATGGACTACAAAGGCATACCTTTCGGTCCGATGCCTGGCCTCTGTGCCATTGCAGACGAAGTAACGAAAGTGCATGCCATCTGTGTGAAGTGTGGCAACCTTGCATATGTGAGCCACAGAAAGATACAAGACGAGCGTCGCGTGCTTCTTGGCGAGACTTCAGAATACGAACCTCTCTGTCGCGAATGCTATCAGAAGGCCATTCAAGAGGACAATGCAAAAAAGTCGCTTTAAAATTTGGTCTATTCAAAAAAAAGCATTACCTTTGCACCCGCTTTTCAGATAAAGCACTAAGGTTGATCCGCTAGCTCAGTCGGTAGAGCACAACACTTTTAATGTTGGGGTCTTGGGTTCGAACCCCAAGCGGATCACGAAGAAAGAGACTTGAAGTGAAAGCTTGCTTTCAAACTTCGAGTCTTTTTTTGTTTGTACGATGGCTCGCGCCAGCGTCATGGGGTATTCAACCCCAAGCGGGGTTGTGCCACTTGTCTTGTTGACATAGAAATGCACAAAGGCACCTGTATAGTACTTCATCTTATATCACAAAACATATTAAATCTGCATGCAAAAGTACTGTATTTAATCAATTTTTCGTATTTTTGCCCCATGAAATTACTAACACTTATAGCAATATTAATCATGATGACTTCGTGCAAAGGACAAACACGCGAGCCTGTGGTGCGCCCTGCCACTCAGGCAAACCGTTTCTATACGGGAGATTCTTTGGAACTGAGAGAAGAAGTGGACAGTCTCTTAGCCCTTCACAGCCATAAAGCAACAAATCAGAATGTTGCGGCACTCATTGTGCCCCATGCAGGCTATTACTTCTCTGGCAATGTGGCCGCGTCAGCCTATATGACTTTGGATGCCAAAAAGAAATATCAACGCATCTTCCTGCTTGGTCCCAGCCATCATGAGTGGCTCGACGGCGCCTCTGTCAATATCGAGGCCGACTACTATGCCACTCCCTTGGGACAAGTGAAGGTGGACCATGATATGGCTCAGCAGCTCTTGGATGCCGATAGTGTGTTCACATACAAGCGCTCTGCCCATGACCGCGAACATTGTTTAGAGGTACAGTTGCCGTTCCTGCAAAGATTCTTCACACTTTACTCCTCGCTCTCAACTAAAGATGTGCCTCCCATCGTACCTATTATTATATCTACTAACGACTATCACAAGCTAAAGCGGATGGCCGAGGTGCTTAAGCCCTATTTCACGGATGAGAACCTCTTTGTCATCAGCAGCGACTTCTCTCACTATCCCGCTTATGATGATGCCTGCAAAGTAGATGCCATAACAGGCAAAGCCGTTGAGACGGGCGATGTGGAAGAGTTTATCAAGACCATTGAGGCCAATGCCCATCGAGGCATACCCAACCTGGCAACCAGTGCCTGTGGCGAGTTTGCCATCATAACTTTGATGATGATGCTCGACGCCAACTATTCCGTTAAGCATATCATGTATCAGAACTCAGGTGATATCGATGACCATAATCACAGCAGAGTCGTTGGCTATCATTCGTTTGCCATTCTTCGAGAAGACAGCACAAGTTTCACCCTTTCTGATGCAGATAAGAAGCTCCTAAAAGACATCGCCCTGCAAAGCATCAAGGATTCTCTCGATGGTAAGCAGATAGCGGTAGCCGCTCGGCCTTTGGACGCTTGCAAGGCAAGAAACTCTAAACTCTACACTCTCCGCTCGGCGCGAAGCGACGCTTCGCTTGCGAAGAACTCTACACTAAATCAGAAGTGTGGTGCCTTCGTCTCTCTTCATAAACACGGCAGACTTCGTGGGTGCATTGGTCACTTCGGCGAGGATTATCCCCTCCATGAGATAGTGGCAGAGATGGCTCGTGCTGCTGCCTTTGAAGACCCACGTTTCATGCCTGTGACAAAGGAAGAGCTCGACGACATAGATATTGAGATTTCCGTGCTCACCCCCATGCGTCGCATCAATAGTCTTGACGAGTTCGAGCTTCACCGTCACGGCATCTATATAAAGAAAGGACATAGAAGCGGCACGTTCCTTCCACAGGTAGCAGATGAGGTGAACTGGACCAAGGAGGAGTTCGTGGGGCATTGTTCTCAGGACAAGGCAGGTCTTGGATGGGAAGGCTGGCGCGATGCGGAACTATATGTTTACGAAGCAATAGTTTTTTAACGACCACGATATAGATGCGCAGCCTAATTCGTTTAATTCGTATAATTCGTGGTAAAAAAAATAGATGCGGTGAATTATTTCGAGTGTAAGTATTATAAGCGTTTGGATAACGGACGGGTGGAGTGCACGCTCTGTCCGCACCATTGCCATATTGCTGATGGCAAGACAGGACTCTGTCGCAGTCGTCGCAACGAGGGCGGCGTGCTTTTTAGTGAGGTCTATGCCCTACCCTGTTCTCTGGCCATCGACCCCATTGAGAAAAAGCCACTCTACCATTTCCATCCAGGCACCGAGTGTCTTTCTCTTGCCTGCACAGGCTGTAACTTCCGTTGTCTGAACTGTCAGAATCACGACATCTCCCAGGCATCACCATCAGATGTTCCCCACTACGACCTGTCGCCAGAGGCACTCGTAGCCCTCTGCCAAAAGCACCATTGTCCTGGCATTGCCTATACCTACACAGAGCCACTCACCTATATAGAATATATCACGGACTGTGCCCGGCTGGCTCATGAGGCAGGACTTTGGAATATCCTCGTAACGGCGGGCTATGTCTGTCAGCAGCCCCTCCAAGACCTGCTGCCCTATATCGATGCCGCCAATGTAGATCTCAAATCATTCAGCGACGACATCTACATGCATGTCAGCGGTGGTTATCTGCAGCCTGTCCTTGACACTATCGTGGCTATGCGCGATGCTGGAGTTTGGCTGGAAATCACCAACCTCCTTATTCCTGGAGTGAACGATGATATGGACATGATACGCCAGATGTGTCGCTGGCTGAAAGAAAACCACTTAGCCAATGCTCCCCTGCACTTCACCCGTTTCTTCCCTCGCTACAAGATGCAGGACATACCGCCCACTCCTCTGCACACCCTCAAGGAAGCCAAGCGTATTGCTGAGGAAGAAGGCATAACTAATGTGTATCTGGGAAATGTGTAATTATTCCTTCAATCCGTTATCAGTTTTATGAAGTCGGCTGGACTTATGACCTTAGGCGTCTTAGGATAATGTTTGAAATTGCCAGTAACAAGAAAAGACTCATCAACACTCAAAGACACTTCATAGAACACACGATCATCTTCATCAGGCATAGACTCCAGAAAGGCTGTCCGTGAAGTCTCAATTCCATGTTCCTTAATAAACGAAATTAGCGCATCAGCAACGCCAGGCACTAATTTGAACTTCGCCCGATGCAGCACCTCCTGATATTCTTCAATGATGCCGCTTTCATACAATGGTGTAAACTCACCATCAAGCATCATTCTCACAATCTTTGCTGTTGCCGACAGCGAATTGTGAGTAATAAGGGCCGATACCAGCACGTTGGTATCAATAACTGCATAAATCATGCCTTTACACCTTTCTTTTTACGCATTTCAGTCCTTGCTGCACGAATCTCCTCGTTAATTTCATCAAGCGAGAGTTCTGGCTCATTACTCAACTCCGCAGCATTTCTTTGCTGCATAAACAAGTCCAGCGCACTAGGCGAACCTTTGATAGCAAATGGAATGCTACGACTTCTTATCACCGCTTTCACGAAGATATTAAATGCCGTATTAGCACTCATACCAAACTGCTCGCAGAGAGCATCGAACTGCGTTTTCATTTCAGAATCCATTCTGACCGTAACTGCCGATTGTGCCATAACTATTTATATTTACCTACAACATGATAGCAACATGCCGTCATTTCGATGGCAAAGATAGCTATTATTCATGAAATTGCCAAATATTTATCGTTTTTTCTTCTAACCACAAAGTTTTTTACGGCTTCATTTTCCTTCTCTCGCCCTGTTTATTTACGATATTGCCGACAATCGGCTGACCATCATCGGCTGAAAGTCTCTCTTATATAAAACGCTCCACCCTTGCCGTCTGCTCCTGGCAAGGGTGGAGATTATACTGTGATACTACTTGTCGTTGTAATGTCCCTCTGTTTCGATAACTAATACGACTAGCGTCTCGTCATAGATATCGTAGATAATACGGTCATGTGCCGTAATGTGACGAGAGTAAGTTACATCATTGCCACCTTTTAATGCCTCCGGATGACCAATACCTGTACGAGGGTGATCTGCTAATTCATGAAAAAGCTTCTGGTATTTCTTAAAGAGTTGTGGGTTTGACTTCTTCCACTTCTTGATGACTTTTTCTGCTTCTTCTAAAACCTTGACCTCGTACATAATTACAGAGATTCGAAATACTTATCAATATCATCGTGACTCTTTAGTGACACGCCCTTTCCCTCCTTATACTCCTTTCTGGCTTTCTCTATCTTTGCAGCCATAGCTGGAGTAATAGTCAGGTCATCATCATCCACAGCCACGATAGCATACATTTTCTTGCTACCCCTGTTGATGAATACATGTTCGCCAGCGTCTACAAGGTCAAACGAACTGGCCATGTTCTTTCTGAAATCGCTAAATGTTAGTGCAGTCATAATTCGATATCTTTTATTCTTTGGCTGCAAAGATACGTTATTTATTTCAAACCTCCAAACATTTATGTACCTTTTTATGTACTTTCTTCTATCCCATCAGTTACGATATTGCCGACAATCGGCTGACCATCATCGGCTGAGTGCACAGCGGAACCGACCCTATTGTGCACTTTATTGGATATTGCGGATAATGCCGAAGCTAACACCCGTCAAGCGACTGATTTGACGGATGCTAGCGCCATAGTCTTTCAGTTGCTTGATGATGCAATTGCGCTCTTCCTTCTCATAATGCTGAAGGGTGGAGACACTGGCGCCGCCCATGATTTCAGACAGATACTGACGCAACTTCTCATCGCTTACACGCTGTTCCATCTCGTTGTCGAAATCAAGGATGTTGAGTGCCTTGGGTAACAAATCGTTAACCAACTCGGCAAGTTCTTTCCCCGTAATACGACCCAGTACGTGTTGAGTGGTGCAGACAGGGACGGCACAGGTCTTAGTCTCGTCATACTCACACCAACTACTCCACGTATAGCTGCCAACCGTTGAGGTGATGCCTGCTGCCACAGGATTCTGGTGGATATACCTCATCAGCGTCAGGAAATATGCCATATCGTTGACTGGCTCGCTCTTGAAACGGTCCTGGAAAACCTGACCAGAATGCTCGTATTTGTAGTTGAAATACTGTGCATAGGAAATGGCGATACTCTTAATGGGTGGAACTAGCCCTTCCTCCAGTTCCCGTACCAACAGGTGCACGTGGTTCGACATTAAACAGTAGGCATATACGATACAATGGGCAGGCAGCGGCTTACCTGTATTGTCCTCCGGATGCGTCTGCATACGCAGTAGCTTCAGGAACTTCCAATAGTCTCCCTTGTCCTCAAAAATATCTTGGTGATTGATGCCGCGCATCATCACATGATATATTCCTGTTCCACTCTTCTCTCTTTGTTTTCTTGGCATACAGATACTTGTTTCTGCAGGCAAAGATACAAAATAATTATTGTCAAACAAAGAAACGACCGAAAAAGTGCACAATAGGGTCGGTTCCGCTGTGCATTCGTAGAGAAAAAGAAGAAACAAGTCAGCGTTTCGCGTTTCAGCGTTTCAGTGAGATTTCAAAGGGTCACACATACAGCATTATCACCTTTTAAAGCTTATAACTAACTAATTATTAATAAGTTACATATTATATAAATAAAATATGCATCATCAAAATACCAACTGAAACAACTGAAACGCTGAAACGCTTGCATAGATCAAAATGCCTAAAGAACAGATAATCAGCGACTTACAAAAACCAGCCACATCACTCTATTGATTTCAAATCCTCTAAAAGGCACAAATCATTACAGTTTTAGGCCCTAAAAACCATAAAAAACGATGCAAAAGCAGCAGTTTTCGATGAAGAAACATGCGTTTGATGCAAAATCGGTCGTCGAAAAAAACCAGAAGCGTTCTTACCAAACGCTCGGAGCATTCTTACTAAACGCTCTCAGAGTTTAATAAGAACGCTTTTCGAGTTAAAATATACTTATATTTTTGTGTTATCGCTTGTATATCTCGAGGAAAATGAGTATCTTTGCAAAACAATTAAGCAACAAACACAAAATGAAGAAACTAATCACATGGTGCCTGGCACTTATGGCACTAAGCACAAATGCACAGACCACAGCCGACGAAGTATTATCAGTGGCCCGAAAGGCTAACGACTATTTCATGAAGAAATATGAAGACCCCACGGTTCCTACGAATGTGAAGAAGATTCGTCCGAGCAGTCTCTGGACACGTGCCGTTTATTACGAAGGACTGATGGCGCTGCAATATATCGACCCGCAACCGCGTTACTACAACTACGCCCTGCGCTGGGCCGAATTCCACAAGTGGATGCCACGCAATGGTGTTACCACCTGCGATGCCGACGACCAGTGCTGCGGACAGACCTATGTCGATTTGCTCATCGGCAAAGTGAGGGATGAGAGGATCAAGGGGCTGCAATACGTAATAGCCAATCTGGATCACCAGATGCAGACACCAAATACCAAGTTACAGACCACCACGCCAAAGGCCAAGACGACTGTCAACTCACTCTACGGCTGGTGGACATGGATTGATGCAATCCAGATGGCAATGCCGCTCTACATGCAGATATATAAAGTAACGGGCGACAAGAAGTACCTGAACCACGCGATGCAGATGTACCGCTGGAGTCGCAACGAGTGTGGCCGAGGCGAAGGCAATCCGAAGAAGGGACTGTTCAACACCGACGACGGTCTTTGGTGGCGCGATGCCGACTATGTGCCTCCATACAAGGAGCCCGATGGCAAGCAATGCTATTGGAGCCGAGGCAACGGATGGGTGTATGCCGCACTGGTGCGCTGCATGGACTATCTGCCCAGAGGCTCGAAAGAGTTCAAGGAACTGAAGAAAGACTTCCTGCTCATGAGCGAGGGTATTCGCAAATGTCAGCGCGAAGACGGCTTCTGGAACCCAAGTCTTGTCTCTACTAACTACGAGATGAAAGAAACGTCAGGCACAGCCCTCTTCCTCTACGGCATGGCATGGGGCATTCGACAGGGCTTCCTAAAAGAGAAGGTATACCTGCCCGTCTGCGACCGCGCTTGGACAGCTATGGTGAAAGACGCTGTTCACCCAGACGGATTCTTGGGATGGATGCAGGGCACAGGCAAAGACCCCTCGGCAGGTCAGCCATTAAGCTACGACAAGATTCCCGACTTCGAAGACTACGGCACAGGATGCTTCCTTTTGGGCGCTACAGAATACTATAAACTGATAAAGAAGTAGTTAGCAAAACGATTGTTTCAATGGCGATTAAAGTGTTTTTAAATTAAAAAAGTATAAAATATGCCTTGCAATCCACATTATAAATATCAAAATGACTAACTTTGCTCGAAGTAATTAAAACCATTACCCCATTATGAAGAAGATTTTACTTATGACCGTGATGCTGCTTGGTTGCATGACCATGGCTTTGGCTCAGAAACCAGCAGAGATAAAGTTCGACAAAGTGACACATAACTTCGGCACTTTCTCAGAGAAGAACCCTGTAGTGAGCTGTGTCTTCAGTTTCACAAACGTTGGTGAACAGCCACTGGTTGTAAATCAGGCAGTAGCTTCTTGCGGATGCACCGTGCCCGAATACACTAAGACTCCTATCCAGCCAGGCGAAAAGGGCGAGATAAAGGTGACTTACAATGGTACAGGCAAGTTCCCCGGTCACTTCAAGAAGAGCATCACCGTGCGCACCAATGGTGCAATAGAGATGACTCGCCTATACATAGAAGGCGACATGGAGGAAGCTAAATAAGGAAAGATTGCAGAGTCTATCCTACCAATAAAGAAAAAACGTTTTGCATGAAGAAACTATTTGTTTTTGCAACAATACTGGCCTGTGCTATGAACACCTATGCGCAGGCCTTTTTTGGTGAAAAGCCTAAGTTAGTAGTAGGCATAGTGGTTGATCAGATGCGCTGGGACTATCTGGACCGTTATTACAACCAGTTCACAGATGGTGGCTTCCGCCGTTTGATTAACGAAGGCTATTCATGTAACAACTGCCTCATAAACTATGTGCCTACAATCACAGCCATAGGCCACTCATCAGCCTACACAGGCTCCACCCCAGCCCTTCACGGCATCTGCGGCAACACGTTCTATATTGACGGAAAGAAGACATACTGCACACAAGACGACAATGTGGAGACGGTGGGTAGCAACACAGAGAATGGCAAAGAGTCGCCACGCAACCTCCTGGCAACCACTATTGGCGACCAGCTGCGCCTGCACACAGACTTCAAGTCGAAAGTCATAGGAGTATCCTATAAGGACCGTGGCGCCATTCTGCCTGCCGGCCACTCAGCTAATGCTGCCTACTGGCTTGACACAAAAGCCAGCCCCATCTGCTTCATCTCAAGCACATATTACATGCAGGAACTGCCACAATGGGCAAAGGACATAAACAAACAGATAGCAAAGAACAAAGAGGTGGTTAAGCATGGCGATAAAATTGGTCTGTCATATCTTTGTGGCACCATTACCACCGACATGGCCATAGCTGCCCTGCAGAACGAGAAGCTCGGCAATGGTGAGGCTACCGATATGCTCTGCGTGAGCTACTCACAGACCGACGTCATTGGTCACAAATGGAGTACTCGCGGCGAAAATACCGACGAGGCTTATCTGCAACTCGACAAAGATCTGGCAAGACTGTTCAATGCTCTTGACGCACAAGTGGGAAAAGAAAACTATCTGCTATTCCTCACAGCCGATCATGGAGCTGCACATAACTATAAGTTCATGCAAGACCACAAAATCAACGCCGGTCAATCGCTGACCGAACAGATAAAAGCAGAGCTGGAAAAAGTAGTAAGCAAGGCAGCTCACAAAGAGCTGAAGCCTGTCATCAACGACATTCTCGACTACCGCGTATTCCTTAACCACAAGGCAATAGAAGAACAGGGACTCGAACTTGAGGATGTGAAGAAAGTCATATTAAACCATCTCATTTCATCGCCAAACATCAGCTTTGCAGCCGACTATGAAGAGTTGGCAAAGACAACCATGCACCCTGCCGTTCGCGACAGAATAATAAAGGGCTATCACCCTCGCCGCTCAGGAGACATATACTTTGTTGTGGACCCTGGTTACTACGACTACGGCTCATGGTCGTCGCCAGTAGGCACAACCCACGGCGCATGGAACCCATATGACTCGCATATCCCCCTGCTATTCATGGGATGGAAAGTGCCTCATGGAGCAACATCACGCGAGGTACATATCACCGATATAGCCCCAACAGTATGCCAACTGCTACACATACAGCAGCCTAATGCATGCGTAGGAGAGGCTATAACCGAGATAACGAAATAGGACACACATAAAAATAACAAGCAAGTATTAGGATATATAAAAATGAACGCAAGCGACAGCATCGTAATCATTCCCACTTATAATGAGAAGGAGAACATAGAGAAAATAATCCGTGCCGTGTTCGGATTGGAGAAGTGTTTTCACATACTTATCATTGACGACGGCTCTCCCGACGGCACAGCCCAGATTGTGAAAGGACTGATGGCGACAGAGTTTGCCGACCGTCTGTTCATTGTGGAACGTAGCGGAAAGCTAGGTCTTGGCACAGCCTATATCACAGGTTTCAAATGGGCCTTGGATCGCAACTATGAATACATCTTCGAGATGGATGCCGACTTCAGTCACGATCCTAACGACCTGCCACGCCTCTATAGTGCCTGCGCCGACGAGGGTTACGACGTAGCCATCGGTTCACGCTACATTAGCGGTGTGAATGTTGTTAACTGGCCTATAGGTCGCGTGCTCATGTCATATTTCGCATCAAAATATGTGCGCATAGTGACTGGCTTCACCGTCCACGACACTACTGCCGGCTTCAAGTGCTACAAGCGCCGCGTGCTTCAGACCATTGAGCTCGACAAGATTCGCTTCAAGGGCTATGCCTTCCAGATAGAAATGAAGTTCACCGCCTATAAGATTGGCTTTAAGATTAAGGAGGTGCCCGTGATCTTCGTCAACCGACGCGAAGGAACGTCAAAGATGTCGGGTGGCATATTCAGCGAAGCCTTCTTCGGCGTCATGCGTCTGCGCTGGGATGGATGGACACGCAAATATCCAAAGATTCAATGAAGACAATATGTGATTTCATAGCCCGATGGATGGGCGTGATGGTACTGTTAGTAGCTGTAGTCTCGCTGGCAGTACCTTCTTCTTTTATTTGGGTTGACACATGGGCTATAAATCCTATGCTTGGTGTTATAATGTTCGGCATGGGACTGACCCTTGCCCCACAAGACTTCAAAATAGTGCTCAGCCGTCCGAAAGACATTCTCTTCGGATGCCTGGCACAGTTTACCGTAATGCCGCTATTGGCATGGACATTGGCTTGGGCATTCTCATTACCAAAGGAGCTGGCTCTCGGCGTGATACTTGTAGGCTGTTGTCCAGGAGGCACAGCATCAAACGTCATCACTTATCTTGCCAAAGGCGATTTGGCGCTATCCGTTGGCATGACAGCTACGTCAACTCTGTTAGCACCAGTGATGACTCCCCTACTCGTCTGGCTGCTTGCAGGAACAATGGTTGATGTAGATACCATGGGCATGCTAATGAGCATAGTCTATGTCATCATAGCTCCCATCATAGCTGGACTGTTCTGTCAGCGCTTCTTGCCAAGTCTTACGCGAAGCGTCGTTCCCTATCTGCCGGCCTTCTCATCAGTAGTCATAGCGCTGGTTGTAGGAATAATAGTGTCACACAATGCCACAAGGCTCTTGGTTGGTGGCATGCTGGTCATTCTTGTGGTGATGCTTCACAACGTCTTAGGACTTACAATAGGCTTCCTTATAGGACGCTTGCTGAAACTTGAACGCGCAAAATGCGTGGCAGTAAGCATAGAGGTCGGCATGCAGAACTCTGGTCTCGCCTCATCACTTGCTGTTCTTCATTTCGCAGCCTATCCGCTTGCCACCATTCCTGGTGCCATATTCAGCGTTTGGCATAACATTAGCGGTGCACTTACGGCGAAACTATATTCAAGAGATTGAACAATAGTAAAACTCCACAAAAAAAGGATGATTGACATTACTATTTAGTCAACCACCCTTTTTTATTGCTATTTATAATTTTTTACGCCAGATGCTTAGTTCTGTGCACTAACGAAGTAAGCGTTCACAACTTCAATCTTCCCATTATAAGAGCCACGGTTACCAATGATAGTAATCGTTGTACCATTCTGAATATTATGAGCAGTAACCAGTTCCTGGAACTTCTGCTTTGCACCACCCTTAGTTGAAAGGACACCATAAACATAAACAGAACCAGTAGCGTCGGTAAGGTCGAAGTTTCCATACTTGTCACCAGCTTTCAAGTTGCTTATTGTACCTGTAAGCTGATACCAAACAGAGGTACTCTCAGCAGCATCGTTGAACTGAGAAACTGTAACAGTCTGTACATCGCCACTTGGAGCAGGATCACTACCTGGCTTCGTTCCAATCTCAACGCCATCGAGAACAGCAAAGGTGACAGACTTCAAACCCATCTGGCCAAAATAATTCTCTATGCTACCATAGAGGACAACCTCCTTGCCAAGGTTTCCAGCATTATCCTTGAGGTTGAGTTTTGTACGAATATCAGTTCCATTTGGAAGCTGTACGACCATCACCTTGGTTACATCAGTCTCATCAGCAGAAGCAGCAAGCATGATGTTTGTTGCAACCGCATTCTCAGTTGAGAAATGAGCGCCTGAAGAAAGAACCTGTCCCTCAACGCTACCAACGATGAAGCCCTTAACATATTCGTTACCTGAACCAGCAGCAACTGCTTCGGAAACAGTATAAGGCTTCTCAAGTGTAGAATGGTCAGATGGCTTATTACCTTCCTCAGGAACTCCACCCTTGCTTACACCATTAAGTGAATAAATGAAGCCCTCATTCTGAACGGTCTCAGGTGTCTTGCCATTAAACAGAGTCAGCTTTGCATAAACGATAACATCATCGCCTACTTTCAGAATATCGCCATCGCCACTTGTCCACTTCTTGTTGCCGAGATAAAGGACACGATAGCAATAGAACTGATTAGTAGCTGAACCATCATCAGAGATATAGAATGATGCATTACCATAAGTGCCCTGATCAAAATTCAGCACGTTATCGTTCTTGTCTGTAGCAATAGAAACAACCTTTCCTTTAATAAAATAAGCCTGCTCACTAACAGCACCCGATTCAAGCTTCAATGCTACATTCGTAGCAGCTGCTGCATTGAAAGGAGATGCCAATGTGCCATCACCAGTAGCACCTTCTACTTCTACTCCCCCTTCATCTGGCTTGTTTGCACCTGTACCAGGAAGTTCATATGGTGCTGGCACATCCTGACAGGCTGTGAATGTCATGGCTGTCATAGCCACAATCATCAAACTTTTAAATAATTTCTTCATATTATTAATCTGTTTTTAGTTTCTTGATAATTACTTAATAATCTCTATGTCGCTCTCCTTACGAATAAGAATCTGCCATGTGTCCTTATTGCCGCTGGCATAGCGTGTGGCAATGCCAGTGATGTTGCACTTCAGCGGCTTGCCAGTGGCTTCGTCAATAGGCAACTTCTTAGCAGCGAACTTAGCGTAGGTGCTGGTTCGAACCACGAGGTCGCTGGCAGAATACTCGTTCAAGGCACGGTTCACGCAACCGGCCTTGATGGTGACGGTCTTGTCCAGTGCGGAGTCGGGGGCGAAGGTTCCAAGTCCGGCAACCAGTGCGAAGGACACGTTCTTCAGTGTGACCAGCTTGCCGCAGTTGGCATCCTTGTCCATGTCAACATCGAAGTCTATGGGCTGGATGGCGTTGGCATCGATGCTGCCTGTGTACTTGAAGTGCTGCTGGAACAGTTCCTTGTTCATGCGACCGATGGAGGTGCCGTTGTAGGGCTGTCCTATCTCGGGCTGCTTGCCATAGCCGCCGATGTAAAGGTCCTTCAGGTCGATGACAATCTCCTGCCCCTCGGCCAGGAATCCGTGCATGCCGCTCTGGTTGACAGCCACGATAATGGCTCCAGTCTCATCCTGCAGGGTAAACTGCTTGTAGAGGTTGCTGCCAATATCATTGCCAGTCACTCGGCCCTTAATCTTAATATCCTTGTCAATCTTCACATTCTGATCACTTGAAGCAAAGACATTAGGATAGTCGGCCTTCAACTGAGCTATTGTAATTATGTTCTCATCATTGATGCTGCTGTTGCCATAGGGAGAGGTGGTTGGTTCATCCCAGTCACCCTGACAGGCAGCGAAAGCCACACAGGCAATTGCCATTGCAAAATATTTGATAGTCTTCATAAGTCGTTAGGGGGATTAGAATTGATAATTAATCATGAACATACCATTTATACCCTGAGCATAGAACTTGTAGGGGTTATTCTGGAACGAGTAGGTGCGGAAAGTCTTGCCTTCCTGATCGAGGTCAACACGGCTCTGCTCACGTCCGCCAAAAACAAGCTTCTGATTATTCAGGATGTTGGTAAGCATGAGGTTGAAGCCGAGACGACGACCTTTATTCAAGAAGAAAGTTCTTCCGATAGATGCATCGAGCATGAAACCACCCTTACCCTTAGCCTGGTCAGGAAGTAATGAAAGGTCTTTTCCTGTACCGCTATTGTTCATGGGGAAGTTTCTGCCCAAACGTGTCACTGGTGTATAATACAGATAGATGCGGTCATAGTAGTTGCCAATAAGGTCGATATACCAGCCGCGAGTGTGAATGCTAAAGTCAAGGCTACCAGCCGTCAGAGGAGTACAACCCTCATGCATGCCCTTGTTATAGAGCTCATCATTATCAGTTGTACCCTTGGTTGACTCCCAGAAAGTAATTTTGGCATTATTATCATATTTGGCATCACTAATAGTACCGAGAGCCTTCAGGTCAAGCCAATCAGTAAGTTTGAAGTCTATGCCGAGTTCCAATCCATAATAGACTTTCTCAATGCCAGAAACAGTAACATATACAAATGAGTTTGCGTTGTCCATGTAGTACATGTTCTGCTCAGTAACATCGGTGAGATAGCTGTAGTAGGCATTCAGATTAGCCTTCATCCAAGATGTCTGCCAACGATAGCCCATCTCAGCTGAGAAGATCTTCTCGTGGGTAAGGTCCTTCACGAAGTCGTTGCTCACCTGTGCTGCCTGAAAAGAAGTGCGTGCCGTGGGCGCTTTCACTTCGTAGTTCAAACCCATAGAGAATGAGTGGCCTTTGCCAAGATTAGTCATTGCACCATACTTCACTCCACCCTCGAGGAAAGTGGCTGTACCGCTCTTTCCATAAGAGTTATTGGGAGCCAAGCCGCTACGCATCTTACCATCTCTCTGCATTGTTAAGCCGGCGATACGACCATTGACGAATACATGGGTGTCATCAACATCTGTAGAGAAGCCACCCCAGAGTTGCGCTTTGTTTACAAGGATATTGTAATCATAGCCGAAACGGTCGCCCTTACCAACAACCTTATTAGGATTATTCAGGTCATACTGAGCCTCCTGAGAAGTCTCGCCATAGTTCTTTACAACATAAGTATTGACATTGTGGAAGTATTTTGCTCCAAGCAAATCATCCATTGTCTGATAGTGCATGCCCTTGTTTGTTGAAAGGTGGATTCCGCCATGCAATATGGTAACATCTGAAAGCACCTTCTCAAGGTTTGAAGCAAGACTTATTGACAACTGGTCGTCATGATAGCGCTGCAGATAATACATAGCGTCGCCTCCCTGTAATGAAACCATACGGTTAGCGAAGTACAAGCGATCCCATTGCACCTGACGATTCTCCTTTATGCTCAGGTAGTCGTATGCCGTCTGCCAGTTAGCCAAAGCTGCTGCATCACGGTCGCCTTCAAAGGGAGCCCAGACGTCATAGAATGCACTTGGCATGCCAGAATAGTAATCTGGAGCAGGGTTGGTAGAGTTGTTGTAGTTCAAACGGGTTGAGCTATACATGGCATATTTGCCAAGAAGTGTGGTGACAAGGTTCGTCTTGTCATTAATCTTCCAGTCCCATGTAAACAGGGCAGCAGGAGCATAGTCCTTAACAGTACGCGAATTACGTTTCTTTCCGTCCTGATAGCCCCATGCAGGGTTATACTGATTGTCGTTAGCAATCCAGTACATCTCGTCTGTAGCAGCAATCTGCTGTCCGCGCTCAGTTGGGTTACCCCATGTAACGAGTGAGATGGTGTGGTTTTCATTGAGAATCTTCTCAATACCGAGGAAATAGCTCAATGAATTGTAGAATGTACCATCTACCGCTCCAAGTCCATTACCCCAACGATATGTAAGGGCACCTGTAAACGCCCATCCTTTCTCTGTAACGCCAGAGTTATAGGTGTACATAGCACGTGCATTGTAGTTGCGGTTGGCACCAGCAAGCGAAATGCGCTGTCCAGTAGCAAAACTTGACGGACGGAAGTTGTAGTTGTTTGAACCAGCCATGCCTGTCATCATGTAGCTGTTGTCCTCAAAAGGCAACGATGCTTCCTTGGCACGTGTCTGATTGTTCAATCCGCCAATGAACGAATAGCGGAATTCGCCACGCTCCACGTCGTTAACGGGATTGCCATTGATGTAAATATCGTTGTACTTCGAATTGTACGCACGATATTTAAACCTTGCAGCACTGAACCGATAACCAACTTCGCTGGCATAAACATTACGGTTGGAGGAAATGATTGAGAAGCCCTGTGTAGACCCATCATCTTCGCCCAACTGCGACTCTGTGAAAGTGTAAGCCTCTTCGCCTTGCACGTCAACAGCCAGAGAGTCAATCTCCTGAGCCATTATTGCAGGCGAAGCAGCAAGCGCAATCACCAGTAGTTTCAGCTGTTTTTTCATAAAATTTGTTTTTACGGTTAATATTTGGTTACAATTATTGCGCAAATTTAGGCAAAAAAAGAAGAACGTCCAAATATTGTGCTACTAAATTGAACTCAGTACAACAAAAGACGTTCTTTTTTTTTCGCAAAATGATTTTTATGCGTTATTATTGAAAGCTAAGAATATCAATATTTCCTTAAATGGAAACGCAAGACACGATTGTTAAGTACCATTTTTTCGCTTGTCATCTGCTCTATTGTCATTGTCTCGTCGAGACTCTGAATGCCAAGTGGCTTGAGTGTATTAGGATTGCTAACAATACTATCTGAAATAGCCCTGTTATCACTTATCGGGCTATAAAGACGTAACGTGTTTGACGTCTTCTCAAACCTAAAGAAAATATTATGAGAAGCATCGTTACAATCTCTGATTTCCAGTAACTTATGCTGCACACACCAATACCATCCAGAGTGCCGCATATCTGTTGTTGACTTCACGTCACCAGATGTAGTCAGAGAGTCAAGCTGTGCTAACTGCCAGAAGCCGTCAAGGTCACCATTGTCTGATGTCTCCAAGTCGCATGATGTCATCAACACCATAGCGAACAACATATATATTATCTTTTTCATTTCTTCTTGATATTAAAGTGTTTGCTAACGGTTAACTGTGCACCTGTATTGTTGCCGAGCAGTTGGCCATGATCAAGACCGAAACTTGCCTTAACGCCCCACCCTTCAAGTTTATGGCCGGCACCGAAACGATAGTCAGCCTCAGCAAGCAGACTCATATTACGCTGTGGATCTGGAAACGGGCTACCGTAGCTTCCCCATCCGCGCTGCCATGTGGCGAGCACACGATAGTGAAGGCCTTCCATAGGGTCACCACTAATACCGAAATGCCAAGCCCAGAAACGGTTGTTCTTCACCTCAATGGTTCCATCTGTATTATAAAGTGGTGAACGATAGAGCGGGTTGCCCATCACCTGTCCCCAATGCTGCCAACCAGTCTGCATGTAGTTATTGTAGTAATCATCGCGTCCAGCAGTATGATCAGCCATATTAAATGTACGGTCATGATAGACTGGTCCGCTCTGATATTTCGTGTACAGATATTCTACCAAAATGCTATTGAGCCATGAAGCATCTTTCAGTTTAAACTCAGCGCCAAGCATCATGTCTTTAATAGAATAACCGAAATAGCGGTTCTCTTTTCTCTCATTGTACTCTGGTCCATGGCCATAGCCATCATAGTCAAGGAAAAACATCTGAGAATGATCTTCGAAGAAGTGGTCTGCATAGAGTGCAGCTGTCCATTTATCTGCATTATAGTTTATTCGCAAAACATAACTGCCGAGGTGGTTGCCTGAGGCGTTATCATAGAGTCCTTCGCCCGTCTCACCACCACTTGGTATCAAGGCATGTATCATGCCCTTAACACCGTCTTCATTCTTTATAGCTACATATTCAACAGTTCCAGGAACGGCTGGATAGGGATTGATGGTATAGGTCGTTCCACCATACTGGCATGCCATCTCCAGTCCCACTTCCACACTAAGAGGCTTGTCATCCTTACCAAAGCGCAAATATCCTGCTTTGGTATGAATCTTTGCATGTTCGGTACGTTTAGCTTGGGGATTAACAAAATCGCGCTGCCAGTTGTCATCGGTCATCATGCCATATGACAAGTGGCCCTTCAAGCCAACCCATCCCTTTGTCAAAGGAACAGTCCAGTAATCAGGCAAAGCGAGACGAACAGCTGGCACAGGATGGGCATTGATGCCAAGCGTCTGAGAGCCACTGCTAAGCTCCTGATTCTTCAGTTCCAGAGGCTGCTCCTTGCTTCCTACGGTGAGCAATCCTTTCAGCCAACGCACCTCTCCATAAGCCTGCTGAACGATAGCCTTACTTGTGTAGCCACCAGCACCAACAAAGTCAAGACCATAGGCATAGTCCCATTTCTTGTCAGCATCATCCAAATGATGGAATGCTCCAGCACGCAAATAGCCATTGCTCTTCTCAAGCGAGCTAAGACCATATTTGTTGGCATTGAGCCATAGTGGAGTGTGCTCGCCAGAAGCAACAGACACCTGAGCCTCTGTTCTTACCTCCACTTGTGCCTGAGAAGCTGTGGCAATAGTCCCCAGACACATCATAAACAATAATCGTTTCATATCTGTTTATATAAGATTTATCTCATTATTCTATATATTTCACATAACGTTCATATACGCGCTTTATTGGCTGACAACACCTAACCAAAGTTTCAAACAGCGACACGCCCACTATTGCAGTCAATATACCAAAGATGACATCAATAATATAATGGTGGGCAGTATAGATGGCTGTCCACCATATACCTACCGTCACAAATGCACATAATGCGATGATCCACTTTGACTGACGGCTTATTATTGCATAAATGGTGGCAACGAGCATATAAGCAGCATGCAAAGATGGCATGGCTGCAAAAATATTGGAGTTATTCACATATATGCTACTGAATACTGGCACGCCAATAAGGTTGTCAAACCGTCCGAGTCCAGCCACATTACCAGGGGTGCTAAAATCTGGCTCAAATCCGAAATTTATGGCGTACCAAGGCGGAGCTGTGGGATGAATATAATAGCCTATAAAACCTATGACATTTACGAAAAGAAATGCCCATGTCAACCGAAGGGCATAATTGCGCTTACCTGTGGAGAACAGCCAAAACGCCAATGCCATAGGACCTGGTACCCAGCAAAGATAAAACAGTCCGGCAAAAAGGTCGGCTACGGCATTATTGTGCTGGCAGAAATATTCGCATGGAGTCATCTTGACGCCTTCTACCGTGATGCCGAACAATGCTGTCTCAGCATCATAAATAGGCTGAATATCAATAGGATTGACAAGGTAGTTCGGATAGAGTCGCATCCAGTCGTAGAACATCTCAAAGAAAACGAACGGCAATAATGTCATTGCCAGCTTACGAGTAATGGGATGAGCGAAAAACAGTATATTGAACAATGCCGCCATTATGACATGCCCTGGGATGAGTCCCACAACAAGCCATTGGAACAGCAAGAACGCTGCCGTACCTATCAACACTATGATTGTATCCTTCTTCACTATTCAGCAGTATTCAATTATTACTTCTTATGGCACATTATCTTATAGCAATGCCAAATACGCCAAAAGGCTGTTATATTGGCGAGAACAGCTATCATTATCATGCCGCCAGCAAGCCACCACAGTTCAACAGAGAAACCTGCCACAATTGCAGCTAGAGCTGTTACCACAACACGTTCAGGACGCTGCATAAGTCCCACTTTGCACTCTATTTGGAGACCTTCCGCACGTGCTCTGACATAGCTTACCATTACTGAGCCTACCATTGCAGCGAAAGTCACTACACTAAGCCAAAACCAGTCAGCTTTAACAAACACAAGACATATTCCAAACAGCGTTACCAACTCGCTATAGCGATCGAGCGTGGAATCCCATAATGCACCAAACACAGAAGACAGTCCACCTGTACGAGCAAGTCTGCCGTCCATCATGTCGAACAGTCCTGCCGCAAGGATAGTCACGCCTCCCCACCCCACGAGATTAAAGGAACGAGAGCTATCGTCAGCAAAGCACAGGGCAGCCTCAATGAACAGCCACATCGCCACAAGATTACCAATAAAACCTATGGCAGTAACAATATTTGGAGTCAGTCCCACCTTAAGCATCAACCGTATCAAAGGGTCAATGACATAATATATTACCTTCTGTAAGAAATCTCTATAATTCATTTTAAAATAATTATATACTAATCAACTCTGCAATTATAACAACTCATTTATATACAAACCTGCGCTGCAACTGATAGTTCCACAACACGCCTACGCAAACAGCTACTACAATTTTCATCAAAACAAAATACTGTCCAGACCATTCCGTCAATATGTATGTGCCAACAATGTTAAGAGCTATACTTCCTATCCATACGAAGAAATATCTTAACACCATATAGCGTTTACGCAACTCGTCAGTATTGTCAAACACCCAAAGGAAATTTACTGAACAGTTCACAACACCCCCGCTGATAGCACCAATAGCAGTTGCCCACACATACCAGACACCTACCAGTTCAGCAAGGATTACCGTCATGCCGAAGTCTATAACTGTGGCGACAAGTGCTGACAGCTGTGCTTTACTGAATAGCCACAGTTCATGCTTCAGCTTCCCCATACACACCATTTTATCAGACACAGTACTATTGCTGAATAGACGCCAGCCAACAGATCATCTGCCATGACCCAGAAGGCGCCTTTCCTACGATCGAGCTGGCGTATCCCAAGCGGCTTCACAATATCAAAGAAACGAAACAAAACCAATGCCACCAATGCCTCCTGCCATGAAGTGGCAAAGAGTAGCGGCACCCAAACGCCAACCATCTCATCAATAACAACTTTACTCGGATCATCGCCCCAAAAGGGCTGAACCTTACTAGTTGCCCATGTGCCCAAAATAGTAAAGCATAAGATTACTGCGAGAGAAGTTAAACATTGCTCTGAGAGAAGTGCCACTTCTCTCAGCACGAACCATAATGCTGTGGCAACCACAGCACCAGCAGTGCCAGGTCCCCACGGCCAATAGCCTGCGCCAAAGCCTGTAGCTATAACAATGGCAAAGATTGATTTCTTCTTCACGGCATGCAAAATTAGTTATTTTTATTTTAACAAGACAAAAAAGTATCGGTAAATGTGCTTTAATTTACAACAAATAAGTAAATTTGCACGTTGAAATAATAAAAAACAAGAAAAACAACTCAATACGATGAAAAAAACAAACGTCAAGCCAGCCTCTGGCCGACTTGGAATTATGATTGTCGGCAATGGTGCCGTAGCCACAACTTTCATGACTGGTGTTCTCATGGCTCGTAAAGGACTCGCAAAACCTGTTGGAGCGATGACACAATATGATAAGATTCGTGTAGGAAAAGGTGCTGACAAGAAATACATGAAGTACGAAGATATTGTGCCCATCGCCAGCCTTAACGATATAGTATTCGGCACATGGGACGTATATCCACAGAATGCCTATCAGGCAGCCATGTATGCTGAAGTTCTCAAGCCAAAGGATATTGAACCTGTACGCGAAGAGCTTGAGAAGATTGTACCAATGAAAGCTGCTTTCGACAAGAACTATGCAAAACGCCTTGATGGTGACAATGTCAAGAGAGCCGACGATGGGGCTATGCCTACCCGTTGGCAGATGGTAGAAATGCTACGCGAAGACATTCGAACCTTTAAGCGCAATAATAATTGTGACCGCATAGTTGTGCTATGGGCAGCCTCAACAGAGATATATGTACCTGTCTTTGAACCTGTACATAGCACATTGGCTGCACTTGAGACAGCAATGAAAGCTGACGACCGCGAACACGTTGCGCCATCAATGTGCTATGCCTACGCAGCACTTACAGAAGGGGCACCTTTCGTTATGGGAGCTCCCAATACCACCGTTGACATTCCGGCTATGTGGGAACTGGCAGAGAAGACAAAGATGCCTATTGCAGGAAAGGACTTCAAGACTGGCCAGACTCTTGTCAAGAGTGGTTTCGCACCAATCATAGGTACTCGCTGCCTTGGCCTTGACGGATGGTTCTCAACAAACATACTCGGTAACCGTGACGGTTTGGTACTTGACGAGCCACAGAACTTCCGCACGAAAGAGGTATCAAAGCTCTCTACACTTGAGACAATACTCAAGCCCGAAGACCAGCCAGACCTCTACACGGACTATTATCACAAGGTGCGTATAAACTACTATCCGCCTCGAAACGACAACAAAGAGTCATGGGACAATATCGACATCTTCGGATGGATGGGCTATCCCATGCAGATAAAGATTAACTTCCTCTGCCGCGACAGCATTCTTGCTGCTCCTGTATGTCTCGATCTCTGTCTACTCATTGACCTTGCTGCCCGTGCCGGTCGCTATGGCACACAGCGTTTCCTTAGTTTCTTCCTCAAGTCGCCTATGCACGACTATACCGTTGGTGAGGAAGCAGTAAACCACCTCTATCGTCAACATACTATGCTAAAGAATGCTATCCGCGAGATGGGCGGATATGAGGCTGACGAGGAAATTGATTAAAATGAAAAAGACTCTCATCAAAAACATAGGAATGCTGGCTGTGGACAACCACGGTCAGCATTGTCTTTGCGGTCAAGACATGTCACACATTGACATTGTGAAAGACGCATGGCTCTTGGTGGAAGACGGACGCTTCAAAGAATGGGGTTCCATGGACGATGACCACCTAGATGACATAGTCAATGGTGACAACATGAGAGAGATGGAAACATTGTCAGTCGACGCTGAGGGAGGTGCCGTATTACCATCGTTCTGCGACTCTCACACTCATCTTGTATATGCCGACAGCCGCGAAGGCGAGTTTGTTGACAAGATTCGCGGACTGAGCTATGAAGAGATAGCACGCCGTGGAGGTGGTATTCTAAACTCTGCCGACCGTCTTCATGAGATGAGCGAAGAAGAACTCTTTGAGCAAGCGATGGGCAGAATAGACGAGATAACTCGTAAAGGTACTGGAGCAGTAGAGATAAAGAGCGGTTATGGTCTAAACACTTCCGACGAGCTGAAGATGCTGCGTGTCATAAAGCGCATAAAAGAGTCAACACGCATAAAGGTCGTAGCCACATTTCTTGGAGCTCATGCTGTTGGTCGTGAATACCAAGGAAGACAGGATGAATATGTGGACCTCATAATCAATGAGATGATTCCCGAAGTCGGCAAACAACATCTTGCAGAGTTCATTGATGTATTCTGCGACAGAGGCTTTTTCACGCCCGACGAGACGAGCCGAATACTTGAAGCCGGCGCCAAATGGGGCATGCGTGGAAAGATTCACGGACAGGAATTGGCTGACTCAGGTGGTGTAGAAGTTGCAGTAAGACATGGAGCATTGAGCGTTGACCATTTGGAGAGCATGACCGATAATGACATCTCTTTGCTTAAAACGCAAACGATAACCATACCGACAGCCCTTCCTGGCACATCGTTTTTCCTTAATATGCCATTTGCCCCTGCAAGAAAGATAATTGACGCAGGTCTTCCGCTTGCTCTTGCCAGCGACTACAACCCAGGCTCAACACCTTCTGGCGACATGAAGTTTATTGTGTCTTTAGCATGTATAAAGATGCGTCTGTTACCTGAAGAAGCTATCAACGCTGCAACAATAAATTCTGCTGCAGCCATGGACATAAGCAAAGACTATGGCTCAATAGCACGAGGAAAAGTGGCAAACTTCTTCATTACCACAAAGATGAAGGACCTAAGCTTCCTCCCCTACTCCTATACTTCACCTACTATCAAACGAGTATTCCTCCGTGGTGAGGAATACTAGATTAATATGTTAGGTGTAGCGTGTCTGCCCACTCAGTTTCGGCAGTAAAGTTAAGTGTTTGATCCTTTGCAAAGAACGAGCCCTTATATTCAGTTATAGTATTTCGATGCATTGGAATATCAGCAAACTGACGTGAAAGAACAACTTCTGATTTTGAATTATGCGCTTCAACAGTTACGTTTAGCCATCCATCATCCTCTTTTAGGAAAGTCCAAACTTTGAATAGTATTGGAGCTGTGAAACCTTTGATTGATACTTTTTTTTCTTGTTGAGAATTAACATTAGCTCCATAACCAGTAACGGCATTAAACACACCGCTTCCACCAGTGTACTTAAAATATATGTGTGTTACCTCAGACGGGAACTCGTCGGTAATGACAAATTGCAAAAGTGAAGAAGCACGTGTAAGGAGGATATCGTGAGTCTGAGCTTCATTAGTGACAGTCAGATTACCATAATAGTAGAAGGTGTCGGAATAGCCCAGCTGATTTGTAAACTGTATGCTCTCAGGATTGGTGAGTGTTGGATTACCTCCAATGCTACTATGCGCAAGAACAAGAAGCTGATAGTCTCCGGCATCAAGCGTCATCGTAGTTTCTCCGAACCCAGGGTTCTCCTTCATCTGGCTACGGCTTTCAACCTTTTTTCCTTCCTTATATAGAACAAAGTTCAAATGTGTGCAATAGTCCGTTATGTTAACCACGGAACGTGTATTCTTTGAAGTCTCTAAGTAGGACGATGTGTATGGAATAAAATTGAATTCCGCAACACGTAGCGTGACATTGACCTTGCCTGACTTTGTTGAAGTCTTAGATGTTGTTGAAGTGGCATTTTCCTCTTCCACGACAGCCTTCTCGCAAGCCGTCATCAGTAATACTGTAGCAACAAAAAGAACAAGCTTAACAAACTGTTTTTCGATAGTGATAATTTTCATAATTGTATTAGTTTTATTAGATTTATTCTAAAGTTAGTTTTCTCACCTCACAATTACCCATCCTTTCCACATCTTGCATTCTCTTTCCATAGTACACGGCTTGTATGGCTTTGTTCACAATCCCATGTCCAACAGCCAGAACCCGTTTGTCAGGATAGTTGTCAGTTATATATTTAAGGAACGCACGCGCACGATTAAACAATACGTCAATCGACTCAATATCATCGGGCCACACTTCATTTTTCAAGTCAGGGATATAGCGTCCAGTGAAACTGCCCCAGTCGCGCTCACGTAGCAGTTTGGTAGTAACGATCTGCTTATTGTGAGGTTCTGCGAGAATGCGGCAGGTATCTATGGAACGTTTCAGGTCACTTGCCACGAAGACATCTATAGATTCGTGCTCCAGCTGCTGAGACAGAGCATGAGCCTGTCGGATCCCCTCTTCATTAAGTTCGCCATGTGTTTGTCCCTGCATTATATTGCGTGCATTGTCCTTCGTTTCTCCATGACGGACTAAATACAAAATCGTCATTGCTAATTATTTTTTATTGCAAAAGTAATACATTTCAAACAATTATTCGTACTTTTGCATCAAAGAAATAACAATATAAGTCATGAAAATACTACAAAGTACATTTTTCCGTGCCCTTGCAGCTATTGCTGTTGGCATATTATTAGTAAGATACCCCGACAACACTGTGACAGGCATTGTCATTACCATTGGTGTCATATTCCTTCTGTCGGGCATTGTCTCTGTACTCAGCTATCTTAACGCCCGTCGCCATGTCAGCGATTATGTAATCTATGACGCTCAAGGCCGCCAGATTGCTGGTCAAACTCCGATGTTTCCCATTGTTGGAATAGGCAGCATGATTTTAGGAGCCATACTCAGCATAATGCCAGAAACATTTATCAATGCTCTAATGTATGTCATCGGTGCCATGCTCATTATCGGCGCCATCGGTCAGTACTTTGCAGTCATCAGTGCCCGTCGTTACGGAGCATTATCGCTTTTCTATTGGCTTTCTCCAACGCTCATTCTTCTTGCAGGCGTATATCTCATTGTTTACCCAATGTCGCTGCTTAGCACCACAATGTACCTGTTTGGATGGTTAACGTTGTTCTATGGCTTAGTTGAAGCAGTTCACTCTATTCTGTTCTATAGCCATAAACGCCGTTGGGAGAAAGAGCAGGAATACAAGGCTAAGACCTTTGCCACAGAAGTGCCATCAGAAACAACAATCACACCCCAGTAACGATACCTTCGATATAGGTTTTTACGATATGTATGCCGGTCCTGTTTTCTCCTCCTGAGGGGATGATGAGATCGGCAAACTTTTTTGTTGGCTCTATGAACTGCTCGTGCATGGGCTTCAACACCTTCTCATAACGGTCGAGCACCATTTCCACAGTTCTTCCGCGCTCTACCACGTCACGTCTGATGTTACGTATAAGTCTCACGTCGGCATCGGTATCAACAAATATCTTTAGGTCCATCATGTCACGAAGCTTCTTGTAGTGTAGCGTCATGATTCCCTCAAGAATGATTACAGGCTTGGGCTCAACGTGTATTGTCTCTGGCAGACGGTTTGAGAGAATGTAAGAATAAGTGGGCTGTTCCACTGCCTCACCGTTTTTCAGCTTCTTTATATGCTCTGTCAGCAGTTTCCAGTCGAACGCATCTGGATGGTCGAAATTTATTGCCTTTCTTTCTTCATCCGTCATTCCTGTAGTATCGTTATAATAAGAATCGAGAGGCACTACAGCTGCGCAATGAGGTGGCAATGCACTTGCTATTTTCTTCACAACGGTAGTCTTGCCCGACCCTGTTCCTCCTGCTATTCCAATGATGGTCATAATTGTATCAGTTATGATTAATTTGAATGGTTTACTTTGCTTCTTTCATGAGATAGATAATTGTCGGAAGGTGGTCGCTGTAGCCATCGAGCCATGCTCCTCCGGCATGTGTTCTCTTCATGCCTCCCTTATACTTACCTTCTTTCTGGAAAAGATAATCCTTTCTGAATATCTCATGCTGCCTTAACTTCAACGTGGTATAGTCAGGCTTCGAACCTTTAGCAAGCATGTTTGGCGTCATAACAATCTGGTCAAAGAGATTCCATCCGCCCTGATACTGCAAGGTACCTGTTCGTTTTTTGGTCAAGATGTTATACCATGGATTATACAGGTCGCCAGGGCCTACATCATTTATCTCTGCCTTACATCCGAGACATGTTGTCATACTTTTGTTTGTAGGGTCATCATTCATATCGCCCATAATGATAACCTTAACGTTAGGGTCGTCCTTGATGAGTGAGTCCTTGAGCACCTTGACTTGTTTTCCAGCAAGTTCACGATAATATGATGTTGCTCCACGACTGGGCCAGTGACATACTACAATAGTGACATGCTCGCCAGCCAATGTTCCGCTTACAGTCAGGAATCCACGTGTTGCGCGGTCTTTGTCCTTCTCCAAATCATATACGTATGGCACAAGCTTTGAGTTTCTCACCTTGAAGAATTTCGGGTTATAAAGCAACGCACAGTCAACGCCACGCTTGTCTGGTCCTTCGATGTGAACGAATGAGAAGTTTCTGTCTTTCAACGCAGGCTGTTTCACAAGGTCTTGAAGACAGCGGGCATTCTCTACTTCGCTGACTCCAATGATAGCACATCCTACATTTGGAAGGAAACTGGTCCCCATTTCTGAGAGCACTTTCGACATATTCTTCAGTTTGTGGGAATATTTCAGTCCGTTCCAGCGGTTGCGTCCTTCCGGCAGATACTCATAGTCGTTTTTCCCTGCATCGTGACATGTGTCAAAAAGGTTCTCAAGGTTATAGAATCCTACGGCATAGACATTGTATTTCTTGCCTTGTGCTTGTACAGCAACAGTTCCTATAAGGAACAGCGCCATTAACATAAATAACTTTCTCATAGCAGTTTTTAGATATTAACGGCACAAAGATACGAAAAAACGAATGCCGAACAAAAGATTTTATTCTTTTTTTTATGTAGAGTATAGAAGTTTCCTTTTGAAATGCAAATTGAAGACGAAAAGGACAGTAGCGTAGTGGCTGCCCAATCGTCTTAATGCTGTTTAGCAGGCGCGAACCTATCGGAACACGCCGCATGTCAGAATAACAATGTTTAATTTCCATTGAAAAAATGGTTGGTTTAATGGTTGAATAAATTATATTGAGTTGTATAATTGTGTTGTATAAGTGGTTCCGTCTCAGTAGTAGCCTGCCACATCCTCCGTGGCATTGGTGGTGCTGTCTATCACGTAGCCATAGTCGTTGATAGAGAAGAATATATAGACGAAGACCAGTATGCCTATAGCCATAAGAAGCGTGTATGGCCACACTGCAGTGGGCAGGCATGCCGTAACGACTATGCTTCCTATGCCGAATACTATGATAAGATGACAGGAGAGCAGCATCCATCGCACGAACTGCTCTATGGTTCCATGGGACAGCTGCTGTAGTCGCTTTCTCACCCTATAGTAAGTTCTATAGAATGTATAGGTGACGATAATGGCATGTATGAAGAAAATGACAAACACACTCTCGCCCACCCTTGCTACTGAAGGCAGAAGCACAACACTCCAGTAAGCCATGAGTCCGACTGTCAGAAGAAGAAGGTCACGCACGACGATTTTCCTTGACAGATAGTTCGGATTGAGGAGCGATATCTGGCTCCATCCGAAGAGTACAGCTCCGCAGTGGAAGTAGCTGACAGACAGTGCCGATGCAGCCTCATGCCACGAGTTGCGCCAATTGAAATGGGCGTGAAGAAAGAACCCTATGGCAAACAGTGTGAAACACAGTGCTACAAAGCGACGTGCATTACGATAGACCGGATAGTCGCCGTAAGCAAGGTTGCCGTGGAGCAGCACCAATGCCATTGACATGTTTGCTATTCCTGCCAGGATGAGTACTGTGTGATATAATTGGTGTTCGAGCATTTAATAGATGTGAGAGGTGAGAAATAAGATGTGAGAAGTAAGAGCGGATTTCTTGGAGGCCAAGAAATCCGCTGTTGTTTCTTACTTAATTACTACTTTGGATCCCTGACGGATGTACAAACCGCGTTTTGTGGGCTTTCCATTGAGCTTAACACCCTCGAGGGTGTAGAATTGAGAAGTGAGAGGTGAGAGGTTATAGGTGAAATGTGAGTTGTGATTATTCTCTACAGATGTCACTACTCCACCACCGAAGTTAATCTCTATGATATTAGCGAGGCGCGCTTTTCCTGTGAACTGGAAGTATGGGGTGAAGGCATTGATGGTCGTGTCATCAGTAGCATGCTGCATCACTGGGCCATCGACAACTGTAAAGATGTCAACATCTGAAGAATCTACTACAGTGAATGCGTCGTAGTTTGCAACAAACTTCACCTGACCATCAAGCATAGAGATTGTGTTAATGGTGCTGTCAACAACGACATTGTTGAATGTAAGGTCGCTGACATTTGCTGTATAACGTTTCATAACAGGTACTACCTTTCCGCCCTTAATCAGCCATTCATCGCCAAGCTTTTCAGCAAGCTGTGCTACTGTCAGTGTGTCAATGGCAGTACCCTGTACATCTCCAAGTTTTTCGGAGTAGTAGCAATTAACAGTTGTCACATTGCCGGTATTACGTCCGAATGTTGCGTTGCTCTGGTCTTTGAGTGATATGCTATCGGGCATGAAGAGACAATTGGTGAGTTTTGTCTTTGAATTGTTCCATCCAATCAGTCCTCCGCATGAATAGGTTGTTTCACCTGTGATGGTTCCATCGAAACGACAATCTACGAGTTGAGTATTGTCATTTGCCACGCCAACGAGACCTCCATGAGTGCCATCGCCATTAATCTTGCTGTCGATAACCACGCTGCTCCAGCAATTAGAGATTGTGGTATTTCCATTAGTGCAGCCAACGAGTCCTGAACGATACTTGTCGTTTGAGGTATGTGTGCCAGCTACAACAACTCCCTTGGTATGGACGCTGTTAATTGTTGCATCCTTTACATAGCGGAATGGAGCACAGAACTCTGTTGTGGCGCTAAGGCTGTCGAGAGTAATGGTGTGACCTTCGCCTGCGAAGTATCCCATGAACATGTTTTGGGCAGTTCCCACCATTGTAGAGATGGTAATGTCGCTGTTCAGTCTCACTGTTTTGCCTTCGAAGCTATTGCCACCAGCCACTGCTTCGGCAAAGGCATTCCAATCATCGGCAGAGTTGATGACGAGGTCGGCAGGCTCATCCCACATGATGGCATAAGGTGTTCCAGCCTTAAGTGTGTCAACATCTTTACCCAGTGTGAGGTAAACGTTCTTGCCAAGCATCTTGACATCAGTGAGTGTCTTCACCTTTGCTCCTGCGAGAGGAGAAGAAGCAAGCTCTACGTTGAATGGCAGACAGATGGTGTGCCACTCATAGTTCTTTGCAATGTCGCAGCCATAAAGATTTACGTTAGAGAGCAATCCGTTGTGTGCTGCAATGACATTTGAGTTGTTTTCATAAGCATCGAGAATGACAACAGCAGGGAGAATGGTAAACGAGCGTGTTGTTGAACCAAGGAATCCTGCCTCATTACCCTCTTTAGCAGCAAATGTAATGGTAAACGATGTTCCAGGAATCTTCACATTCTCAGGAAGAACTTCTACACCTGCAGTATCTCTAATGACGGTGGTATAGTCAATATTCTCAGTAATGTTATTTGCGCCTAGCTTGAGCGTATATCCGAGATTTATTGGATTGCCATTGTTGTATTCGTAGGCTTCTTTCATACCGTTAACAGTGGCGTTCTGGTAGAAATCATAACCCATGATATTGATAGGCAAGTAGATATTGTCATCCTGAGGAGCTGAGAACACTTTATGGCATCCACGAGCATCGTCAACAGTCGAGTTGTTGCTAGGCGAGTTCACACCATTGTTCATATAATAGAAGGATGTTGCAGAGCCATTATTAGAACCGCAAAGTCCTCTTGGGTTAAATGAGTTGATATTGGTGTATTTTCCGTTCTCAAGACAGTTCTTGATAACCACGTTTGTGGTGCCCCATCCCCAAATGCCGCCTACATTGCTACGTTTGGAGGTGTTGTTGCTCTGTATGGTTCCAGCAAAGACTGTGTTGCTAATATCTGTGCGTGTATTTACCTTGTCATCAGCCATTCCGTGACCCACGATACCACCTGCATAGTCTGAACCGATGATGAGTGTGGCTGTTACTACGCAGCTGTCTATTATGTTACGTCCCTCCTCGGCATTTGGTCCGCCAATGAAGCCCACGATACCTGCTGTGTGGTAGCTGTTAGAAGAGATTGAGCCTGCCACGGTAAGGTTCTTGATGGTTGCGCTATATATATAATGGAATGGTGCCACGCCCTGAACATTCATGTCTGTCGTAGATTCTGTGCTCACAATGTCGGCTGTTATTGTATGTCCAGCACCATCAAATGTTCCACTGAATGGGAAGCTGTCACGAACGCCCACCATAGTAGAGATGTTGATGTCGGCAGTAAGCTTCACTGTCTCGCCCTTATAGCTGTATCCTTTAGCCACGCTCTCAGCAAACTTGTTCCAGTCATCAGTAGTGGCTATTGTATAAGGCTCTTCAGCAGTACCGTTTCCTTCAAGCACTTCAACCACCCTGAAGGTTTCAGTTATTGTACCTGTATAGAATCCTTTACCTGTGATAGTGAGTGTGTAGTCGCCTACTTCCTTAATTGTGTCAGGTGATATTGTCTCTACAAAGTCTGAATCCTTAATAAGTACTTTTCCGTAGACATCTTTAAGCACATACTCAACACTGTCAATAATGCTTCCTGTCTTTGCAATTGATTTCTTAAAGTCAAAGATAGTTGCATAACGCAGTTCAGCCTCAGTAGTGAAAGGAACGAGCTTTTTACCAGCAATATCTTTTACTGAAGCCACAGTTCTTGAATCAACGTTGAAGAACTTCTTGTCCTCAGCAAATGCTATAGAGTTGGTCTTGCCGCTAATGCTGCTTGCGTATACAAAATCGTTTTCTGCATCAGTCCATCCAATGACGATGTTACCTGACTTATAATCTGCGTTATATCCAGGGCCGAATCCTGAAGCGTATGTTCCGCCTATAGCTGTGACCTGTCCACCGTTGATAGTAATATTACCACAGCGTCCGTAGTTTCCAGCCCAGTTGTCACGTCCGCCACCAATACCTGCGCCTTCATAGCCACCTGTTGCATTTACCACGCCACCGTTTATAATGATTGTACCTCCATAGATATTGTGAAGTGATCCACCTATTCCAGCACCATTACTTCCACCCTTAGCGTTGATAGTACCACCATTTATTATAATAGTGCCCACTTCGTAAGCACCGATACCAGCATTATCTGAGCCTCCTGTAGCGTTAAGTGTACCAGTGCCATCAATTGTCAGAGTTCTTTCACTTCCCACTTCGATACCTTTTGTAGCATTGAGTGTAGCATTCTCGCCAAGGATTAGCATCACGCTGCCACTAATACTTATTCGATTGTTCACTGTGACATTGTTTTTAACCTTATATATCATGTTGCCCTCCAAGTTGGTAGTAGAAGAGGTAACCTCAATGCCTTCACCAACGGTGAAAGTCCAAACAATGCTGTCAGTGTATTCTCCCATGCCCTTGAAGACCATGGTATAGTCGGCAGCCTCCTTAACAGTGTCGTTAGGAGTAGTAATTACAGTATAGTCAACATCCCTGACCAGCGTTTTACCATCAGCAGCTGTAATGGTATAATCAATATCTATAGGCTCACCTGTATATAAATAATAATGTTTTATTCCTGAGACGAGCGCTGATGACATGGTCTTGGCATTCATATTGGGAACGAGCTTCTCGTTAACTATCTGCCAGCTTGCCCCCAGGGTGTCAAGCAGTTGCTCATTAGTCATTTCACCAATGGCTGTGCCCTGAGCATCGCCAAGAGCCTGAGTGTAATAGCTATTAACAGGTGTCACGCCATTACGACTGAAGGTTGCACAATTGGCAGTGTTTACTGTCACCTCTGCAGGAGCAAACACACTGTTAACGATGCTGATATCAGCTCTGCGCCAGCCAACAAAGCCACCCCAGCTATTAGTATTGCTGCCAAGTAGCTTACCATCGAAGAGGCTGTTGATAATATTCATTCTACCATTTTCGGCTATTCCTACAAATCCGCCATGGGTGCCGTCACCATTAAGTTCACTGTTAATTGTTACACTGCTCCAGCAGTTAATAATATTGACAGTGCCATAACCTGAGCCAATGAGACCGCTACGGCACATGTTCATTTCGTTAGAAGTTGACGAACCGGCTGTCAATACACCTGTAATGTGAAGCATGGAGATTGTTGCATTTTCAACAAAACGGAAAGGAGCACACGTCTTGCTGGTAGATGACAGGTTAACATTCAGTGTATGGCCATTACCATTGAAAAATCCGCTGAACTTATGCTCCGATGTACCCACCATCATAGTGACATTGATGTCGGCATCAAGACGATAGTACTTATCGGCATTGACACCTGCATTAACGTTGGTGGCAAACATCACCCAGTCGGCCGAGTCGGCAATGACTATTGGGTTAGTGCTTGAACCTTCTTCTTCGCTTACACCTCTCAATGCCCATGACGAGGTGAAGACAGTAAGAAGTAATGCTACCATTACTCCCCACAACAGAAATGTAGATCTTTGTTTCATGATTGATAAATTTAAAAATTTATGGTTGATTAATTTAGCTGTCACTTTTTTTGACAGTGCAAAATTACTTCAGATAATGTTTCTATGGTGTATAAATCACACAAATGATGTATAAAAACAAGTTGATATATGTGTAAAAAATCGAGTAATTGTAAATTTTACACACCATTTTTGTATTTTTTACATGCTTCTTAGTAACTTTGCACCACTAATGAGGATAGAAGAGATGCAGTTTGGTGGAATGCTTACCATGGCTCTGCTCACGCTGACCTTGGCATTCCTGCTGCCCATACGAACAGCTTTGGGCAATATTTTCAGTCGTGCTCGCTGGCTTATGGCAGGTGCCACAAGTCTGCTTTTCATACAGTTCCTGCTTCAATACACGCTTCATTTCCGCGCCATGGGTGTCACTCAGGGTGTGTTTGTCAACATGCTGTTCTTCGTACCATGCGCCTGGCAGATGGCGTTGGCAGTACTCTATCTGCAGCGAAGCGGAAAGATTCAGCTTCATGAGTGGCTTTCAGGTCTCTTGGGCTATTTAATAATAGTGGCAGTACTGCTTATCGGAGGTTTGCAGGATGGTCACTCAGTGCTCGACGACACGCCCCAGATGCGCACGGCAGAACATATCGCCGCATGCATCTATTCTTTGATGCAGTTCTATTTCTGCTGGTTGAACTTCCGCGAATTCCGTAGGATGCATCGCATGATGGACAACTTCTACGACCACGACAAGAGTGAGCTGTTGCGATGGATGGAGCGTAGCGTCAGCCTGCTGTCGCTGAGTGCCCTTTTTGCACCATTCACCATCTTCGCATCGGGTTTGCCACTGCTTTGCTACTCATTGTTCATCTTCTTGAGCATGTACTATTGCATCTTCAGCTTCATCTGCTATGGTGTGAGCAACGATCCGCAACAGGTCAAGGATGCCGAAGAAATGGAAGAGCAGGAAGTTTCTCAGGAAGACAAAGAGCACACCATGGATAGTGCAGACCGTGAGCGCATGGAACATATTGTTGCAAAATGGATGAGCGAGGGTGGTCACCTGAAAAGCGGCATCACCATACAGACTGCTGCTACTGAAATGAACATCAGTCGCTATCATCTCTCAGCATGGCTCAAGACTACTGAACAGGAGCTGTTCAACCCCTGGCTTACTCATCTGCGCATAGAGGAAGCTAAGCGTCTGTTGAGGGAGCATCCTAACTGGTCCAACGAGAACATTGCCCAGTCATGCGGTTTCAGCAGTCGCAGCTATTTCCAGAATGTGTTCCGCAAAGAGGTGGGCATGACTCCCACACAGTTCATCACAGCTAACCAAAAGTAATTTCTTATTTCTCCAGAAATATGGAGAACAAAAAAACGGGCATCCCCGATTCTCATCGAAGATGCCCCTTACAATCATGTACTAAAAGCAAACAATAACCTAAAAAACAAAATCTAACTATGGAACTATTAACATCGAAACGCCTTTCGCTTTAGTTCACGATGCAAAGATACGATGATAATAACAAGAAAAAAAGAGGAAAACCCTAAAACACGATAGAGTTTTCCCTAATTATGCAGGGGATAATCCCCCACTCCATTATTTTTATTATTGAATCCTACATAAACAGGCGCTCAAGCGAAGGGATGACTATGCGTCCACGATGAAGCTCAAGGAGGCCGTTGCGCTGCATCTCGTTGAGAGCCCCGCTTACATCAAGTCGGCTGTCGTTAACCTCCTGTGCAAGCAGCTTCATCAGTATGCCAAACTCCTTGTGACCTGCAGGATAAAGGCAATGGTCCGCAAAGAATCGCGACAAGCGCTCAACAAGAGTCTTAGGAGCCCTGCGCCACGCCCTGTGTGAGCTCTGCTGCAAGCGCATGGACAAGAGGTTTAGCATGTTCAGTCGGAAGGTAAGGAAGTCATCGAAGAGACGAAGCACCTCGTCCTTTGACAGGATGATGAACTGACAGTCGATGGCTGTTGTCACGCGCGATGTGTAACGAGTGGTGAGTCCAAAGAGCGATTCTGGCTGAGTTATCCATGGGGCACGCAACTGCTCTGTGACGCTGTAGCTGTTGTCATCAGGCTTAGTGACCACAGTGACTGACCCGCTGACAAGGAAGAAAAGCTCTGCACAAGCTGAGCCACTGTCAACGACAGTCTTGCCCGCAGCAATCTTACGGAAGTCGAAGCGCGTGCTTCCTGTCATCTGAAGCATTTCACCTCGACTCATGCCCTGAAACAAGGGAAACTGCAACAGCTTCTCGTAGAACGGAGAGGGACTGGCAGATACTGGCGACGTCGTTGATGGATTACTCATTAATCTTGTCTTTCAGCGATGGCGAGAACCACACGTCATAATTGCCGTCATTGTCAGTATATATGAGATATGCCATCAGCTCTTTGTGACGCTCAAGAATCTCCTTTGTCTTCTCGAAACCAAGAACCATAAAGGCTGTGGCATAGGCATCGGCCACGGCACAGTTATCAGCGAGCACAGTCGATGACAACAGGCTGTGCTGCACAGGATAGCCTGTTCTGGGGTCAATGGTATGCGCATATTTGCGCCCACCCTGGTAATAGAAGTTACGATAGTTGCCACTGGTGGCCATAGCCCTGTCAGTAACATTGAGCACTGTCTGCAGCTCCTGACTGGTCTGGAGAGAGTCTTCTATTGGCTTGGTAACGCCTATGCGCCATGGCAGTCGTTTCGGACTTATGCCCTGAGTGACCACCTCGCCGCCTATCTCCACCATAAAGTTCTTCACGCCATGCTCTCTCAACAGACGCGCCACACAGTCGGAGCCGTAGCCCTTGGCAATGGCGCTGAAATCGAGCATCATGCGCACATCGGGTTTTGTCAGTATGGAATCGTTCTCAACGAGTGTCAGCTTCTTCATGCCTACCATGGCGCGAAGGCTGTCCACCTGACGTCCGTCAGGCATTATCTTGCTCTTGAAGCCGAAGCCCCATGCGTTCACCAGCGGTGCAACGGTGATGTCGAAAGCGCCCTCTGTCTCTTTGTTCACAGCAAAAGCCAGCTTATATACCTCAAGGAACATCTTCGACAGCCGTGGGCGCTCGCCACGATTGAAGCGACTCACTGTGGAAGAGTCGTTAAACATCGAGAACTCAGCATCCACACGCTTCATCTCTGCCTCTATCTCTGCTTTCAGGCTCTTGTCACTCTGATAGCTAATGTTGTAAACGGTACCAAAGATGAAGCCACTGTCTTTCTGATAAGGCATGGAGTGCTGCTGATACGCAATGTATATCGTACCAGCTATCAGAAACAGCAGGAATGCTATATGCTTATATGTCAAACGAAACATAGAATGAATAACCTAATACTGATGAGTCTTGTATGCCATAGCCAGGCACATACCATGTCTTGCCCATTTCGCCATCCTTGTGCGAGAGACGGAACCTGTAGCGCCCACTCCATCCTATATGCAGCGGACCATAGACCTTCGCGTCGAGTCCGAAGAGAATCTCTCCCCAGTGCTGGTTGCACTTCGCCCCGCTTACGTCGTAGGTGGTGTCCCATCCCCATGTGGGGTCAGCAAACGTTGCATGGTGTATGTCCACCTTATAGTTGGTGTAGCCATAGCGCAGACCCACGAACACACGGTTGCCTGTGTGCTTGTTGTTCATAATATTAACATCGGCACCCACACGGAAATAAGGCGCACTGGTCTTATATGATATGCCCGTCACCTCGTCATCCTCATGGTTAGCCCTGCCAAGACCCAGCTCCACAATGGGGAAATACTGGTCATGAAGGTTCAGCCTGAGGGCACCCTCATACTGTCCGTAGGTGCCCAGCTGCATCTGAGCGAAGCCTGCCAGGTCAAACGACACGGCGAAGCCACGGAACAATGGTATGGTGTCCTTTTCCAGCCGCCACACGCTCTGTGCACTAACTCCCACACAGCTGGCAGCCATGAGCAGCAGACTAATTGCGGCTCTTGAAACGGATGCTGAGATGCGAGGTCTTATTGTCATAATCGACAAACGATTTAGTGATTGTTATAGTGTCAATACCCACATGTGTGGAGCGCACCGACTTGATGTCGTGGAAATAGGACATGCCACAATCCACTGACTCAAAGTGCGCCATGTTTGTCTTCTCCACCCACACAGTGTCAGTAGCCACGAGGCGTGTAGTCTTGAATATCAGCGTATCGACACTATTCTGATAACTCATTGGCAACGAGAACTTTGTGGTGTTTTGGCTCGAGTTTAAGAGTATCGTATCTTTTCTATTCTTGCGAGTGGTCAGTATGGTCAGCGTGTCCTTCAGCGTGTCCTCCACGGCATACACACTAAGCACCCTGTTCTGCACAGGACACTCTATCGAAGTGCATGCCACAGCACAGATGACAAGCAGAACAGCCAAGCCCTTTAACTTCATTAACTTCTTTAACTTCTTTAACTTCATTAACTTCTTTAACTCCCTTAATTATATGGTCTGTTCAATCTGGTAATCATTGCGATTAGAAGACGAGCGGCTCACCAAGTCAGCCACGAAGCCAGTAAGGAACATCTGCGTGCCAATAATCATCATCGTCAGCGCGATGTAGAAATAAGGAGAGTCGGTCACCAGTCGCTGAGGAATACCGTTGGCCAGACACCACAGCTTGTCAGCACCAATGATGAATGCCGATATGAAACCAATGAAGAACACCAGCGAGCCCAGGAATCCGAACACATGCATAGGCTTTTTGCCGAAGGTGCTCAGGAACCACAGCGTTATCAGGTCCAGATAGCCATTCACGAAACGGTTCCATCCCATGAACTTCGACTCGCCATACTTGCGTGCCTGATGGTGCACCACCTTCTCGCCTATCTTGTCGAAGCCTGCATTCTTTGCCAGATATGGAATATAGCGGTGCATCTCGCCATAAACCTCAATATTCTTCACCACATCCTTGCGATAAGCCTTCAGACCACAGTTGAAGTCATGCAGGTTCTTAATGCCGCTCACCTTGCGTGCCGTAGCATTGAAAAGCTTTGTGGGCAGCGTCTTCGACAGTGGGTCATAGCGCTTCTGCTTATATCCGCTCACAAGATCGTAGCCATCCTCCTTTATCATGCGGAAGAGCTCAGGTATCTCGTCGGGCGAGTCCTGCAGGTCGGCATCCATGGTTATCACCACGTCGCCCTGTGCCTGCGCAAAGCCACAGTACAGAGCCGGACTCTTACCATAATTACGGCGGAACTTAATGCCGTGAACATGCTCCGACTCGTTCTTCAGCTCCGTTATTATCTGCCATGAACGGTCAGTAGAGCCATCGCTGACGAATATCACCTCATAGCTGAAATGATTCTCATCCATCACCCGCTCTATCCACTTATAGAGTTCACCTATAGACTCCTCCTCATTATAAAGAGGTATGATTACAGAAATATCCATTATATCAATTATTTATTTTATTTTTTATCCACATTATTCACAGCCTCGCTGCGCCTCACCACAGCAGCAATTGGCATTCCTAGCAGGAAACCTATCATCAGGTTCATCGTGAGGAAGTTTATGGCAAGGTCAATGGGACGCGTCTGTGCATACTCCTGCAGCGCCTCGTCCAGCATCTCCTTCATTCCCTCATACTGCGCCATCTGACTCGCCATCTCAGGCGCGTTGACAGCCTTCTGCATCATCGAAACGAAATATCCCTGGTCTATATATGCGAAATAGGCATACTGCACTATGGCGAAGAGCACGCTGGCATAGAAGAACATCAGTGCCACATAGCCCCACCCTCTCAGGAACGATATCGCCCCATCGCGCGCATTGTCACGAAACAGTCTCACCCTCTTTGCCACGAAGAAAGGCACCCATACCAGCAGAAGCATAGCCATCCACCCCATCAGCGCATTCTCCATTCCCAGCAGGTAGCTGGCAAAGCAAAAAGTCCACAACAACGCCAGCCACACGCCGTCAAGACGTGCGAAAGCCTTCAGTTGTATATACTCATCAGCTGTCATCAAATGGTCTTAATATATTAATTTCCGCTGCAAAATTACTCATTTTCTACCATATAAGGCCGCAACAGCTACAAAAATAAGTTAAATTCCACATTTTTCGAACCACTATTTGCGATTTCTGAATTTATTGTTGTACCTTTGCAGCCGCAAAAAAACAAAACCACATGGGCAAGTCCTGTACGGCCAGCTCCCTCGGAATCCTCCAGGACGGGAACGTAGCAAAGGTACTTGGTTGTAGCGGCGCGATACAGACAGCTTGCCCACCCGCCTCTTTAGCTCAGTTGGCCAGAGCACGTGATTTGTAATCTCGGGGTCGTTGGTTCGAATCCGACAAGAGGCTCAAGAAAAAAGGAAGCAGCAAGTGCTTCCTTTTCTTTGTTTTCTAACCTCTAACCTCTCACTTTCCGCTTCTCGAACCACCTAAAAAATATATGCTTCTTCATCAGTCTGAGGTGCATCGGCTTCCATAAACATAACGAAATAGACGGGCATATATGTAATCTTGCCTTCTTGATAGACCTTACGCTCGTTGGAAACAACAGTGGCCGCAAGGACATTGTACTCAGGATTCTTCAGCAGATTGTTGAGGGCACTATGCTCTGTGTAGTCCTTACCCGACTTAACCTCTATCGGGTGGGCGCTCATTGTGGTGTGGTTGTCAACCAGATAGTCAACCTCGCCCTGCTTGCGGTTGTCGTAATAGTAGAGCTTATGACCATGTGCTCGAAGTTCCTGAGCTACCACATTCTCATAGACAGAACCGAGATTGATACTGCGAACATCGTCGAGAATGGGACGGATGTTGTTTCGATAGAGTATGCCAGTAAGGAGGCCCACATCGTTCAGATAGAGCTTCAATAGATTCTTTTGGAGTGACTCACTCAACGGGAAATGAGGATTGGATATGGCGTTGACTGCCAAGGAAATACCTGATGACATCATGTACTCGAACTCTTCCTTGTACTGGTCGAAACGGTCGCCCTTCTTGTCACGAATGTTTTGAGCCACCACACGCTTCTTCTTGTTTTCCATCTGCGAGGGGATCATCTCGTAGATACGGCGTATGAGCAACTTCTTGTTGTGCTCTTTCTCATACTTGGAAGCGTCACTGGCATAAAGGCTACGGATGCCATCCTGCACCTCGCGCACCCTCACAATGTTATGCGTTTCGAGGTAAGTATTGACGGCATCGGGCAATCCACCCACCAGCAGATAGCGACGGAACAGGTCGAGCACATGGTTGTGATGCTCTTCCGAAAGACTCTGGCGGTTATCGTATGCCTTGCGCAGCATGTCAATAGCCTCAGTGCCGAAACCATTGGCAATCAGGAACTCCTCAAAATCGAGTTGGAACATGTCTTTGATGGTGATACTGCCTACAGGGATGGAGGTGGTGTCTTTCAGGGTGATACCCAACAGACTACCACTGGCTATATAACGATAGCGGTTATCCTCGCGCAGGAACTTCAGCATAGTGAGGTACTGAGGGTAGTGCTGAATCTCGTCGAGGAAAACCAGCGTATCATCGCGAATATTAAGTTTGTCACCAGCGACCATACTGAGAGTCAGGTAGAAGTCTTCCTTTTTATGGATGTTCTTGAACAATTGCTCGCCCTCGTCATCCTCCACGAAGTTGATTTCCACGAAGTTCGGGTACAGACGTGTACCCACCTCACGAATACTGAACGACTTACCTATCTGGCGGGCTCCCTCCAGTATCAGAATCTTGTCATTATCGGACTTCAGATAGTCCTCGATGTACGATGTAATCTTTCTGTACAGCATGGCAATTTACACTTTTCAATAACTTTTTGTAGCAAGAAACTACACTTTTCAATAAAATTTAGTGCTGCAAAATTACACTTTTCAATCAAAACAACCAAACAATTCGCAAAATATAAGCCAAAAATTACATTTTCAGCATTATTTTAATCCCCAACAATCACATTTCCTACTTTCATCAGCCCAATTTCCTATTCTGTCATCTGTTAGGCAAAACACTCAACTTTCTCTACAATCCTTGCCCACTCGCCTCTTTAGCTCAGTTGGCCAGAGCACGTGATTTGTAATCTCGGGGTCGTTGGTTCGAATCCGACAAGAGGCTCAAAGAAAAAGGAAGCAAAAAGTGCTTCCTTTTCTTTGTTTTATTACCTCTACACAGAAGTGACTTTGTATAATCTTTTTACTTCACTGTAATCCATACAGCCTCGCCGCGGTCTTTGGCCTCTACGATTTTCTTTTTCAGACGGTGTAGCCAGATGCGCGAATCTACCAGCTGACCCACAATCTTATTCTTGCCAACGAGGATGCAGCCCTCGGTGTCGGCAGAGGCGTTGCCTGCGTGGATGCGTATGCCACTGAAGTTGGGCACTCCCAGCAGAATGGGCAACCACTGCTCAAACTTTGGCGAATAAGAGATGACCACTGCGTAACGCCCTTCGGGTATGGCAGAGCAGCCCTTTATTTTGCGACCGCCGTGCTTGTAGTTGCGCCACGTGGGTTCCAGCGTGTCGCAGAAATACTCCTCCTCTTCGTAGGTTTTGTATTCCTCGCTCACCTCTTTGATGATGGCAAGCCTGCCTATCGTGTAGGTCTTGCGCTTTGCTATTCTAGTTAATACTAATTCCATGATGATTTAAATACCTTAATGTCACGATGTCATTTTGTCATTGTCACTTTTTGTTTTACTCCAGCGCTTCGTGTCCACTTTCACCACCCAGCCGTCGCGGTTCCAACGCGAGATAATCTTGATGATGGAGTTTCGTGGTACGTTGCCAGGCTTCAGCGCTGCCAAATCATCAGCCGTAAACGTAGGCGGCAGTTGGTCGAAGATGCTGTTGTTGGCACCATAGCGCTGACACTCTTGCTGGGCATCCACATACTGATTTTGCAGGCTGGCGCCAAACACCTTGATTTGCTGATTCAGGCAGTAGTCGGCCATCATGGTGGCAAATTCCAAGCAAGCGTTGCTTTCCTTCACGCGACCCGTCAGCAGGTGGAAGATAACCCCACAGCGAAAGCCGATGACAGCGGCACGACGGCGATAGGTATCCTTTACGTGGTCAATGTCTTTCAAAGCCACTACGCGCTGCTCTTCCACCCATTGGTCGATGGCCTTACGGAGACGTGGTGTGTCCACATAGCCGCTGTACGAGCGCAATCTGGTGACGGCCTCCTGAATCTTCGATTCATCGTCCATCGTACGACGTCCATAGCGAGGCATCTTGGCAAACGAGGTGTCGGGCATCTCAGCCAGCAGGATACGGCTGGAAAGACCATTTTCTACGTTGTCTGACTTAAAGCACTTTCTGACAGCCCCACTGGTACCCAGCATCGACCAGTTATACGCCACTTTTACCACTCCCGACTCAGCCTGGTCGCTATTGTAGTCCTGCCCCCATTCAGAGTCTATAGGGTCAAATGCCAGGCGATAGATGTCGTATTTCGACGACCACGAGCCAGCACCATTAGTCTTGCGCAGCGTGTCCAGCTCCTCGCCAAACGAGAAGAGTGTATGACCGTTGGCATTCTTCAGTCGCTTCAACAGCGTAGAACAGCTCACCGTCACTGGCACCACACGAATCAGCACCTTCGGGTCTTCAGGAGCCTTCTCGTTGGCCTTGCGACTCTTCTTGCGCTCCTTCCACTCGTCTTCACGCTTACGAGCCAAGGCATCCTCATCGTCCAACTGACGTTTCCAGATGTTAACGGCATGTTTACAGACCGACTTACCTGATGCCTGTTCGCCGTAGATAATCGACATCATACCCAACTTCTGCATCTCGCCGTCGCAATAGCGCACCTCCACCTGGTCGGCATATGCAGCCGCCAACGGCATCAACGAACACAGCACAGGCATGTGCATTGCCACGGGCACACCCACAAGACTCTCTTTTAATCCTATCGGAAGTTTAGAACGGAGAGTGTAGAGTTTAGAGTTTGCTTCCGCGCTCCCATCATCGGATTCATCAATGGCGGTAGCCGCTCGGCCTTTGGACGCTTGCTCGGCAAGAAATTCTTCATTCTTCATTCTTAACTCTTCACTCTCAACAATCTGATCTATCAGTCGCGAGCCTTTCGTTGGCTCTTTGCAGGCTGAGTGGATAATGCCTCTCATTTCCTGAGCAGACAATCCGTATCGAGGCATCACCTCCAGCAGCCACTCCTCGTTATTGTCGGTGATAGCCCTCAGATTAGCCGCCAACTGATGCAGGCGCTTGTTGCGTTCACCCTCGCTGGGTTCGCCGCCTGTCCTGCGCCAGTACTCGCGGATAATGTCGGTATAGGTCACCCCTTTGAAGTCCTGCGGATACTTCCTTTCATTGACCACAGCATTCTCGGCAGGAGCCAACGGAATAATAGTTGGTGCCACAGGCGAAGGTGTCGGTGTGTCATCGCCTGGGTCAAAATATGAACCATCCTCGGTACGCCCGTCAATGCTCAAACCTCTATCCGTATAAGCCTTCCTACGCATAGCAATCTCTTCTTCAGAAAGCTGCTCATACCACCCGTCAGCACGATAAATCTCATAGTCGGCAGGGGTAATATAGATGAACCTCTCAGGCGTAAAGCATGATGTGTCGGCCACGATAGTCATGCTGTCCGTACTCAGCGCCTTGCAATAGGCACGTTGCGCCTCAGGCACCGTCATACCCATCGGCAGACGAATATCGATGTGCAACTTTCGGCGAGCCGAATAGTCCTTATGTAGCATCATGCCCTGCCACTCACCGCCAATCTGCACGTCCAGCTTCTCAGACATCATGTTGGCGTGCTCCACCAACGCAGGGTCATCAATATCCACACATGTCTGCCAAGTGAAACTCTCAGGATCTATATGTTCGCGGTCGCGATAGTTCTCTTTGAACTTCGTGTAGTGAGGACAGCGGAATGGCAGATAGCCTTTCAGTCGGCGCTGCTCCTCATCGTTGGTGGCATCGCTGATGCGCTTGGCCAGGTTGACGAGACGCTCCTCACGTGTCAAGGCATCGTAGTCAGGTAGCGGGCATTCCATGATGAATGCCCTGTTCTGCTCCTTGTTTCTACGGTGATTGAGTGCTATTAATCTTCCCATAAAGTTTCCTCCTTCCTTGTCTTAAGATATGCCATCACCTCGTCGGCTTCCTCCGCATAGAGCGACTTCATCAGCGCCAGTCCGAGTTTCTTGGGGAACTTGAACGTCACATAGACATACTCCATGTCGAGTCTGCGCTTGTGGTTGTCGGTGCGATAGATTGGGCGCGTCATCTCCACAGCTGCGTGGCGGGTCTCAAACAGCAGTTCACGCTTCGGTCCCGTATTCGTGCGATAGGCCTTGTAGTGGCTTGTACCGTCCTCCTCGATAGCCATGCGGCCTCTTGTCAGGCGTACACCGCCGTTAGTCACCTGTTCGTCCACCCATCCGCAAGGAAAGATGTTGACGTCGCCGTTTACGTGGAACTTTGTCTGAGTGTCCATACTTACTTCGTTAGCAAGAATTTGCTGAAAATGAAGATTCTTCTTTGTCATTGTTGGGTTGAGTGTTGCGAGAAGAAGTGTTTGAGAAAGGCGCCTACATCATCCTTCGGAAAAGAGTGATGCTCAATTGATCCTCTCGACTTCAACCCTGGTTAATAATTAGATGTTTTGAATATCGTTTGCCACTACATCTTGGAATACCGAGCCGTTGAGTTCGTGCGTCTGAAAGCGCAGCGAAGCAATAACGGTCTTACCCACAGCAAACTTACAGAGAGCGAGGTTTCCGAACATCGCACAGATGTATTCGTCCTCGTAGTCACCACCAAGCTCCTTGAGCCTGATCATCGACTTGGCCAGCTGGCCGTTGTCGGATTTCTTACTTGGCACGTAGACCGGTTCGGTCTGGGCCACTACTTTTAATAACTTTGTAGTCATAATAATCGTTGTCAACGCCTTTAGTGGTCGAGTGACGATGCAAAAGTATATATAATGTCAATACTTTGTATTTCATGACTTTGAGATAGTATGTTTCACCTCGCAATCGTATATTTAGGCACTAATTGAAAGTCGTTTCAGTAGATTTTCTGCAATGAACATCTGTCTCGGAAATACGCGGTCGCCTTGCGGTACACGATACTTTTTCCACTCCTGAAAGTTCTTTCTCAAGATGCTGTTTTGAGCCAGCGGCTTCTGAATCGACTGATAAGTACAACAATGACTCATACGTACCTCTTTTAATAATGTGTTCATTTGCTTCGTAAACTTTGCCACGTCGCTGTCCCATCCGCAAAAGTCCACCAATATTCTGTATACAGCAGCCCATTGAGTGCATACTCCGAAGCTGCCGGCAACATCGATGACTGCCTTAGCCACCTCATCGTCGCTCTTATACACCTTCTGACACTTGTAGGTCACGGTCTCAATGGCACTTACCAACTTGTTAGCCAGCAGAGCCTCAGCCATCTTTATTTGTTCTTCGCTGTCACCTTTCTCTAATAAAATCTTCATTTTGTTGAGTTTGTTAGGAAGAAGTTCCAGAATGGTACCTATTTCACTTGCAAGACTTCCTTCGCTCGTTCACTCAACGGGTCGCCTCCTTATGCGACCATTTAAATTGTTATCTTATATATCGAGGGAAATACCTCATGAGGTTTACCGACTCGATTTTTATCATCTGCAATTTACAGCTGCCGCTCAAAAATTTCAAGGGCACGCTTTTATGGACGCGAAATTACTGCCTTCTCCTGATATGGGAAAGCATTTAAGAGGATAGCTAAGATGTTCTAAGGATGTCCTTTTTGGCAATTCTTTGTCAGCATTTTAGCAGCTGAAAATCAAACAATTAGAAAACGCTGACAAAACCTTTTGGTTCTATCAGCGTTAGATGAAAAACAGGTTCAGTAGATAAAATCAGCTTTTAACCTTACTCTTTACAATTCTTTCGACTCTTTCGTGAATCTCTTGTGTACTCAGCTCAGTAGAGTTGCCATATTTATGACCATGATTCGCAATATAATCTCTTCCGCTACTCTTGTTCGTTAATGCTTTGCTGGCCGTACTCACGAAGTTCTTATATTCAAAAGCCTCAATAAAGATACCCAAAACATTGAAAACCATCTTCTCATTCACAGGCCATTCACTACCACGAGGTCTGTTGGTCTGTTTGAGAATCGTTATTAATTCTGAGTTATTACAGATGTCTCGCCATACTGATATCCAGTGCTCCCAATGGCCTGATTTAAGAATTGCTTTTAACCCGCTCGTCAATTGGCTTACCCGATTGACTATTTGCTCAACTTCTTCTTTGGCAATTTCGTCCATATTGACCATCGGGTCATCATTTACCATTGGGTCAGAGGGTGTAATTATTACTTTCTTTCCATCGTAACCAGTATTGCGGGAAAAGAATAAATTCATCAACTGTTGAAAGAAAACATTTTCAGCCAATATATCCATGATAGCCATACACATTGGCTCGTTGTCAAAACTTTCTTCTTCGTGCCCTTTCTCTACGGCGTTCATCAACATGGTCAGTACAACACACATCACCGTAATCGCAGAACGCTGAGCTTCAGCATCTGAGCGCTGGATAACCTTTGAGTCCTTTGCTGTAAGCATCCTGCAATCTTCTATCAATTCATTGAATATTGGTGATATTTCCTGCTCGCGATAACTTAGTTCTTCGCGCAGCCTCACAACCTGCTTCTCTGCTAAGAACCAGATAGTAGCAGCATCCATTTCACCATTTTTACGTTGCAGTAGAGCCAATATAGGTGCCCATTGTCGGTATAAGTCGTTCTGTTTGTAACGATGGTGTAAGCTACGCTGCTCTTCAGTTGTGAGAATCTTTACCATTAGGGTTCTATGCCGGTTTTCAGTTTTTCTTTCACCTCATCAAAAGCTGCACTGCCAAAAAGGTCATTGTTCACCGCATCTTCTGTAACACGCTGAATAGTGGTTGAACTGACTGTGATGGCTCGGAAAGAATCCTTTCCAACAGGAATGGGGTGTTTCTTTGCCACGTTTGAATAAAGGACAACATCACCACCCGCATCCTTCAAGAACCAATCGATGGCCTCCTTCTGATATGGGTCATTCTCATCGAGGCGCACTTCACCGTTAGGACTGGTAAAGTTCATGTCAAGACGGCAGTTGAAACTCTGTTGAGCCTGTGAAAACAAACGGTCATAAACCTTACGAAGACGTTCAAGGTTTGGGTATGGCAACTTGAACAACATCCTGTAAAAACCCTTGGGATAAGAACGCTTATCGTTGGCAACATGCCAGAACGTTTGCGGGTTTTTCAGATGGTTGAGTTTAATCATCAGACTATATCTTGCCAGTAGCTTATTGAACGTATATTCCAGAATACCAGACACCTGTTTTACGTCACGGAAAGCCGCTTTCTTATTCTCTATCAGAATACGCTGGACACCGTCACGATTGTCAATCATTACAATGCAGTTCTGATAGTCATCCACATGCTTTGGTTTCAAGTTCTCGTCAACAATCTGAAGATGCTTGCGGTTGGCTACGCGCATAATGACGATATCATCCGTAGGCGGCATTAGATGGCGATGAATATATTCTTTGGGTCCTTCCCCATTTTTAAAATGGATTATGTCTTCTATCTTCTCCTTCTTAAAGTCCTTCAGCAGAATGTTGCCGAATATCTCCTGTTTTCGTGGGAATGCCTCGCTTGCCGACATCAGCACCGACTCCATCCCTTTCAGTTCTGCCTGACGGAGTTTATTCTGAATGGGTTCAAACTCGAAATTGAATAATGCAAATGATGCCATAATGTTGTTTCCTTATACTTCCGTAGCTATCCATTTGCTATCAAACCACTGGCGGCGTTTCTGCCATTGTTCAGCTGCTTGTAAAGCGTGATTCTTAAATATCTCAAAGTCCATACCGAGCGGATAAATACGCTGGTTGGTTTCTTTGACTGATAATACATACATGCCGTGCCAACCATTTTCACGGAACTCCTCAGAGCCACCGTTAATCATGCTTACGAACTTGGGCAGACGTAGGAAATCACCGTCAAGAACAAATACTACACTCCCACTAGTGTCCGGTTAAATTTTTCCGAACGTTAATTAAATGTTTAAATTTCAATGAGATACAGCGATTTAAAAATTTTCCGATTTGATTTTTTATCTTTGTACTGTCTCATATATAAGATAGCACAGGATATGAATGCCGGAAATACTGTATTCTCGCAACTGATGTCTCTCATCCCTGACTACGAGCTCAGGAAATGTATTGACAGATATAGAGGGGATTTTCATGCAAGACGATTCACTTGCCGTGACCAGTTCCTTGTCATGAGTTATGCTCAGCTGACCAGCAGCGCAAGCCTTCGTAGCATAGAGGCTCAGTTGACTGCTTTCAACTCCAAGTTGTATCATGCCGGTCTGAAGGTGATGCCCAAGTCCACTCTCGCCGACATGAACGAGAAGAAGGACTGGCGTATCTATCAGGACTACGCAATGGTACTTGTCGAGAGGGCTAAAGTCCTGTATAAAGATGAATACTATCGGTTGGGAATTGACAATATGGTGTATGCCTTTGACAGCAGTACCATCAACCTGTGTCTGCATCTCTGTCCATGGGCGAAGTTCCATCATGACAAAGGTGCTTTCAAGATGCACACTTTGATTGATGTAAAGAACAACATACCCAACTTCATCATGCTTACTCCTGGCAATGTGCATGATACTCAGGCTATGGACAGCTTGCCTGTAGAAGCAGGGGCTTACTATCTGATGGATAAAGGCTATGTGGACTTTGACCGTCTGTTCCGTCTCTTCCAACAGCAGAAGGCTTACTTTGTAACCAGAGCAAAGGACAACATGAAATATTCCGTATTCGAGGCAAGAGAGGTTGACAGGCAGACTGGCGTCATCTCTGACGAGTCCATCAGTCTTACTGGTCTCTTTACAGCCAAGAAGTACCCTGATTTGTTGCGTCTGGTCGTCTATGAGGACTTTGCGCAGAACGTAGTGTATCGATTCCTGACGAATGACTTCACCCTTGAAGCAATTACCATTGCGGAACTGTACCGAGAGCGCTGGACTATCGAAACGTTCTTCAAATGGATCAAGCAGCACCTGCACATCAAGACGTTCTATGGGACGTCCCAAAACGCAGTCTTCACACAGATATGGATTGCCATCTGTGACTACCTGCTGCTTATTATTGCTCTGAAGATGTATCATATCGAACAAAATCTTTACATATTCTCTAATGTCATCGGCCAAGTTCTCTTTGAGAGGACTCCGCTGAATGAACTTTTTGACAAACCAATTATTAATCAAAATCCGGAAGATGACCGCCAACTTTCGCTTTGGTGAAATTTAACCGGACAGTAGTGCTACACTCCAAAAGAATGACTGCATGGCATGAATAGAAGGCTCACGGTCGCGTGTTACACGGTCACGGATACTTGTCTTAGCCTGTACACAGCCGAAACAGTACTTTTTATCCTCTATTGTGAGTATGCCATACAAATCAAAGATGTTGGCTTTTATCTGCTCCTTAAGCCAACTGATATCACGCGGCTCATTAGCCAGCTCGTTAGCTTTAATGAGCGTGTTCAAGTCACGCTGCAAGATGATTTCAACCCCAGTGCCATACAAAGCAAGCGATGCAAGTTCCTTGACCATTTCCTCGAAAGCATGGCCGCTTGATTTCTTCCAGCTCTGATCTGCACTAATGACTTTACTGATTGTTTCAAGATCAGATATGCCAGATTTACGGAACAAGTGCGCTCGGTAAATAGCACTCCACAATTCTGCAACGGGTTCGTCTGGATATTTACGCAAAGCTTTGGTGATTGAAATGCGAATAGCCGATTTTTGAGCTTCGCGATCAAACTCTTCAGATAGCTTTTCGGATATTGAACCATTTTTATGGTTCGCCTTCAACTCGTCAAAACATCGTGAGTATTCGTTCTGATATGTAGTCAGACAATAATTGTAATACTTATTCTCCATACTTGTTTAATCATTTGTTTCAAAAAGTTCCTTTATTTTTCTCCCCCAAGCATAGGCCAGCAATGGGGGGACAGCATCGCCGATTTGCTCATACTTGTCCTGCACAGTTCTATCAATGTGAGGAACGATATATGGCCCACCTGCGAAATTATAAGAGTCGGGGAAAGATTGCAGTCGAGCACATTCACGAACCGTCAAAGCACGATCGTAGTCTGGATGCACAAATTCGTCCAGGCAATGACTGGTGACTGTAGGAGATGGTTCATTTGGTATTAAGCGATAGTTACGCTTGATAAACATTTTCTTAGGCAAGATGCGTTCTTTCTGTAATCGTTCACGCTCTTCGCCCTTATAGCGGTCGAACAAGTTTTTCAGGCTCTCTCCCTGATTGAGTAAAGCAAAACGTTGCAAGGTGCATGCACGATGTTTCATTGGCATGTGGTTCAATATGTCCTGCGATGTCATAGTCTCTCTATCCCAGAAAGCATCATCACGCATCAACTGCTCATAATCAGAATGCTCGTCTGTGTATTTTTTACCTTCTTGGTTGCTATTGGCGATTACATTGGGTAACCCGGCTAAAGCGTCTTTTACTGTTACAACAGAACCTAATGTTGGAGTTGGTGGCTGAAGCCTCCATTCTGGGAAACGACAGGCAAGGATAAAAAAGCGATTTCTTTTCTGTGGAACTCCACTAGTGTCCGGTTAAATTTTTCCGAACGTTAATTAAATGTTTAAATTTCAATGAGATACAGCGATTTAAAAATTTTCCGATTTGATTTTTTATCTTTGTACTGTCTCATATATAAGATAGCACAGGATATGAATGCCGGAAATACTGTATTCTCGCAACTGATGTCTCTCATCCCTGACTACGAGCTCAGGAAATGTATTGACAGATATAGAGGGGATTTTCATGCAAGACGATTCACTTGCCGTGACCAGTTCCTTGTCATGAGTTATGCTCAGCTGACCAGCAGCGCAAGCCTTCGTAGCATAGAGGCTCAGTTGACTGCTTTCAACTCCAAGTTGTATCATGCCGGTCTGAAGGTGATGCCCAAGTCCACTCTCGCCGACATGAACGAGAAGAAGGACTGGCGTATCTATCAGGACTACGCAATGGTACTTGTCGAGAGGGCTAAAGTCCTGTATAAAGATGAATACTATCGGTTGGGAATTGACAATATGGTGTATGCCTTTGACAGCAGTACCATCAACCTGTGTCTGCATCTCTGTCCATGGGCGAAGTTCCATCATGACAAAGGTGCTTTCAAGATGCACACTTTGATTGATGTAAAGAACAACATACCCAACTTCATCATGCTTACTCCTGGCAATGTGCATGATACTCAGGCTATGGACAGCTTGCCTGTAGAAGCAGGGGCTTACTATCTGATGGATAAAGGCTATGTGGACTTTGACCGTCTGTTCCGTCTCTTCCAACAGCAGAAGGCTTACTTTGTAACCAGAGCAAAGGACAACATGAAATATTCCGTATTCGAGGCAAGAGAGGTTGACAGGCAGACTGGCGTCATCTCTGACGAGTCCATCAGTCTTACTGGTCTCTTTACAGCCAAGAAGTACCCTGATTTGTTGCGTCTGGTCGTCTATGAGGACTTTGCGCAGAACGTAGTGTATCGATTCCTGACGAATGACTTCACCCTTGAAGCAATTACCATTGCGGAACTGTACCGAGAGCGCTGGACTATCGAAACGTTCTTCAAATGGATCAAGCAGCACCTGCACATCAAGACGTTCTATGGGACGTCCCAAAACGCAGTCTTCACACAGATATGGATTGCCATCTGTGACTACCTGCTGCTTATTATTGCTCTGAAGATGTATCATATCGAACAAAATCTTTACATATTCTCTAATGTCATCGGCCAAGTTCTCTTTGAGAGGACTCCGCTGAATGAACTTTTTGACAAACCAATTATTAATCAAAATCCGGAAGATGACCGCCAACTTTCGCTTTGGTGAAATTTAACCGGACAGTAGTGGTGGAACTCCGTATTTTGTGGAATCCAAAACCACTTCAATATAATTGCCATATCCAGCTTCCCTTAATTCTCTTTTCAAAATGTCAACAATCAATTCTCCTGATTGTTTTGCTTCTCGTTTTGAGGTAATAGCAGGAACATTTTCGAAAAGAATCATTTTAGCGTTGGCGATTTGTGCAACCCTAATACCTTCACGGTACAAAAACTGTCGATCGTCATAGAAGGAACGTGAAGTGTTGCCTGCCGTTGAGAAGGTTTCACACGGCATGCCCGATGTAACCAAATCCACACCATTAGCAGGAATAAACGGTAGAATTTGTTTTTCTGTTACTTCTCGTATATCAGAATGGATAACATGCACTTCGGGGTGATTGGCAGAGTAAGTTTCGCAACAGCTCTTTATATATTCAATAGCGACTAACGTCTGCAAACCTGCAGCATGCAATCCTGTACAAATACCCCCAGGTCCGGCAAAACAGTCAATATGTGTTAATTTGCCTTCCTGAAGCCTCACATCACCCTCGTTAAACACAATAGGGTCATTAGTTTCTGCGTCTTGATGGTTGTTGGCCGCATTCAGAGCTGCCAGAGTTGTATCTGTAAAGGTTTCCCAGATATTTAGGCGGTGCGGTTGATATTGGTTATACAGACGTTTTACAAACTGTAATTCAAAAACTATTCGCAAATCGCTTGGGTCGTTCTCGGGCTCGCCCTCTTTTCGAGTCCCAATACGAGCAATTTTAATCAAATACAAATCGCGAATACCTGTAAATCCAAGACCGCATTTCTCACCAAAATACGGCATGAAATAATATAGCTTGTTAAGAGCTATTGTCGATGGAAACTTCTTGCCTGTATAGTAAATCTTGGCTGTACCATTTAGAAAATGTCTGGTATTGTCCTTTTTGACGTTGCAAATAAGTACGTTCTTAGAAACATCCAAGTCTTCCAAATCAATTTCTTGACTCAGATTCTGGACTATCTCCTTAGGATATTCCTGTTGCAGTTGGAATAGGTCCAATTGTTGAGGTTGTTGCTTTATATTCTTTCTTGCAATTGACATCTTGGCTACAAAATTACATCTTTTCTACGAACAACAATAATAATCCTTGCAATATTCTGCAAAATTCTCTGGTGTATCCTTTGTTAGCCATTCATATTGGCTTTCACTTTCAAGAGCCTCAATGTAACAATCGCATACATCGGAGATTTCTTTTCTTTCAATACCAAGAGTGTTCTCGTAATCCCCAAAGAAGAAACTGCCAGGATGTATTTGCTTTTTCAGTTTTATCAATTCCTTTTCTGTTAATTCTGTGACGTGCCTTAGTGGAACGAGTTTTGTTATGGATACCGTTTCTACACTCTGATCTTCATAAACTATACCAGCATAAAAGAGATTAGGGGTTTCGTCCAACTCTTCTTTTGTAGGTATTTCTTCAAAAGTACAGTCAAGCACCTCATCTACCATAACCTTCACCCCATTATAGCAGACATCATTCCCTTGTTTTATAAAATCACTGTATTTTGTCATACTCATGAATACTCTTTTTACGTGGCTGAATTAAATTCTTGTGTTCTCCTGTAATTAACTCAGGCGTTATATGCTGGAAGAATGTATAGGCATCGCCCATCGAGGCATAGTCATCCGTTGCCCAGATGATGTTCTCACCTGTGGTGCGGTCAAGAAGCAGCATGTCAAGTATGCCGTTTCCCAACCCGAGCAGATAATCCTCTTTTATATCAATGGCGTGCATATGCTCAATTCTTTAGTTTGCAAAGATACGAAGATTTCTTGAGAATAAAATGATTTAATTCAGAAAATACACATTAATTAATAAAATCACTGAATTAGCCATTCGCCATAGTCTTTGCACAACCATTCAACTTTTTCTAGGGGAGTACAAATACAATTGAATGACATGATGACAAGATGACATCGTGACATTAAGGATATTCAATATGTAGTAGGGTTAAGAGTGATAAATTGAAAGAAAGAATATATAGTAATAATATATAATATAAATATTATATATTATTACTAACCATAGTTTTGCGTATCATGATATTCCTTAATGTCACGTTGTCACGATGTCATTGTCACTATTCGCGAGCTACGTCTCCCTTTAACAGATTTTTACAGGTTACGCTATACCGAAATTAGGTGCCCCAAGAAAAATGTCGTACCTTTGTACTGTGTTTAGGATGCATCACAATGACACACAAGAGCGTTTAGAAAGAACGCACGCGGCGAACAGGAAAAACACCGCCAGCAATCAGGAAGAACGCTCACGAGAGAACTCAAACTACTTAAACAACTTAAACCTTTAAACCTTTAAACCATTAAACAACTTAAACTTTTAAACTATTAAAAACTATGGGAACAATTACAATTAAGAAGTATCAGAACACAAACGAGAAGCTGACAAAGTGTTACGGCAAGTGGTATGGCAAGGTGCTCCACCGCGGCATAATGGGCACCGATGAGCTGGCAAACCACATCATGAAGCACGGCTCTGTGTACACCGACGACGTGGTGCTGGGCGTGACCCGCAAGCTGATGCACTGCATAGCAGAGCAGCTGGCAGAGGGCTACAAGGTGAAGCTCGACGGCATAGGCACGCTCTACCTCGGCGCCAGCTCCACAGGCGCGGACAGCTCCGAAGACTTCGACATCTCGAAGAACATCACCCGCATTGGCGTGAAGTTCCTCGCCGACCAGAGCAAGAACAGCATCTACACCGCAAGGGTGATGCGACAGAGCAACACGCTCACCACGAAGATCGGTCTCGAGGGCGGATATCTGGTCGACGGAAGCGCAAGTGGCAACAGCAATGAGACACCGAACCCAGGGGCAGTGGAGGAAGAGCCTTAAAACCTAAAAACCACCCCCTTCCATTCTTGGACGAGCCAAGCGTCGCAAGCGCCGAGCGCCCGAGGGGAGGGGGATGAGTTAGAAAGAGCGTTAGAAAACAATGGTTCATTCACCACAGATTTCACAGATTTTAGCTGCGCACTATGATGGGATTTGATTTCGATTACAGCAACTAAAGTTGTGATTAGCTGCGCAAGCAATCTGTGAAATCAAAAATAATCGCGGCTTAGCCGCTGTAATAGACAACAAAATCAGTGTAATCTGAAATCTGTGGTCGAAAAAAACTACAGAAACTAAAAATTTTTAATCTAATAATCTTGAAAGCTATGAAGAACGAAACGTGGAAATTTGTGTTGCAGACAATTGCGGCGATACTTACCGCGATAGCAACAAGTCTCGGAGTGCAGAGCTGCATGTAAGACCCACCCCTTCCCCTCTCGAGGGAAGGGGGATGAGTTAGAAGAGCATTAGAAAAATTATCTGAAGTCTAAAGTCTGTAGTCTATAGTCTAAAGTCTGTAGTCTTTAGTCAAAGAGCCTGGAGTCTGGACTGCATGTCGGCAGCCTCCTCTTCGTCGCCAAGGGCCTTGGCCACATGGAGGCGGGCATCGTAGTAGTGGAAGAGGATGTCGCGAAGCTTCACGGAGTCGGGAGCGAGACGCTGAGCACGCTTGAGGATGTCCTCACAGTCGAGGAGCATGTCGCGCGCCATTGCTGCCTTGCCACACTTCATGGTGAGCACACGGGCCCAGCGCACACGATTGATGACCAAAGAGCGCATGAGGTTCTCGTTGCGAGGGTCACGGTCGAGCATGTCCTGGAAGTCGTAGGCTATCTCTTCAAACAAGGCAAGGGCACGCTCAGTGTCGCCCTGAAGGTCGCACACATCGGCAATGTCGTCTTTCATGATGCAAAGCATGCGGCGATCGGGCTCCACATCAGGATGGGCAGCCAACAGGTCAAAGGCTTGTTCGGCTGCCTTTATCTCGTCTTCATAGAGCTTTGACGCCCTGAGTGTCTGCATGTAGTTATAGGTGCAGGCAAGAAGGTCTTTGGCGCTCTCGCGTGTGGGCTCACCATTGAACAGGTCTTCGAAGACCATCCTTGCTGCCTTGATGCCCACCTGCGCATGGTCTGGGCGCTGGAAGAAGCGATAGGCCATGCGTCCTGACTCGTCGAGAGCCACAGCATATCGACGCACCACCTCTCTATGACAGCCTCCATAACGCAGGTAACAGAAATAGGCCATGAACTCATGCTGCTTGCGATATGAGAACGCTGTCTCCACGTCCCCACCCTGCTCATAGTAGTTAGACAGCACACCGTAGGCCAGCGAGAAGCCTGTGATGGAGATGGCGCTGTTGCAGTCGCAGCGCTTCATATCGATGATGGCTTTCTGCAGGTCATCGACAAGTTTCTTCGCAATGTCGAACTCACCACGATAGAGGATATTGTCCATCACATGGTCAGCCACGCTACAGAGGTTGTAGAAACAGAGCTGGAGCAGCTGACTGCACTCCACCTCATGGTGGCGATAGATTCTCAGCACGGAGTAGAACGTCTGGCGCGCCTCTTCAGCACGCAGATGCAATTTGTCAGTGGTAAGCTTGCGACGCACGATGTTCCACAGCAGCAGATAGGCATTGGCAGAGAGGGCTGTCTTCTCGTCGGGCATCTGCTTCAACAGGGGCTGGAGCTCGTCGTAATAGCCTATGACGGTTTCAGCATCGCCCTGCTGTAACGCCAAGATGCAGCGCATGGTGTTGGCACGTATCTCAGAGTCAAGAGTGGTTTCCTCTGACTCTTTCCTCATGGCAAACGCGTCGAGCGCCTCCTGTGCCAGCTCTGGAGCACGACGACTATAGAGCATCACCTCGGCATAGTCAACGAGCTCATTGACATTATAGCGCGTGAGGTCTTCGCCTTGAAGCTGGACATCCTCGCCACTGCTGCGCTGCATGGCTATGCCCACCATCTGGGCTATGGCGAGATAGCGCTGGTTCTCCTCATCATGGTCGATAAGCGTGGCAGCATTGTCGCCCGCCATCTCAAGGATAATGCTGCTGAGATAGTCGTCAGAGGCATAGCCCATGAAGCCTGCCCACTTGAGCAGTTCAATGGTATGCTCAGACTTCTCAGACAGCCACGAGTCCTGATTATAGACGAAGCGGCGTGCCTCAGTAATATCGTTGGCAAAGTCCTTATCGAACAGCCCCACATAAGCTGCTGCCAGCTTACGATTGCCACCATAGGCAAGGGTCATAGCGACATCGAGGAGCAGCGTCATGGTGTTGCGCTGGTTCACCTTGTGGGCCTCGCCAAGCCACTGTGAGAACATTTTCGGATTGACGACAGACATGTCAACGGAAGCCCTCACGAGGTAGCTCCAGATGGGTGCCCACACGGAGTTGAGCGCTCCTTTAAGGATTTTCTCGTCAGGCATCTTCATGGCGAGCGACGCCATCTCACGGCATGCATATTCATCGGCAGCATCTTTCTGAAGCGTCTCGGCAAGATGATAGAAGAATGTGGAATAGTATTCGCCCATCTTGTCGTTATCATCGCGCTCAACACGGCGCATGGCATCGCGGAAGCTCCAGTAAGAGAAGTCGATGACGCCCGTGGTCTCGTCTATGGTGAGGAGTTCGCCCAACCACTCTATGCACTCGTCGAACACTTGCTGGTTCCACGCGTTGCCTGCCATGTGCTGCAGATCCTGCTGGCGCACACCATGTTCTGAGGCAGCCATAATCTTAAGCATGGTCCAGAAGAAGCCTGAATGGAGTTCACACACTCCGCTCTCGATAATCATTCCGAAGGCCTGCTCTGGATAGAACACACTTTGTGTAATCTCGTCAGCCAAAGCCTGCTGATTATCGTCAGCGCTTAGGTTAGTGAGGCGACGGACTACAAGCGCATCCCACAGAGGCGAACAACAACTCTTATAGTCATTGCGCTCGACAGCAAGGAGCTGGTCGATGACGCTGTCAGGAAGTGACGCATCAGCATTGTCGAGCAGATTTTCCATTATCTCGCGAGCCTCATCATCAGTAACGCCAGGCAGCTGAACAACATCGGCAACGCTCCATCCGTCGAAGAGGTTCATCAGCTCGCGCTCACATGTAGCCACAACCATCACGCCTTGATGCCAGAGGCTGCTGCCAATAATCTTATAGACATCGGTCATGAGATGGAGGTCATCGATAAACAGTATGGGTTGTTTGTTCATGGCAGCAACAGTAGTCTTCAGCTCGCCAATGAGCTCTTCGAAGTCAACCTTTTCATCAAAGGCGTAGTACTTGCCACCATCTATGCGAGGATCGGCAAGCCATTTCTTCACCATCAGCTCAGGAGTGTCACCACAGCGAGTGAAATGGATGAAAGGAACGAAGCTATCTTCATCGGGGGCGTCAAACATGGAATAGCAGTCGCACAGGAAAGCTGTCTTTCCGAAGCCTGCATGAGCATAAACAAGCTGGGGACACTGGTGCTCGTCAACACGCTGGAACAGCTCCTGTTCAAAGTCAACACGGCCCACGAACTTTTGCTTCTCAGCTTCTATCTTCGCCTCATCGGCAACGTGCATGAGTGCATACTCATTAGTCTTATCTATCAATGCATCAACCATAATCGTAATAGGGTTTTAGTTATTATTATTCATTTCCTCGACAAAAATACTAAAAAAAACGTTTTCTACCAAAAGTATTAGCAAATAAAGATGAAGAAAAACGCCAAAACTGCCACTATGTCTAAAAAAAAATAGTACTTTTGCACCATAATAATAAAGAATATGGAAATAAAGATTCAGAACTTAGACAATATACGCGAGGCTGCGCGCGAATTCATAGACAACATTGGAGAAAACACCGTCTTTGCTTTCTACGGAAAGATGGGGGCAGGCAAGACAACCTTTGTCAAAGCCATCTGCGAAGAGCTGGGAGTAGAGGATGTAATAACCTCGCCCACGTTTGCCATTGTGAACGAGTATGAAGCGCCACAGAAGACCATCTACCATTTCGACTTCTACCGCATAAAGAAGCTCGAGGAGGTCTATGACATGGGCTACGAGGACTATTTCTACAGTGGAGCACTCTGCTTCATAGAGTGGCCGGAGCTGATAGAGGACGTGCTGCCAGAGGATGCCGTCAAGGTAACCATAGAGGAATGTACAGACGGTTCGCGAAGCGTGAAATTCTGACAATCAAAAACAAACTAAACTATAACTAAGACCAAAGAAATGAAACCATTAGTACTACTTTCCACACTGCTACTCGCAAGCTCAATGGCATGCGCACAGACAAAGTACAACCTGAAGAAGATGAAGACCGAGGCCCTTGACAGAGGGGTCGTGGCTGTAAGACTGCCTGACGACAAGGTGGCTGTGAGCTGGCGAATATTGAGCGATGACCACAAGCACGAGGCTTTCGATGTGTACAGAAACGGTGAAAGGCTCACAGCACAGCCAATGACTAAGGGCGGCGCGTTTTTCATTGACGAAAAACCTCTGAAGAACGAGGATGCCACCTATGAGGTAAGGGTGACAAATGCGAAGCATGGCACGGTGGCACCCGTGGGCTCGTTCTCTCTTTGTTCCGACGCACCAATAGGCTACTTCACTATACCACTGTCAACGCCACAGGGCGAAGGCAGGACGCGATATACGGCCAACGATGCCAGCGTGGGTGATGTGGATGGTGACGGACAATACGAGATATTCCTGAAATGGGAGCCAACAGACGCTCACGACAATGCTCACGACGGAATGACATCGCCAACCATCTTCGACTGCTACCGTCTCAATGGTGAGAGGCTGTGGCGAATAAACATGGGGCGCAATATACGCAGTGGTGCACACTATGTGCCGTTCATGGTCTATGACTTCGATGGCGACGGACGCGCAGAGATGATGGTGAAGACTGCCGACGGAACCACAGACGGACAAGGAAACGTTATTGGCGACGCATCTGTCGACTATCGTAACCAGAAAGGACGCATATTAAGCGGACCAGAGTTCATCACCGTGTTCGACGGACTGACAGGACGAGCCCTCGACACAAAGCCATATATACCAGAGCGCGGACGCTTAGCAGCATGGGGCGACAGCAAAGGCAACAGGTCGGAGCGCTATCTTGCAGCAGTGGGCTATCTGGGAGCAAAAGACGCCAACGGGAAGATGACTGCCAGCGCCATGTTCTGCAGAGGCTACTACACACGCACAGTCATCGCAGCATGGGACTGGGACGGAAAGGAGCTAAGGAACAGATGGACATTTGATACCCACGAGCCCCAATGGGCAGCCTACGCAGGACAGGGCAACCACAACCTACGCGTGGCTGATGTTGATGGAGACGGGATGGACGAGCTGACCTATGGCTCAATGGCAATAGACCACGATGGCAAAGGACTATACAACACTGGCTTCGGACATGGCGACGCGATACATCTGCTGGCAGACCCAAAGACTAACCGTCTGTATATATGGGACTGCCACGAGAACAAACGCGACGGATCAGACCTGCGCGACGCTGCCACAGGAAAGGTGGTGTTCCAGATAAAGAGTCGCACAGACGTGGGACGCGCAATGGCTGCCGACATAGACCCAACGAACTACGGCGTGGAGATGTGGTCAACAGACAGTCACGGAGTAAGGAACATGAAAGGAGAGGTGGTGAGCACAGCTAAAGACCCCAAAGACCCACAACACGATAACACCCTGATTATCAACGGAAAATACCTGCCTGTAAACTTCGGCATCTGGTGGGACGGCGACCTGCTACGCGAGCTACTCGACCACGAGACGGTGTGGAAATACAACTGGCAGGAGAAGTCGATAGCCCGCTTGCAGAAGTTTGAAGGCTCGTTCAACAACTGGACAAAGTCAAACCCATGTCTGTCTGCCGACATCTTGGGCGACTGGCGCGAAGAGGTAATCATGCGCAATCGTGAATCTACAGAGCTGCGCATATACATTACTCCCCACCCCACGGACTATCGCATAGACTGTCTGATGCAGGACATACCCTACCGTCTCTCTGTGGCAACACAGAACGTAGGCTACAACCAGCCATCAGAGGCAGGCTATTATATTGGTCCAGACAGAACCGACTATCTGAAATAACAAGAACCATTATATTACCTAATTAAAACTATTAGATAAAAAACATGAAAAAACTAGTTCTATCAATGATGCTCCTTGCGCCAGTCTTCATGGTTGCCAAGGACGTGAAGATTACTTCACCCAACGAGAAACTTGTAGTGACAGTCAATGACGACGGAGGCAAGCTGACCTACTCTGCCACCTACGAAGGCAAACAGGTAGTGCTGTCATCAGCCCTCGGATTCAAGTCAAACATCGCCGACTTCACGAAAGACATCAACATTCTGAACGACAACAGCGGACAGAAGGCAAAGACAATGAAGTACTCACTGCGCCAGACAAAGGCATCGGACATCGTTGCCAATGGAAGCTCTGCTATCATTAGCGTGGAGAACAAGAAAGAACAGCGCATGGATGTGGAGTTCTTCGTGAAAGACAACGACATTGCCTTCCGATACTTCATACCAGAACAGAAGAGATCGCACGCAAAGTGCATAGTAATTGAAAGCGAGACAACAAGCTTCCTCCTTCCTGACGGAACAACAACATTCATCTGCCCACAGATACACCCAGGAACAGGCTTCGAGCGCACAAAGCCAAGCTACGAGGAGGAATATGTGCCCGATGACGCAATGAACAAGCCATCGCGCTTCCATCAGGGCTATACCTTCCCATGTCTGTTCAAGGAGACCATAGACAACGCCCCCTACTGGGTGCTCATCTCTGAGACAGGTGTCACAGGCGAATACTGCGGCTCTCACATCAGCGACTTCAAGGCTGGACAGGGCTACACCATCGCTTTCCCACAGCAGGGCGAGAACAATGGATTCGGCTCTACCACAGCATCGTTCTCTCTGCCAGGAAACACCCCTTGGCGCACCATCACCATCGGCTCTTCGCTGAAGCCCATCGTGGAGACCACCATTCCTTACGACGTGGTTAACCCACTATACAAGCCAACAGAGGACTACAAGGCAGGACGCTACACTTGGAGCTGGCTCATCTGGCAGGACAACTCTATGAACTGGAATGACCAGATAAAGTTCATAGACCTCGCTGCAGAGATGGGTTACGAGTATATTCTCGTGGATGCTCTCTGGGACACTCAGGTAGGTCGCGACCGCATGCCTGCTCTCTCAAAGTATGCTCAGAGCAAGGGCGTGTCGCTGCTCCTCTGGTATAACTCTAACGGTAAGTGGAACGATGCTCCTCAGGGACCACGCAACTGCATGGACAACAGCATAGCACGTGATCGCGAGATGGCATGGATGAAGAGCCTCGGCGTGAAGGGCATCAAGGTTGACTTCTTCGGAGGCGACAAGCAGGAGACCATAAAGCTTTATGAGGACATTCTTTTCGACGCAAACCGTTATGGCATACAGGTTATCTTCCACGGCTGCACACTTCCTCGCGGATGGGAGAAGATGTATCCTAACTTCGTATCGTCAGAGGCTGTGCTCGCCAGCGAGAACGTGTTCTTCTCAGAGCACCACGCCAAGCAGGAAGGCTTCGAGCTGACCATGCATCCCTTCTGTCGCAATGCTGTGGCTTCAATGGACTGGGGCGGCGTGATAATGAACAAGTTCCTGAGCCGCGACAATAAGAGTCGTCACAAGCGCTACACTACCGATGCCTTTGAGATTGCCACAGCATTCACTAACCAGGCTGCCGTGCAGTGTGTTGCCATTCAGCCCAACAACCTCAACGAGTTGCCACAGCAGGAGATAGACTTCCTGAAGCAGTTGCCGACCACATGGGAAGAGACACGCTTCATTGATGGCTATCCTGGCAAGTATGTCGTGATGGCTCGCCGTCATGGTGACAAGTGGTATGTTGCAGGCCTCAACGCAACAAAGGAGCCAGTGCAGCTAACCATCGACACCAAGGAACTCGGACTGACACAGCAGCTCACAGACCAGGTGGACAAGAAGACCAAGGAGGTGAAGAACGCAGAGATTCTGCCACTGAAGTCAAACAAGAAAGGACTGGTTAAATTCACCATGCAGCCTAACGGTGGCATAGTGATGTTCTAAACATCATAAAACCATACAAAAATAGGGCATCAATCGATGTCCTATTTTTTATCTTCTCACCTCTAACCTCTCACTTCTAACCTCTTACCTCTAGCCTCTAACCTCTTACCTCTAACCTCTTACCTCTAACCTCTAACCTCTCACCTCCAACTACTCTTCTCGTGCTTAATGAAATAGCGCTGGTAATAGTTCAGGAGAAGTGTGGTAAGTGGCAAGGCGATAATCATGCCAAGCATGCCAAGGAGCGAGCCCCAGATAGACAGCGACAGGAGGATTATGGCAGCATTGAGACCTGTGACATGTCCCATAATCTTTGGAGTGAGGAAGCCATCCTGAATGAGTTGCACCACAGCAAAAACTATAAGCACAGAGAGCATGATGAGCCAGAAATTCTGACCTGTGTCGGCACTCTTGACAAGAGCAAGGATTATGCACGGAATGAAACCAAGGGTCTGCAGATAGGGCACCATGTTGAGCAAGCCAATGAACAGGCCGAGAGCAATAGCCATGGGGAAGTCGATGATGAGAAAGCCAATGGAGAACAGTACACCCACGATGAAGGCTATGAGACCCTGACCACGGAAATATTTGTTCATGCCTTCCTCAACATCATTCAGAAGCTGGACTGCGAAAGGACGATAGCGTGCAGGCAACAGGTTGGGCCATCCATCAGAAAGCTCTTCATAGTCAATGAGAATGAAAAGCGTATATAGGAAAATCATGGTGAGGGAAAGGATGCTACCCAGCAAACTTATTGACTGAGCTATGATTGACCATATCTTTGGCATGGTCTCCTTAACGCTGTCCATGAAGCCATCATGCGTCACGATGGCTTTCAGCTGTTCGGCATCAGTATTCTCGCGAATAAACTCCTGTATCTTCAACGGTATGCTGCTTAGCATGCTACTACCTTCAATATACTCGATGATGATGTCCTTTATACGGCCACCCTCTTCTATCATAGGCGGAACAATGAGAAAGAATAGGCCTGTGAAGAATGCAGACACCACAAGGAAGGCACAGATGATGCCTACGATACGGAATCGAAGACGACAGGTGTATTGGAAGAATCTCACAAGCGGAAAAAGCAGATAAGCTATCAGCCACGCCACAAAGAATGGTAACAGCACACTGCTCAGCCTATTGAGCAACATTACTATACCAACAACGACTAACACTCCCAAGACTCCACGCACAACGGCGTCAAAAGTTATCTTCTTCGATTCCATATCTATATAGTTTTATTTTATTTCCTTACATCCTACAATGCGGCCATTGACCATGCGGCCTACGACATAGACACCTGCAGGAAGGGCGTTAAGAGCATTAGTCCTACGCACACCACTACGCACCTTGCGTCCGTCAGTAGTGAATACATCAACTATGGCGTCGTCACTGAACATCATGTTGTCAACACCAACATACTGGTTGTTCACCACCAACTTGCCATCGCTATTGAGAAGCGAGGTATCGAAGCCGTATAGCCTGCCATCATCAGAAAGACATTTCACCACGACCTCACCTGTTGCTGAAGAGTAACCTGAAGTGAAGACCTGAAGCTCATCACCTTCGCTGAGTTCGCGTCCTGATGGCACATGCACAAGAATGGTGTCACCATTATGGGTGATGCTGCCAGTAACAGCGAGCCGTGTGTTGCCTGTTGTCTTGCCCAGTTCGACAAGAACAGTTGAGCCACTGCTTAGAGTGAGGTTATTCTTTATGCGAAGCTGACCTGTGGTAACCGATGCCAAACCACCACGGACGATGCCACCCTTCTGTACTGTTACTGATGAGAGCATGCCTGTGCCAAGCAGCGTGCCACCATTGCCAACAGTAATGAGAGCTGAGGTCATGGGAGCAGTATCGGCACTACGCATCTCGAGTGTGCCTCCGCTGACTGTCATAGGTGATGTGTGGCCACTCGTCTTAAGAGTAAGTCTACCCTCGCCTACTTTCTCCACTCGCTGTGCCTTCAGAAGTCCTACAAACTCTGTATCAGCACCAAGGTAGCCCACCTTGAAAATGCTTGAAGAGCCACCAAGGACAGCATCGGTAGCAGTAGAAGAAAGAGAACCAATCTTTGTCGTTGCTGCGACCTCGCTTCCACCACCACTGGCGAAATGAGCAACATAGCTGCCTGCACCAATGGTGAGTGCGGTCTTGCTCATATCGGTAACATTTTGCATCAGGCGCACAGCATCATTGTCAGAGTCGCTATTCATTAATGTAAGCTGACCTTCGAACTTACTGAAGTCGGCACCAATGTCACAACGCACATAGTGAGTAAGAATAGTAAGAGAGCCTTTGCCAAGGAACGAGCCGTTAATCTTGCTGCGACGTGAGCCATTAATAGTATTCGTAGTGCCTTCAATAACTGTTGTAACATGATTGAAAACAGGAATGGTGCTTGTGCTGTTGTTGCTAATCTGATGAACCTCACCACCAGCAAGAACCATGGGCGAGCCAGAGCGTCCGAAGGTAGAGTTCCATGCGCCCTGAGCAATAACACCTTTCTTTACTATGACGCCTGCAAAATTGTTAGCACCTCCATAAGTGAAGTTCAGCTGTCCTGGACCATCCTTCACAAGATAGCCACTACCTTTAACCTGTCCTTTAAGAGACAGAGAACTATTTGACGAGGAAATAGTGATTGTGGCAGTATCTGTAATGGTAATAATGTGATTTGTTGCCTGATTATCTTTGCTAAGAACGAGTGTGCCTCCATTGAGAACGAGGTTACCTTCAGATGCTGTAGAGGCGCCAATGGCACTCTTCTGTCCTCCATCATAGAAATTGGGAACGGTGAGCTTACCTCCATTTACGATGGTAGCACCTGTATAGTCACTATACTTCATGTTGAGCGTCACATCGGCCATAGCGTTGACTGTTATGCCACCATTACCCGATATGCCTCCATCGCCGGAAAGGACATATTTTCCAGCATCGAACGATACTCCGCCAACAGGTAATGACTCATTAATAGTGATATTTTTGTTAGCACCCTGGGCATTGAACACCACAGTATCGCCTGATACGAAAGGTGTGGCAGACGACAGCAGAGAGAAGTTCTTTGCCTTGAAGTCCCACACGCTGCTCTCGGCTCCAGTCCACACGACATTGTCAGCCGGCTTACGCGAACCATTTATAATAAGGAGTAACTGTTTCCCTTCTACTGCGAGATCGTAGTTGATGCCTCCAAGTCCACGAACTTTCAATTTTGAAGGGTCGCATGTCAACGTGCCTGTACATTCTGCCAATTTGTATGTTGCTGCATCGCCATTAAGAAGATTGACAGTAACATAGTTTGTCCCCTTGAAAGTGAGGTCGCCTTCAACAGAAATGTAAGAAGACACAGGGATCGTTTCTAAAGAATTACCAATGAAGCCTGCTGTGATTTCCAAATAGACCTCTCCAGGAAGAGTCATGCTCTTCTTCGATACGATAACTCCCTCTGGATCATTGTCATTGCCTGGCTTCAAGCGGCATCCCTCATAGTTAAGGGCACCTTCAAAGTTGATAGTATCAAGAAGTGTTGCGTTGCCTGCCAACGTACCACGAGCACGCAACTCAACAGGACCACTAATTGTTCCATTAACACAAAGTGTACCCTCGCTGATGAGGTTAAGACCTGTATGGCCTAAGTCGCAAGACCATGTAGCCGTGCCCTGCAATGACTTTATAAGCTGACCATTGCCTGTTGTGCCAGTTCCTTCAAAGGAATAGTCATGACCACGAGGATTCATTAAGTAGATTACTGTTGGAGCTTCTCCATTGACAGCAACAGGCTGGTCGTTATCACCTTGAATATCAAACATGACACTCTTACCACTTACCATTGTGTTTCGCTCGTCAGCTGTAAAGACAGGTGGCAATGGTGGCATAGGCATGCCTCCGCCAAGATAGTAGCCTGTGTTAGGATGCTGATAATAGCCACGAGTGGTACAGTCGCCACGATAGTGAGGATCCTGTTGCAGACAGTATATACTATAAGATGTGGGGATATTAGTGGTGTAGCCTGTGAGACCAGTAGAGCTGCTTCCATTCTGTTTGGCAAGGATAATCTCTTCACGCCAGTCACCTACGAGGTCACCCATGAAGGCAGGACGAGTGCCTGTGCCTCCATGAGTAGCCCAGCTACTCTCTTGTGAGAACTCAACAAGGCGATCACCCAAAACGCGAGTAATCATGATGTTGGTGTCCCAGCCAGAACCACCTGGGGAGTTGATCCATTCACGCTGAAGACGTCCGTCCCACCAGATGCCTTCAAACATTGAGCCTGTACGTGTCTGACCGGTTTTCTCGCCCTTGCAGTCATAGACGAACTCATCAGCATAGCTCAGAATCTCATAGCCTTTGTGCGAAGCATCAATATCGAGACATGCGCCACGACCAACATCATAGACTGAAGGAAGATACCACTCTTTTATGCGCTCTGCAGTACGAGCATCATAGAGGCACTGTCCGAGGAGAGCACTTTGCTGAATGGCAAAGCCCTCAAGACCTGGACGATCTGGATCAATATCGCTGATTATGAAACGGTCTCCATGAGCCAATCCTGTTGACACGAAACGATCTTGACGCGGATTAACGCCATAGCCTCCAGCCCACATCTCGTCACAGCCATCACCATCGCTGTCAAGGATACGAATCTGATGGAACTCAGCACATCCTGGTCGCTTTGGATTTCTTACCCACGTAGAGCTGTGATGCCAGTTGGTTGCCGTTCCATCATTCCAATCATAGTCCCATGACAAGATATATCCATGATGCTGTCCACTGTTATCACGGTTCTCACATTCCATTACAAGCGAAGGATGTATTCCATCGAGATAGGCAATGCCATAATGGCCTTCCATTGCGCCATAGCCAAAATTCATGTAGTCGGCACGATTGTCTCGACGATAAGCGTCACCATTAGGTTCAGTCAACTCTGTGTACTTCAATTCGTTATAAGCCAGTTCAGCACCTGTCTCACCATCTATGACAGATATGTAGAACGGTGGGTTGCGCTTCGTCTGAGTGCGATAATCAACTATTCCGTCATTATCGATATCGGCAGTAGTGCTGCCTCCAACATATTTTCCCCAAGTATTGTTCTGCTTGTCCCAAAAGCGAGTGCCATCGCTGGAACGGATAATAACCTCGCAACGTCCGTCACAGTTGATGTCGTAGGCAAGGACCATATCGTTCTGACCACTACAGATGTTAACGTTTGGTCCCATATCGACAGTCCATAGCAACGTGCCATCAAGACGATATGCCTGAATCTTATGCGAGGTGGTAGAGGTATTCTCACCGCCCTCTTCACTATCACTGGAACCAGCATACAGACGATCAGCAACGACAGCATCAAATTCGCCATCACCATCGAGATCCATTGGCCATACGTATTTCGTTCGATAGTCATTACGCTGAAGGACTGTGTTGTCAAAGTCGAAATTGAACCACACGTTAGGCCAAGACCTAGTGGTATATAGGAATGGCTTACTAATCTCTCCCTCCACGCCATCGGGAGTGATAGCAGAGACTGCATATTCTGTGTTGTTGGTAAGTGTCGTAGAAAGGCAGGTCACCTTCAGTGGCGAAGCGTTGATCTTTGTGTAGGAAGAAGCGCCTTTAGCTCTCTTATACACATTATAAGTAGTGCCCTCGGGCTCCTCAGCGAGTTTTCGCCAAGAGATGAGTGACCCCTGTCCACCCTGAGATGTAACACTTCGTCCGCCTGTGCGGTTTACTGCAACTACCGCACGACCAGTCTTCTGCATCAGTCGTTGGGCAGAAGATGTCAGCGGAATCAATAGCATTACTGCTAAAGAAATGATGAAATTTCGATTGATTGTCATTTTGTAGATAGTTATGGTATAAAATTATGTAGTTTGTCTTGTAATAACGAAGTTTCTATTTCTTTATTGCATCGGCAATAATCTCTGCCATGCGGCGAGCACCCTTGTCTGTGGGATGAATGCCGTCACCCTGCATATTTCCGTCGTCAATGGAGAAGAGGCTGTTGAGGTCAATAATGGTTAGACCATTCTTTTCTGCCACACGACGAATAGCGGGTATTACTTCATTGGTGATACAATTGCCAGAGATGCCCCACCTATCGCTCACAGGCTTAATGGGTGTGCAAAGGAATATGCGGGGACTGTCGACACGCTTCATTTTCTTAGTAGCTTTGCCTTTCTTGTTCAGCACAGGCACCATAGGACAGAGTGAGTCAATCATCTGCTGCATGTTAGCCTCAAACTCGCTGCCATACTTCCAGTTATAATCTTTAGAGTCATTGGTACCAAGCTTTATGATGACAATATCAGAAGAACCATCTTTCTTACCTGGCGCGAGGAAGCCAAGAGCATCCTTCCACGCCTGTTCATTCATATATGGATAGTCACCTTTATTCAGCATGGTGCGTGCGCTGACGCCAAAGTTCTTTACGTCGTAACCACTACCGAGGATGCGCTGCAACTGAGCAGGATAGCCAAGACGCTCTGACATGTCGATACCCATGCCATCGGTGATGCTGTTGCCAATGCAAGCCACTCTGATAGCATCAGTCTTTGGTGCTTTCAGGTCGCGAAGCCACTGGTCTAAGTCAGCAAGCATCTGATTATGATACTTGAAGTTAGAACGGAAGCCAAAACCATGACCACCAGAGGTATAAACATGTAGCGTACAATCATTGCCAGCGCGACGCATAGCTGAATAGTAAGCGATACCATTGGTAACAGGTGGAACAGCACGATCGTCATTTGCCAGAATGATGAGGGCAGGAGGAGTGAGGTGACGACGAACGGCGTTGAAGTTTGAGAAACTCTTCACGAGGTCCTTGTCATTACGATTATCACCTAGGAATCCCATGACAGAGCCACGATGAGTCTCGCGCTCGTTCATAGACACAACAGGATAGAACAGTATTGAGAAGTCTGGACGCTCAGCCCATTCATTATGCGTGGACATGGTAGAAGCAAGATGACCTCCGGCCGAGAATCCCATGATACCCACATCACGAGGATTAATCTTCCATGCATCAGCAGAGTCACGAACAGTACGGATAGCCATGCGAGCATCGCTCATCGGAATGTTTCTATCTCCATTGGGCATGCGATAGGTAAGCACGAAGTAGGCAATGCCTCGCTTATTGAAGAACGATGCCCAATCATGACCTTCGTTCTGCATTGACAAATGACTATATCCACCTCCTGGGCAGTCAACAATTGCACGACCAGTAGGATTATCGGGCAGGTAGGCTACCATGTTTGCCTTACCATCAGGAGTAATGTTAAAGGTAAACGTTCTGTTTGTCTGGGCAAACACGACGGATGCCACGGCTAAAAGACCAGATAAGAAAAAATGTCTCATAAGGAATATCTATTTAGGTTTACACGTCATATTTTAGTTTATTGGCCACAAAGTTAAACATTATTTATCTATTCTTCGTCAAAGAGCTATGAAATTATTCAAATAATGCAGTAAGTTTCTCAGTTTTTATTACCTTTGTCCCAATATTGATAAAAATGATTTCGATGAAACAATTATTCATTTGTTTTCTCATTACCATAATCACGACGAGTGCCACCCCACCCGACAGTTCAATACTTAAGGAATGGCGTGCAGGACAGACCGTGACAACAGAGGCTATCACGGCTTATGGCGGAGTGGACAAATGTTTCGTCAGCGAGCCGATACCAGACACTATCTGGGAGAAAATGCAAGGCAAGAGTTATAAGGCCAATCCATACATAGGGCGTGACGATTTGAGATACCTTCGTGTACTCCATTGGGACTACGACAGGCGCACACATCTTGGAGAAATGGTTTGCAACAAGGCTATAGCCGACAAACTGCTCTACATTTTTAGGAAGCTCTATGACAACCACTACCCAATAGAACGCATGGTGCTGCCCGATGTCTATGATGCCAATGATGAACAACAGATGAGAGCAAACAACACATCATGCTTTTGCTATCGTTCTGTGGCAAAGAGCAGCCAGCTATCAAAGCATGCACAAGGGTTAGCCGTTGACGTCAACACCCGCTACAACCCATACATAAAGAAACGACGCGATGGAAGCCTCCACGTACAGCCATCGACATCGGCCGTTTTCTGTGACCGTTCCCGTTCTTTCCGCTACAAGATAACGAAAGGCGACCTCTGTTATCGTCTCTTCAAGGAACAGGGATTCACATGGGGCGGCGAATGGCGCACTTGCAAAGACTATCAGCATTTTGAATTAAGAAACGAGAAGTGAAAAGCGACCTGTTATCATATATTCGCGAGGGACGGCCAATGACTCGCAGCGAGAAACTGCGGTTGATTGTCAATCTGAGTATCCCCAGCATACTGGCACAGATCTCCGCCACGGTGATGTTCTTCATCGATGCAGCAATGGTGGGACATCTTGGAGAGCGTGCTACAGCTGCCATAGGCATTGTCGAGACAACGACATGGCTCATGGGCGGATTGGCATCGGCAGCATCACTTGGATTCTCTGTACAGGTAGCACACTTTATTGGTGCCAACGACTTCGAGAGTGCACGGCGAGTGTTGCGACAGAGTCTCATCTGCTGTCTCATTTGGAGCGCCATGCTCTCATTTATCTGCATAGCCATCCACACACGACTACCATTTTGGCTTGGTGGTAATGATGATATTGCGTCTGATGCTTCTCTCTACTTCCTAATAATCGGAATCGCAGGAATGTTCTTCCAAATGGAAGGACTGGCTGGCTCAATGCTCAAATGTTCTGGTAACATGAAGATTCCGTCGGCATTGAACATAATGATGTGCGTGCTCGACGTAGTGTTCAACTATTGCTTCATCTATATCCTGAATATGGGCGTTGCAGGTGCAGCACTTGGAACAGCTTTGGCAGAGCTTATCACAGCAGCGCTGATGCTCTATTTCCTGCTTATACGCAGCGATATGCTCAGCCTCAAAGGTCGCCCAGGTTCATTCCGTCCTGAAGCCCAAACGGTGAAGACCGCCATAAAGATTGGCGCACCTATGGGATTCCAGCATCTGCTGATGGGTGGCGCTCAAATAGTTAGCACAACTATCGTCGCTCCTTTAGGGACAATAGCCATTGCTGCCAACTCACTCGCCATCACCGTTGAGAGTCTTTGCTACATGCCTGGCTACGGCATAGCTGAAGCAGCAACGACACTTATAGGCCAAAGCATCGGCGCTGGACAGAAAGTGCTGACGCGTTCTTTTGCTTATATGTCAGTTGGACTGGGCATGGTTGTCATGACCATAATGGGTGCCCTGATGTTTATCTTCGCTCCAGAGCTGATGTCAATAATGACGCCAGTAGGAGAAATCATTAGCCAAGGAGCTGTTGCTCTGCGCATAGAAGCCTTCGCAGAACCAATGTTCGCTGCCATGATTGTAGCTAATGGTGTATTCATTGGTGCTGGCGATACTCTCATCCCTGCAATAATGAGTCTCTCGTCAATGTGGGGAGTGCGTCTTACACTTGCTGCATGGATGGCTCCACGCTTCGGACTGAAAGGTGTGTGGATAGCCATGGCCATCGACCTAACATGTCGAGGAATCGCCTTCCTCACCCGACTGTTTCAGGGCAAATGGATAAAAGAGAAACGATGATATCTCTGCTTTAGTAGAATAAAAAACTCGAAAACATATATAACGAATAATCCTCGAAAGCACCTATAACGAAAGAAGCAACACCAAGGTAAAAACCTTAAGTGCTGCTCTATTCGATATTAATAACTAAAAACTTTCATTTTATTAAGCCTTGAGGGTTTTCGGTTCCCTATCTTTCTCGGGACGTCCCCCCTCGGCATTGCAGTACGCGTCGTCTCGACGCCCCTGCTACATCTTCTGTTATCCTTAATCCAATCTTTCTTTTCTACCTTTCAGTAACTAACACCTTAATCCTGAATCTAATAACAATCTTTACCTAATCAAAAACCAACTTTACCTATCAAAACTTTTCAAAACTAATCCTTAATACTAACTTTCTAAAACTTTCTCTATTCAAAAATCTTTCTTACCTATGAAGTTTCTAATACCTTTACCAATCTTTCACCTAAAACTAAATTCTCTATTGAAGATCACTTGTCATTCTTTTTGTTTGACGATGCAAAGGTAAGAAGTTTTCCACACCCATGCATAACATTTCATTGCTTTTCTCGAAAAAATTTGCTTATTATTGACACAAATCAATATAATTGTGTGCGAACACAACAAAATTGTGCCCGCACACACGACTATTATAGTCTTATTATGATTATTGTCACACTTCACTTCTTATTTAGCAGGAACATCTGCCAAAGTTTTCTTCAGAAGTTTCCAGAATGGCTCAACCGTTTCAATAAGAGCACGTTCTGTTGTAGTATGAGGTGAGCGCATAGTAGGACCAAGGCTTACAACATCGAGATGAGGATACTTGCCAAGGATTACTGAGCACTCAAGACCAGCATGGTCAACCTGTATGATGCCTTCCTGTCCGAACAGCTCCTTATACTCTTTCAGCAAGAGGTGCAGAATCTCTGAATTTGGGTTTGGATCCCATCCGCCATAAGAACCTGCGGTCTTTACCTTCATGCCTGCCATAGAGAAGCAGCTTTCAAGAGTCTTGACAACATAGTCCTTCATATCCTCACGACTAGAGCGAGCGAGAATCTTCAGGGCAGCGCTTCCACCCTCTATATCGATGATGGCAAGATTAGAAGAAGTCTCCACTACGTCAGGATAGCTTGGAATCATGCGGATAACTCCATTGTGGCAACCATAGATAGCGTTCACCAGATTGTCCTGTATCTCAACAGGTACCTCAGTCTTTGGTGTCTCCACATCTTCCACCGTTATCTCAATACCCAGAGTCTCAATAGTCTTATACTGGTCGCGGAAGTCTTCCTGCCATTCAGCAGCAAGTTCCTTCAACGCTGCAACATTCTCCTTAGGAAGAGTGAGCACAGTCTCTGCCTTGAAAGGAATAGCATTTCGCATGTTACCTCCATGCCAGCTGGCCAGACGAGCCTCACACTCCTCAATGAACTCACGAACCATCTGTACCATAAGCTTATTGGCATTGCCACGACCTTCATGAATCTCCAAACCAGAGTGTCCTCCACGCAGTCCCTTTACAGTAACACGCACAGCAGCATCCTCACTATCGGTCTCCACCTCTTTATAATCAAGAGTAGCAGTTACATCAATGCCTCCTGCAGAGCCAATAACGAATTTTCCCCAGGTCTCTGAGTCAAGATTCAACAGAATATCACCATGTAGCTCACCTTCTGGCAGGTCGTTGGCACCATACATGCCTGTCTCCTCGTCGGCTGTAATAAGAGCATCAATAGGTCCGTGAACCAGCGTCTTATCTTCCATGACAGACATTATGGCAGCTACACCCAGTCCATTGTCGGCACCAAGAGTAGTACCTTTTGCCTTCACCCATTCGCCATCAATCCATGGCTCTATAGGGTCGGTCTCGAAATTGTGCTTAGACTCAGGTGTCTTCTGTGGAACCATGTCCATGTGAGCCTGAAGGATTATTCCCTTGCGGTTCTCCATACCTGGAGTTGCAGGCTTGCGGAACACTATGTTTCCAGCAGGATCCTTGAATGCTTCCACGCCAGCTTTCTTACCAAAGTCGAGCAGGAACTGCTGAATTTTCTCCAGATGACCTGATGGACGTGGAACCTGTGTCAAAGAATAGAAGTTGCGCCAGATGCATTCTGGCTTAAGGTTTTGAATTTCGTTGTTCATAGTTTTACTGTTTTAGTGATATGAGGGATGAAGCTCAGCCGAGCCCATGCCCACATGCCTATAATTATAACAAGAATTGTCTGCAAAGTATGTACCACGAGAACAAAGGCAAGTGCTTTCTCGTCCTGAACGCCATAAAGGATGAGCATGGTCTTTACAGCGAAATGCCAAGGCCCTGCGCCATTGGGAGTCGGTACGATTACTGCTATAGACCCCACGACGAAAGAGACGAGTCCACATGCCAGTCCGAGGTCTGAAGTAAAGTCGAAGCAGAAGAAAGTGAGATAATAGTGAAGGAAATAGCTCAGCCATATACCAATGGTGAAGAAAAGGAACAAAGGCAGGTTCTTCACCTTGCGAAGCGACAGCACTCCTTCAAGTATTCCGCTAAGTGTTGCCTTCACCTTATTATATATAGATAAGCGTCTCAACAGCATGTATAGCAAAATCATCGCCGCAATACCGCAGAGGAATGTTACGAGATAGCCTGTAACAGAGAACGACTGGAATATTCCGCTTACCGATGTGCCAGTACGCTCGAAGAAGGTGCCAAACACGCTCATCTGGAAGAGAAGCGTTGAGCCTGTGACCAACAATACAACGATGGAGTCAACGGCACGCTCTGTCACAACGGTACCAATGGCTTTTGAGAACGACACCCCATCCCATCGCTTGAGTATGGCGCAACGCATAAACTCGCCGATACGAGGAATAACGAGCGATGAGGCATATGACATGAATATTGAAGAGACTGCCACGCTACTGCGCACCTTTTCCCCTGTCGGTTCCAGCGTCTGTCGCCAGCGCCATCCGCGAAAAGCCTGTGCCAGCACTCCAAACGGCAACGACAACAGCATCCATGTCCAGTTCATCTCATGCTGTATCATATATATAATATGGTCAAGGTTCTCACCACGATACATCCAATAGAGGATGCCTCCACCGAGAACCAGCGGCATCAAAACATTTATGATGTTACGAACTATCTTCATATCAGATGGCAAAGTTACGAAAAGTCGAGAGAAGAACAAAACAAACGCGTTTGTTTTTTCTTCCGAGACGGAGTAACATCGCGACTTTGTCGCAAAGTTACAAAAAAACGAGAGAAGAACAAAGAAAATCACATTTTCTTTTTCTTCCGAGTGCCTGTAACTTCGGCGAAGCCAGAGTTACAAAAAAACGAGAGAAGAACAAAAAGAAAGCATGCTTTTATTAATTCTTTGTATTTTGGCATATTTTTTGCAGTAAGATTTTTAAAAAGAAAGGAGAAACAGACTATGGCATTTGTAGATTATTACAAGATTCTAGGGGTCGATAAGACCATCCCACAGGCAGAAGTAAAGAAGGCATACCTGAAGCGTGCCAAGCAGTTTCATCCCGATCTTCATCCTGATGATCCTAAGGCTAAGGCAAAGTTCCAGGCGCTTAACGAGGCTTATGCTGTTATAGGCGACGAAGAGAAGCGTCGCAAGTATGACCAATATGGTGAGAACTGGAAGCAGGCCGATGCTTTTGGCGGCAATGGTTCTCCCTTTGGTGGTGATGGCAGCGGTTCTCCGTTTGGAGGTTTTGACTTCTCTCAGTTCTCTGGCGACGGCAATGGTCATTTTAGCTCGTTCTTTGAGAATCTGTTTGGTGGTGGCGGCTTCCGTGGAGGCAATCCATTTGACAGCAACTCTGCCCATGGATGTGGCAATCCGTTTGGTTGCAACCCACAAGAACAGCAGGTCTCAGTAAACATAGACCTCTACACCGCCCTACTTGGTGGAGAGATTATCGTCAGTCTCAATGGCAAGAAGCTGCGCTTGAAGGTAAAGCCTGGCACACAGCCTGGCTCTAAGGTAAGACTTCCCAACAAAGGACAAGGTGGAGCCAATGTCATTCTGACATATAACGTTACTCTGCCAACAAATTTGTCTGAGCGTCAGAAAGAGCTGCTCATGCAGATGCGTAATGCTTAAAAACGTTTAAGTGCTCCACGCTTCACAGCGTAGAGCACTTTATTAATAGGTATTAGTCTTTTTAAGGTAAAAAGATTGTATTCAGGATAACGATTGCAAAAGTAATTGATTTACATCAACGAAGCAAATATTAGTATATGTTTTATAACATATATCCGATATTTCTTAATTTTTGCAATCATTTTCTATGAAATTGCTTTCTACCGTTAACAATTACTAAGCCTTTATTTGTTAAGCTGACGCGTTGTCCCATCACGTTAAATGCACGATTATAATGGGTGCGCAGTTCATTTGCAATATTATTAACTCCTGTAGCCGAGAGGTCGAATGCCACGAAATCGCTGGCTGAGTTGAGCTGTGCATACACGCCAAACGGAACAAGTTTTGAGGCTGCTGTAAGCTTCACAAATCCCCATTGTCCATCAACATTGCCAAGCACATAGTCGCCGGCATAGAGAGGCACCTCAACTGATGTTCCAAGCATCATGTCGCTCTGTTCTGCAGTAACAGCATTTACGCTTCCGCTACCCTCTATCACCACCTCGCCATTGGCAACTATCACCACTGGCTGGTTTGCCTCAATATTTTCTGTTGGCAGCAGTTCGTAGTTGTTGTTCACCTTGTATGCCTTGACGTTCTCAGGCACCACGGCAGCAAAGGGAAGAGCCACGAGTCTCATTCCTTCCACATTAAGACTTATCTCTGCCTTCTCTGCTGTGAACGATGTCTTTGGACGGAAGTCGCCTCCAGCGTCGCTCAGCGAGAGCAAAGAGCATGACGTGCCCTTTACCACGTTGGTCTGACCCTCATTGAAAGGAGTCTCTGCAGCAGCAAACACCACCTTATTATTATTTAGCCAGGGCAGCGATGAAGGCAGTTCTGTCACAGCCGACATGTCAATGCTTGTGCACGAAGGGTCGGTGGTATAGTCATACACATTGCTGTCGTCTTCAACATAAGCGCCGCTGAGCGTAGCTGAATAGTTGCCTCCGTTTGACAGATACACATCGCCGAACTTTAATGTAAGTGTAGAGCTCCAGTTGTTATTTGTCATAGAGATGATGCCTATACAACCGTCGGCGAGTGTTGCCGGCGAGAGGTCGAAGACAAGATTTAAGTTGCTGCCTCTGTTCAGGTCTAAATCGCCATAATCATGAGAAGCCACCTCACCTTTTTTGTTCACATAGATGAGCGTTGTCTTAGCCGAACTGAGGTTCATCGTTGAGCTGATTGAATTAACATGCATCACCAACTTGTCGAAACGGTTGCTCAGCTTAACATATCCGCTGGCAGCATTTGTCTTAGAAGAGAAAAGTGGATTTGAATGGTCGAAGGTCTTTGTCTTGTTCGACAGTTTATATGTTGTTCCAAATGTCGACTTTGTTGTCGTCTGGTTCTCTATCATGTCGAAACGAGCTATTGAACCCTTCATGTTTGACACCTGACGGTCACGACTGCGAACGAACATCGCCGTAAACACACTCTGTGCCGCCACCTGCACCTCTGGACGGCAAGTTTCTGCGTCATAAGAAAGCGCCTTCTTATAATAGTTCTTCGTCTTCGTTGTAGTATAAGTCATTCCGCTTTGTGTATAGAACGGCAGATCCATCAGCAGCGTGCGCTCGTTGTCCGATGGGTTGGCTATCACAGCCACCACCGTGTCGCCTGTCTGCGACAGATAGGCTGAGCCCTCAAGAGCTGTCTCTGCATCGTCGCTGAATATTCCCTCTACGCGTGTCATGCCTGTTACCGACTTTGCGAAGTGTGCCATAATATATCCACGCTTTGTCACCACGCTTGTCGTCGTGCCACGCTGTCCATCGCCCAACATGCCGTAGTAGCGCTTTGCTGCATAGTGAATCCATGCGTTGAAGTCGCCAAGCATGCAAACGTTGATGGCACGGAAGAAGTCGAAGAAATCCTTTGAGAAGTCGAAGTTACGAGTATTGTTCTCTGCCTCGTTCCAGTTGATGAGATACTCCGTCATCCATATCTCCTTACCCTTCTTGCCAAGGTTCTTGTATGCCGACTGGATGCCGCCGTACTGGTGTCCGCCGTAGATATCGAAACCTTCGAGCGTCTGCATGTTGTTCAGGGCGTTGACATAGTCGTCTCTCACGGCAAGAGTCTCAGGCGCTATGACCTTACAGCTGATGTTCTTGCCATAGGTCTTTACGAACTCAGCTATTTCCGATGCCGACCAGATGCATCCTGCATAAGAGCAAGGCCAGTCGGGCTCGTTCTGAATGGAGATGGCATCGAGCTCCACACCGTTGTCGCGCAGATACTGGACATAATCCTCCAGATATTGAGCATAGTCGGCCCAGTTTTCTTTTTTCAGCGAGCCTGCATCCTCGCCTTTGTTCTTTGCATTAATGGAGTTGTTAGTCTTCCACTCCGCAGGCTGTCCCCAAGGCGAAGCGAAAACTATGAGTCCCAACTGCTTGGCGGTCTTAGCCGTCTGCAGCGACTGGCTCCATGAGTTTCTACCCACAGGAATGTAGAGACGCATGATGTTACATCCCACCGTACTCGTCGGGCCCCACACTTTCTTTATATCAGCAGTTGACATGTGGTTATACTGGAACTGTGGTGAGCAGACGAAGCCTCCGAAACCCGTTATGCGTTGATACTTCTTCTGGGCATCTATACGCAGCGTTGCGCGCTGAGCATGCACAGCAATGCAGCCCAGCGCGACAAACATTAATGATAACAATATAGTTTTTCTCATTTCCCTGTCTTTACTTAAACAACAGCGGAGCCATCTCCTTCAGGCTGCGACGCCATGTCAGGAACTCATGTCCTGTTGCAGGCGACACATAGCCATGGGCATTGATGCCGGCAGCTTTCAGAGCATCTATGCTCTTCTTTATGCCGTCAGGATTCTCTCTGCCTCCACAGCTCTCGAAAATCATCTTCACCTGTTTAGCATCCTTGATGTCCTCGGGAGCATACTGTCCGCCGCTGAGCAGACCCCAGTAGCCGAAGACCTCGGGACGACGGAGCGTGATGAGCTTTGTCTCTATGCCACCCATTGACAGACCTGCCATAGCGCGTTTTTCCTTGTTTGCTATAGTGAGGAAGTTTGCATCGATATAAGGCACAAGCTCGTCAACGAGTACAGTCTCAAACTCCTTGGCTGTGAACGAGCCAATGGTTCCGAACTTCACGTCGTTTGTCATGCCATAGGTCATCACGATGATAAATGGCTTTATCTTTCCTTCTGCGATGAGGTTGTCCATAATAATTCCTGCACAGCCCTGGTTAGGCCAGCTTGTCTCGTTCTCACCCCATCCATGCTGCAGGTAGAGCACAGGGAAGCGCTCCTGCGTGGCCTTGCCTTTCTTGTCCTTAATGGTCTTGCCGTAAGTAGGAGGAGTATAAACAAATGCGCGACGGCATTGCTTTGTGCTCTCGCTCCAGAACAACACCTGCTGCACGTTGCCGTGGGCCACGTTCTTCACCTGATAGAAGTCCTCGTCGTGAGCAGGAATCTCTATTCCGCTCTCCCAACGGCATGAGCCGAAGTAGTTGTGTGTTCCGGGGTCGTTGACAGTAGCGCCGTCGATGGTCAGGTGATAGTAGTGGAAGCCCTCGTCCATCGGCCCTTCTGTCGTGCCTTCCCATACTCCGTCCTTATTCTTGCGAAGAACTGTGCCTCCACGTCCTCCGAGACCCAGGCTAACGATTACCGACTTTGCCTCTGGAGCCACGATGCGGAAGCGAGCATAGCCCTCGCTGTTCACCTGTGGATACTCCTGTCCGGGCTGGTTCAGGGCGTTTGGACGGAAGTCTTCCTTTGGAATGCGCTTGTCCAGTTCAGGGTTGAAGTCGCGAATGGCGCGATAGCATGCCTTTGGCTTATAGTTCTCGTCGAACGGCAGCGGATGGTTGTTCACACCAAGCCATGAGTCGCGGTCGCCGAGGTTCCAGAACGTTACGTTGTCTATCACGTCGGCATGCTTGCGGAACACTTTGAACAGGCGGGCATACTGGTCAGTCTGCAGAGTGTTCATGTATGCCGGCATTGGCTTTGCCTCGCCACGGCTGAACATCAGCTGGCCACCGCTCTCGTTGTTCATGCGCAGGTCGAGCTCTGTGATGTGAATATGGTTTACAATCTCCTTGAAGCGGCTGATAGCCTTGTCCAGCTGTGCCTCGTCAGGGAAATAGATGTTGTAGTGGCCCTGCATGCCGATACCGTCGATGGGCACACCAGCGTCCTTCATCTTCTTTACCATATTATATATACGCTCGCGCTTGCCCTCGTCCACACAGCTATAGTCGTTGTAGAACAGCAGAGCGTTTGGATCGGCCTCACGTGCGAACTGGAATGCCTTTGCTATGAACTCGTCGCCACAGAGCTTGAAGTGACGGCTCTGACGATATGGGCTGGGCTCCTGTCCGCCACGTCGTGGTCCGCGGAAGCCGCCATCATCGGCCATTGCCTCGTTTACCACGTCCCAGCAATATACTATGTCCTTATAACGGTTCACAACGGTGTGGATGTGCTCACGCAGACGCTCGTAGAACACTTCCTTCTTCACCTCCTTGCCTTTCTTGTTTACGAACATCCAGTCGGCAAACTGAGCATGCCAGCAGAGGCAATGTCCACGCAGCTTGATGCCGTTCTTGCGGCAGAAGTCGGCTATACGGTCAGCCTTCTCGAAGTTCCACACTCCCTCCTTCGGATGCTGCTCTCCTGGCTTCATGTCGTTCTCAGCAGTAATGCTGTTGAACTCCTTACGCACCAGAGCCATCTGGTCCTCATTGGAAATGTTGCGCTGGTTCAGCGCCACGCCGATAGTGAAATAGTCCTTGTAGGCATCTTTCAGCCCCTGTGCCCATGTTGTAGTGCTTCCGCTCATCACGAGCATTGCTGCCAGGGCAATCTTCTTTAGATGTTTCATTCTTAAGCTATTTGTTAGAGTTTATAGTTTTATGTGTGCAAAGTTATGACTTTCTTTCCATGTTTCCATCGTTCTTTGTGTCTCATTGTTTTGCATTTGTCTCAACAGCCGTAAAAACACGTATTTTAGCATAAAAGAATTCCAATTAATTATTAAATTTGCAACCAAATGTCATAACAAAAACCACTTTCTAAACTTATGAAAATTTTAAAAAACCTAACCATTGCTGCCATCGCGCTGCTCTCTTCGGGTAGCATCATGGCAAGTTCCGTCAGCACGACGGCTGACAAGAAGAAGTCGCAACCCGACGAGAACTTCTACATTTTCCTCTGTTTCGGACAGTCAAACATGGAGGGTGCCGCACGTCCTGAGGCTCAAGACCTCAAGAGTCCCGGCCCACGCTTCCTGCTGATGCCTGCCGTCGATGACCCCCAGCGTGGTCGCAAGATGGGCGAATGGTGTGAGGCCGTTCCCCCACTCTGCCGTCCTAATACCGGCTTGACACCTGCCGACTGGTTTGGTCGCACCCTCGTAGAGTCACTTCCTGAGAACATCAAGATTGGTGTCATCCACGTGGCTATCGGCGGTATTGACATCAGAGGCTTCCTCCCCGACAGCATCCAGAGCTATGTGAAGCGTGCTCCGAGCTGGATGAAAGGCATGCTCGAAGCCTATAACAACAACCCTTACGAGCGTCTTGTAACCTTGGCAAAGAAGGCCCAGAAGGATGGTGTCATCAAGGGCATCCTGATGCATCAGGGCGAGACCAATACCGGCGACCCCAAATGGGCAGGACTTGTTCAGCAGGTCTATGACCGCTTGTGTGGCGACCTTCAGCTGAAGCCCGAGGATGTGAACCTCTATGCAGGCAACATCGTTCAGGCTGGCGGCAAGGGCGTGTGCATAGGCTGTAAGAAGCAGATTGACGAGCTGCCCAACACCCTTCACACCTCTCAGGTCATCTCTTCCGACGACTGCACCAACGGTCCCGACCGTCTTCACTTCGATGCTGCAGGCTATCGCGAGCTGGGCTGTCGCTATGGTGAGGCCGTAGCCCGTTTCCTTGGCTACGAGCCCAAGCGTCCGTTCATCGAGATGCCAAAGAAGGTTGAGGTTCCTGCCGATGCCTTTATTGCCGAGACCACCGTTCCTGGCAACGAGTTCCCCAAGGTTGACAAGCAGCGCTGCGCCTATTTCCGCATCAATGCTCCCGAGGCCCGCAAGGTAGTCCTCGACATCTGCGGCAAGAAATACGACATGCTGTCTGACGGCAAGGGCTCTTGGATGGTCAAGACCGATCCTCTGCCCGTTGGCTTCCACTATTATTTCATGAACATCGGCGGTGTTAACTTCATCGACCCAGCTACTGAGACCTACTTCGGTTGCAACCGCGAAGCAGGCGGCATAGAGATTCCCGAGGGCGACGAAGGCAACTACTATCGTCCACAGCAAAACGTTGCCGCCGGACAGGTGCGCAGCCTCTATTACTGGTCACAGTCACAGAACGCTTGGCGTCACGTAATGGTCTATACTCCAGCCGAATACGAGCTGAAGGCAAATGCAAAGAAACGCTACCCTGTGCTCTATCTCCAGCACGGCATGGGCGAGGATGAGACAGGCTGGAGCAAGCAGGGTCACATGCAGCACATCATGGACAACGCCATCGCTTCTGGCAAGGCTGTGCCAATGATTGTTGTCATGGAGAGCGGCGACATCAAGGCTCCGTTCCGTGGTGGTGACAACCGTGCCGGACGCAGTCAGTATGGTGCTTCGTTCTATCCTGTTCTGCTCAACGACCTCATTCCTTATATCGACAAGACCTTCCGCACTAAGGCCGATCGCGAGAACCGTGCCATGGCCGGTCTGTCATGGGGTGGTCATCAGACATTCGACATCGTGCTCACCAACCTCGACAAGTTCGCGTGGATGGGCACCTTCAGCGGAGCCATCTTCGGTCTCGACGTCAAGACCGCCTATGACGGCGTGTTTGCCAAGTCCGACGAGTTCAACAAGAAGATTCACTACTTCTACATGAACTGGGGCTCTGACGACTTCATCAAGAGTGGCGATATTGTCAAGCAGCTTCGCGAGCTGGGCGTAAAGGTCGATTCCAACGAGTCTGCCGGCACCGGTCACGAGTGGCTCACATGGCGTCGTGGACTCAACGAGTTCATTCCTCACCTGTTCAAAAAGTAAAACCATAGAAATTACATTTTCCACTTTACGGCACTTTTTTGATACTTTTCTTCTCATTTTCGAAATGTTGATGTATCTTTGCAGCAGATAGAACGAAAGCCATGGATCAACAGTCCTCCAATAATTGCGCAAATAAGTCTAATCAGACCCGCCGCATGTTTGGCCACAACTACGCCATACCTGGGACATACGAGGTTACGATGGCCGTTGCCGACCGACGGCCGGTCTTTGGCAAGATAGTCGGCACCACAAAATCAGGTGGCGAAGCTCCCCATCTTCACCCTTCTCCCCTTGGAGAAGCCGTGCTCACCGACGAGATTCCTAAGATTCACCACTACTATCGAATGGTTGACGTCTGGCAAGTGTGCCTCATGCCCGACCATATTCACATGATAGTTCGCATCAACGCACCGCTACCTGAAGGCAAGCATCTCGGCATCATCATCGGTGCATTCAAGGGCGGCGTCAGCCGTGCTTGGTGGCGCTTGCTGGAGGAAGCCAAGGCTAACGCCTCTTCCACCGTGCCTGTCGTAAAAACCCAGTCTTGCTCTGCCACCGTGCCTGTCGTAAAAAGCCAGCCTTGCTCTGCCACCGTGCCTGTAGCGTCAGCTACAGCAAACCGTCCTCCCCTCTTCGCCCCCAACTACAATGACCACATCCTCATGCGCGACGGCCAGCTGGACAACTGGAAACGCTACCTGCGCGACAACCCCCGCCGCCTGATGATGCGCCGCGAATATCCTGACCTGTTCCAGCGTGCACTTTGTATAACCATTGGAGGCACGCGCTACAGCGCCTTCGGCAATCTTCTGCTGTTGCGACAACCAGAAAAACACCAAGTGTTCTTCCATCGCAAGACAGACGGCATCCCTACGGAACAGACAAACTTCTGGGAGACTGAACGCCATAGGCTACTATCAGCAGCCGAGAGTGGCGACGTACTGGTCACCCCAGGCATCTCCGAATGTGAAAAGCGCATAAAGAACATCGCCTTGCATCAAGGGCTGCGCCTGATACACGTACAATCTGAGCCTATCGGCCAGTATTGGAAACCCGAGCGTAGCCGTTTCGATGCTTGTGCCGCCGGTACGCTGCTCATTCTCGCGCCGTGGCCAGAGGACATGCCTTCCTTCAAAAGCGATTATGACCGTTTCCATTACCTCAACCGTCTTACCGAGAGCGTCTGTGCCATCAGCCACACCACGAGAGTTTCCACGCAAGGACTTCGCTGAGATTTCCTTCTCTGAGCTTTTAGTTTACCATAGAAGCTTCCACTGATTCAATACCATAAAATCATTGGTGCTGCCACCGTCCCTACATCAAACCGCCCTCATTGCCACCACCGTGTCTGTAGCGTGAGCTCCACATTGCCTGTAGCAAACCGCGCCACCGTGTCTGTAGCGTGAGCTACAGAAAAGCCGCCCCTCTTCTCCCCCTAATTACATTTTCCACTTTACGGCACTTTTTTGATGATTTTCTTCTCATTTCGAAATGTTGTCTTGTACTGAAATAGGAAATCAGGAAATGTCTAAAAGACATGACGCAGCTACACAGCTACACAGCTACATAAGGTAAATTCATGTAGTGACTATTTAAGTGAAAATTTTTTATATTATATATAAAAGTAGCACCCATTAGTAAATGACACTTTCTACGAAAGCAAATGTAGCTGTGTAGCTGCGTAGCTACGTCAATTTTAACATTTGAAATAAATCTGAGATAAATGAAAGGAATCCTTGCGTGGCACCTCAAAATTTAGTACCTTTGTACTGTGTTTAGGATGCACCACAATGACACACAACAGCGTTTAGAAAGAACGCACGCGGCGAACAGAAAAAACACCGCCAGCAATCAGGAAGAACGCTCACGAGAGAACTCAAACTACTTAAACAACTTAAACCTTTAAACTATTAAAAACTATGGGAACAATTACAATTAAGAAGTATCAGAACACAAACGAGAAGCTGACAAAGTGTTACGGCAAGTGGTATGGCAAGGTGCTCCACCGCGGCACGATGGGCACCGATGAGCTGGCCAACCACATCATGAAGCACGGCTCCGTCTATACCGACGATGTGGTGCTGGGCGTGACCCGCAAGCTGATGCACTGCATAGCAGAGCAGCTGGCAGAGGGCTACAAGGTGAAGCTCGACGGAATAGGCACGCTCTACCTCGGCGCCAGCTCCACAGGCGCGGACAGCTCCGAAGACTTCGACATCTCGAAGAACATCACACGCATAGGCGTGAAGTTCCTCGCCGACCAGAGCAAGAACAGCATCTACACCGCAAGGGTGATGCGACAGAGCAACACGCTCACCACGAAGATTGGTCTCGAGGGCGGATATCCGGTCGACGGAAGCGCAAGTGGCAACAGCAATGAGACGCCGAACCCAGGGGCAGTGGAGGAAGAGCCTTAAAACCTAAAACCCACCCCTTCCATTCTTGGACGAGCCAAGCGTCGCAAGCGCCGAGCGCCCGAGGGGAAGGGGATGAGTTAGAAAAGTCAATGATTAATTTATTTGTCAAGAATTAGAGAGATTTGTCGAAGACCCACGAGTGCTCGCAGTAATTAGAGAATTTTCATTTCCGCGAGATAAAGAATTATTTGAATTTGAGACTCGACCTACGGTCGAAATAATAGTTTGCTTTTCATGCGCAGCCATCTCTAATTCCTTTGCGTAGCAAAAAATTCTAAGAAAGGAAAATTCTCAAATTCTTGACAAATATTATTAATAAAATTCGTGGAACAAATTATGTTAATTATGGGAATTCGTTTCTAAGAAAAAAGACAACAATTCGATTCTTGACAAACAAAGAAAAAAACTAGTGATTATGAAGAACGAAACGTGGAAATTTGTGTTGCAGACAATTGCGGCAATACTTACCGCGATAGCAACAAGCCTCGGAGTGCAGAGCTGCATGTAGAGCCACCCCTTCCATTCTTGGACGAGCCAAGCGTCGCAAGCGCCGAGCGCCAGAGGGGAGGGGGATGAGTTAGAAAGAACTTTAGGTGTAAAAACAATGAGAGGAAGCACACACGCGCTTCCTCTCATTCTTGTTTTTTGATTATCTATGATTAGCGGCTACCTGCCCAGTTGAAGCCGAGAGTCATGAAGAACATGCCTGTCTTGAAGGTTGGTGTCTTAGAGCTGTAGGTAGAGATGAACTTTTTGTTTGGCTCGATATCTGCAAGACCATAGTCATAACCCATATTGACAACCAAACGACCGAAGTTCAGACCACAGCCAAAGCGCAGACCGTAATCGCTAAGTGCATCATCTGCATCAATATCTTTCCACAAGTCACCATCAGGTCCACCAGCAGCATAATAAGCGCCGAGGAATGGGTTGATGAACAGGTTTGGAGCAACATTGATGTGATAGCTTATTACAAAAGGTATTTCAAGCATGTGGAGATGCTGTATCTCATCATACTTCCACTTGTCGGTATCCAGCGAGAAACCCTTGTTGACATAGTAGAAACCAGTCTCCAGGAACAGGGGAACGGGTGCTACCTGGAAGTCCATGCCGATACCGAACGAACCGAATGAAAGCGCTTTGGTGTCAAGAGTGCTTCCCTTCTTCGAATATACGTTTTCCCATGTTGAGGTGTTTGCAGTATAAGCAAAGCGCAAACCCATGTGGAAACGGTCGGGAACACGGTTGTTCTCTTTCTGTGAGAACTGTGCATTAGCACTTGTAGCGCCGAGAAGCATCAGTGCTGCTACGAAAAGTTTGAATGTCTTTTTCATAAGAGTTTATTTATAAATGATTAATGTTTTCTAATTATTTAGCGGCTGCCTGCCCAGTTGAAGCCAAGGGTCATGAAGAACACGCCACAAGTGCCATACTTAACCTTGCTAGTATAGTACTTACCGGTAGAATAATACCTGGATTCTTTCTCCCACTCCTTCAGACCGTAGTCATAGCCCAAGTCAACATAGAGGCGGCCAAAGTTCAAGCTGGTGCCAATGCGAAGGCTGTAGTCCACAAGCTCTTCTTCATCCTCTTCCACATCAAAAGACACGACAGCGCCTAAGAATGGATTAATAAAGAAGTTAGGAGCGACATTGATGTGATAGCTCAAAGTCCATGGCAGCACAACAGAGTGACGGTCGTGCTGGTCTTTTTCATAATAGCCTCCATAAGTATATTTGTCGTAAGTATAGCCACGGTCCATGTAGTAAGCTCCTGTTCCCAGGAAGAGAGGGATGGGTGCAATCTGGAAGTCAAGGCCAAAACCGCCATAAGGCATGGTGAGAGGCTCTAATCCACTTTCACTAAATGAGCTAACGGTAACGCCACCACGCAGGCCCATATGGAAACGATCGGGAACACGGTTGTTCTCCTTGCGTGAGAACTGTGCATTGGCACTGGTAGCTGTGAAGAGCATCAGCGCTGCAACGAAAAGTTTGAATGCTTTTTTCATAATGATTGTATTTTAGTTTTTTGTTCTTATTTTACATCTTTTGCCTTGATGACAAGACGGACGAGTCCGAGGTAGGAGCCACGTTCGTCAATGTCATTGCTGCGGTCGAACTTACCACCGCGGCTGTTGATAGAGCGGATGGCATGCTGCTCGCCACGCATAGGACCTGTAGGGTCGGTGATGACCACACGGTCTTCAGGATACCAGTCGAGCCAGTCGCTGCACCACTCATAGGCTGTGTAACGGCCCGAAGCGATGCTGAAGATGGCGTTCTGCTGCTGACTGCAAGCGGCATACTCCCACTCGGCCTCTGTAGGCAGACGATAAGGCAGGCCTGTCTTACGCTGAACGTTGGCAATGACACGCTCCACATCGTCGAAGCCGCGCACCTGAGCAGGCTCGCTGCCCTGACCATCAACGTTCTTGTCGCCAACGAGGGGCAGCACAAGCGATGCGGGAAGGGGCTGGTCGCTCATATAAAAAGAGGTGACGATGACCTCATGGACAGGCTCGCTGTGCATTCTGCGGCTGCCATCGCCATTGTAGCCCATGTTCATGTGGCCGCCACGAACGAGAATCATGTTCATCACATGGCCATCGATGGTGACGCGGAATGACTCAGGATAGGGGTTGTTGTCAGTAACAAGGAGCTTCTGACTGCCAAGAGACACATTGGCTGGGGCTGCCTGAACAGGAGCAGACTGAACAGGAGCTGTCTGAACAGCTGCTGGCTGAGCCACTGGAGCAGCATTTCCTACAGACTCTACATTCTGCACCTCAGTCATTGGGATAGAGGTAGACATGCCTGCCATCTCAATGGTTATTGCCTTGGTGGGGTCGAAAGCCTTCATCTTGCCGATGAGCACGCTGCCATTCTTCAGAACTATGCGCACATCGCCTGCGCTCGCAGCAGCAGGGGCAGCAGGAGCAGAAGTGGCTGCTGTAGGAGCAGTAGCAACAGGTGTTGATACGGCTGGGGCAGAAACAACTGGAACGGCTGCAGCGCCAGCTATTGGAGTAGCCATAACCTTACCCTTCTTAACATTATCGTTAATGAAGTCGTGGATGTCGCCTGCTATCTCGTGAAGCATCAAGCCGAGACGGATAGTCTCTGACATGTGGCCTAGGCCTTTGCCCTCAACAACGTTAAGAATGCAGACAACCTGATTCTTGCTCAAATCGACAAACTCTATAGTGCCATCCATGATGCAACCACCAGCCTTAGCCGATGAGAACGGGGTGAAAGCTGCTCCCGCGCCACCAACGTCGATAGTGCGGGGACGGACAATCATCTTATAGACGGGAGAACCATCCTGGATGCGCAAGAAGTCGCTCTTCTTGTTGAAACGGTTAACGAAATAATTCTCTGCTTTCTCACGATCGCTGGGCCAGTCGCGCACGAAGTCAGCACCACGCTTGTTAAGATAGTCTTTCCAAAGCAGGTTCTCGTGGTTGGAGACGCGGGCTTCGTCCCAAAGTATCTCGTAAGAGATGTTCACTCTCTGCATCAAAATGTTGGGATCGCCGGAGTTGAAGTTAACACAAGTGTAGGCGTTGGCAACTACTACTGCCAACAGCCCCATGAGGGTAAGAAACACTTTTTTCATTGGTCAGATGTATATTCAGGTTAATATTTTTTACTTTTATGATGCAAAGATAAACATTGTTAACCATTCTGCCAAAGAAATTATCCATAATTTTCAAATTTGTGGGATGATTTTCCACAAAACGCAACACTAATACTACATTAGCTTGTATAAAAACTTGAAGTTTTTCTTCTAAAAGGACATGAAATCATCGATGAGACGCTTATGATGGCCAGGAATGATGACGTGATGATTGCCTATGGGCGAGGTGAGGAAATATCGGGCCTGCTCGGGATTGCACAGACGAATGAGCTGCTGAGTGCGACACATATTGGGCTGCGACATGTTCTTAACAAGGAAGCCCTCCTCGGCATAATAGCGCGAGAGGTCGGCAGAGACCTTGAACACCGTGACAGGCCCCTCCTTCATGAAACCACGAATGCCAACGCCTATGCCCGACTCGAAATGGGTGTCGAGCTCATAGCGCTCAACAAGACTGAAAGGTATGGTGCAATGGGCAAAAACAAGCTCGCCTGTGGCAATATCCACTCGCGCTGGGTTGGCCTGGAAGCCAGTGATGCCTGTGAGAGCCTTGCCAATGACCATTGTAAGCAGGGCGGGCACGTCGCCCTCGCAGCCAGCAACAACGCCTTCTGACGACAGCTTTGCAAGAGCCAGACAGCCTGTGTTGTGAACAGCCGTGAGAAGGTCGAAGCAACGGATGGTCAGTCCGTTGAGTCTGTGCTGCTGAGCCAACTGCCTCAGAGCGAGATAGATACGATTGGCGCCTGGCAGGGCCTGCTTTATACACTCCACGCTGGAGGTCTCCTGAGGCATCGTCTCTGGCGTGGTATCCATGATGGAAAGAAGCTCGCTGATGGCTATGCTCTCAAGAGAGATGCCAAGGCGCTTCTTCACAACAGCAGCATCGACATGACTGGAGATGAGCCAGTCGGACGGCTCCCCCACTACACCAAGGCGACACTCACGAAGCTGACGGCGAGCCTTCTCAACAGCTGCCAATGACCTGATTCGCTCTGCTATATACTCGTTGCTGCCATGAATAACCTCGCCACGAAGGCCTTGCTGGCGCAGATAAGACAGTATCTCCAGCGAGGCGGCAAGGGAATTGCTGAGCCCTGACGTGAGAAGATAGATGGGGCTGTCGCCACCCTGAGCCTTCAGGACAGGCAACTTCTCAAGAAAGATGCCCTCAGTGCCTCCTGTGCGCACATATATTATATTGAGGTCGTGGTGACCGTATTCGGTATAGTCGGCATCGCAAAATACATGATCAATGCCTATTGCACCAAGAAACTGCTGGGTTGATGCCTTAACCGACTGTGCGTCGTGGAGAGCTGAAGTGAGCGTGAAGATTGCTATGTCCATAGGGAGAGGTGAGAAATGAGAAGTGAGAGGTAAGAGGTAAGAGGTGAGAGGTGAGAGGTGAGAGATTAGAGGTTAATTTCTAATGGAGCCATGGGAAGATTGTTGACACCAAAGACGTTTGCTTTCAGAGGATTATTCTTCCACGCATAGCGCAGACGACGAGGCTCCTTAACAGACGAACGAACAACGATGGTGTTGCCACTGCCAGTAGCCTCGGCATTGACAAAACGACCATCGGCACCTGCTATCTCAAACTCATAGAGAGCACCCTCATTCTTCAATTTCTGGTCCAGTTTCAGCTCTACAGCATCGCCATTAACAGAATTAGAAATTACTGTAGGATAAAGCTGTAATTTCTTGTTCCACAACATCTTATCAAAACTCATAGCAACACGTTGAGCCACCTCACGCTTGCGCAGAGGATGAATATCTACAGTCTCGCCAAGGTCAATGGCAACAGCAAGACCAACACCTGGAACAGTAGCTGCCACCTTGCTCTGGGCAGCACGGACAGTAGTCCAACCAGTCTCCTGCGGGGTGTCGCTTGGCGCCATGTAGTTGGCCAACTGAACCACCACAAAAGGCAGGTCGTTCATCTGCCACAGCTGTCGCCAGCCACTTACCAACTGGGTGAGCCACTGCTCATAGTTACGACTGTCGCCACCGCTGTTTGACTCGCCCTGATACCACACCACTCCAGAGAGGGCGTAAGGTGCCAAGGGATAGAGCATAGCGTTGTAGAGCACAGACGGGAGGTTCTGTCCGCCTGCGTTTGCCGAAGGTGTCTGAGGCATTCGTGCGCCCTCGTGGATGAGCCACTCGTCAGAGAGGAGCACCTCCTTGCCATCGTCGAAAATAAGCTTATAGGGCTTCTCAGGAATGAAGTGAGGAGAGCCACCCTTGGTAACGAAGCGTACCGATAGAGCGTTGTCGCCCTCAACGAGCAGGTCTGCGGGTATGGTGTAGCGACGTGGAGGATACTGATAGCCAGTAGAGCCTACCTGCTTGCCATTGACATAGGTCTGGTCGGCATCGAAGAGCGTGCCTACAAGCAGTCGGCAGGGCTTTCCTGCATGGGCAGCATCGATGGTAACGTGCTGGCGAGCCCAGAAAGAGCCTGTATAGCGATAATCGGAAGAGAGGTTGACGCTGTTCATGAGACCATTATTCACGCTGAACACGCGCTTCTTCTCCCACTTAGAATCATTATATTCACGCGCAGAAAAGTGCTGTGAGAAGCCAGGATCTGTGTCTGTGAGCATCTTCTGCCAACGATTCTGTGCTGCTGCATTGCCACGCTGAAGAGCGCGCACCATGTCATCGTCCTGGAAGAACTCGGTCTGCTGGTAGAGTTCAGGGAAATGCTGACGGATGGTGTCAGCAGCAAGCCACGCCTGAATGGGCGTTCCGCCAAGAGAGTTGACGATGATGCCCTGAGGAACACCGGTCTTCTCAAACATCTCGCGTCCGAGGAAATAGCCTACAGCAGAGAAAAGCCACGCGTTGTCCTTGGTGACAGGCTTCCAGTTGATGGGCGTAGGCCTAACGTCGCCCTTTGGTCCGTGGGTATCGAAGTCAGTCTGCACGCGGAACATGCGGACGCGATCATTACTATAGTCATCGATAACCTTGCCATACTGAGGATAAACGCGCTCAATAGTCACGTCGATATTTGACTGGCCAGAGCACAGCCACACATCGCCAATGAGCACATTCTCGAGAGTGATTTGAGAATAATTGTCAGAATTGTTTCTAAATTCTTGCGTCCCTTCGGTAGCAAGCGACCTAAGGTCGAGCGCTCCACTCTCAATTCTCAATTCGAAGGGACCTCCTGCCTTCTGCTGGGGAAGCACAACCTTCCATTTGCCGTTGGCATCGGCAGTGGTCTCGTAGGTCTTTTTCTTAAAGGTAACACGGATAGTCTCGCCAGCATCGGCAGTACCCCAAACAGGGATGGGCTTGCCTCGCTGCAACACCATATTCGACTGAAACAACTGGGGCAGCTGCACCTTGGCGTCTGCCACCATAGCGCATAAGAGCGCGAAAGATAGGATAAGTAGCTTTTTCATAACATCGGCAAATTTAGTGCATTTTTTGGTACAAAACAAGGGCTATTTTGTTATTTGTTTCAAAATGAAACATATCGGTAAGCATCTGCAACATAAAAAGCGCTCAATTACCAGGAAAAGCATTACTTTTGCAATCAAATACGGAAAAACCAAAAACACAAACAAATATGTCAACAACTGAAACAAAAGGATTTTACAAACTTTCATGGCTGCAGCGCATAGGCTTCGGCTCGGGCGACCTAGCCCAAAACTTGATTTTCCAGACTACATGCATGTATCTGCTGTTCTTCTACACCGACATCTACGGACTCGACGCAGTTGACGTCTCTGTGATGTTCACAGTAGGCAACGTGGCAAACGTGATATGGGACCCTATCGTTGGTGCCCTAATAGACAAGCACTCGCCAAAGTTAGGCAAATATCGTGCATATCTTGTTTATGTAGGTATTCCTCTGACAGGATTTGCCATCCTCTGCTTCTGGAACGGATTCGCGCCATCACTGCTCTACGCTTATGTGACATACATAGCAATGACGCTACTCTATACATTCATAAACGTGCCTTATGGCGCACTGAACTCATCGCTCACTCGCGATACAGACGAGATTACAATCCTCACATCAGTACGAATGTTCATGGCCAACTGCGGCGGACTGGCCGTGGGCTCTGGTCTGCCACTGCTCATCGCCTACTTCACCAACGAGGAGCACGAGGGACTGCCAAAGGATCCTGCTGCATGGTTCACCACGATGACGATATATGCATCAATAGGTCTGGCTCTGCTGTTCTTCTGCTTCAGCCAGTGTAAGGAGCGCGTGGTAATGGACGCAAGCGAGGCAGCCAACGTGAAGATAAGCGACCTGTGGATGGAGTTCTTCCATAACCGTCCGCTAAGAGTCATAGCATTCTTCTTCATCACAGCTTTCGCCATGATGTCTATCGGCAATGCTGCTGGCGCATACTTCATAAACAGCAACATGAGAGGCTCAGCCGACCAGCTTTCAATATTCATGGGTCTCGGCTCGGCTCCGTCGTTCATATTCATGCCGCTCGTTCCAATGATAAAAAAGATGGTAGGCAAGAAGAACATGTTCTACATCTTCCTGTCCATAGCAATCATCGGCATGGCATTCCTCTATTTTGTAGCAAAGATGGAGCAGCCCAGCATGACTCTGGTATATATCGCCCAGTTTGTGAAATCGACTGGCGTCATAGTGGCTACAGGCTACATGTGGGCACTGGTGCCTGAGGTCATCTCTTATGGCGAATATGTCAGCGGCAAGCGCATCGCAGGTATCGTAAATGCACTTACAGGCATCTTCTTCAAGGCCGGCATGACGCTCGGAAGCGTTGTCGCTCCTGCCATCCTTGCCTATGTGGCATACAACCCAGAAGTCATAGAGCAGACTCCCGAGGCTGAAGAGGGCATCCTCTGGCTGGTATGCGTAATACCTGCAGCCCTGCTCCTCCTCGCGATGTTCATCATCTCACGCTATGAGCTTACTGACGACAAGATAGACCAGATAAACAAGGAAATCGAAGCACGCAGTCATGAAGAATAAGACAATCAAGGTTTTGGCACTCTGCTTGACCATGATGCCAATGGCAGGCATGGCTCAGCAGGGGCTGAAGGATGCTATCGGAAAATATTGTTTGATTGGTGCTGCCATCAATCAGTGGCAGAGCGACGGACAGGTGCCTGAGGCCGATGCCGTGATGGACAAGCACTTCAACTGCGCAGTGGCTGAGAACTGCATGAAGCCAGAGACGCTGGCACCTGCAGAAGGACTCTTCGACTTCCGTGTGGCAGACAAGTTCGTGAGCTACTGTCAGCAGCACAACCTTAAGGTGCTGGGACACTGTCTGGTATGGCATTCGCAGGCTCCTGACTGGTGGTTCACCAATGGCTATGCAGCAAGCCCCGCTTCAAAGGAAGTATTGAAAGAGCGACTGATAAAGCACATCAAGACCGTGGTGGGTCACTATAAGGGACAGGTTCACGGATGGGACGTGGTGAACGAGGCTATCATGGACGACGGCTCGTTCCGCAAGTCACACTATTACAATCTCTTAGGCGAGGAGTTCATAGAGATTGCCTTCCGTACTGCCCACGAAGCAGATCCTGATGCAGAGCTGTACTACAACGACTACTCAATGGCCCAGCCAAAGAAGCGAGAGGCTGTATGCCGACTTGTGAAGAACCTGAAGGCAAAGGGACTGCGCATAGACGGTGTGGGCATGCAGAGCCACAACGGACTGGACTATCCTGACCTGAAGGAATATGAGAAGTCCATCGACGCCTTCGCAGCCTGCGGAGTAAAGGTTATGATTACTGAGCTCGACGTCAACGTGCTGCCAAACCCACAGGGATTCGGCGGTGCAGACATAGCACAGAACTTCGAGCTTCAGCAGAAGTACAACCCCTACCCCAACGGACTGCCGGCTGCAAAACAGAAGGAGCTTGACGCCCGATGGCTGGCATTGTTTAACCTCTACTACAAGCACCGCTCACAGATAAGCCGCATAAATATCTGGGGAGTGAGCGACGGTGGCTCATGGCTCAACGGATGGCCCATCAAGGGACGCACCAACTACCCTCTGCTGTTCGACCGACAGTATAAGGCTAAGCCTGTGGTAGATGAGATTATCAAGATTTACAAATAACAAAACAATAACGACAAAACAATCAGAATTATGAAACCACGCTATCTTTTCCCAAGCGACTATATGGCAGACCCCTCTGCCAATGTGTTTAACGGACGTCTTTATATCTATCCCTCACATGACTGGGATGCCGGAGAATGCTTCGACGATGACGGCGGACACTTCCAGATGCGCGACTACCACGTGCTCAGCTTTGGCGACGTAGAGAAGGATGAAGCTACAGACCATGGAGTGATTCTCGATGTTGACCAGGTGAAATGGGCTGAGAAACAGATGTGGGACAACGACGTGGTGGAGAAAGACGGTAAGTACTACCTCATCTTCTCTGCAAAAGGCTATGACGGAGTGTTCCATCTTGGTGTGGCAGTAGCCGACAAGCCAGAAGGACCGTTCGTGCCACAGGACCAGCCCATACGCGGTTCGTTCTCTATTGACCCAAGCGTATTCAAAGATGATGACGGACAGGTGTACTGCTACTTCGGAGGACTATGGGGCGGACAGCTCCAGTGGTGGCGCCCGCTGCCTAACGGCAAGGCTCCAGTGTTGGGCAAATATGGAGAAGAGAACGGACTCGTTGACCTCGGTGCTGCTCCTGACCACAAGGGAGAGCTCTTCACCACAGCCGACTCTCCAGCCATAAACAGCGCTGTGGTACGCATGAGCGATGATGTTCTTCAGTTTGCAGAGGCTCCTCGCGCCCTCGTGGTTCTCGATGCCAACGGCGAGCCTATGAAGGCTGGCAACCCACACCGTTTCTTCGAGGCATCATGGATGCACAAATATAACGGCAAGTACTATTTCTCATATTCTACTGGCGACAGCCACATGCTGTGTTACGCCATAGGCGACAACCCTTACGGACCATTCAAGTATCAGGGCGTGATACTCGACCCAGTGGTGGGATGGACCACACACCACAGCATAGTAGAATACAAGGGACAGTGGTATCTCTTCTATCACGACTGCGTGCCTTCAAACGATGTCACTCACCTGCGTTCGCTGAAGGTGCAGCGCTTGTTCTACAACGAGGACGGAACAATACAGAAAGTGATTAACGAATGAGCAACAGAGAAATCATAGAACGCTACTATCGCGAGCATCACAGCGAGCTTCTCGTCTTTGCCACGATACGTCTCCACAACAACGAGGAGGCAGCTGACATTGTGCAGGAAGCGTTCTTAAAGCTGCTCTCCGAACAACGTCCCATCTGTGAGAACACTATAGGCAATCTAGCCTATACTCTGTGCCGACACCTGATAATTGACTATTATCGCCGTCACGCCACTCGGACAGACGTTGCTCACGAACTGGCACGCTCAACGATGGGCAGCGACTCTGCTGAGCACATACTCTCAATGAGAGACCTCACGGAGCAGTTGGAGCGCAGCCTGGCGCGTCTCGCTCCAGAGTGTCAGGATATCTACCGCTTGCATGTCTATGGAGGCATGAAGGCTCGCGACATCTGCGACGCCACAGGCGAGAGATACAAGCATGTTGAGTATCAGCTCGGCATAGCGCGCAAACATGTACGCAATTATCTAAGACACATTTCATGAAACGACATCTTATATCTATCTTATGTCTTCTGGCGCTTCTTTCCGCCAAAGCAGAGGACGGCAGCAAGCTATGGCTTCGACAAGACACAGCTGCTTTCAACAAGCTCACCCTGAAGATTGATGCCAGCATGCCTGCCGATGATGGCTATCGCATCAACGGCAATGTGATAACAGCACGCACGCAGCAGGGTCTGCTCTATGGTAAGTTTGCATGGCTCAGAGGTGAGCAGGGCGAATCTCATCCTTTTTTCCGTCTGAGAATATTGAACCACTGGGACAACATAGACGGCTCGATAGAGCGCGGCTATGCAGGAAAGAGCATCTTCTGGAACAATGAACTAAAGCTAAACCGCTCACTTATAGAGCAATATGCAATAGCAAATGCTTCCATAGGCATCAACGGCTCTGTGCTTAACAACGTGAATGCATCACCAAAGATGCTGACGAAGACATATATAAATAAGGTGAAGGAAGTGGCCGACATTCTTCGTCCATGGGGCATTCGCGTATATATATCTGTGAACTTCGGCTCTCCGAAGGCTTTAGGCGAGCTGAAGACTGCCGACCCTCTCGACCCAAAGGTTCGCCGCTGGTGGAAGAAGAAGGTGGAAGAGATATATAAGCTCATACCCGACTTCGGAGGTTTTCTTGTAAAGGCAAACTCTGAAGGTCAGCCTGGTCCTTTCGACTATGGCCGCACTCATGCCGACGGTGCAAACATGCTGGGCGAGGCTCTTAAGCCTTTTGGCGGTATTGTGATGTGGCGCTCGTTTGTCTATGGCGCGAAGCATAAGGGTGAGGATCGCGTGAAACAGGCTGTATCAGAATTTGGCGAGCTCGATGGAAAGTTCATTGACAACGTGATACTTCAGTCGAAGAATGGCCCTCTTGACTTCCAGCCTCGCGAGCCCTACGCTCCTATCTTCGACCAGATGAGGAAGACTCCTCAGATGGCAGAGCTCCAGATAACCCAAGAGTATCTTGGTCAGGGCGACCACCTCGCTTTCCTCGCACCTATGTGGAAGGAGTTCTTCTCTTTTGTGTCGCCTTCCAAGCTTCAGGGCATAGCGGGTGTTGCAAACATTGGACTGGACAAGAATTGGTGTGGCCATCACTTTGCACAGGCAAACTGGTATGCCTTCGGTCGTCTGGCGTGGAACCCATCAATATCGTCTCGCCAGATAGCAGAGGAATGGATTGGACAAACGTTCCTTAGTGGAGAGTGGAGAGTGGAGAGTGGAGAGTTTGCTACCGCAATAGAGACGTCCTGCGGAGCGGTAGCAAACTCTACACTCTACACTCTAAACTCTAAACTAACAGGCATGATGCTTCGCTCTCGCGAGGCTGTCGTTGACTACATGATGCCTCTTGGACTGCATCATATCTTCAAGTTCGACCACCACATGGGTCCTGAGCCAGACGGTTTCATTGCTTCATATCCTTTGGAGTGGTGTCCTGTGTATTACCACAAGGCCGACAAAAACGGTGTGGGCTTCGACCGCAGCAGCGCAGGGACTAACGCCACAGCTCAGTACAGGGAGCCTTACTGCTCACTATATGATGATGTGAACACTTGTCCTGAGAAATATCTGTTGTGGTTCCATCATGTGCCCTGGACACGCCGCATGAACAGCGGGCGCACTCTGTGGGAGGAGATGGTTTATCGTTATGACCGTGGTGTGAAGGAGGTTGAGGACTTCATCAACATTTGGAACAGCATGAAGTCAGAAATAGATGAACAGCGCTGGAACGAAGTAAACGCAAAACTACAGAAGCAGCTTGCCGATGCCCGTGAATGGCAACAAGTTTGCACAAGCTATTTCAGAGGGTTCGCGGAATAGGAATCAACAATTGTACCATCGAGGAGTAAAGTAAAAGCTGCGTCACATTTGTAACGCAGCTTTTATATTGTTTTTCATTGAGCCTTTACGAAACATCTGGCATATAGCTCAAATACTTACTTCCTATTATTTGTATAAGGACTCTCGTTCATGAAGAGATAAGAAGGCTTATAACCACCGAAGTCAACAACAATCTTCTCGAAGACTATTCCTGGATGACGAGGAGTGAGCGTCAACTGATGAATGTCACTTGAACTATGGACAGGCAATTCTACTGTCTTCTCGACAACACGGCGGGCTATCGTTGGATAGAAATCTGAGTACATGTATGGCTGACGGTCAACGAGCGTCTTATTGAAGTTGACAATCTGAGGCTCATCACCATCAAGGCTAACACCATATTCATGACCACCGACATTGAGGAAGTCGAGTGTTGATTTCACTACTACATGCACTTTAACAGTCTTCACATCCTTAGGCATGGTGAACTGATATGTGAGTTTAGCACCATCGACAGCCTCTGTGTAAGGAGTAAGGGCTACAGCACTACGCGTGCGACCATAGTAGGGATAGACGGTCCAAGAAGTCTTCTCACCTGATGTTGCGCTGAAGAAGTGTTCTGCTTCCATAGCTATGTAACCATTACTATGGGTAAAGGCAAAACCCAACTCACTAACTAAGCTTCCCTTCCCTCGGGAGGGGTTGGGGGTGGGTTTCAGATTGATTACCTTTGGCATAATATCTGCACGGAAGTTATCATTCCACGAACGGTAGCCAATATGTTTCTGGGTCATCATGCCGTCCCACTTTCCTTCGCTCATCACCTTGTTATAATAGCGACAAAGCTCTGCATCACGATTGAAGCATGTCTCAACGCGCTTTGCCCACTCATTGGCATCGGCATCGTTGCGCTCAGCAAGATAGTGGTTCATGGCTTGAGAATAGTACATGTCGTAGAGGTTTGCCATTGCCTGAACAGGGAACAGGAGCAGCTGACGATAGGCATCACGAGCCTCCTGAGGAACTTGTTCGAAGAGGCGAAGAGCACGCAGCTCAAGACGCTGATAGTCATCGGCCACCTGACGCCACTCGCCTGTCTCAACGTTATAGGTCTTTGCATCAAGCATCTCTGGTGTTACGCGCGCCATGTACTTGCAGTTGAGGTTGTAGATGGAAGCAGTTTCTGCAGCAACGTCATCGCCACATACCGAGCGGAAGAAGTTGAGGGTGTGTTCGGTGATGTTTGGTTGTGACGGATTATTAGTCTGCTGGAGTGTATATTCCTTTGGGTTCCATGCCATATCCATGAACAACTGTATGGGATACTCCATTGGCTTGAGGTCGCCAACATTAAGAATCCACATGCGTTGTATGCCAAAGTCGTAAGCAAGTGAGAGCTGCTCGAACATCTGCTGTGTCTGAGTGACGTTTATCCACTTCGTGTTACGTGGTGCGCCTACATAATCAACATGATAATAGATGCCCCACCCGCCTTTGTGGGCACGCTCTTTGTCATCGATAGGCACACGGCGAATGTTGCCCCAGTTGTCATCGCAGACGAGCATGATGACATCGTCGGGTACACGGAAGCCGGCATCATAGTAGTCCTGTACCTCTTTATATAACGCCCACACCTGAGTGGTCCTGTTGGCCGGCTTACCTGTTACCTGCTTGATAATCTTACGCTGGTTTGATACGATGCGCTCCATGAGTTTAGTATCGGCTGTTTCGCTCATTGCCTCATCGCCATCGCCACGCATACCGATGGTAACCATGTCTTCTGTTCCTTTCATGCGCTCAATGCCCTCACGGAAGAAACGATCGAGATTTGCCTGATTGGTCTGATAGTTCCAAGCGCCCCAGTCTTTTCTGTGACGAGCATACTCCTGATGATTGCGTGCCATAGGCTCATGGTGACTGGTGCCCATGATAACGCCCATGCGGTCGGCAGTCTTACCATTCTCTGGGTCATCGGCATAGAAAGCCCATCCCCACATGGCAGGCCACATCATGTTACCACGCAGACGGAGGATGAGTTCGAAGACTTTCTCGTAAAAGCGATGGTCGCCATATTTTGTGCCGAAGGTGTTAGCCACCCACGATGTAAGACAGGGAGCCTCGTCGTTAAGGAAGATGCCACGAAACTCTACAGCAGGTTCGCCATCAGTATATGTACCCTTTAAGATATAGGCCTCATCATGCTTGGCGATGGGTACATCAGCCCAGTAGTACCATGGGGAGACGCCCAGCTGCTGGCTCAACTCATAGATACCATAGATGGTGCCACGACGGTCACTACCTGCTATGACAATCTGATTGTCGATAGTGGTGATGATGAACTTCTCACGTTTGCCTTTCAAGTCAGCGAGTTTTAGTTTATCAATGTCCTTGTTTTTGCCAATGGTGCCAATGAGTATATTTATCTCGGCAGTAGAACTGCCGAGCACACTGACGGCTGGAGCCTTTCCCAGTACTTTCTCCATGTCGGATTGGAGGTTGTTGATGGCAATCTTGACACCCTCATACTCGTTGGCACTATAGGTGATTGTGGCATTGCTGAGTGGTAGCGCACCCTCAACAGGAGTGAACTTCACGAATTGCTCGGCGGCCTGTGTAAAGGTTACAGTAGCCAGTGCGAAACACAGGGCGAATAGTTTCTTTATCATCTTTGTTTGGTTATTGTATGGTTATCATTAGTTTCTTCATGTTGCTGTCGCTGGAGCTGTTGCCGACAAGAATCTCATATTTGCCAGGCTTCACTCGCATGGTGTTGGTCTCTGCATCCCAGAACTCAAAAGACTGACTATTGAGCTTTATCGTAGCAGTAGCAGTCTGTCCTGCCTTAACGTTGACACGCTCGAAACCACGAAGCGATTTCAATGGACCTTCGGCATCCTGAAGATTGCGTATATACATCTGTACTACCTCTGCTCCGTCACGCTTGCCATTATTAGCCACTTCTGCTGTCAATGTCCAGTCAGTAGGAATAGTACCATTCTTCTCTACTTTGGCTTTCGTTATTTCAAAGTTAGTGTAGCTGAGTCCGTAGCCGAAGGGAAACAGAGCATCGTTGAAATAGCGATAGGTGCGTCCCTTCATAGAGTAGTCCTCATAGTCAGGCAGCTGATTGCTGTTCTTATAGAATGTTACAGGCAGCTTTCCACTTGGGTTCACATCACCAAAGAGCACGTCGGCCACAGCAGTACCACCTTCCTGTCCGGGATACCAAGCCTGAAGGATTGCATCGCAAGTCTCTGTCTCAGGCTGCAAAGCTATGCATGAGCCTGAACAGTTGACAAAGATAACGGTCTTACCTGCATCTTTCAAAGCTTTGAGTAATTCGCGCTGCACCTTTGGCAACTCAATATGTGTGCGGTCGCCTCCTTTGAATCCGTCAATATTCACAGGCATCTCTTCTCCCTCAAGAGCTGGCGATATGCCACCTACGAAGATTACCTTATCTATGCCTTTCAGCTGATTGATTGTTGTATTGTAATCAATAGGATATTCCTTAGCTATGTTGATAGCAAGGTTAGCATTATAAGTATGTACATGCGCGAAGCGTACTTCTATGTTATAGCTCTTGCCCTTTTCTGCATTAATAACGATATGGTTAGGTGTTGTGCGCCATATGCGATGACGGCACTTACGCTCTCCGTCAATATAAAGTTCGAATTGTCCACAACCTTCTACATCCACCACATATTCGCCTGGTTCCTGAGGTGTAAAGACGGTCTCGTATTTTGCGGAAAAGTCTTCAAGCTGTACGCCAGGTGCAAAGTTATGCATGCCGAAGGTGGTGACAGCCAATGGCTGAGTATAATACTGTGTTGTGACAGGCTTGCCCTCCATCTTACGGTTGTTCCAGAACGTGCCCTTCATGCCTTTCTTTCCCTCGAAGCTGCACTGAGTTGCCATCAGACAGTCCTTCACCTTGTCGTAAGTAAGGTCACATCCTTTTGTATAGAGCAGCTTCTTTTGCTTTGCCTTTATGCCATCGAGGATGGTAATGGTATGGTTCGGCTGACCGTTATAGTTACCCCACATCATTGGAGTGTTATCGGCATTAGGTCCAATGACTGCAATCTTCTCCTTGTTCTTCTTCAGAGGAAGCACATTGTTCTTGTTCTGTAACAGCACAATTGTTTTGCGCGCCATGTTAAGCGACAACTGTGCCGACTCTTTTGTTGACATAGCTGAATAAGGAATCTTAGACCATTCCACAAGCGAAGGATCGTCCATCTCGCCCAAGTCGAAACGTCCCTCAAGCAAACGGATGACATGCTTGTCAACCTCTGCCTCTGTCATCAGTCCACGCTTAACAGCCTCAGGTATGCTCTTGTAAGCATAGCCATATCCGCACTCAACATCTGTACCAGCGATGGTTGCCTTAGCTGAAGCATGTACAGGACTTGATGATGACTTGTGAGACTCGTAGAAATCACTCACAGCACCACAGTCACTAACTACAAGGTAGTCAAATCCCCATTCATCGCGAAGGATAGTCTGAAGCAGTCGCTGGGAGCCACAGCATGGGTCATCGTCAAGACGCTGATAGGCACACATAACCTCGCGCACCTTGCCTTTCTGCACCAGTTCCTTAAACGCAGGCATGTAAGTCTCCCACATATCTCGTGGCGACACATTGTTGAGGTTTGCAGTATGGCGAGTATATTCTGGTCCGCTGTGAACGGCATAGTGCTTAGCACAAGCCCAGAGCTTGCGATACTTTGCATCTTCTGGTCCCTGCAATCCACGAACCACCTGTAGTCCCATAACACTTGTCAGATAGGGGTCTTCACCATAAGTCTCCTGTCCCCTGCCCCATCGCGGGTCACGGAATATATTCACATTAGGAGTCCATACAGAGAGGCTGTGGAACTTTTCGTCCTCACCCTTAAGGTCATACATGCGATGATTATACTGTGCGCGGAACTCTGTTGATGCCACATCGAAACACTTGTAGAGCAAGTCTGGATCGAACGATGCCGCCATTGCAACAGGCTCTGGGAATACAGTCACGTTGCCCATGTTGGCAGCTCCATGCAATGCTTCGCTCCACCAGAAGAATTTCTTTATTCCCATGCGTGGAATAGCAGGACTCTCGTCGAGCATCAACTTTGCTTTCTCCTCTAATGTCAGGCGTGAACATAAATCCTTAGCACGCTCTCTTGCTGAGAGTGAAGGGTTCTGATAAGGCAGCATCTGAGCCATGCTGACAGCGCAGCATCCTCCTGCAAGAATCAAACTAAATAAGAAACGCTTCATAGGTTGTTTTTATATTAATTGGTATTTTGCTGCAAAGTTACGATTTTAACAGAACTCGTTGTTGTAAATTTGTTGCATATGCTTTTGACTACGTTACATTGCGGAAACAACCGCCTTTTATATTATTGTAATACAACTTATTATTATTAATTTTGCAATCAATAACAACCTACTATAACCATTAGTATGAAAAAAGAACTAACCTGTGCGCTGCTTGCCATTCCGCTGTTTGCTGCTGCACAAAACCCAATTATCAAAAACCAATTTACTGCCGACCCCACAGCACGTGTGTTCAACGGCAAGGTATATCTCTATCCCTCCCACGACATCACTCCTCCTGAAGGTCAGCGTAAGGACTGGTTCTGCATGGCAGACTACCACGTCTTCTCGTCAGAGAACCTCACGGAGTGGACAGACCACGGTATGATTATTGACCAGAACTCTGTTCCCTGGGGAAAACCTAACGCCTACTCCATGTGGGCTCCTGACTGTGTGGAGAAGAACGGTAAATACTATTTCTATTTCCCCAATGCGCCAAAAGAAGGTCGCGGCTTTGCCATCGGCGTTGCTACAGCTGAGCGTCCTGAAGGTCCGTTCCGTTGTGAGCCGGAAGCCATAAAGGGTGTCATGGGCATAGACCCCTGCTGCTTGACTGATGGCGACCAAGCCTATCTCTACTGGAGTGGCATGGGCATCCGTGGTGCCAAATTGAAAGGCAACATGAAAGAGCTTGACGGCGAGGCGAAGATGATGGAAGGTCTGCCTGAAGGTTTCAAGGAAGGTCCTTTTGCCTTCAAGCGTGGCGACTGGTACTACCTCACATTTCCTTGGGTTCGAGGAAAGAAAGGCGTTGATGGCGACAACCCCACTGAAACCCTTGCCTATGCTATGTCGAAATCGCCCCTTGGTCCTTGGGACTTCAAAGGCATCATCATGGCTGAGCACCCCAACGGATGCTGGACCAATCATCATAGCTTTGTGGAATATAAGGGACAGTGGTATCTGTTCTACCACACAAACTTCTTCTCTCCCCGCGATGACAAGCGTCGCTCTGTATGTATAGAGCGAGTTCAGTTCAATGCTGACGGAACTATCAAGGAAGTGAAAGAGACCATGCGTGGTGTTGGCATAAACAAAGCCACAGAGAAGATTGACATAGACCGCTACAGCACAGCATCAAAGGATGTTACAACGGAATATACAGATACCACGAACTACACCAATGGAGCATGCGTCAACCTCATGAAGAAAGGCAGTTGGGTAATCTACAACGACATTGACTTCAGCTGTATTGACAACGGCTATCTTGTTTTGAGTGCTAAGGCAAATGCAAACACCGAGTTCTGCGTTCGCGAGAAGAATGCGAAGGGAAAGATTATTGCTCGTCTGAAGATGACCGTTCTCAGTGAGACCACAAGACCAGGCGTGCCTACGCCATTCCGTCGCGACCATAGAGGCCAGTGGATGACACTCACCTCAGATCTCAACTTTGTACCTAAAGGTATAGCCAACCTCTGCATCACAGCTGAGGGCGAAGGAGTGTCTATTGACTGGTTGCAGTTCAAGAACCGCCCCAAGTATTTCTCACTTGTTGGCAGCAACGAGCCTACTTCTCGACCCGATGAAAATGGATTTATCCGCCGTTGGCGCCTCATGGAACCTATAGCAGTTGACGTGCGTTCAAATGTTGTCTTTACTAACACATGGCTTCGCGACAAGTTTGCTACCGAACTGGCAAAACTGCCAAAGCAGAAGAAAGCCAAGTGGTACACCCTCGAAAGCGAGAACTACAACATGAAGCTTTTCCGCTTTGCCGAGAGATATGGCAAACAGACCTACGGTTCGTTCTTCTGGTGCGAGACCATCATCGACTGCGACGAAGCGATAAACAATGTTCGCCTGGCAGCCGGTTCCAATGGTGCTTCCATGTGGTGGCTCAACGATGATGAGGTGCTTCTTCTCGAAGGCGACCGCCGCATGGTGGAAGACGATGGCACATCACGTCGCATTAATCTGAAGAAAGGTCGCAACGTGCTTCGCTGTGCCGTGGTAAACGGTCCTGGTCTTAGCGACATGTGCGTGCGCTTCCTCGATGAGAAAAACCAACCTGTAACCAACTTTGTAATAAGATAAATCATGAAAAAGATACTATTGACACTGTGTGCTATTCAAAGCTCACTATTCATAAGCAATGTTGCAGCACAGACAGGTGCTCCCTATATTCACGACCCCTCAACGATAGCCGAGTGTGAAGGCAAGTACTATACCTTCGGAACAGGTGGAGGCGGACTAATCTCTGACGATGGCTGGTCTTGGCACAGTGGTGCTGAGCGCCCTGGTGGAGGTGCTGCTCCTGACGTGATGAAGATTGGCGACCGCTACCTTATTATATATGGTGCCACAGGCGGTGGTCTTGGCGGAGGCCACAACGGCAGGATTCTCACCATGTGGAACAAGACGCTCGACCCCAAGTCGCCCGACTTTAAGTTCACCACTCCTGTTGAGGTGGCTGCGTCAGACGGTATGGAGGACAACGATGCCATTGACCCAAGCCTACTTCTCGACCCCACTACAGGTCGTCTGTGGGTAAGCTACGGCACATACTTCGGCACCATACGCCTCATTGAGCTTGACCCCAAGACCGGAGAGCGTGTGAAAGGCAACAAGGAGCAGGACATTGCCATTGACTGCGAAGCCACCGACCTGCTCTATCGCGACGGATGGTACTACCTGCTGGGCACCCACGGCACTTGCTGCGACGGTGTGAACTCCACATATAATATAGTGGTGGGACGCGCGAAGAGTGTTACAGGTCCTTATCTCGACAATGTAGGTCGCGACATGTATCACGGAGGCGGCAAGATGGTCATTGCTGCTGGCGACCGTGTTTGTGGCCCTGGACATTTCGGACGTACTGTTATTGACGAAGGCATAGAAATTATGTCGTGTCACTACGAGGCCGACTTTGACCGCAGCGGCAGAAGCGTTCTTGGCATCCGTCCGCTGTTGTGGAAGAACGGATGGCCAGTAGCAGGCGACCGATTCAAGGGTGGCAGCTTCGAGATTGAGTCGGTGCGTCGTGGCTACTCGCTTGAGCTGGCAGTAGATTTCGTGCGTATGAAACAGGACCGACAGGCTTTCTGGCGCATAGACCCTAACGAGCCTACGAAGCCTATAGAGAATCAGAAGCTGGCAGATGTCATAGACACATGGCCCAAAGGCGATATTGGCGTTCGCTGCGGCGACTACATGTTCCGTCCCCACCAGCGCTGGACCATCACCCCTGTAGCTGAAGCAGGCGGCTATCTTGGTGGTCCCTATTACAAGATTGTGATAGAAGGCACAGAGCGAGCCTTGTGTGCTGTACCAGGTAACGAGCTGACCACCACCTCATTCACTGGCAATGATTCGCAGTTGTGGCGCATAGAGCAGGCCATCGACGGCACCTTCCGCATCATGCCTAAGCGCATACTCGGTCAGGATGAGCTTAACACTGAATATGTGCTCTACAGCGCTGGCGACAGCACTCCTACGCTTGCGAAGTGGGACTTCAACAGCGACAACTCAAAATGGAATTTCAGAAACCACTAATCATATAAAATTAACATGAAAAAACTAATTCTATTCTCTCTGATGCTGTTTGCAGGCATGACAGCAAACGCTCAGAACCCTTACCTGCCTCTGTGGGAGCATCTGCCCGACGGCGAGCCTCGTGTATTTGACGACCCAGACAATCCTGGTAAGAAGCGTGCCTACATCATTGGCTCTCACGACACCCACTACAACAAGTACTGTGGCAACGATGTCCGCATGTGGTCGGCACCTGTGGAAGACCTCACCCAGTGGCGCGACGAAGGCCCTATCTTCAAGTGGTTTGTCAACGGACAGTGGGACACCATGTATGCTCCCGACCTCGTTGAAACCGTTGACCGCACTACTGGCAAGAAGACCTACTGGCTCTACCCCCACTCTCGCGGATGGCGCCGTGTGGCAATGGTGTGTAAGGGCGACCGTCCTGACGGACCTTTCACTCCTGTTAACCTGACAGAAGACGGCACCCAGTGTCTGCCTGGTTCACTCATAGACTTCGACCCATCGGTGTTCATCGAGCCTGTCAACAACAAGAAAGACAAGGACTACGACAAGGGCTATCGCGCCTATGTGTTCTACGGATTCCAGCACTCAACAGCCTGTGAGCTCGACCAGGACAAAATGTACTGCAAGCGCGAAGGCACAGAGCTCATTGACCCATTCATTCCTGCCAGCAGCCGCGACGGCAAGCTTCTTGACAAGGAAGGCAGCGAGTACAAGGCTCTCTACAAGGGTCAGAATCCTCTCGACTTCAATTTCTTCGAGGCATCGTCAATACGCCAGGTTGGCAACAAGTATGTGATGGTGTTCTCTGGCTACTCTGGCAAAGAGTATGGTCTTGGCAACACAAACTCTGCCCTGCGCTATGCCTATGGTGACTCTCCACTCGGCCCTTGGCGCTCAGGCGGCGTGCTGGTTGACTCACGCGGCGTGGTGCTCAACGAAGACGGCTCAAAGCTCATCACCACCAACGCAGGCCACAACACCCACGGCTCTCTGCAGGAAATCAACGGTCAGTGGTACGTGTTCTATCACCGTCCTCCACGTGGCTTCGGCAATGCCCGTCAGGCAATGGTTGCTCCAGTGAAGATTACTTGGGACAAGAAGCCTGTGGCAAAGGGTGGCAAGGTGCGCATCGTGGGCTATGACCCATTTGCTAAGGACAATGAGTGGACAGCTAAGGCCTCTGATGGCAACGAATATACTGGTGCCGAGGTTACCAGCGAGGGTTTCCACATCTTCGGTCTGCCTCCCTACGGCTACTACTCTGCCGGCATAGCATGCTACATGGCTGGTCCTAACGCCAACAACTACATGCAGGACAACCACGATGTGTGGAACAACTCAATGGACCTCGCAGGCTTGATGGGTGGAAGCATCATCGGCTTCAAGTATTTCAGCTTTGCTGGTCTGGCTCAGGACTCCAAGGGCATCAAGGCTTTCAAGGGCTTCAACAAGGACTATCCCAACACGTTCCATGTTAACATGACCACTGAGGGCGGCTCTGGCAAGTTCAAGATTCACGTTATTCTTGACGACCCCTACAAGGGACGCGAGATAGCAGTCATCGAGGACTTTGTGACTGACAAGAAGGTTACTCGCGATACAGGAGTATTGCTGTCAAAGGAGACCAACGAGCTGCTGGCAAGTCTCACTGGCAAGCACGCCATCTATCTCGTGGTGGAAGGAGCTGTTGTCAATCAGCCTGAGCAGCCTCAGGGACGCCAGTTCGGCCCTCGCCCACAGCAGCCCCAGCGTCCGAAGGGTCTCTTCACTCTCCACGGCATAGGCTTCTCAGCAGGCGACTACAAGGTTCCTGTTGTGCCAGAGCTTACTATCACAGCCAACGGCAAGAAGCTGAACATTCCTGCGGAACCCATCAAGGCTACCAACGAGAATGGCTACATGATGGACAACCACTATCAGGTATATGCTCCGCTGTGCGCAAAGACAAAGATTGAGGCTAAGGCCAACAACAGCGAGGTGAAGGTGGAAATCAGTCCTATCGTTGAGGGTCGCGCCACTGTTACTGCCACCTACAAGGGACAGAAGAAGGTGTTCATGATTAACTAATACAACTTTCGCATGTATATAACGACCACGAATTTCACGAATTTCACGAATATTTCTATGCAGAACGACTTGAAAACTATGCATTGTAGATGCAACGAATTAAACGAATTGGCTGGCTCAGCAAGGAATCGCCAGCGATTCCTATTCGTGTGATTTGTTATAAATTCGGTTATTGTGTGCAGCAATAAATTCGTTCAATTCGTGTAATTCGTGGTTAAAAAACAATTTGAGAAACTTGAATTAACTAATTGAAGATTTAGGCAGAAAAAAGATAGGCAGAGCCGCAACGCGCAGCCCTGCCTATTTTATTTTCATTCCGTTTTCTGTCGCTTACTTCTTAACGACTTTCTTTCCGTTCTCGATTACAACGCCCTTCTGTGCTTCAACCTTCTGACCAGCGAGGTTGTAAACCACAGCTGTCTTGGCGTTAGAAGTCTTTACAGCCTTGATTGCATTTTCGCCATTTGGATCATACTGAGCATCATAGCTTGATTCAGCGTAATCTACCTTTACAACGAAGTTCACCTGCTTGCCGCCATAAGTAAAGGTAACTGACTCCAGTCCATTGCCACACATGATGGTCTCAGTGGGGTTGTTGCCGTCCTTTGTAGTAGTAACAAGAATGGGGGTTTCAAATGTTACGCCGTTGAACTCTGTAAATTTGGGCTCGTCGCCATCATTGTTAGGAATAGCATAGAATGACATGCGGTAGATTTTCTTACCTTCAGGAGCAGTAAAGGTGTTCTGAGCGCCATTAGAGTTCTTGATGCCAGTGTATTTTGCACCATCCACTGTGATGCTGGCTCCATTAGCAAAGTTCTTACTGGTGTTACCAGAAATCTGCATCTTAGCTCCGTCGCCATAGGTTGTAAGATTCACTTTCTCACCGTTGTAAGCATAAACGAATGCTGAAGGCTCCACGTAAGTTCCTTCTGCTGTAGAGAGGCCGCAAAGGCTCGTTGTGCCGCCCGTTGCATAGATGGTGTAAGTGTGTTCACCAATAAGCTTGAATGTTCCAGTGTAGTACGAGGGAAGGTTATCAACAGCGGTCTCTACGTTGGCAACATTCTGTCTGGTAGTTTGGTCAAAGCAAGACAGAACCTTTCCATCGCCATGTCTGTAGTAGAGAGTCATGTCGGTGTTCTTTTTGGTGGTGACTACAAGCGAGATGCCCAATGGGGTTGCATCAGTATATGCCGTACCATCCCAGTTGTTATCCTGAGCAGGAGCGCTTGCCACACGGATGTTGACATACTTGGTGAATGTGTAGCCAGCGATGGTCTTGGGATCAGGCTGATCAAGCGTATCTTTGATAAGAGCAGCCTCTGTGTCCTGAACAGCTGTCACTATCTTGGCATAGTCGTTGTCAAGAAGTACCGTTCCTACAGGTAATTGGCTTGCATCTGTAGCATTCCAGTCTTGTGCCTGTGCACCCAGCGCCATCATGGCAACTGCAATTAGAGTAAAGATTTTTTTCATAAAAACTTTGTTTTAGTTATTATTAATAATGTGAAAAGTTGATATTTCGGCCACAAAACTACGAAAAAGCAAGGAGAATGCCAAACATTTCCCTACCTTTTCGCTCATAAATGCTATTTCTCCACGTGAATCCAGTCCACATCGAGCCAGCCGCGGTCGGCTTTAGCGTTTGTTTCCACAGACACATATCCGAACTTAGCGCCAATCCATTTGCCCTGACGCATGTTGAACTCCTGTCCACAATCTGTAAACTTCTTTCCGTTCAGACTGTATGAGAACTTCACCACAGGCTTGCCTCCGTGGGGAGCGCCAGCCTCTGCATTGGTTACGCGCAGTCGCAGGTAGATGTCCTCGTGTATGCCTGGCTTGTAGTCTATCTTATCCACAGCCGTTGGCTTCAGCGTTACCAGCACGGTCTCAGTCTGTGGCTTGCCTTTGTCGGCATCCTTGCAGGTAAGCTGCACCAGTTGGAACTCCTTCCCCACGCGCTTCACCACGAGTGCCGAATAGTCGAGGCCCATCATTATGAGTCCGCCCATCTGTCCTTCAGCCTTAGAAGTGAAGCGCACCTTTGTTATAACGGTGAACTCGTCGGCAGGTGTCTTCTGCAAAAGCATATTGGGGACTTCCCAGAAGTTTTTCCAACCATCCGACAGTTTATTGTTATAGATACGATATGTTCCAAACGCTGTTGCTGTGCCGAGCTTCTCGTCGTAGTTGCCGTGCCATTGCCATTGCAGTCCTAAGCGAGGGCTGTTGAACTCATCACTCTCGCACGGATTTTTAATTGTGAATTGTGAATTGTGAATGGGCTTCTTGTAAGTAGCCACAGGTTCACCCTTTTTTCCCATCACAGGCCATCCGCTAGTCCAATCCACAGGATTCAGATGCACCACGCGTCCGTAAGCCTCCTTGTCTTGGAAATGAAGGAACCAGTCCTCGCCATACTTCGTGTGCACCCATCCGCCTTGGTGAGGACCGTTAATCTTGCTCTTGCCTTGCGCCAGCACAATCTTGTGCTCATAGGGACCATAGGGGCTCTTGCTGCGCATGGCGAGCTGGAAGCCTTCAGGCACTCCGCCAGCAGGACACATTATCCAGTACCATCCGTCGTGCTTGTAGAACTTAGGTCCTTCGCAGGTGCGGTTCTCTGTGCCGTTGCCGTCGAACACTATCACAGGCTGTCCTATGGCTCGTGTGCCGTCGGCACTCATCTCGCGAACGGTGAGCACGCTGGCGAACTTAGAGCGCGAGTTTGCCCATCCGTTGACCAAGTAGCAGCGTCCGTCCTCATCCCACAGCGGACAAGTGTCTATGTAGCCCTGCCCTTTGATTACGCAGAGGGGCTTTGTCCACTCGCCTGCAGGGTCTTGTGTCTTCACCATCATCACGCCAAAGTCAGGGTCGCCCCAGTAGATGTAGTACCACCCATCGTGGTAGCGTATAGACGGTGCCCACACGCCGTTGCCGTGCTGTGGCTTGCTGCTGAAATGCTCCAGCAGCTCCTCGTTGCCTTCATAGAGGTTGCCAATGGCATAGTTGATTATCTCCCAGTTCACCAAGTCATTTGAATGCAGGATGGGCAGACCAGGGGTGCAGTGGAACGACGAGGCCGTCATGTAGTAGTCCTCGCCACTTGCTCCCACGCAGACATCGGGGTCTGAGTAGTCGGCATTTATCACAGGATTAGTGTAGGTTCCGTCACCATTATCTGGGCTCCACACCTTCGAAATATACTGTGCTGACATCATTATTGGCAAAAAAGCGGCAATAACGGCAATGATTTTCTTCATAATCGGTAGTTTGTTTCTGTTCAAATGAAAAGCGAGTCTCGTTGTGGAGACTTCAAAATCGACCACAAAAGTAATAGTTTTTATTCACATGCGCAAACATATTATTATTTTAAGCCACTTTTTCATGCAAAAACAACACCATTTTTCTAAATGTAAAAAAATGTAAAACGCAGAAAACAGCGCGTCAGAAGCAGCAAAAACGAGGCGAAAAGCAATCTTACCAAACGCGTAAAGCGTTTTATCTAAACGCTTTAAGTGATTTATAAGAACACAGAAGGCGATGTATCTGAACACCATGAGCCACCCTCTCATTCACAGATTCACAATTCACAATTAAAAAAACGTGGGGGGTGGCGCTAAGACTTGCATTAAGAATGTTAATATATATTAATATATATATAATAATATAAATAGATATAGTAATAATACTCTATCTACAGGGGGTACCCCTTAGAAAAAAAACTGTGAATTGTGAAACTGTGAAAGTGTGAGCTTTGCGGTGTGGGAAAAAGTTAGTACCTTTGTGCTCAGATTGAAAAACAAGAGAAAACACAAATGAAATCACAACTTCTGAAACTCGATGCCCCCTATCAGGTGATCTATGCTGGGGGCTTGGTGGGACTCCACATTGCCACCATGGTGACATGGACTGAGGATGAGTCGGGCGAGATGGTGGACACCGTGTCCTACCCCATTATAGACCAAGGCGAGGAGTTCCCTGCCGGCAAGATGGTTATGACCGACCTTGACGACTGCCGCGTGCTGTGTCCGCCCAACGGCACCAATCTTATATGGGTTATGAAAATAATTGAGTATGACTTCCAGCAGATAGACCCTGCCGGTCCTGATTATATATTGGACCGCATGAAGCTGCTGGGCTGCAAGATAGTGTTGCCCAAGGAGAAAGACGAGGAGACGGGCGAGATGGTGGAGAGGATGGAGTACAATGCCACGCTCGATGTCATCTGTCTGACAGGCTTTGGCGACTCTGATGACGATATCTACCGCGTGCGCAGCAACTGCTTCGAGGGCTTCTATTTCCAGGCACAAGGAACAGTCCACGAGGTTTACACAGAGCTGAGTTTTCAGCTGAGCGTCTTTCAGAACTACTTCTATGACAATATAATCAGCATACGCTTCAATAGTAGCGACGGACAATTGGACAAGGTGGCCAACAGACTAAACGCTGACCAACGCATTGAGGGATTTAAGCATGATGACGACTACGATTTCTAAACTGCCAGCAATACCTGTGGAGTTCATTATTGGCCACGCCCAGACGAAGACCACTGAAGGCCAGCGCAAGCCCTATGCAGAGCTTGTAAGCGCGTGGGCTGAGCATGAGGGCATGGAGGCAGAGGGACGCGACAGCGTGCGCCGCATAGCCGGCAATCAGCTCATTGACCCCAACCACATGCCGAAGGAGCTCTACCAGCTCTATCGCAAGGGCGAGAAGGCCGAGCTGCTCATTCAGCTCATACAGGACATAAACGAGAAGATAGTAAACAACGAGGAGAACTGGACGTGGGCCCTCGTGATGCGTGTCATGATAGACGAGAACATACTGCTGTCGAACATCTCAGTAAACCGCTTCGACGTCATAATCTGCTCCATGGTTCCTGGCAAGGGACGCGACACCGTGCGCAAGAACGGCGACTACTCCGTTGTGGCAGACCGCAGCAACTCTTATCGCCTGTGGACATCGCAATCGAACATCAATCCTACGGAGGCCACTAACCGCGAGCTCTGCCACCAGATAGCACAGCACTTGGCACCCATTCTTACACGCTCAGTCACCTCAGTAATATAGCACTAAGACCCAAAAAACTGCCAACAATTTTCCATACATTTCCAATCGTTTTCCGACATCTTCCATGCATCTTCCGAAATTCTTCCGAAGATGCATTTCTTTGATATTCAAGCCTATACCTTATTTTATTATAGTAACTTTGCAGAGCAAACCGAGCGAGAAGGCGCCCTCGCAGAAGGCTGCAAGAAAACAAAAAATTTATTAACAACTTAAATTTAAACTCAATGAAAAACGAAACAGAAATTACAATGGAAATGGAGAAACACACTACCATGATGGGCTTTGCCCCAAGCGTTAAGAGCAGCGTAACGCCCTGCACACTTGAGAACCTCTATGCTGCTATGGACTCTGACATCACAGCTCAAATTTGCGCTGACATAGAAGATGCCCTCGAGCAGGTGAAACGTGGCGAGATGAGCCGCAACGACTTCGAAGCCTACAAGCGCGACAAGAAGAAGCTGTTGCCAGTCATCACTCCCCACGCCACCTTCACCGACGGCCAGCGACAGAACAAGTCGGCTGTGCCCTCAGGACTGTCAATGTATGACATAGACCATATGTCCGACCCTCGCGGCTATTTCAACGCCATTGTGAAGGAACGCTGCAGCGAGCTGGGCATCGTCATGGCCCACGTAACACCCTCTACCGAGGGCCTGCGTCTCATCTTCGAGATGCCCCAAGGCATGAACCTTGCACAGGCTCAGAAGTGGATGTCAGAGCAGCTGGGCGACAGCAGCTACGACGGCTCTGTGAAGGACTATGCCCGCTGTTCGTTTCTCGCCCCTCGAGCGTACCTTCTCTATATTGATGAAGAGGAGCTCTGCAAGCAGCGGGAAGTGAAGATTGTGTCAGAACCAGCTAATACACAGTATTCAGAAAATTCTGATTACTCAGAAGTATCAGCGCCCTCTGAGCGCAATCTGCGCATATTCGACCTCTGTCTTGAGGAGGCTGGACTGAAGCTGAAGGACATAGACCAGATAGGCGTGTATAACTGGCACAACACGCTGGTAAGCATACTGAGCGTGGGCATCTGCCGACTGATGTCGCAAGGCGAGCTGATGGCCGTACTGAGCGAGAAAATGCCCAACTATGCCAAGGAGCAGGACTGCCAGCGACTGGTGAGCGACTTCTACAACAGCTATACCAAGATGAACGCGCCCATGAACCAGCGCCTGCGTGCCATCTATGCAGAGAGCATGACTGGCGAGAAGGACAAGACGCTGACCACAGAGGAAGTGCTGGGCGATGTGCCACCACAGATGCCTCGCCGTCTGCCCAAGTCAATCAAGCTGATGATAAGTAAGGAGCCCGATGTATATAAGCCAGCCTCAGCCATGGGACTCTTCCCTGCCCTTGGCGTCCACCTGTTCAAGGTTCAGTTTCCCTATGCCGACCACACCCTGCACGAGGCCACATTCATGCAGAACTGCATGGCCCCTATGTCGAGCGGCAAGTCGTGTGTGAACCGTGTCTGCGAGCCAATCATGGCCGACATCAAGGCGCGTGACGAAGAGAACATGCGTCGCGAGGAAGAGTGGAAGGAAGAGTGCCGTTCGCTGGGTGCAAACAAGCAGAAGCCCCAGCGTCCTGAAGGTCTCATCGTACAGATTCTGCCCAGCGACATAACAAATGCCGCATTGGTTCAGAAGCTGCAGGATGCACAGGGCCACTTCCTCTACTACCAGCTGGACGAGGTTGAGCTGTTCGACCAGATTAGCGTTAACGGCAAGAAGAACGTTGGCAAGCTGTTCCGACTGGCCTACGACTGTGCTCCCTACGGTCAGGCACGAGTAGGTATTCAGAGCGTGACAGGATGCCCTCAACTGCGCATGAACTACAATGCCTCAACCACCATTCAGCGAGGTCAGCAGTTCTTCCATCCCATGATTGCCGACGGCACTCTGTCGCGATTGTCGTTCTCAACCATCATCACCTATCGAGGAATGGCTATGCCCATTCACGGCATCTACGACGACCAGCATGCAGCCAATCTAAAGCCATACATAGACCGATTAAACGCTGCAACAGGCGTTATCGATACACCTCAGGCTCAGCGACTTATCACATGTATGGACAGAGAAGTAAAGGACATAGCATGGCTCTGCGACGACGAGGAATACGAGAAGCTGTCCTATCGTGCTGTGGTCAGCGCCTGGCTTCGCGCAATGGTGCTCTACATAGCCGAGGGCAAGTGGTCGAAAGAGATAGAAAACTTCGCCATGTGGTCGCTGAAGTACGACATGTGGTGCAAGATGCACTTCTTTGGCGAAACCATGCGCAAGCAGATGGAAGGCGAGGTAGTTCGCACACGCGGTCCGAAGAACATGCTCGACCAGCTTCACGACACCTTCACCTTCGAGGATGCCCAGAACCAGCGCATCCGCGAGCACAAGAAGAGTCCCAACCCCACCCAGATGCTCTGCATGTGGGAGCTGCGTGGCTACATCACTCGCGACGAGCTCGGCATCTACCACAAGACCAAGGAATACCTCAAGCGCAAGCAGGCGGCATAACAACCCACTGGCAGCAATCATGCCGACAGCACAGAATGGCCCAGAGACTCCCACCGAGTTCCCTGGGTCTTTCACAGTTTCACAATTCACAATTAAAAAAACGAGACCCCTACCCCAACTTTTTTCCAAGAATAAATAGGTGGAAAGAAAATCTTTTATTACCTTTGCCCCCAAATACTGCTAAAACTATTTTTCAAATATACAACAATTAAAAAACTAAAACATTATGAAGTACAAATTACTAAGGTTAACCCTCATGAGCCTCCTTATGATGCTCTGTGGGAGCGCGTTTGCAGATGAAGTCACCATGATGTACAGTGGCTCGACTACTAACATGACTGGTGAAAACGACGCAGCACTATTAGGCCTTGACGCAACAGAATGGAACGTCATTGCCGACAAAGGTGCGGCAAGCAATATGCCAGGCCTGAACAAAGCTGGTAATATCCGCCTTTACGGACATAAAGATGGAGGTAACACCATTACCGTGCAGAACCTGTCAGGAAAGACGATCAGCAGCATTGCTATCACCTACGTAAGCTCAAGCTACAGCAACGCCTATGTAGCCGTAGACGGTAACACAGTGGAAGGAGAAGACGGTGTCTATGCCATCAATGGCAGGGCATTCGTCATTGGCAATGCCAACACCTCAAGCGTACAGGTTCAAATCACACAGATTGTCATTAACTATGGTGATGCCAGCGACACACGTACCGCTACCAACATTTCGCTGGGCGACCATGCCACCACTGGTAACGTTGGTGCATCGCTCTCTCTTCCCTCAGCAGCACTGGTTGCTGGCGAAGGTAACGTGATTACCGATGCCACACTCACCTGGGACAGCAGCGATAAGACCGTAGCCACCATCAATACAGAGACGAATACCATCAGTCTGCTGGCAGCCGGCACCACCACCATCAAGGTGGAATTTGCAGGCAACGACACCTACAAGCCCAGCAGCGCCAGCTACACGCTGACAGTGAAGGATGTCAAGAGCTATACCAGCATTGCGAAGATGCTGGAAGAGATCACAGCCACAAAGACTGACATTGAGTACACCTTCACAGGAATCTGCGTGACCTACGTGAACGGCAGCTACACCTATATCCACAGCCCACGCGACGGCGACATGCTGCTCTACGGCAGTAGCCTGGGACTGGAGCAGGGAGCTATCTACAACGGCTCACTCGCTGGTAAGCTCTATACCTACAACGGACTTCCTGAGATTGCTGTCAACGCAGCCGACGTCAATGCCGTGAAACAGGAAGGAACAATGACGATTGACATCGCTACTATCACCGTTGACCAGCTGTCCAGCCACCTCAACAAGATGTGTACCATCCAGAATGCCGAGTTTGTTTCAGCAGACGGAAAGAACCTCACCTTCAAGGTGGGCGACACAGAGTTTACTGCACGCAACAACTTCAACCTCAGCACAGAGACTCTTACCGCAGGCACGAAGTACGAAATCACAGGCTTCGGCGCTGTATATAACAACGCTTATCAGATCTATCCCACACAGTTCAATGAGGAAATAGAAGCTCCTACCTTCCCCAAGACGGCAAAATGGGATTTCTCAGGCAGTTCTGAAGCAGCCACTGCCGCTGTTTCCATCAGCGGAACGAACAACAGCATTGACATCACCAGCAACGGACTGAAAATGACCGTTGAAGCCAACGGACAGACTATCCGCGACAATGGCAACAGCATACAGACCGGCGACGGCGTTGTGTTCAAGGTTCCCGTACAGGGCAAGAAAGACGTTGTGACCGTGGAAGGCTTCCCTGGCTACTTCGCCTACTCTATCGCAGGCGTTGATGCTGAAACTGCAACAACCAGCTACACAGCAAAAGCAGCCGACGTGGCTCAGGGCTATGTGGAGATTGTGAACAAGGGACAGTATCTCATCTCGATTTCTGTGACGCAGAACGAGGACGAAGAGCCTGAAATAGCAAAAGATGTAGTGGCTACATGGGACTTCCAGAACAAAGTGCCAGCTACAATCGTTGACGTGAACATTCAGGGCACAAAGACCGAGAAGGTTGCTTCCGATGTGGAAGGCATTGAGATGACCGTCATCTCTGAAGGCGGCAAGCTGCAGTACAACGCCAGCGGCTATGCACAGTTCAATGTGAACACCACGCTACAGATTCCTGTGAAGAACGCTGGCGACATTGTTGCAGTAGTAAGCTATCCAGGACAGTCGAACTACACCGTAGGCGGTGAGGACGCAACAGGCAAGAACGAATTCGAATATACCGCAAAGGCAAACGATGCCACAAAGGGATACGTAGAAATCATACCTACTTCGACAGCATATCTCTATGCCATTAAGGTGCTGCAGAAGGCTCCTCAGGGTGCTGTAGTGCTCGACAACGAGCCTGTTACAGCTACATTCCCATTCAATCTGGGTACTGAGGGACAGACAGCCACATTCACTAATGGCGACTACTTCCTGAACAGCAAGGTGACCCACGGCGAGGGTGTCATCCTCGAAGGCAAGGACAACAAGGGGCTGAACCAGACTTGGTTCAACGTTGCAGCAAAAGACAGCAAGGCTAACGACGGCAACGCCATCAACTTCATCATCACGCCGAAGCCCGGCCTGACGTTTACTCCCACAAACGTATCGTTCAAGAGTACCCGTTACGGAACAAATGGCGGTAAGCTCGACATTGCTTGGAAGAACAGCGACGGCACACTCGTATCGCTTGCTACAGCCGAGCAGCCTCTACGCGACAATGCAACGCCAAACGTGAGCGAGTTCAGCTATGAAGTTGGTGCAAAGGCCAGCGACGGCGCATGCGGACTGCAGATCAACCTGTACAGCCTCGACCCAGACAAGCACGTAGGCTTCTCTGAGATCATCATCAACGGTACGTTGAGCGGAGAAGAGAAAGCACTTCCTATCCTCGCATCGTTCAAGATCAACGGCTATGAGTATGCTGCCGACGACTTCTTTGCCGACGACTTCGAAGCCACGCTGAAGCTGTCGAAGAGCGTTGCAATGGTAAGCGCCGAGAATCCGCTCACCGACGTAACGGCTGCCAGCGGCGAAATTGGAACCATCACCTACGAAGGAACGGAGACAAGCTGCAAGGTCACCATCCCGATGACTGCAGGAGAGGTAAGCCAGGACTACGTGCTGAACATCATTCAGAAGCCCGACTACACACTGACCTATCTGGCTGTTGACGGCAGCGAGCTGACAAAGCAGACTGTTGAGGAAGACGCAGCTATCGGCGAGTTCGCTTACGACATTGCCAACGTCCAGGCTACGAAAGACGGCTACAAGGCTCGCGGATGGTTCAAGCAGAACTATGTTGGAGCGAAGTATGCTACCACAGACGTAGTTACTGCCAATGCTACCCTCTATGCAGTAGAGACCGAGATTGAGGTGCCAAGCAACAGCCGCAAGTATGTGTATGACCTGACTAACGCCAACTTCTTCGATGAAGACCACGAAGGCTTCAACTCTGTAGGCAGCGGTCACTACCACAACAACCACGGATGGGCATTCAACAACGGCGACAAGATTGAGCTGCTCGTAGGCAAGAAGGCTACCATCAACTTCACGCTCTGCCAGTATTCTAAGGAAGGAGCTACCATCTCTGCAAGCAACGGCGCAGAAATCAGCGCAGTGGCTCAGAACGACGGCGGCTCAGGTTCATTCGACTACGAAGGTGAGGAAGGCACACTTACGCTGACCATCAACTCTACAGGCGCAGTCTATATGCACGGCATCACCGTATTCAACACCAGCGAGCCTAACTTCATCAAGCAGGGCGACTGGATCATTGTGAAGAACAGCGACGCCAGCAGTCTGCTCGACGCTATCGAGGTGGCAAAGGGCATTGAAGGTGCAAAGGTATTCCTGCCAAACGGCACTTACGACCTGGGCAACACAGTTAAGACCATCATCTCTGGTAAGAACGTGTCACTCATTGGCCAGAGCGCAGAGAACACCATCATCACAACCAAGCCTGTAGAAGAAGGACTCGACAAGGCCGACCTGCTGAAGAACACTGGCGAAGGCCTCTACATGCAGGACATCTCGCTGAAGAACAACTTCTCTTACGGTGGTAATGACGGACGTGCAGCATCGCTCCACGATACTGGCACAAAGACCGTATGCAAGAACGTGTTCCTGCTGTCATATCAGGACACCTACTATTCTCACAAGGTGGGCGGCCTCTACTACTTCGAGGGCGGCGAGCTCCACGGAACAGTTGACTACCTCTGCGGTAACGGTAAGGTTTACTACGACAGCGTGAAGCTGGTGAACGAGGTTCGCGGCAGCGCCACCGTAACAGCAAACTCAGAGTTGTATGTGTTCAACAACTGCACCATCGAGAACAATGCCAACACCTATAACCTCGGCCGTGCATGGAGCGACCATCCAGTATGCGTATATCTGAACACTACCCTGCTCGACCCAGACCGTCTGGTTTCTACACGTTGGAACCTCTCAGGTATCAACTGCGACTACAGCGTTGCTGGCGAATATGGCACAAAGAATGCTGCTGGTGAGAACATCACGCCTGCTTCGAACACAGTGACCTTCACAAAGGAGAATACCACAATAAACACCATCCTCGATGCGACAGCACTGGAGACCTACTCTATCGAGAACGTGCTCGGCGACTGGGCTGCAACAGCCAAGGCAGAAGCTACACAGGTGGCTGCTCCAAGCGACGCAGAGCTGGCTACTGGCAAGATTCAGTGGACAGCAGTAAACGGCGCAACAGCTTACGCAGTATTCAAGAACGACGTGCTGGTAGCAATAACCGAGGGCACTTCTGTTGAGGTAGGCACAAAGGAAGATGGCGACACATTCACCATCCGTTCTGCTAACCAGCGTGGTGGATTCGGCAAGGCAGCTGCTGTAAAAGAGGAGACCACTATTATCCACTTAATCAACCCTGAGGCTCTGAAAGCTAAGGATGGAAACATCTACAACATCAGCGGACAGCGCATCAACGCACCTCAAAAGGGTATCAACATCATTAACGGAAAGAAAGTCATCAGATAAAAACTGACTGATAGAATTGTTCAAAATGGCGGGCACAAAGTCGTGTCTGCCATTTTTTTGTCCATTTTTTAAGATTCCGTTTACTTTTTCATTAAAAATGAGCAATTATTTAAATACTTTTTCGTAAATTTGCGCAGTTTTACCAAAACAAGCTAAAAGAAACTAATAATATTATTAACTCAAAACTTTAATTTATGTCACTAAAACTAAAGAGTATGCGAACGGCGCTTGTGCTTGCCCTTCTCCTTTTTGTGGGCAGCATAACAGCGCAGACCGTAAAGGTCAACGTGAAAGACTCAAGCGGTGAAGGAGTCATCGGCGCAAGTGTGCTGGAGAAAGGCACACGCAACGGTGGTGTCACCGACTTCGATGGTAACTTTACAATCAAGCTGACTGGAAAGAACCCTATCGTCATCTCCTATCTGGGAATGAAGACGAAGACCGTTGACCCAAAAGGAAAAGCATCAATCAGCGTGGTACTTGAAGAAGATAACACCACACTTAACGACGTGGTGGTAATCGGTTACGGCACAGTACGCAAGAAGGACTTGACGGGAGCTGTAAACACAGTGAAAGGCGCAGATATTGCAAAAGTTCCTGTAACCAATGTTGCTGAAGCACTGACAGGTAAGCTTGCAGGTGTGCAAATCACAGCTACTGACGGTTCTCCTGACGCAGAAATGGTTATCAAGGTGCGTGGCGGCGGTTCTATCACAGGTGACAACACGCCTCTGTACATTATCGACGGATTCCCCGCATCAACAATGAGCGACATCTCTCCAAGCGACATTGAGGACATCACAGTACTGAAGGACGCTGCTTCAACAGCCATCTACGGTTCTCAGGGTGCTAACGGTGTTATCCTTATTACTACCAAGGGTGCCAAGAGCGGCAAGACGACAGTCAACTATAACGGCTACATACAGCAGAAGAGCATCAGAAAGAAGATTGACACAATGTCACCTTACGAGTTTGCTATGCTGAACTATGAGAAAGCAGCTATTCGCGGAACTTCTCAGATTAATGACTTCGAGTCTCGCTATGGTGCATTCGAAGACCTGGAGCTATACAAGCAATACGATGGTATTGACTGGCAGAAAGAGATGTTTAACAACAACGAACTGTCACACTCTCACAACGTAAGCGTTGCAGGCGGTACAGACAAAACAAAGTTCACACTGAGTGGAACCTATGCATCAGACAAGAGCCTGATGGAAGGCAACGGATATGACCGCTATAACCTTAACTTCAAATTGAACCATGAGCTCTACAAAGGCCTGAAACTAGACTTCGGAGCACGTATCTCTGACACAGAGACACAAGGAATGGGTACTGGCGGCGGCACATATAAGATTCGTTCATACGATGCCATAATGAAGGCTCCTATCAACGTGCTCTATGCTGGCGATGACGATGTAGATACCAGCATGATGAGCGATGAGGACTATCAGGAATGGCTGAAAGCCACACGTACAATGAAAGACCAGGTAAACGACTACTGGCGCCGTAAGAACGAACGCCGTTACAACTTCAATGCCGGCATTACTTGGAATATCAACAAGCACTTCACCTATCGCTTAGAAGGTGGTTATGACCAGGCATTCTTCCAGCAGAAAGACTGGTACAGCAAGTACAGCAGCAAGGCATTCAAAGATGGCGGTGAGCTGCCTGTTGGCGAATGGACAAAGAGAGATACTTGGAAGGGGCGTGAGACACAGACCTTGACATGGAAGCAGAAAATAAACAAGATTCATGACTTCACCGTAATGGCAGGTCAGGAGTATGTTGCTACCAACAAAGAAGAGAACAAAATGGTAGGTATGTACTTCCAAGAGGATATTAAGCCTGAGAAGATGTTTGCCAGCATGCAGTCGAACTCGCATGCCCAGGGCTCACAGACCATTTCATCATCACTCGGCAAGGAAGACCGCACAATCTCTTACTTCGGACGAGTGAACTACACACTCATGGACCGCTACCTGCTCACATTAACTATGCGTGCCGACGGTAGCTCGAAATTCTCAGAAGGCAACCGCTGGGGCTACTTCCCTGCAGCCGCTCTTGCATGGCGTGTTCTGGAAGAGCCATTTGCTGCTCCTTTGCAGAACGTGATGAGTAACCTGAAGTTCCGCGTATCTTATGGTACTGCTGGTAACAACCGTATCGGCGATGCTATGTATGAGACCACATATAAGGCTTATTCAAGCACAAAATACTATGGTGCAGGCAATCAGCAGAACGCACACTACACACTGAACAACAGCCAGTTGGCTAACCCAGACCTGAAGTGGGAGACCACTATTACACGTAACGTGGGTATTGACTTCGGCTTCTTTAAGGAGCGCCTCTCTGGTAGCTTGGACTTCTACTGGAACACTGTAAAAGACCTGCTCGTAACAGCTCCTATCACCGCTATCGGCTATACCGAGATGCAGCAGAACATTGGCCAAACCTCTAACCGTGGTATTGAGTTGACACTGAACGGAGTAATCCTGCAGCACAAAGACTACTCGCTGAACGTGAACTTCAACATCGGCTTCAACAAGAACAAAGTTGACAATCTGGCTGACGGACAGACCTATATGCAGGCATTCTCAAACGCTGTCGGTACAGACATGAAAGACCGCGATGACTATCGCGTAATCGTAGGCGAGCCTCTCGGACTGGTTTGGGGCTTCCAGACAGACGGTTTCTATACCGTTGATGACTTCAAGACAACTACTGACGCAAGCGGTAACACACAGTTCGTTATGGAAGGTAGCAACTATGTGCTGAAAGACGGCGTAGTGAAGAACACCTACTCTACCGCAGGTTCAAACGCTGGCCTGCGTCCGGGTGCTATGAAACTGAAGGACTTGGACGGTGACGGTGAAATCACAAACAAGGACCGCACCATCATTGGTCGCACACAGCCTAAATTCCAAGGTGGCTTCGGTCTGAACGCTACATACAAGTGGTTTGACCTCTCAGCCAACTTCACCTATGTTGTAGGCAACGACGTTTACAATGTGGACAAGATGCTGGCTTCACAGTTCTATCGTTCACAAAAGGGTGCCGCTCTGCGTACTGACATGACTCCAGTCACAATGGGTGGTAAGGCATTCACATATATGGATCAGTCAACAGGAGAGATTGTTACAGACTACAACACCCTGAAGACCATGAATGCTAACGCAACGATGTGGTCACCTCTGACAATATCTGACAACAACCCCGTTGCTACTGACTATGCTATTGAGGACGGTTCGTTCCTGCGCCTGCAAACCCTGACACTCGGATTCACATTCCCGAAGGCTTGGATACAGAAGTTTGCTTGCAACCAACTGCGCCTCTACTGCACACTGAACAACGTGTTCTGCCTGACCAACTACAGCGGCTACGACCCAGAAGTAAACTCTTCACTACGTGGCAGCAAGGCAAATGGCATGACACCTGGTGCAGACTTCTCTGCTTACCCAAGATCGTTCTCTTGGACTGCTGGTGTAAACGTTTCATTCTAAAAAACAACGAATCTTATGAAAAAGAAATTAATATATATTCTTACTTTCGTTGCCGGACTGGGATTCACTGCCTGCGAAGATGCGCTTGACACAGAAGACCTTTCAACCGACAACCTCGACTATCTGTGCTCCAACCCAACGGATGCACGAAAAATGATAGACCACGTCTATTCTTACTTCTGCGAAGACTCATACACCTCACGTATGAGCACCAACTGGATGCAGAACACCGATGTCGAAATAGGATGGATTGACACAGAAAATGCAGAGAAGGGCGACCGTCGAAGCGTTTGGGGACTGAACATGATAGAGTTTTCTGATATTCAGACCTGCTGGGACAACACATTGAAAGCTATCGATTTCGCAAACCAGTGCATAGTAGGTATCGAAGCTGCCGATATGTACAAGAGCGGCAATAAAGACATGAAACAGCTGCACGGCGAGGCATACTGCCTGCGTGCATATTGGTACTGGCTGTTCTGTAACTTCTGGGCTGACGTGCCATTCGCTACTACACCAACCACGAAGGATGACATGCACAATGACCCACGTACAGACAAGAACATCATCTACACCCATCTGATTAAGGATTTGATTAAAGTATATCCAGAAATGCAGACTGCAAAGGATGTATCTGTAGAGCGCATGAATAAAGACTTTGCTCTGGGTATGATTATGCGTCTGGCCATGTTCCGCGCCGGCTATTCCATGCAGGCTGACGGCACAATGAAGCTTTGCGACAAGACATCAGAGGAATATCAGGTTACCTATACCGACATCAATGGTAACAGCGTGACAGCTACAACACCTGCCGACTACTATCAGTTGGCCATCAATTTCGGAAAGGTACTTGAGGCACAGACATCTCATACACTGGACACCAACTTCAAGGCTATATTCGACAACGAAATCAATGGTTGCAACCCCGGTGATGGTGATGTGCTCTTCGAGATGGGATTCACGCCTAATTCAGGTGGCGACATTGGCTGGTGTCATGGTCTGAGCGTTGATGGTGGCAGTCGTGGTGCTGGCAAAACCTACACCAACCTGACTCCATACTATGCTTGCTCATTCGACAAGGATGACCAGCGCCGCGATGTTACTTGCACGAACTACAAGTACATCACAGACGACACACAGGCAGCACAGGATGGTGAGGGCATTCAGCCAGCTAAGTGGTGCCGCATGGATCTCTCAGTGACCAACGTTGCCAGCAAGGGAACAGGTATCAACTGGCCTGTGATGCGCTATGCCGACGCTCTTCTACTCATGTCAGAAGCTTACTTCCAGATTGGCGACATGGCTAATGCCAAGACTTATCTGAAGAAGATTCGTGAGCGTGCGTTCACCAACTCAGCCAACAAGACAGCCAAGGTTGACACCTATGTTGACGGACTGACAACAGCTGACTTCATGAAGGCTATTCGTAACGAGCGTGCTTGGGAGTTTGGTGGCGAGAATATTCGTAAGTTCGACCTCATACGCTGGAACTACTATAGTGATGCTATCGTTGATTTGATTGAATGGACGCTGAAGGTTGCCAAGAACTACAACCAGCTCGACGATGACCTGCTGCAGGACAAGACATTGCCTATCGTTGACATGGGAATTGCTCCACGTTTGTACTACAGCTACACAGCAGGAAAGGTTGTCTTCGAGAACGATTACAACACATACATAGATCGTAGCATATCTCCTTACAAGGAAGCCACAACACTGTCTGACGATGTTATTAAAGCTGCCGGCGTTGGTGCATCAATTCCTGGAACTTATTATGTTACACTGACCGATAAGTTCATCAGTGAAGAAAAGCAAGCCGACGGAACAAGCTTTACTCCAAAGAAGTTTGGATTGAGCGAGAAAGTCGCTGCAAGTTTCTTCGGTCTAACAAGCGAGTATGTCAACGGAAAGACATTCAACTTCAAACCTGCTGAGCTTCGTGCAAAAGTAACTCCTTACGTATTCCCCATCCCCAAGACACGTATTGCTTCTTCAGGCGGTGTACTGTCAAACGATGGTTATGCTATTCGTAACAAGTAATCACAATAAAGAACAATCCATTTATGAAACTGAATAAAATCATAGCAATGACGCTACTGGCTGCCACAACTTTTGCGGTAACCAGTTGTAAGGACGACGATGACAACAACACCGCTTCGCGTCTGTTCCGTCCTATCGCTTCAGTAAGTGCTACTGGCAATGACCTGCTTGTCACTTGGAAGTCAATTACTGGCACTAGCGAATATGTGTTGGAACTTTACTCTGTCACTTCTACAGACGAAAACGGCAATCCTAACTACACACAGGTTCAGGAAGCACGCACATCGTCAACTACCTATACTTTCAAATCACTTGCATGGGATGAGAAGTATATGGTAAAGATTAAAGGAATAGCTGGCGACAAATCCTCCATGTACTACCAGACGAGCGATGTGTCAATAACCTACCCTTCTATTCTGTCAAATGTTAAGACCATCGACGCTGCTGCAAGACTGACTTGGGATGCTACCAGTAATGACACCATCAAATGTATTCTTGTATTTGAAGACGGTGTTGCCGATGCTGTTCAGACAATTAAGGTAAGTAAGACCGACTATGCTGCAGGACAGATGGACATTTATGGTTTGAAGAACTCAACATCATATGTGTTCAAGACATACAACAGCACAACGACGTTCAACAATGACACCTATAAGGGAAAGATGACGGCTACAACGAAGGAGCCCACCGATTTTGACACAAAATACGGTGCAGGTAACTACATTGATATACGCGACTGGGATGAAGACCAAGCTAAAGATACATTGAAGAGTGCTGATTTCCAGGCTATGCTGAAAGAAGGTATTACCGTTATTCTGCGCGGTGAACAGGATTACAAAGTAAATAACACGCTGACCTTCGACAAGTCGGTTACCTTTGTAACAGGTCCTACCCTTGGCGGAAATGCTCGTTTCATCAGCAGTGGAGGTATGACTCTTGTAAAGGGAAAGGATGCAAACGTGGCAAAGTTGCAGTTTATCGACATAGATTTCTACAGCGACAAGGCAATTGCCGACCTTCCCGTTGAGACATGTACGGAGAAAGGATTCGGCGGACGTCAGGTATTCAACGAGAACGGCACGAACTCAACTCTTGATTCTATCGTCTTCAAGAACTGCCTCATCGAAGGCTACCGTGCTGTAGTACGCGCCCAGAATGCCAACGATGCTATTCATCACGTATATTTTGACGGATGTACCATCAACGGTATTGGCGATCAGGGTATTGTTACTACCTCAAACAAGGCTGCCGACTTCCGCAGCGTAACGATGAAGAACTGTACTGTAACAAACGTTGTGATGGCTTGCGACCTTCGTGCAACAGCAAGCGCCATTTCGTTCAATATACGCAACTGTACGTTCTGCTACGCTCCTATTGAGACAAAAGCTAATGCCAACACTCCACTTCTCCGCTTCAACGGCAATTCCAACGAAGTTACAATCAATATTGAAAAGAGCTTGTTTGGACCATCAATGATGACGAAGGATTGCGACGGCGAGACTGTACAGACCTTTAAGGCTGGTACAAATGGTTCTATTTTCCTGAATCCACAGGATGTTACGCCAAACGTATCCAGTGCTTTCCGCACCAACTTTGACTGGACTTCTATAGGTGAAGGTGAGGCCGCCAAGACTTACGGTATCAGTGGTATCGAGTCACTTGGCATGAGTGAGACCGACCTTTGGCAAGACCCTGCAAAAGGCAACTTCAAAATTAAGGCTACCTTAGCTGAAGATGATTTGGGCGCAAAAAAATGGTGGAAATAACGGTTAAGATATAGAATTCTCTTTCTACAGGCACACTATCGACACAAAGATAGTGTGCCTGTTTTTTAAATCATTACACGCTAAGCAATGTTTACCACATGATTTATCAATAATTACACCTATTATATATAACAAAATCCGTATCTTTGCCGAACAATTAAAACAATGATGTCATCATGAAGTGCATTCTGAAGAGTCTATTCTCTATTCTTTTCGCTTTTCTGTCTAACAGTATAGCTGCCCAAACGCCAGCTTTCCCTGGTGCCGAAGGCTTTGGCATGTTCACAACAGGTGGACGTGGAGGTGAAGTCATTCACGTCACAACTTTGGAAGACGGGACACAGAAAGGAACCTTCCGCTATGCCTGTAATCAAAACAAGAAACGTACCATCGTTTTTGATGTAAGCGGAACAATTCACCTTACATCAGAACTAAAGCTCAGTAAAGACAATGTGACAATTGCTGGTCAGTCAGCACCTGGTGACGGTATCTGTATTGCCGACTATCCTTTCGTGGTTTCTGCCAACAATGTTATTATCCGCTTCCTGCGCTTTCGTTTAGGCAACAAGGCACTTAAAGACAACGCTTCAGCCCATGAAGGTGATGGACTTGGAGGTATGGACAAAAAGAATGTAATCATAGACCACTGTTCAGTAAGTTGGAGCATTGATGAATGTCTATCAGTCTATGGCATGGAGAACCTTACTGTACAATGGTGTATCGCCTCACAAAGTCTTAGAGCATCAGGCCATTCGAAAGGCAATCATGGTTATGGAGGAAACTGGGGAGGCGCAGGCGCATCTTACCATCACAACCTGTTAGTCCATCATGATTCACGCACGCCAAGACTTGGGCCACGTCCGAGTACCCAGACGCGCGAACAGATGGATATGCGCAACAATGTTATATATAACTGGTGCGGCAATGGGTGCTATGGTGGTGAAGGCATGAAAGTGAACATTGTAAACAATTATTATAAACCAGGGCCTGGTACCGCCAAGCGCAGCACAACCATTCAACAGCGCATTGCCAGCATCAACATCCGCACATCGGAATACACCAAGCATGACACCAGCTCACCCAATCAGTGGGATGTCATGTGGCATGTCTGGGGAAAATACTATGTCAATGGCAACGTAAACTCAAAATACAATTCTGTAACGAATGACAACTGGACCTACGGTATGTATAACCAAATAGATGCAAACGGCAATGATGGAACTTATACGCAAGCCACAAAGGACACAATGCGTGTTAATCTGCCAATTCATTTCCAAAGCGTTACCACTCATTCTGCTGAACAAGCCTACGAGCGTGTGTTAGCTTATGCTGGCGCATCACTTCACCGCGACTGGTTAGACGAACTGATGGTCAGTGATACACGAAATGGTGTAGCATCATACACAGGAAATGCAAGCGGAGATTGTCCTGGTATCATTGATTCACAGGAAGACAATCGTCCTGCCAATGCTCCTGCCGACTGGCAGGCATGGCCTACACTTACATCGCTCCCCACCCCTAACGATACTGATCAAGACGGCATGCCCGATGAGTGGGAAGAAGCCAATGGACTGAACAAAAACAATGCATCAGATGGTCAGGCGATAACCAGTGACGGATATAGTAACTTGGAACACTACCTAAACTCTTTGGTTGCCGACATCACCGAAGCACAACTCATGGGGGGCATACAGCTATCAAACCAAGACATCTATTCAGACGAAACGGACATCAAGCAACTCGAAAGCTACAATATTTCATCTCCCTTTATTTATGATCTATGCGGCTGTCGTTATAGCAGCATGCCTACGCACAAAGGACTTTATATAAAGGAAGGACGAAAGGTAATAGTAAGATAACTAAAACAACAGCGTCACCAGCAATGGTATTGTTATCATGGAGAGAATGGTAGTAACGAACGTCACCTCCGTGATAAGCGATGTGTCTTTGCCGTGACGCAAACAGAGGATAGTTCCATAGGTTGCCACAGGCATTGCAATTACTAACGTGTTTATGTTCACTACCAAAGGAGAGAACCAGCCTAATTCCACGAACAAATAGTGAATGCCTACAGGAAGAATTGCTAAACGCAGGAGTGATGTAATAAAAACAGTGGCATTGCCCAACAATGCACGCAGCGGAAGGTTCGACATAGACGAACCAATGATGAGCAGGGCAGCAGGCACTGTGATGTTGCCAATCATAGTCAATGGCTGACTGATAGCTGACGGAATATTATCTATTCCCAACGCTACGATAAGCATAGTGATATAGGCTGCAAGCATAGGAGTGCTGTAAAGGACCTTCTTCTGAAAGCGCGAGCGGTGCTCTTCCGTCTGTAGCGACTCGCCATTGTCGCCAACAACAAGCATAGTACCAATAGTGAAAACGGCAAAGGTGTTGACAACATTGAGTACAGCGGCATAGAATATTGCTTCGTGGCCGAAGATGGAAGCTACAACAGGATAGCCCATGAAGCCAACATTGCCAAACATCAGTGCAAAGCCTATGACTCCTTCGTCAGTCTTTTTCTTCGTTATGTAGCGAGGCAAGAATATTGCCACAACTGCAAGTATTATATATGTTATGGTGCTGATAAGCAGTAAAGGAAGAATCAGCCTGCGGTCTGGCAGGTCGCCTGTCATTGCAGAAGAAAGAATCAATGCAGGACAAGTAATATCAATAACAAGTTTCGACAGTCGCTTATCAAAGCTGCCGCCCATATATTCCAGTTTTCCAGCCAAATAGCCCACTACTACTATGGCAAAAAGTGTCATCATTACTACAAACATGGGTGCAAAGGTACGATTAACCAAGCAAAAAGCCAAAGAAATTTGCAATTTCGCTCACTTATTTATACCTTTGACTTCGTCGAAAGTACTAACATTCGACAAAAAAAGAAAGTATTTCTTTGTTTTGTGCTCACTTAATCGTACCTTTGCAAGGCAAAACCTAACATAGCTACGCTTATGAATAATCAATGGCTTGAAATCGCTGCCGTAATCATCCTTGTGATACTCGGCATTATTATCTACCGCAAAAAGAGTAACGAATGAAGCAGGCAATGATTTTTGCAGCTGGGCTTGGCACTCGTCTGAAGCCGCTCACAGACACTATGCCAAAGGCATTGGTACCTGTAGGAGGACAGCCCTTGCTGTGGCATGTTATACAAAAGCTAAAGACTGCAGGATTCGAGCGCATAGTCATCAACGTGCATCACTTTGCACAGCAAATAGTTGACTACCTGAAAGCAAACAACAATTTCGATATAGACATACGCATAAGTGACGAAACAGAGATGCTACTGGAGACAGGTGGAGGCATCAAGAAGGCCTTGCCGCTTTTCGATTCTCAGAGTCCCATTCTCATTCATAATGTCGATATACTGAGTAACATAGACCTTACAGCAATTTACGACGAGGCTCAGCAGTTTAATGTCGATGCATTGCTGATGGTCAGTTGGCGTAAGACAAAGCGTTACCTGCTCTTCGATGAAGAGATGATTCTCGACGGATGGACGAACATTGAGACAGGCGAGATACGCAGTCCTTACCCTGCCCTCAATCCATCGGAACTGAAACAGTTGGCATTCTCTGGCATACACATCATCTCGCCACATGTATTTCCATTGTTTCAAGAGATGCCCGTGCGTTTCGGCATCATAGACTTCTATCTGAAGTACTGTCACCAATGCGCCTTCATGGGCAAAGAGATGAAAGACCTCCGACTAATGGATGTCGGAAAAATTGACACGCTGTCAGAAGCGGAACAGTTCATACAGGCTTTATAAAAAGCTGATTGTAATTTGAGGAACATTTTTTTATACAGATATTTGGACACAAATAAAAAAAACGCTATATTTGCAGCATTATAAACATTGACAATATGACATAACGAAAAAAGAAAGACATATTAACTAAGAAGCGTCCGCTTTAATTCTTGTTCTTGAAAATCGCCAATTTAAAAGAACCCACAAGAGTAAAAGTTGAGATGCTCACGCCTTTGGCGTGGGCTTTTACTCGTATAAGTGGGTTAGGTGTTTGGCGATACCTCAAGAACGTAAGCGAAGTAATTGCTCACGTTTTCTTTTTGTATGTTTTCGAAAAGAAGGTACAACCAAACAAAATGATATATTAAAGATTTAAAACTATGAAGAAAATGTCTTTTTCAAAAGTAATGAGCATGATAGCCATGTTCTCGTTAACTAACGGCTTTATCGCATGTAGCAGTGATGACAAGGATGATGTTACTAACAATGATCCGACCGTCGAATCCGAATCGCTGAACGTCTGCCCTGACGGAAATCATCCACACTTGATAGATCTTGGACTTCCCAGCGGCAAAAAATGGTGTTGTTGCAACATTGGTGCTAATAATCCTGAAGGCTACGGCAAATATTTTGCCTGGGGGGAAACAGAAGGAGATAAAGCTAACAAAAAATTCACATGGTCGAATTACAAATGGTGCAATGGAACTCAATACACACTTACGAAATACTGCAGCGACAGCCGATATTTGGCTTCAGGCACAACTCCAGATAACAAGACAGAACTCGACTTAGATGATGATGCAGCCTACGCAAGCAACAACAACTATTGTATGCCAACATCAGCTAATATAAAGGAACTTCTTGACAACACTACACTGAGATGGATTGTTGGAAATGGTGTAAAAGGCGCCATCTTTAAGAGCAAACTCAACGGCAATTCAATTTTCCTTCCCGCCTCAGGTTATTGCGGTGAGAAGGAATACAGCAAAGGAGAAGTAGGGTTCTATTGGTCATCGTCAGTTGATAGCTACAGTTCAGACTTAGCAAAAAGTCATTTCTATGTATCGAAAGACAACACGGTTATGAGATCAGAGTCAAGATATTACGGTATGAGCGTGCGTGCTGTTGGGAAATAATGACAAGGACATATTTCACTACAATACATGAATGAAAAAAATGGCATTACCTTTGGTAGTGTCGTTTTTTATTTGTAATTTCGCGGCGTTTTATTGGAGTGCATACAATTAAACCACAATTCATATTCATGCAACAGAAGATTATCATTCTTGATTTCGGTTCGCAGACCACGCAGCTCATTGGTCGTCGCGTGCGCGAACTGGACACCTTCTGCGAGATTCTTCCGTACAACAAGTTCCCCAAAGATGACCCAACAGTGATTGGAGTCATACTGAGCGGTTCTCCCTACTCGGTTCACGACCCCGAGGCGTTCAAGGTTGACTTGAGCCAGTTCGTAGGTCGCCTTCCTGTATTGGGTATCTGCTACGGAGCACAGTTCATCTCGCACACACTTGGCGGCAAGGTTGAAAAGGCTGACAGCCGCGAGTATGGTCGTGCCCACCTGCAGACCGTTGACACTACCAACCCTCTGTTCAAGGGCTTTGAACCAAACTCACAGGTATGGATGAGTCATGGTGACACCATCACCTCAATCCCAAATGACTTTGAGGTTATTGGTTCTACAAAAGATGTAAAGAACGCTGCATTCTGGTGTGCTCCTGACACAAAACTCTCAACTCTCAACTCTCAACTCTCAACTGGCATTTGGGCTGTACAGTTCCATCCGGAGGTTTTCCACACTATTCAGGGTACACAGCTCCTGAAGAACTTTGTTGTTGACATCTGCGGAAGTAAGCAAGAGTGGAGCGCTGCATCGTTTGTTGACACAACGGTGGCAGAACTTAAAGGTCAACTTGGACAAGACCGTGTAATCCTCGGACTCTCTGGCGGTGTTGACTCAAGCGTGGCTGCCGTACTTCTGAACGAAGCCATCGGCGACCGTCTGACATGTATCTTCGTTGACCACGGTATGCTACGCAAGAACGAGTTCACGCAGGTCATGGAAGACTACAAGGTTCTTGGTCTGAACGTTATCGGCGTTGATGCAAGCGAGAAATTCTTCGGTGATCTTGCCGGCATCACCGATCCAGAGCAGAAGCGCAAGATTATTGGTCGCGACTTCGTAGAGGTGTTCAATGCTGAAGCAAAAAAGATTACCGATGCTAAGTGGCTGGCTCAGGGAACCATCTATCCAGACCGCATTGAGAGCCTCAACATAACAGGTAAGGTCATCAAGAGCCACCACAACGTAGGCGGACTGCCAAAGGAGATGAATCTCCAGCTATGTGAGCCACTGAAGTGGCTGTTCAAAGACGAGGTACGCCGCGTAGGTCGCCAGTTAGGTATGCCAGAGCACCTCATCACACGTCACCCCTTCCCTGGTCCAGGTCTTGCTGTGCGTATACTTGGTGATATCACGCCAGAGAAAGTTCGCATTCTGCAAGATGCCGATGACATTTATATCCGAGGACTTCGCGAGTATAAAGTTAAACTGAGCGGTGAGGAAGCACGTAAGGTATTGGCAGCTGGAGTACCTGCACAGATGGAGGATGGCGAGATAGAGGTTTCACTCTACGACCAGATATGGCAGGCTGGCACGGTACTGCTTTCTACCGTCCGTTCCGTAGGTGTTATGGGCGATGAGCGCACATACGAACATCCTGTTGCTTTGCGTGCCGTAACATCAACCGATGCTATGACAGCCGACTGGGCTCACCTACCCTATGACTTCATGGCAAAAGTGTCTAACGAGATAATAAATAAGGTACGCGGAGTGAATCGCGTTTGCTATGACATCTCGTCAAAACCACCTGCAACAATTGAGTGGGAATAGTATATTTGTGCAACTCAGTTGCAAAGATTCACACTTTGTAGTCTTTTGCAACTGAGTTGCATTCTTTTTGTTCTACTTTTGCAGCAGTATAAAGAACTAAAGCAAAAGAAGAAATGTCACACGAACATCAACACAACAATGAACATGAATGCTGCTGTCATGAACATCATCATGAGCATGAACATCATCATGAGCACAATCAGAAAAGTCAGCTAATCATAATTGCGGCGACTATAGTGCTACTCGTAGCAGCTTGGGCAGTAGAGAACTATCTGGAACTGAACAATTGGCAGTTGTTGTTTGTTTATCTTGTGCCATACCTACTGATAGGTCATGACACTCTGAAGGAAGGAGGCGAAGGACTGCTCCACGGCGACGCTTTCAACGAACATTTCCTCATGTCAATTGCAACACTCGGCGCACTTTTCATAGGTTTTCTGCCTGGCGCTGAGACAGAATACTTAGAAGCAGTCTTTGTAATGCTGTTCTTCCAGATTGGAGAATTGTTTGAAGGTTATGCTGAAGGCAAGAGTCGCGACAGCATTGCCCACCTGATGGACCTGCGTCCAGACATTGCTCACGTAATGAACGGTAACGAGCAGAACGATGTAGCACCAGAGAAAGTGGCTCTTGGCAGTACCATTATTATTAAGCCTGGCGAGAAAGTGCCTCTTGACGGAATCATTATCGAAGGACAATCGTCGCTCAACACTGTGGCACTGACCGGCGAGAGTCTGCCACGCGAGGTAATGGCTGACGATGAAGTTATTTCGGGCTGTGTCAACACAAGCGGACTGTTAAAAGTAAGAACGACAAAGACCTTTGGTGACAGTACCGTATCAAAGATTCTCAATCTTGTAGAGAACGCTACAGGACAGAAGTCCAAGAGCGAAGCATTCATAACTCGCTTTGCCCGTATCTATACCCCAATCGTGGTGTTCGCTGCATTGGCATTAGCAATAGTACCACCGTTGGTATCATTTACCATTTATCATTCATCATTTAGCGAAGCACTCTACACTTGGGTCTATCGCGCCCTGTTGTTCCTTGTAGTATCATGCCCTTGTGCACTTGTTATCAGCGTGCCCCTTACATTCTTCGGCGGCATAGGCGGTGCCTCAAAAAAAGGCATACTTATCAAAGGATCACAGTACATGGATGTGCTGGCCAAAATCCATACTGTCGTATTCGACAAGACAGGAACGCTAACACGCGGAGTATTCGCCGTAAGTGCTGTTCACCCGCACGATAACGGGGAGCCGAAGACAGAAACATCACGTCTGTCACCACTCGCTTCTCAACTGTTACATCTTGCCGCCCATGTGGAGCACTACTCCACCAACCCCATAGGTGCTGCGCTACGAGCAGCCTTTCCCGATGAAGCCAGTGATGGATGCAAGGTTACAGATGTCGAAGAGATTGCCGGTCATGGCATCCGTGCATGCGTAGAGGGCAAAGTTGTCTGTGTAGGCAACACTCGAATGATGGACAGCATAGGTGCGCGATGGCACCAATGTCATCATGTGGGCACCATAATCCATGTTGCTATCGACGGAGAGTATGCTGGTCATATAGTCATTAATGACCAAGTTAAGGAAGACAGCGCTGAAGCTATCTCCAGACTGAAAGAACTTGGCGTTGCAAAGACGGTGATGCTCACAGGCGATCGTAAAGCCGTGGGCGATGACGTAGCTCAGCATTTAGGAGTGACTGAGGCGCACAGCGAGTTACTGCCTGCCGACAAGGTCGCACATGTAGAGCGTCTCATACAAGAGAAACCTGCCGACAGCTACCTCGCCTTCGTTGGCGATGGCATAAACGATGCGCCAGTATTGGCTCGTGCTGATGTGGGCATTGCTATGGGCGCTTTGGGTAGCGATGCTGCAATAGAAGCTGCCGATGTGGTACTCATGGACGACAAACCATCGAAGATTGCTACTGCCATAGCTATTGCACGACGCACGCTGGCAATAGCACGCCAGAACGTGGGTATGGCTATTGGAATAAAGATTGCGGTACTCATCCTTGCCACCTTCGGAATGGCAACAATGTGGATGGCTGTCTTTGCTGATGTAGGCGTAACAGTACTGGCAGTATTAAATGCAATGAGAACACTGAAGGCTTGACCGCATGGTCAAGCCTTCAATGCTATTATCAATATGCAAACTTAAGATTATTTGCTTACAATCTCTTTGGCTCTTGCAAGTGCGAGGTCAATATGATTACATATATTCTCTTCACCAAGCAGCTGGTCGAAATGATTGCGTTTCAGCACTTCCTCAACCTTAGAAACGACACCCGAGAGGACTACGGTAATACCTTCTTTCTGACTCATCAGACACATATTCTCAAGATTATGCAGACCAGTAGAGTCAATGAACGGAACCTTACGCATGCGGATGATACGAACCTTAGGACGATCTCCATAACGACTCATGATATCCTCGAAACGGTTACCTGCTCCAAAGAAGTAAGGGCCATTTATCTCATAGACCTCAACACCCTGAGGAATGGTGAGGTGCTCAAGGTTGCCACGCTCCATATCAGCATCCTCATTCAGGTCAATCTCGTCATAGACAGCCTTCACATCGGTAGTCTCAGACATGCGGCGCATGAAGAGCAGACAAGCGCAGATGAGTCCCACCTCAATAGCAATGGTGAGGTCGAAGATGATGGTAAGGAAGAATGTAAGCAGGAGAACGGTAACATCGCTCTTTGGATTACGTGTCAAGGCAAGGAACGATCGCCATCCGCTCATGCCATAGCTCACTACGACAAGCACACCAGCCAAACATGCCATTGGGATATATTGTGCCAGAGGCATGAGGAACAGGAAGATGAGCAGCAGCACGACAGCATGGATGATGCCAGCTATTGGAGTGCGACCACCATTATTGATGTTGGTCATCGTACGTGCTATGGCACCTGTAGCAGGAATACCTCCGAAGAGAGGTGACACGATATTTGCTACGCCTTGACCTATAAGCTCTGTGTTTGAGTTATGATGGTCACCAATAACACCATCGGCAACAGTTGCCGAGAGCAGCGACTCAATAGCGCCAAGAATAGCAATGGTCATTGCTGGACCTACAAGTCCCTTGATCACTTCCCATGAAAGTTCAGGAACAACGGCATCGGGCAGCTGAGAGTTGATGCTGAAACGATCGCCAATAGTCTCAATCGATGTAACGCCTGCATACTGCTTTAGCAACAGCACAGCCACAGTCATTACAATGATAGCTACCAATGAGCCAGGTACTCGCTTGCTGAACTTTGGGGTTATGCCAATAATCACCACGCTTACCAATCCTACCAGTGTGCTCCAAGGGTCTATATTGCCAAGATTCTGGAAATAGGCAATCCACTTCTCAATGAAATCGCTAGGCACATTACCCATCTGCATGCCAAACAAATCCTTTATTTGCGTGGTGAAGATGGTTACAGCAATACCACTAGTGAATCCTACGATGATAGGATAAGGAATATACTTGATGATGGTGCCCAGTCGCAGCAGTCCGAAACCTATGAGGAACACGCCTGCCATAAGAGTGGCAATGGTTAGTCCCTGAATGCCATACTGGCTGATGATGCCTGCCACTATGACGATGAAAGCGCCTGTAGGTCCGCCTATCTGCACCTTACTTCCGCCCAGTGCCGAGATGGCGAAGCCTGCTACGATGGCTGTGATGATACCCTTCTCTGGCGACACGCCACTGGCAATACCGAAGGCAATAGCCAAAGGCAATGCCACGATACCCACGATGACACCTGCCATCAGGTCAGCCATGAACGTCTGCCTGTTGTAGTTCTTTAGAGCCGAAACCATCTTCGGCTTAAAATCTAATGTCTTCATACTGTTTTTCTACCTATTGAAAAAGGAAGCGCAAAGGTACACATATTTTTATATATACGAAAAAAAAGCAACCGCTTTTTTTGCAAACGGCTGCTTTCTTGATTTATCTCTATGATTATCAGGGCTTCCTGAGAGCAGCAATAACCCTGTTGGCCTCCAGTTCGTTCTCGAAGCTGATAGGATTGTAGCTGCTGTCCTCCATGCAGACAATCATGTCGCCCATAAGGTCGGCATAGCCGTCATACCATTGCGAGGCGTGCCAGTTGGGTTCTATATCCTCCTTCTGAAAGCCGTTGCGGTCGAGCAATCCGAGCAATGTGCCTTTCAGACAAAGCTTTTTAGAAACATCGCGGAACTTCTGACATCGCATGTCATCGGTGCGTTCCGCATTGATAAGTGGCGGCAGACTACTCCAGTCTGAAGCGTCAGCCTCAACGACTTCAAATTCACCGGAGGTATTGACAATGATGATACATTTCATCGGGTCAGTAGAACCCTCTACCTCATCGTTTTCCTCATCGTTTTTCTCATCGTCTATATTCTCTTCATCGTCCTCTTCATCGTTTTCCAGATATTCAGGGTCGTCGTAAACTTCATGGCAATGTTCGTCGAAAGCCTCCTTGCAACGCTCGTCACCTTCATCCATGCCTATTTTCCATAAATCCAATGCATATTCCACTTCAGGTGAACCGTCTGGAGTATCGTAGCCCACATAGGCAAGATAGCCCATCTCATAGAGTCCGTTGGTGATTTCAAGGTTCAATGCTGCACAGAAATGCGAAAATGCGGCATAACGCGCAGGGAAGTGCTGACCATCTGCCTCGCTTGCCAATACGCTCTCTTCACCAAAGTCATTGATAGGTTCGTTATACAAGATAAATCCCATGACACAGTTGGCCAATCCTATCGTTTGACGCTCGTTCTCTGGAATACCATCATCATCGTCGTATTTTTCGATTGCTTTTGTTAACCATTTCTTTGCCTCACCAAACTCATCGGTCTGCTCATAATAGTAGATGCCAAGTGCCACAATTGCCATAAGGTCATCACCCTCGATAGCCTTCTTGATGAGTTCGAGAAATTGCTTCATGTTGCCCTGTTCATACTGCTCAAGGGCATCTCTGCGATAGTCTTCTGCTGTCATAAGCTTTATTGTATTAAATGCCACCCTGCCCTCCTATATATAATAAGGTATGAGCAAGGTGGCATTATGTAACTTGGATTACTTCTGCTTCAGCAGGTCGCGAATCTCAGTGAGCAATTCCTCCTGAGTGGGTCCCTTTGGCTCCTCTGGAGCAGGAGCAGCAGCCTCTTCCTCCTTCTTCTTAAGGTTCGTCAGCTTGTTAACACCCTTGATGAGCAGGAAAATACAGAAAGCCACGATGATGAAGTCAAGCGTGGTCTGCAGGAACTGTCCGTAGTTAATGGTAACAGGATCCTTATCAGGTGTGAGCGGATTAACAGGCAGCTTCACGCTTAGGTCTGTGAAGTCAACACCACCAATGAGCCATCCGATAGGAGGCATGATAACATCATTTACCAATGAACTCACAATCTTGCCGAATGCACCGCCAATGATAACACCGACAGCCATGTCCATAACGTTGCCACGCATGGCAAATTCCTTAAATTCTTTTACAAATCCCATAGTTAATAATTATTTAAAAGGTTTATTTTGTTAGGTTCAGTGCGCAAATATAGTCATTTTTTCAATACGAGACACAAAAAAGCAGAAAAAAGTGATTTTTTATTTTTATTAATACTGCAATTTAGGCAGAATAACATAATTTTTTAGTACTTTTGCAGTCGCAATAAGAGAAAATTCCGCTTGATACTCAATAAAGAGGTAAAGAGATAGGTAAATAGTTTTTATTACAATAACCCTTTTAATTAAAAGAAAAGCAAAATGACAAAAGTTGCAATTAACGGTTTCGGCCGTATTGGTCGCCTCGCATTCCGTCAGATGTTCGAGGCTGAAGGTTATGAAGTAGTAGCAATCAACGACTTGACCAGCCCAAAGATGCTGGCTCATCTGCTGAAGTATGACACCGCTCAGGGTGGTTTCTGTGGCAAGTTCGGTGAGAACAAGCACACTGTAGAGGCTGGTGAGGACTACATCGTAGTTGATGGCAAGAAGATCACTATCTACGCTATTCCTAACGCTGCTGAGCTGCCTTGGGGCAAGCTGGACGTAGACGTTGTTCTGGAGTGCACAGGTTTCTATACTTCTAAGGAGAAGGCTTCTGCTCACCTGACAGCTGGTGCAAAGAAGGTTGTTATCTCTGCTCCTGCTGGCAACGATCTGCCCACCATCGTTTACAACGTTAACCACAAGACTCTGACTCCTGCTGACACTGTTATCTCAGCTGCTTCTTGTACAACAAACTGCCTTGCTCCTATGACCAAGGCTCTGAACGATTTCGCTCCTATCCAGAGCGGTATCATGACCACCGTTCACGCTTACACTGGCGACCAGATGATTCTCGACGGTCCTCAGCGCAAGGGTGATGTTCAGCGCGCTCGTGCTGGTGCTCAGAACATCGTTCCTAACTCAACTGGTGCTGCTAAGGCTATCGGTCTCGTTATCCCAGAGCTGAATGGTAAGCTGATCGGTGCTGCTCAGCGCGTTCCAACTCCTACAGGTTCTACCACTATCCTGCACGCTGTTGTTAAGGGTGAGGTAACTGTTGAGGGTATCAACGCTGCCATGAAGGCTGCTACCAACGAGAGCTTCGGTTACACTGAGGAGAAGCTCGTTTCTAGCGACATCATCGGTATGAAGTTCGGTTCTCTGTTCGACGCTAACCAGACAATGGTAAGCAAGATCGGCGATGGCAACTCTCTCGTACAGGTTGTTGCTTGGTACGACAATGAGAACTCTTACACTTCTCAGATGGTTCGTACTATCAAGTACCTCGCAGAGCTCAAATAATACCGCTTTCGCGATATTCACTAAGCCGCTTGACGCAAGTCAGGCGGCTTTTTTGTGTACTACGCCCTACTTTTTCAACAACAACTCCAACAAATGATTTGTTTTTTCACAAAAGAATGCTATCTTTGCAATCAAAACACTCAGAGCGTTTAATAAGAACGCTCGAAGCGTTTAATAAGAACACTCAAAGCATTTAATAAGAACGCTCTGAGAGAAGTTAAACTTTGCTCGAAGAGAAGTTAAACTTTGCTCGAAGAGAAGTTAAACATCTCTCAACGATGTATTACTAATGGCTATAAGATATGAACAAACTTATAACCATACTTGGTCCTACAGCAAGTGGAAAGACTCCGTTGGCTACTGCATTAGCACGAGAGGTTGATGGAGAGATATCTCCAGCCGTTCTGTTGTCGAACGAACCGATAAAGTCTCTGCACGCCGAATTGGCGAACAGGCAATTATCGATTCCGAGACACTTAACAATCCGTCTGTAAAGTTTAGCTTTCCCGAAAATCCTGAAGTTGACGAACAGGTGATTCTTACCCATTCTCGTTCAGCTGTTCGCTCTTTAACCATGTTGCTTAACAACGCTCAGAAATTCCTTGGAAAGCCACATGCCAAGGCATCAGGAACTGTTGAGCTTCGTATAGAGTTGAGCCACCAGGCCTCTGTTGTTCAATTTATTGTTGAAGATACTGGTATTGGCGTTCCTTCACAAGAAGCTGAACACATTTTTGATGAGTTCGTCCAACTGAACAATTATTACGATGGAACGGGCATCGGTCTTACTGTGGCTCGCAATTCCGTTCGTCGCATTGGCGGTGAAATTGTCTTGGATACCACTTATCAGACTGGTGCCCGTTTCGTTATGTCACTTCCTTTGTAGAAGTGATAGGGAATATGGTAATTGTTTAGTTTATTTCAAAACTTCTTTTCGTCCGTCTATGATGTATAATCCTGGACGTGCTGCATGTGCGGAGAGTTTTCTGCCCGTCATGTCGTAAATAGTATTCTGACTCATGTGGGGTTTAGAAGAATACTCGCGTATGCTGGTTGTAGTGGCTTCCTCCTCTGCACGTTTGTATAGGCGGAAGTTGTCTATTTTAAACCATGTCTCTGTGGGCGCATCGCAGGTGCTCACACCGATGTTGAGGCTTTGGGGCTCCAGTATCTCGAAATCCAGTACCAGTGGCTGCATAGGGTAGGTGTCGCTCACACCGGCAGTGGGTAATTGGTCGCGGAACAACACCTCTTTCTCACCAGCAAAGAGACATTGCTTGCCCAGTCGCAGGGTTGTAGTGCTGCGATTACTGGCTTGCATGTCAACCGTTAACCGATAAGTTCCCTCTGGGAGAGAACTTATCGTTTGGCTGATTACTGGCTTTAGTGTTGTGGAACCATCCCATACACCAAAGATGAACTGTCCGTCGGTAGCGGCAGGATCACCGTTTCCACCGCCTTGGTTCACACCCCACCATGCGGTATTGCTATTCACTGTCCAACCGGTTGGCGCCTGTTGGGTAAGAGTGCGACAATCTGCTTCAAAACTGGGGTTGGTAATATACTGGTTGGTCACATCAATCATTGCTGTGGTTTTGATTCTACCCTTCAGCTGTACTTTCTGTTGAGTGCCGTCATAGTTGATGGTAGCGTCAAATGCAGTGGATTCACCGTCACCGAATCCCTTTTCCGTGCATACACGTACTATACGGAATATACGCTGTTGCAGCATACCGGGGAACGCGCCCTTGCGTTCGCCAATGGTAAGTGTCTGCGACTTCTCGTCCCAGGTAAAGGGAATTTCTGTGTATTCACCCTGTTTATAGCCATATCCGTCAAGTGCGTCTTCATAGAGAGTGAACGAACCATTGGCACCAGGATATACGCGAATTTCCAGATTGTCCCACTGCTTCTCTGAACTGTATTGTACCTCAGGTCCCCAAGGTAGGATAGTTCCGGCAGGGATGTAAAGGGGCATGATGTCGGCAGGAGTCATTCGCTTGATGTTCTGACCGCCTTTGTTAGCCTCACCTGTCCAGAAGTCGTACCACACCGAATCCTCTGTTGGCAGGTAAACGTTGCGACTGGCTGATTGCTCAGTAACCACCGGTGCCACAAGGAAGGCATGTCCTAACATGTACTGATCTTTTACGTCACAGCATTGGGCATCGTCCTCAAAAGCTACAGGCATTGACATCATAAATGTCTCGCCGTTGTTCACCACCTGATGGGCGGTGCTGTAGAGATAAGGAAGCAGACGGTAGCGCAGACGGATGTAGCGCAGAATATTGTTGTAGTCCCCTTGTGCATCGTCCTTTGCACCAAACTGCCATATCTCGCGTGGAGTCTGGTCGCCGTGGAAACGCATCATCGGGCAGAAGGCTGAGAACTGTGTCCATCGGGTGTAGAGGTGACGCCATGCGGCATTGTTCACACCGCCGTTATAGCCGCCAATGAAGAAAGCACCTGTATCACTGTTCCAATAGGGCAGACCTGATACTGATAGATTGCAAGCGGCAGGAATCTGTCGGGCCAGTGTTTCCCAACTTGATGTGATGTCGGCACTCCAAATAAATGCACCAGTACGTTGCATGCCGAGGAAGGCTGAACGGGTAAGGATGCTTACACGCTTGTTGCTGAGTTCAGTCTGATTCAAATGATGATCGTACACGCCCTCTACATGAGCCAAGGGGAAAGCATTGCGAAGCGAGCGGAATGTGCGTCCGTCCAAATCAGTCACATAGTCGTAGTCGGTGGTCTTATTACTGAAGTCGTCGGGCTCTGACGAATCAAGCCACAAGGCATCGATGTCTTTGTTCATCAGTCCGTTGTACAGATAATTCCAAAAACGGTCACGCGTGTTCTTGCTATACACGTCATAGGGTCTTGTGGCCTGTCCTGTAGGATAGCTCTGAATAGGAATCAGTCGGCCAGCATCTCCGAATTCCTTATACTGTTTGGTGTCAGGACCGAAGTTGGCCCATACACTGATCATCAGTTTGGCATTCATCTGGTGCACCTCATCTATCATACGCTGGTATTCGCTGTAGTTGGGATTCAGAAACTCCATGGCGTTCCACATGTTGTCGCCGCCCCAGTACTGCCAGTCCTGTACCACACAGTCCAGTGGTACCTGTTCTTCGCGATAGCGCTTTACCACGTTGATTACCTCCTGAGCACTCATATAGCGCTGTTTGCTCTGATAAAGACCGAAGTTCCACAGTGGAGGCAACTGAGTTTCGCCTGTGAGGTGGCGCAGTGAGCGGAGCACCTCTGCCGATCCATTGCCCACCAGTACATAGTAGTCAATGGCATCACCAGTTGATTTCAGCATGGTCGCTTCCTGATTATCTGAAAATTGTGTTGGTGAGTAATTGTCCCAGTAGAAACCGTAGCGGCGTGATGAGTAAAAATAGGGGATGTAAATACTACGGTTGTCCTGAATCATGGAAAGTTGGGTGCCGCGCATATTCAGTTGTCCGTTCTGAATTTGGCCCAGTCCGTATATCTGTTCGTCATCGGCCAGACGGAACGTCTGTACCAGTTCGAAACTGTCGTTCGGTCCATCCTTTGTTGGCTTGATAATGGTAGCAGTCTCAGTCAGCAGTTGCTGGCCGTTCGTACGATAGATGCATACCTGTCCCTCACGCAGATTGTACTCTACACGGGCTTTCAGACTGTTTACTACAACCTTACCGTCTTGCTCTTTAATATCCAACTGCACATTAGCGTCGTTATCGGCTTTTACAACCAGACTCTGGGGAACTACTACATTGTCGAGCCACTTGCTGACACGTACCACAGAATCGTTCACGAAGCAAATGCGCACTGATTGATTGTCGAGCAGGGCTGTGATGCCATCCCCGTTCTTTACATAAGAGAACGCACGCGTAGCGCGTATATAGTTGTCGAGTGCCTGTTGCAAGGCTTTCATCTCAGTAGCGGCATCGCCCAAGTTGTTGATGGTCAGCGTCTCGGCAACCGACTTTGCATGAGTAATAGCTGTTTTCAGGTCGTTCTGTACGGTCTCTGTGGCTATGCGATGGGTGAGCGCCTCTTCTGCTTCTTTGATAAGGGCGTTAAGTTCTGCCACAGCTTTGCCCACTAATGCCTCGTCGGTCAGTCCCAATGTGGTCTTCACGGCAGGGTATTTAGTAGCGATGGCCACATCGCTGTAGTAACCCACATCGCTGATGGTTCCGCTATTGCCGGTGGCTGTCAGTCCCATAGCCAGTATGAATCCGGTTCCCTCACTCTTCAGGACCATCTGTTCGGCTCCAGTGTTGAACCCCGCAAAGAGCGGTTCCTGGCCGCGAATGTTCCAAATGAATATCTGCTTGCCATTGTCGCTGACCACGAAGTCGGCTGGTACCTGCGATCCGCAATTCCATCCGTTGATCCACCACACGTAGCTGTCGGCAGTTCCTGTTTTGAGTCCTGAACCCACCACGGTGAACCATTTGTCATCGCTGGTGATGAAATACTTGTTGTCACACTCGCCGCCCATTTTGAAAGCCACGTTGTTCTGACCGCTGGCATTCACGGTGAAAGTCTCATCCGTGTAACTGAACACAGACTGAGGAGCTCGATTGTTGTCGGTTGAGGTGTACTCGTTTGGATGGAACTCATAATGAGTTTGAGCCATCACGGTGCTGCCGGCCCACATGGTGAAGGTCAACAGGCATGTTTTAAGAAAAATAGTTGTTTTCATTGATGGTGTTGTTATCGGTTGGTTAAACATTCCGACTGCAAAATTAGCCGAAATTCCCCGTTCCATCGCAACACAAATGTTGATTCAGATAGTAGAAATGATGAATTCAACGCCTATTATAAGCCTGTTCAACAAAAGTTATCCTTTGTAGTCAGATGGTTTGCATCCGTATTCTTTTTGGAAACATTTGCTGAAATAGCTGGTCGAACCGAATCCCGTTTGCTCGGCAATCTCAGTGATACTTCTGTCGCCAGTTAGAATCATGTCGGCTGCGTGTTTTAGGCGTATGTTGCGAATGAATGATACTGGCGATTGCTGGGTGAGTACCGTCAGTTTCCTGTACAATCCTGTACGCTCCATGCAAAGGTCGGCAGCCAGTTGTTCCACTCCATAGTTTGGCTTTGACAGATGTTGTTCCACCAATAGCGTAGCCCTTTCAATAAATTCGTTCTCTTGTGGTGAAGGTTCATTGTCGGCATGATGCTCAATGGTCTGCCCGGCGGAATCTTCGCTCGTTGGAATCCGAACCTGTTTGCGTCTGGTTCTGATCACTATCGTCATCAATCCTATACCAATCACAATGAGGAGTAGGCCTGTCTTTGTCCATATAGAGTTCCACCAGGGTTGTTCTGTCTCAGTATCAGGTTGGGCGAATGGGGCCTTTTCATCGTCGGTCGGATTGTCGAACATGCCGCTCTGAGGCGAACTGTATAGCAGACCGTCGTGATACGTGCCCAGCCATATTCCGCCTTCGCGGTCCTGGTAGATGGTGTTCGCTCCTGTTGAAATGGTCGAGCCGTCGGGCAGCGTCAGGGTTGTGATCAATTCCCACTCATTGGTGTTTAGATTCATTCGCAGATATCCCTCGGCGGTAGAAATATAGGCCATGTCGTTAGGAGTTACGATGAGTGTGTGCAGGTAGAAATCAGTTTTCAGCAGCGTCTTCCACTGGTTGCCGGCAGGGTCGAAACAAAGGAAGATGGATTTTCCTTTTCCTCCTGTTCTAACCTGATAGAAACGGTCTTTTGAATGCTGTACTGTCGATGTGTTTGCATATTGAGAAATGTAGTTGCCATCATAGGCTGCTACCTGCATCAATTGTTTGTCCTCTTTCAAACCGTACACGATCACTTGTCCGTTGTTGAAGAAGGCATAGAGACGGTCTTTCCACACATCAATGTTCTGGACTATACTCTTGTCCTTGGGCAGTTCGAGGCGATGTTTTCCGCAGTATAGTATTCTTTCTTTTAGTGTCCATAGCCTTCCAGTTGAATCATAGAAAAAGTCATCGGCCCCATGAGGTATTCCTGACTTGATGTGTTTCCGTTGTTTCAAGTCGTAACAGGCCACTCGTTGCCAGTATTTCACCCATAGACGGTCCAGACTGTCCACTATCAGGTTGGTGGCTCCGTAGTATCCAGGTAGCTGCTGCCAGTGCTCTTCCGTTCTTTTGATATGTTCAAAACGCCCACCATTATAAATATCTATGGTGTGTTTTGTCACTATCAGCATACGGCCGTCGGCCAACTGCGTCATCTGCAGTACGGTGTCGTTGGCCAATCCCTGTTTCTGTCCCAACAGACAGAATGTATCGTCTGAGGCCATTCCAGTTACCGTTGCAAACAGCAGTACGAGGGAGATCCATATCCTATGATTAGTGAATGCCTGGTTCATAGTTATTGTTTTGCGTGCAAAGATATGCATTTTTTTCTGAATGTAATCATTTTTTGTCAGCTAAAAAAGTATATTTGTCGTTCCGGGCATCTAACGCCTACTGAGTTGCCACTCACAGCGTTTGGATTTCCTTCGCTTTCAACTTTAATAATGGCCTCCATGATGGGAGTCCAGTCGAATTGTTCTTTTTCTGAGTCCTGATAATTTTCATTATTACTATCAATTGGAGCCGAGGCCACCAATGGAATACTTACACTTCTCAGATGGTTCGTACTATCAAGTACCTCGCAGAGCTCAAATAATACCGCTTTCGCGATATTCACTAAGCCGCTTGACGCAAGTCAGGCGGCTTTTTTGTGTACTACACCCTACTTTTTCAACAACAACTCCAACAAATGATTTGTTTTTTCACAAAAGAATGCTATCTTTGCAATCAAAACACTCAGAGCGTTTAATAAGAACACTCAAAGCGTTTAATAAGAACACTCAAAGCATTTAATAAGAACGCTCTGAGAGAAGTTAAACTTTACTCGAAGAGAAGTTAAACTTTACTCGAAGAGAAGTTAAACATCTCTCAACGATGTATTACTAATGGCTATAAGATATGAACAAACTTATAACAATACTTGGTCCTACAGCAAGTGGAAAGACTCCGTTAGCTGCTGCGTTAGCACGAGAGGTAGATGGCGAGATTCTTTCTGCCGACTCTCGTCAAGTCTATCGACGCATGGACTTAGGTACAGGCAAGGACCTTGCTGACTATACCATAACAGATGCTCAAGGAACAGTAACCATACCCTATCACCTCATTGACATCTGCGAGCCTGGCACGAAGTACAATCTTTTTCAGTATCAGCAGGACTTCTTCGATGCTTATGAAGACATCGTCAAGCGTGGAAAGCAGCCTATACTCTGTGGAGGCACAGGTCTGTATATTGAGGCTGTACTGAAAGGCTATCATCTTTCGCCCGTGCCACAGAACCCTGAGTTACGCGCCAGTCTCGAAGGCAAAAGCCTCGAAGAGCTGACAGAGACGCTGAAAGAGCTGAAGGCGAAAAACGGCTCAATAATGCATAACACTACTGACGTTGATTCTTGTCAGAGAGCCATTCGTGCTATAGAGATTGAGACCTACAACATTGAGCATCCTATGCCTCTTCGCGAATTGCCAGCAATCGATTCACTCATCATAGGCGTTAACATTGATCGCGAGTTACGACGCGAGAAAATCACACGCCGTCTTAAAGCCCGCCTTGACGAGGGGATGCTCGATGAGATTCGCGCCCTACTCGACAGCGGCATCCCAGCAGAAGACCTTATCTATTACGGATTAGAATATAAATACTTGACGGAGTATGTTGTTGGCAACCTCACCTATGACGAGATGTTCCGTCAGCTTGAGATAGCTATCCACCAGTTTGCCAAGCGCCAGATGACCTGGTTCCGAGGCATGGAGCGTCGCGGCTTTACCATCAACTGGATTGATGCCACACTACCTATGGAAGAGAAAGTGCAGGCTATACAACAACTTATGGCAACACAAAAATAGCATATTTCGGAACAATTTTTATTGGATAATAAAATAAAGTTCTTACCTTTGCAATCCAGAAAGACCTTTTACAGACAGACCAATGGCAGTAGATACTACACGATGGGGCATTCTATATTGCCCGAAAACCGGAACAACAAAAAAGCTTAAACGCTGGGAAAAGATTAAGTCAATCCTTGATTCCAAGAAAGTGTCTTACGATGTTGTGCATAGCGAGCAGTCAGACAGCGTGAGCCGACTGGTTACTATGCTTATATCAAACGGATATAAGACCATCATCATCATTGGTGGCGACTCTGCTCTCAACGATGCCGTGAACTGTCTGATGAATGAAGAGAAAAAAGTGCGCGATGAAATAGTACTCGGAGTAATACCTAATGGTGTGATGAACGACTTCGCCCGCTTCTGGAACTTCAATGAGGACAACGACGAACAAACCATTGACTGGCTACTGAAAAAGAGAACTCGCAAGGTGGATATCGGCTGTATACGCTATACAACAAAGGAAGGCGAGAAAAGTCATCGCTACTTCCTGAACTGCGTAAATATTGGTATGACAGCAGACATCATGAATCTGCGCCGACAGACGCGAAAGATGTTTGGCTCACGAACCCTTTCATTTATCTCGTCGCTATTAGTGATGCTTTTCCACCGCATGGAATACAAGATGTGCCTTCACATCAACAGCGACACCATTGACAGGAAAGTAATGACGGTATGTGTAGGCAATGGTACAGGCTATGGTCAGACTCCAAGTGCTGTGCCCTACAACGGAATGCTCGATGTATCAGTGGTTTACACTCCTGAGGTAATGCAAATGTTCGAAGGTCTCTGGCTACTCATTACAGGTCGTTTCCTCAACCACCGTTCAGTACATCCGTTCCGTACTCGCGAAGTTGTTGTTGAAGAAGCAGGCAAGGCTCTTGTTGGTGTCGATGGAAGACTTATTCCCCACCCCGTCGGCGATTATCGCATACAAGTGGAACAAGAGGTCGTGAATTTCCTGATTCCAGACTAATTATTATAAAGCACAGATAATTAATGAAAAGTAATTTATTTATTGGCTCCATAATAATAATTATTATTGAGTCATGTGGGCTTTTTGGACATACATCAAGAACTAAAAATAATCAAGACAACAACAGAGAACTTTCTGAAAAAGAAATAGTATTTTCAAAGCCAGAAGAGTCATTAAAACACTTCTGTAATAACGGATGGCTTCTAACGAACATACATTATGTCTATTCAGACGGATCAAAAGGAAATAATATTCTTAATGAAATAAAGGGCGAGAAAGCGGATTTTGTCATCTCTGGTAATGCTGGCGAACAACAAGCTCACATTTATACAAATAAGCCATATTACTCATTATGTCAAAATGCAGGAATGATATACCCTAATAAGAATCTAATCCGTTTCAGTTTTTATGGTACAAATGTTTGTGAACCTTTTACACAATTCCGTAGTCTCAACGTAACAAAGTTTTCAGATACAAAGATGTTTTGTAACGGCCCATTACTCCTAAAGGATAAATGCCACGATGCCAGTCATTGTGAATACATCTTTAACAAATTAACAACAGAGGAGTTTAATAAGTGGAAAGCTAAAGTATCAAATAATCTTTTGCAAAAAAACAATTTTGAACGCTCAGATTTTATAACTGTGCTCACAAATAGCGTATGGCAGCTAACTCAGATACATGATATTTATAAAGACCAATTAGGAAATGATTCTATTGGTCATGACATTTTATCAGCACAGATTGGCGGTGGTAAACCTTTCTTTCATTGCAAAGAAGACAGTATTTTCATATCAACCACTGGCTTTAATCAAACTTTCACAGACATAGGGACATTTGAATATATACATTCAGAACGACTTCTACATCTAAAAGGATGTAATATAAACGGTCATTCAAGTTTCCAAGTTCTATATGTATCCAAAGAGCTCCTACGAATGAAAGGGACTGTGTATTCAAAAGTCCATTCCCCAAAAGCAATATCAAGCCTATATATCTTCAGATAAACTGGAAAGGATTAGCCCCTGTCTGATATAACCTTTAATGCGTCGCAGTCAACGAACTTGATTTTTCTGCCATCTATGACAATGAGACCCTCTTGAGCAAAAGATGAGAGTGTACGAATGGCATTGCTGGTAGTCATGTTCGACATGTGAGCTATGTCATCTCGACTGAGATAGACAGCAAGAGTGCAACCATCATCCTCAACACCATATTTATCTTTCATTGACAGAAGAGTCTCAGCAAGTCTGCCACGAATATGCTTCTGAGTGAGACTTATAGTGCGATTAATTGACAAGCCAATGAGAGTTGAGAGTTCTTTCAGGAAAAGCATTGCAAAGTTGCTATTCTCCCAAATGAAATGGAACATAAGATTCACTGGAATGCGAAGCACTTCCGTATCGTCACCAGCAACAGCAGTAGAGTGGCGATTACATCCTTCTATAGCAGCAGCATAGCCAAAGATGGCACCTGGCTCCACCATACGGACTATATGAGTCTGGTTGGCAACTCCCGTCTTATGAAAAGCAACCTTACCTTTTAACAGATAATAGAAATAGTCGGGAACATCATTCTGACGAAACAACACCTCGTCACGTGACAACTGTAACACAGATAATTTTTCAACAAAGAGCTCACGCTGCTCATCAGACAGCGGATCCCATAACATTGACACAGATTTCGCTACTTCAGTCTTATCAATTTCTTTTTCCAACATACAACCTATATTTGATGCACGCAAAGGTACTAAAATAGTAGCAAATTGCAAAAAAAACAACCATTTTTGTGTATTTTTGCAGAAAAAGGAAAAAATAATTGTCTTTTATTTTGCCAAACAAAGGAAAATGTGTACTTTTGGAAATCTAAAACCTATAAAACAATAAAAACCTTAAAATAGGAACTATGAGTTATTTGCGATTTGAAAAAGCCGTGATGACAAATCTTGAGGAGTCACTACGCCGCGAATTGCTCCGTACTAACCGTTCTGGCGCCTACAGCTCGTCAACACTCGTTGACTGCAACACGCGCAAATACCACGGTCTGTTGGTTGTACCTGTACCTGAGATTGACGATGAGAACCATGTGCTCTTGTCGTCGCTCGACTGTACGGTTATCCAGCATGGAGCAGAATTCAACTTAGGCCTCCACAAGTATCAAGGCAACAACTACAGTCCTAAGGGACACAAGTACATCCGTGAGTTTGACGCAAGCCTCGTACCAACAACCATCTACAGAGTTGGAGGCGTAGTACTTAAAAAGGAAGCAATCTTCCAGGCATATGAGGATCGAATCCTCATACGCTATACCTTGGAGGAGGCTCACTCAGCCACAACGCTTCGTTTCCGTCCATTCCTGGCATTCAGAAGCGTGCGTGCCTTTACCCATGAGAACTCAGTGGCAAGCCGTGAGTATCAGACCATCGACAACGGCATTAAGACTTGCATGTATGCCGGCTATCCAGACCTCTACATGCAGTTCTCGAAGAAGAACGAGTTCATCTTCCAGCCTGACTGGTATCGCGGAATTGAATATCCGAAGGAACAGGAGCGCGGCTATGCCTCAAACGAAGATCTTTATGTTCCTGGTTACTTCGAGATGCCTATCAAGAAGGGCGAGAGCATCATCTTCGCTGCTTCTACATCAAGCATCAAGTCAAGCACTCTGAAGACACTCTTCCAGAAAGAGATAGACGTGCGCGTACCACGCGACAACTTCTATCACTGTCTGGTCACAGCTGCCCACCAGTTCCACAATCGTCAGAAGGCAAAGGATGCCAACAGCGAGGACGAGCGCTATCTGCTTGCAGGCTATCCTTGGTTCAAGTCACGTGCACGCGACACATTTATTGCTCTGCCTGGTTTGACCCTCGCCATTGACGAGCAGGACTACTTCGAACTGGTTATGCAGACTGCCGAGCGCGGACTTCGCGAGTTCATGGAAGGCAAGCCACGCACAGTAAAGATTTACGAGATGGAACAGCCCGATGTTCCCCTCTGGGCTATATGGTCCATACAGCAGTATGCCAAATATGCCGGACGCGACAAGGCGTATGAGATGTATGGCAAGCTGATTCAAGACATAATAACATTCATCCTTAGCGGAAAGCATCCGAACATACACCTTGACGAGAACGGACTTATCTATTGTAACGGACGCGACAAGGCTATCACATGGATGAACTCAACAGCAAATGGACGTCCAGTAGTGCCACGTTCAGGTTATATCGTAGAGTTCAACGCTCTGTGGTATAACGCACTGAAGTTCGGTGCAGCCATGGCAATAGACAAGGGCGACACAAAGGGCGCTGAGAAGTTGGAAGAGCTGGCACAGGACACGAAGAAGTCATTTGTTGACACATTCGTCAACGAATACGGATATCTCCTTGACTATGTTGATGGCAACATGATGGACTGGAGCGTACGTCCTAACATGATCTTCGCTGTAGCTCTCGACTACTCTCCACTGTCACAGCAGCAGATGAAGAGCGTAGTAGATATATGTACGCGCGAGTTGCTCACTCCTAAGGGTCTTCGCTCACTGTCTCCAAAGAGCGGTGGCTACAACCCAATGTATGTAGGACCACAGACACAGCGCGACTATGCATACCATCAGGGGACAGCATGGCCTTGGCTCGGAGGCTTCTACATGGAGGCCTGTCTGAAACTCTACAAGCGCACACGCCTGTCGTTCGTTGAGCGCCAGATGGTGGGCTATGAAGACGAGATTGACTATCATGCTATCGGCACTATTTCTGAGCTCTTCGATGGCAACCCACCATTCCATGGTCGTGGCGCAATGTCTTTTGCAATGAACGTAGCCGAGATTCTGCGCACGATGAAGTTGCTCGAAAAGTATTCATATCAAAAATAAGGAGGAACGACTATGAAAGTATTAATGTTTGGATGGGAGTATCCTCCTCACGTATTTGGTGGACTCGCCACAGCTAACTATGGTATCTCTGAGGGTCTTAAGGCTCAGGGAGATATGGAAATAGCACTCTGTCTGCCTCATCCTTTCGGCGACGAGAGCCAGCATGCAGCACGCATCATTGCCATGAATGCAGTGCCCATAGCATGGCGCGATGTTGACTACGACTATGTCAAGCAGCGTGTGGGAAACATTATGGACCCAGACTACTACTTCAAGTTGCGTGACAACATCTATGCCGACTTCAACTATATGAATGTCAATGACCTCGGATGTATGGAGTTTGCAGGAGGCTATCCAGGCAATCTGCACGAGGAGATTAACAACTACTCTATTATAGCAGGTCAGGTGGCACGTACAGAAGAGTTCGATATCATTCATGCACATGACTGGCTGACCTTCCCTGCAGGCATACACGCAAAGCAGGTTTCAGGCAAGCCACTCTGCATACACGTTCATGCTACTGACTTCGATCGCTCACGCGGCAAGGTGAACCCAACGGTTTACTCTATTGAGAAGAATGGTATGGACAATGCCGACTGTATCATGTGTGTATCTGAGCTGACACGTCAGACTGTCATCAACCAGTATCATCAGGACCCACGCAAGTGTTTCACAGTCCACAATGCCGTTTATCCTCTGCCACAGGAATATCAGGACATTCCTCGTCCTGACCACACTGGCAAGGAGAAGGTCGTTACGTTCCTCGGACGTATCACCATGCAGAAGGGACCTGAGTATTTCGTTGAAGCTGCCAACATGGTGCTCCATCGCACACGCAACGTTCGTTTCTGTATGGCAGGCTCAGGCGACATGATGGATGCCATGATCTATCTGGCAGCAGAGCGCGGCATAGCCGATCGCTTCCACTTCCCAGGATTCATGCGAGGCAAGCAGGTATATGAGTGCTTGAAGGCAAGTGACGTATATGTAATGCCGTCAGTATCAGAGCCTTTCGGCATCTCGCCACTTGAAGCAATGCAGTGCGGCACACCATCCATCATCTCCAAGCAGTCTGGCTGCGCCGAGATTCTGACCAACTGTATAAAGGTTGACTACTGGGACATCCACGCTCTGGCTGATGCCATCTACAGCATCTGCGCCAACGAGTCGCTCTTCAACTACCTCAAGGAGGAAGGAAAGAACGAGGTTGACCAGATCACCTGGGAGAAGGTCGGTCGCTGGATACGCACGCTCTACAGAAGAACTCTTGGGTGGGAGCAATAAAACCTCTTCCGACCTCCCCAAAGGGGAGGAGGGGCTGGCGCACTCAACTCATCTATTTCTATAAATAGAAAATAAATAACAAATTAATTAGAAAGCCTTGGCACTCCCTCTGAAACCGCCAGGCACTCCCCTCCTTCGGAGGGGTCGGGGGAGGTTCTTATGAAAACCATTTGTTTATATTTTGAGATACATCAGATTATCCATCTGAAGCGCTACCGTTTCTTTGACATCGGTACCGACCATTACTATTACGATGACTACGAAAACGAGCGTAGCATCAGTGACATCGCTGAGCGCAGCTACATGCCAGCACTCAACACCCTTCTCCAGATGATTAAGGAGAATGGCAACTACTTCAAGGTTGCTTTCTCACTCTCTGGTACAGGCATCGAGCAGTTGGAGTATCACGCTCCTCAGGTTATCGAGAAGCTGCAGGAGCTTAACGAGACAGGTTGTGTGGAGTTCCTTGCTGAGCCCTACAGCCACGGTCTTTCTTCACTTGCCAACGAGCAGAGCTTCGCTCGCGACATGAAGAAGCAGGTTGCCAAGATTAAGGAATACTTCGGACAGGAGCCAAAGGTGGCTCGCAACTCATCACTCATCTATAGCGACGATATTGGTGCACAGATAGCAGCTCTTGGATTCAAGGGAATGCTCACTGAGGGTGCCAAGCACGTGCTCGGATGGAAGTCACCACACTATGTTTATAACTGTAACATTGCTCCAAACCTGAAGCTGTTGCTTCGCGACGTTGAGCTGTCTGACGATATCTCTCTGCGCTTCAACAACTCTGAGTGGGATGGCTATCCCCTCTTTGCCGACGCATATATCGACCGCATCGCTCGTCTGCCAGAAGAGGAGCAGGTCATCAACATCTTCATGGAGCTTTCTGCTCTCGGCATCGCACAACCACTGTCTTCAAACATTCTCGACTTCATCCATGCTCTTCCTGCATGTGCTAAGGAGAAAGGCATCACCTTCTCTACCCCAACAGAGATCTGCATGAAGACAAAGAGTGTTGGTGCTATCGACGTGCCCGACACATTGTCATGGGTTGACGAGGAGCGCGACTGCTCTTGCTGGCTGGGTAATGCCATGCAGCGTGAGGCTTTCAACAAGCTCTACTCTGTTGCCGATCGTCTGCTCATCGCCAACGATCCACGCATCAATCAGGACTGGGACTATCTGCAGGCATCAAACAACTTCCGCTTCATGACCACAAAGCCAAGCAATGTTGGTCTCGACCGTGGTATCTATAGTGGTCCGTTCGATGCTTTCACTAACTACATGAACATCCTTGGCGACTTCATCAACAGAGTCAACGCTCTCTATCCAGAAGAGATTGACAACGAGCAGCTCAACTCTCTCCTCACCACCATCCGTAACCAGGGTGATGAAATTGAGATGAAGGACAAGGAGATCACACGTCTGAAGGCAAAGCTTGAGAAGCTCGAGGCTACTGAGAAGCCAGCAAAGAAGGCTACTGAGAAGCCAGCAAAGAAGGCTACTGAGAAGCCAGCAAAGAAAGCAACTGCAAAGAAAGCTCCAAAGGCTGCTGCTGAAGAAAAGAAAGCTGAGTAATCCTTAGCTGAACAATATGCTAAGAGCCTGCTATCCTTATGGGTGGCAGACTCTTTCTTTATAATAGCTCTTTAAAATATATTTGCTCTTTTATTTATATATAAATAATGTACGCGCACGTCCATTATAATATTGTCATACTTTTGGCAGCACTTGTTTGATGTTCTGTTCGCGATGACAAATGCGCACCTCTACTCCGAACTTCTCGTGAATATGCTCTGCCAGATGCTGAGCGCTATATACCGAACGGTGCTGACCACCAGTACAGCCAAAGCAGAACATAAGCGAAGTGAAACCACGCTGAATGTAACGAGCCACATGAGCGTCAGCCAACTTATAAACCGAATCGAGGAAAGTCAGTATCTCACCATCATCCTCAAGGAATCGGATAACAGGCTCATCCAGTCCTGTCAACTGCTTATAAGGCTCATAACGTCCAGGGTTATGTGTAGAACGGCAGTCAAACACATAGCCACCACCATTTCCGCTCTCATCTTCAGGAATGCCTTTAAGGAATGAGAAGCTGAACACCTTAACCACAAGCGGGCCCTTGCCGTCATACTTAGAGAACGTTGCAGGACCATCCTTAGGGTGAGCCTTATATGGGTTATTGTCTGTTATCTTATATCCGTCAGCACGTGTCTGCGAAACCACTTCAATCTGCTGATACTTAGGTAGTTCACATAGTCTACGAAGCACATCAGTAAGATAAGGATAAGGCAGGAGTTCCTTCTCTTGATCCAGACTTAGCAACTCACGCAGGTTCTGTATTGCAGGCGGTATGCTCTCAATGAAATGCTGTTTTCGCTCAAAATAGCCACGGAAGCCATAAGCGCCAAGTACCTGCAGCGTGCGGAAGAATACAAACAGACGCAAACGACGATCGAAGACATCGCGCTTAGGCATCTCGGAGAACTGTAGCGCTGCATTATAATACTCGTCAACGAGATCACTTCTCAACTTATCTGGATATTTAGCCGATGCCTGCCATAGAAACGATGCCAGATCGTAATAGTAAGGACCGCGGCGACCGCCCTGGAAATCAATGAAATAAGGATTGCCTTCATCGTCAATCATCACATTGCGAGCCTGAAAGTCACGATACAGGAAGCTGTCGCTATTCTCTGCCGTAAGGTCTTTTGCCAGCAGACGGAAGTCTGCCTCAAGCTTCAGTTCATGGAAATCAACCTCAGTAGCCTTTAAGAAGCAATACTTGAAATAGTTCAAGTCGAAGAGCACACCCTCTGTATCAAACTCTGGCTGAGGATAACAGTTTGTGAAATCCAGCTCACGTGCTCCACGGAACTGCATGTTTGGCAATTCCCTAATAGTACGCTTCAGCAGTTCCTGCTCCTTCACAGTATATCGTCCGCCTGCCTCTCTACCTCCTCGTATAGCATCAAACAGCGACACTGAGCCAAGGTCGGTCTGAAGATAGCGCAGCTCGTCGCTACTTACTGCCAGCACCTGAGGAACAGGCAGCTTGCGTTTTGTAAAATGATTTGCCAGATAGACGAAGGCATGGTTCTCGTCACGGCTCGTACCCACACAGCCTATAACACTTTTCCCTTCTTCGTCCGTCAGCCTGTAGTAAGCACGGTTACTACCAGCACCAGGCAACTGCTCTGTTTTTGCCGGCTCACTACCATGCCACTCTCTATATAATTCTAAAAGTTTCTCCATATTATCGATTAAATCCTTTGCAAAAGTACAGAAAAACATCCACAGAAAAAACAGCTATCTGCACTATAGTCGTTAATAATTACTAAAAAGAAATCTTATTACACTTCACGCAATCAATTTTTTCATATATTTGCATGTTTAAACGTCCGATTTGGACACCTATAAGTGTACACATAGGCAAATGACAGACATCATACTTTCTAGTTTTCTAAGTCTTTTTGCCCTTTTTGGCAAAGAGGAGAGAGTTGATGAATCACGAGCAAGAGACATGCTTGTGAGCTATCTTCGTCACCATTTCGGAATAAGAAACATCGATGCCTACCTTGATTTTTACAGCGACATGCGTGGCGCCTACGAGATGACTCCCGACCTCAACACCAGCGAGATAGTAGCATCCATCTGCAGCACTCTTCACGGCAGCATTCGCAGTAACGAAGAGTCACTTCTTCTGCTGCGTGTCATGGAGTTTTCAGTTAGCGGAGCCTTGAGCGAGAACCCAAACAACAGCGCCGAGAAAATACTGTCGAACACCGTCTTTGCCACAATGGCAAAGAATCTGCACATTGCAGCGAGCCAGTTCAAGGACTTCAACGACTACGTCACTGGGAAGCCCAACAAGAACGTGATGATTCATCATGTCGATGGCATCAATGGCGAGCTTAAAACCCTTCTCGACCCTGTGACAGGACTGCTCATCTTCACCTACACAGGCAGCGAAAACGTACTGCTTAATGATGTGCCTGTTCTCTCAGGCAGCTATCAGGTGTGGCTTCAGAGTAGTGTGCTGAAGCTGAAGAGCGGTTCCCCACTCTACTACTCTACCATTGTCGATGCCCACCAGAAGGCAACAGGCAAGTCAGGGAAGTCTATCGACAAGATTGAGTTCTGTGGCAGAGACATCAACTTCCGTTTCCCCAACAGCGACAACGGACTCCACAACATGAGTTTCACCCTCCGCAGTGGAGAGCTTCTCGCCATCATGGGTGGTTCAGGCACAGGCAAGTCAACACTGCTGTCCATACTCAACGGAACCCTCACTCCACAGGAGGGAAGCATCACCATCAATGGTCACTCCATTTCAGAGCCCGAGGCGAAGGCACTTATAGGCTATGTTCCTCAGGACGACCTGCTCATCGAGGAGCTCACTGTCTATCAGAACCTGTGGTTCACAGCCAAGCTATGCTTCGAAGGCATGGCCGATGCCGAGATTGACCGTAGGGTTATGAAGACCCTTAAAGACCTTGGTCTTGAGGCGGCAAAAGACTTAAAGGTAGGCTCTCCTATCAACAAGTTCATCTCTGGCGGACAGCGCAAGCGTCTTAACATTGCCCTCGAGCTTATACGCGAGCCGGCAGTTCTGTTCCTTGACGAGCCAACATCCGGACTGTCTTCTGCCGACACAGAGAAAGTGGTGAACCTGCTGAAAGAGCAGACACAGAAGGGCAAGCTGATAGTTACCAATATCCATCAGCCATCCAGCGATGTGTATAAGCTCTTCGATCGTCTGTGGATTCTCGATAGAGGCGGCTACCCCGTCTTCGATGGCAATCCCATTGACGCCATCACCTATTTCAAGGAAGCAGCCAACTATGCCGACGCTGAGACCAGCGCCTGCCCCACATGCGGCAACGTGAATCCAGAGATAGTGCTTAACATCATCGACGAGAAAGCACTCAACAATAGTGGTGAGATGTCTGAGGAGCGCAAGATGACACCACAGGAGTGGCACGAGCTCTATCTGAAGAACCGTGAGAAACAGCCTGAGGTATCAACAACTGCCGTGCCACGTTCAGACCAGAAGAAGCCCAACGTGTTCAAGCAGTTTGCCATCTTCCTGCATCGCAACATTAAGACGAAGATAACCAATCTTCAATACATCTGCATCACTCTGCTCGAAGCACCTCTGCTTGCCATCGTCTGCGCCATGCTCACACGCTATGCACCGGCTGAAGGCTATACGGTGATGGACAACAAGAATCTGGTAAGCTACTTCTTCATGGCAGTGATCGTGGCAACATTCACTGGCATGAGCGGAAGTGCCGAGGAGATAATAAAAGACCGCGCCCTGCTGAAGCGCGAGCGCTTCCTCCATCTGTCCTATGGCAGCTACATCACTTCCAAGATTGTCTATATGGCTATGGCCTCGCTCTTGCAGACCCTGCTGTTCGTAGCCATCGGCAATGCCATCATGGGACTGCAAGGACTCTTCGGAGTGTGGTGGATCATTCTCTTCGCCACCTCGTTCCTCGCCAACCTCACCGGCCTGCTGCTATCCCAGTGTCTCAACTCTATCGTAGCCATCTACATCAGCATCCCCATGCTGCTCATTCCGCAGATACTCCTTTGCGGACTGGTAGTAAGCTTCACCGACCTGTCGCCAAAGAGCACCACAGGCAACGTGCCCCTCTATGGCGATGTCATCCCATCACGCTGGGCCTACGAGGCGCTTGCTGTCACATCCTTCACTGACAACTATTACGAGGCACCGCTGTTTGAGCTCGACAAGAAGAAATATGAGAACGAGTTCTACAATGCCGGCTTGCTCTACGAGCTTCAGTCGCAACTGGAGACCATGAACGATGAGCAGCGCAAGGGTAAGACCGTTAATCCTCTCCATCTCGATGTGCTGCGCAAGAATCTGCCCACGTTGACGGAATACAGTAAGATGCCTGCCTACGATGGCGACTACTCTTATGCCTCGCTGAAAGACTATCTTCACCAGACAGAGCAGAAGCTCAGCAAGGATGGCAACGCCATCACGCTGAAAGCCGACAAGCTGATGAGCCAGATAGTGAAGAGCCAGGGCAAGGAAGCAGTCATGAAGCTGAAGCGCGACAACTACAACCTCTCGCTGAAAGACTGGGTGACAGGAGCCAACAACCGTAAGATGCTCGATATCATCGATGGCTACATCGTTCCACGCACAGGCATCATCTACCTCACCCCCCACAGCACCATTGGCCGTGCTCCGTTCTACAGCAGTGAGAAGATCATAGGCCAGTGGCACATTAAGACCCTCTGGTACAATCTCGTGATGCTGCTGCTTATGAGCATCATAGCAGCCATCATGCTATATACCGACTGTCCAGGCAGATACATCCGCAAGGAACAGCAATCATAGACAACAATACAATAATTAAAATACAACAAACATAATTTATTCATTAACAACAAAAAAAACAAAAACAAAATGAAAAAACTATCATTTCTTACCGTAGCACTTGCAGCAACACTTTTCGCTGCATGCGGTGGCAACAAGGCTACTCAGCCATCAGAGGAAGAAGTAGCAGAGAAGAGCTTCGAGCAGGAGCAGGTTGAAGCAAGCATCAAGATGCACCTTGACAGCCTTGCAGCATCTGTATCTACCCTGAAGAAGGTTCCTTTCCTTACTGACAACAACGGCACCATCGACCTTTCTAAGGAAGAGAAGCAGGTTAAGCCAGAGTATCTCATCGACCCAGCAGCTGCTGAGAACGCTGCTACCCTCGCTGAGAAATATCGCATGATCAGCCTTCTCGGCATCGACAAGAAGGTTGCTGCTCTCTACGAGATGCCTACTGAGGCCTACGACGAGGCTATCACAAAGCTCATCGCCGACATCAACGACCCTTCTTTCAAGGCTGTTGAAGACCAGAGCACTTTCTACGAGACCACCGAGGCTCTCTACAACGCTATGAACGAGAACGGCCGCATCAACTACTTCTGGCAGATGGCAGCTACTTCACTCGTTGAAGAGCTCTACATTGCAAGCCAGAACACAGAGAAGTTCCTTGCAGCTTTCGACGACGAGTCAGCTTCTAACATCACCTTCCGCATTGTCCTCGTTACTGACGCTATCACAAACCTCGTTAACTACGATGAGGACATCAAGCCAGTAGCAGAGGCTCTCGAGCCACTCAAGGTGCTCAACGCCATCTCTGTTGACCAGCTGAAGGCTCAGCTCGCTGAGGCTAACGAGCAGATTGTTGCTGCTCGCAAGACCATCGCCGAGTAATCGCCTGACACACAGTCACACCATAGTGCGGTGTGTAGCAATGACCATTCATGCTACACACCGCATTTTTATTCAAAATTTTGTCCAAACTGCTATTTCGAAATAGCAAATAGTATCATTTCTACACCTAATCATCTAATACTCGTTGACGAATATCAATTTTGTAGAAGAAAAGCACAAAAAAATTTCATTTATAATAGGAAAAAATCTAATTTTGCAGTCAGAAAAGAAAATTTTTTTTGATTTGTTTTAGTAGATTAGTTTTTAAGTAGTTTGTTTTTGAGAATCGGCTGTCGTGAGACAGCTGATTTTTTTGTGTTCGTTAAGTTAGTTTTTTTATGTTTTTGTGGTTCTTCTTCAATTTAGTTGAAAAGCAGAGGCTCCAGAATAAGTTTTCTCTTAAGCAGTTCCAGTCCAGCCCTGCCATACATGCACCGTTTGACCTCCTTTATCTTGTTGACAAATCCTTCGACAATGCCATTGGATATAGGTAAGACGATGCAGTTCATAACGGCTTTGAGGTCTCTGTTCACACCATCAACGAAGCGTCTAAGCCTTTCAATGGAGGTATGTCTGTATTCTTCTATCCATTTGGTAAGTCGTCTAGGATTATTAGACTTGAGAAGTTCATTGAATTCAGAAACTGCATAATACAGAGTTGAGAACCACTTCAGTGAGAGCAATTTTCTGATAAGCGTGTCCTCTTGCCCATTGAGTTTCATGCCTCTTACAGACCTATTTATGATATTGGCCATCATGTGAATAGGCAAAAGCGGTTCTTTGTGTGACACCTCAGCGACACGCTTTGCCTGCACGTGTTGCTCTTCAGTCTTACGCGGTCCCCGATGGCCATCTGACAAATAATGGAAATGGCGGTAATAAGGCCCCATTGACTTGTAGCTACCATCTTTGTTGATATCCTTGAATATCTTGGACAGAGGCCTGCCTTTGGCGTATTCCGTCTCCACATAGGCCTCGTGCATTGAGAAGTCAACTTGGGCATTGCTCTTACGGGCAGGTAATGATGTGATGTCCATATACGACTGTACAGTTGTATAGAATATGCCGGTAGCTTTGACTATCTCACCCTTGCTCATACCCTTGGCCTGTAGAATCTTGACCTGATTGAATTTTGCCTGCCGTTGCACGTTGGTGCCATTACTGATATCGTTGGTCTTGCGTTCTCCTGTGACTAACATCCTGTAATCCTCGTAGTTTTCACTGACAACACGTGCTATCATATCGGAGGCATTCTTTACTAGATGAAAGTGGTCGGCAACCTCCTTGATCAGGCGCTTGGTACTTGCGACGGCAGCAGAGTAGTCGGTGGATCTGTCACGACTGACAATCTGCACCTTTATGTGTCTGTCCAGCCACTCCCTGAAAGTTTCCTCCTCACGATTACCTAACAGGTCTATGATCATACCCGTCCGCAGATTGACAATCACGCTACCATAGGATACGCCCTTACGGAAAGCCCAGTCGTCAACACCTATCCGATCGATATCCGGATATACGGGAAGAGGCATGCGGTGAATGTCGCGAAGGACAGTTGCCCTGCTAATAGGTATTCCCATTATACGAAGATGGCTGCTGCTCTTGCCTGCCGATGAGTCAAGTGACAGTTTTGACACCAAAACCTCACAGCGCCTGCTTCTTCTACGGTATCGGAATACCTCCGTCCCAGGCTGCTCCGCAAAAGTCTTGTGGCTGCAATCTTCATCGTGGCAGAAGAACTTACGCATCTCTAGATGAAGAACAGTGCGCCTGCCGAGTATGGGAAGGTCTGTAACGTGACGCATATATCTGCTGTGTATCTTTTTACTGTGACTGCCGCAATATGGGCAGATACCATAGGAGAGAGAACTACGAGCATATATATGGATGGTATCTGGAAGCACCTCCACATCCTCTATGCTGAGTTCTGCATTCGGATACAGGGAAGAAATTTTGAGGTTGTCGTTATTTGATGCCTCTAAAGTTTGGTTATGACAATTATTATTAGTACTTTTGTCGCTATTAGGATGTTTTGACATGATTTTGAACCACTTGTTTGGCGACATAAAGGTACAAAAAATATGTCAAATATCCTAATTTTATTTGCTATAAATACTTGATAGTCAGTTAATTAAGTTTAATATGGAAGCCGACAATACATTTCATTCTGTCTCCTCTTAAACACTTAAAGAAACATGATTTTCAATGCATCGAACTATTGCTGCTTTTTCAACTAAATTGAAGAAGAACCGTTTTTGTAAAAACTAAACATAAAGTATAATCGCGGCATGGATAAAAGTTCCTCGCCTTCGGGGAGGTCAGGAGAGGTGTCATTAAAAAATGCCCTGCCTCATCACTGAGACAGGACATCAATAATCTAACTATAAACCTATGTAATTACTCTATTACATCATTCCACCCATGCCTGGAGCGCCGCCCATTGGCATTGCAGGCTCCTTCTCAGGCTTGTCGCAGATCAGGCACTCAGTGGTGAGGAACATGCCAGCTATTGATGCTGCGTTCTCAAGAGCCACGCGAGCCACCTTTGCTGGGTCAATCACGCCAGCCTTGCGCATATCCTCGTAAACCTCTGTGCGAGCATTGTAACCGAAGTCACCCTTGCCCTCGCGCACCTTCTGCACTACTACTGCGCCCTCTTCACCTGCGTTGGTGACAATCTGGCGCAGAGGCTCCTCAATGGCACGGCAGATGATGTTGATACCAGTCTGCTCGTCGGCATTGTCGCCCTTCACATCCTTCAGAGCCTCCTGAGCGCGGATATATGTAGTACCGCCACCTGCAACAACACCCTCCTCTATTGCAGCGCGAGTAGCGCAGAGAGCATCGTCCACACGGTCCTTCTTCTCCTTCATCTCCACCTCAGAGTTAGCACCTACATAGAGCACAGCCACACCGCCAGAGAGCTTAGCCAGACGCTCCTGCAGTTTCTCCTTGTCATAAGAAGATGTGGTGTTCTCAATCTCAGCCTTGATCTGGTTGATACGGTCCTTGATAGCCTGTGAGTCGCCGGCACCGTTCACTATTGTAGTGTTGTCCTTTGTCACTGTCAGTTTGTCACATGTGCCAAGCATCTCTATTGTAGCCTGCTCCAGCTTCAGACCCTTCTCCTCGCTGATCACTGTGCCACCAGTCAGCACTGCTATATCCTCAAGCATAGCCTTACGACGATCACCGAATCCAGGAGCCTTCACAGCGCAGATCTTCAGTCCGCCACGCAGACGGTTCACAACAAGTGTTGTCAGAGCCTCTGAGTCCACATCCTCTGCAATGATGAGCAATGGACGTCCGCTCTCAGCAGCAGGCTGCAGAATTGGCAGGAACTCCTTGATGTTAGAAATCTTCTTGTCGTAGATGAGGATGTATGGGTTCTCCATAGCACACTCCATCTTCTCAGAGTCAGTCACGAAGTAAGCTGACAGATAGCCACGGTCGAACTGCATGCCCTCTACCACACCAATGTGTGTGTCGCGGCTCTTGCTCTCCTCGATGGTTATCACGCCGTCCTTCGACACCTTGCGCATAGCCTCGGCCAGCAGCTCGCCAATCTCCTTGTCGTTGTTGGCAGAAACGGTAGCCACCTGCTCTATCTTGTCGTAGTTGTCGCCCACCTGCTCAGCGTTCTTTGCAATGAACTCTGTCACAGCCTTCACAGCCTTGTCTATACCACGCTTCAGGTCCATTGGGTTTGCACCTGCAGTAACGTTCTTCAGACCCTCGCTCACGATAGCCTGTGCCAGGATTGTAGCTGTTGTTGTTCCGTCACCAGCGTCGTCGCCAGTCTTTGAAGCCACACTCTTAACCAGCTGTGCGCCAGTGTTCTCGAAGTGGTCCTCCAGCTCAATCTCCTTTGCCACGGTAACACCGTCCTTAGTAATCTGAGGAGCGCCGAACTTCTTCTCTATAACAACGTTACGACCCTTAGGACCAAGAGTCACCTTTACTGCGTTTGCCAACTGGTCCACGCCCTGCTTCATTGATTCGCGGGCATCGATATTGAATTTAATTTCCTTAGCCATAATTATTTCTTTCGTTTTTTCGTTATACCGATTAATCGATTAATCGAAATATCGAGATTATAAAAATTTTACTCAATGATTCCCAGCACGTCGCTCTGACGCATCATGAGGAACTTCTCTCCGTCCAGCTCAATCTCTGTGCCGCTGTACTTTCCGTAGAGCACCTGGTCGCCAGTCTTCAGAATCATTGCCTCATCCTTTGTGCCCTGGCCCACAGCCTTCACTACGCCACGCAGTGGCTTCTCCTTTGCAGTGTCAGGAATGATTATTCCACCGATTTTCTCTTCTGCCGGTGCAGGAACTACCAGCACGCGGTCAGCTAATGGTTTGATTGTCATAATTGAAATGTTTTTTATTAGTTATTTTGATATTTAATTGTTTTTACAACGCTCATCATTACGACAAGTCTTTCTGTCCTATCTATTAGCGAAAAGTGTGCCAACTCGTCACGACTGACAAATTGGCACACATTTTTTTTAAGATTCTTTTCGTTTTTATGCATTCTCCTCTTGAAAATCGAGGTCAGCCTGCACTACGAAGAACACATCCTGCGGGTCGAACGGGCCTTCGCCCTCCTCCTTTGCCTCGTTGCACACGAAGTCAGCCACCGTCTCCAGGTCTATGTCCACCTCCTCATCATTGCTCTCCAGCACCCCACTGGTATAGAAATAGGTACAGATGGCATCAATCATGAAGAGCAGTTCATCGTCAGTGAACTTCTCCTTCAGCTCTGAAGACAGCTGTGAGCGGATAAACGCTATCTCGCGGCGTCCCTCCTCTTCGTCCATGCGGAGCTCCTCTTCCAGCGTAGCCATAGCTTAGATTATTGACTGGAACTTCTCCTCGAACGTCTGCTTCGACACAGCTCCCACGAGCTTGTCCACCTGCTTTCCGTCCTTGAAGAACAGCACAGTAGGAATGTTGCGGATTCCGAATTCAGCAGCCAGCTCATCGTTCTCCTCCACGTCGCACTTGCCTACTATGAGTTTACCATCATATTTCTCAGCCAGTTCCGACATTATTGGTCCCACCAGTCGGCAGGGGCCGCACCAAGGTGCCCAGAAATCAACGACCAATGGCAGTTCGCCAATCAACAGTTTTGGGAAATTCTCGCTTGTAATTTGCACTTCCATAATTCTAACTTTTTTATTGGTTAATACACATTTTGTCTGCAAATATACAATAAAACTTCTTTTCTACAACTTTTTTCAGATAAAATAACGTTTCAGTTCTTATCTTTCACCTCTCACTTCTGCACATCTCCCGCCCTCTGAGCATGGCGAAGAGGTCGAAGCCTTCCCAGCCGCACTCCTGCAGCGCCATTGCTGCGCCGAGCATCATCCAGCGTGAGGGCTGTTCCGAGGGTATGCCCAGTGGCTCGTCGGGCAGCATGCCTGTGAGCCGTGACACGTTTTCTATATACGCCTTTGTGTTGTTCTCCACAGCTGGCGCCCATTTCGTCACTATGCTCCTTATGGTGTAGAGCCTGTACTTGTGGTAATAGGTTCGTGTTAGCAGGTAGAACGCTGCTCGCCACCCATACTCCATTGTTTCAAACTGGCAGAACGATGCGTCCGTCTGCGAAAATCTCATTCCCTTCCACTGATCCTTACTTCTGCGAATGTTCAGCGGATTGTTATTTCTTATTCCTCTTGCAATCATTGTATTGCCTTTCTAATCCACCCCCTCCCCTCGGGCACTCGGCGCTTGCGACGCTTTCTAACTCATCCCCCTCCCCTCGGGAGGGAAGGGTGGGTTTTAGGGGTGGGTTTTAGGGGTGGTTTTTATAACATTATATCCTTAATAATTTTCCTGTACTTCCCTTGCTTCACACGCTCCACAAAGCCATGCTTTAGCCAGCGCTGACATTGTTTATTCGATGCATCACTTTCTATGCCAAGTATCGCCATCACCTCTTTGGCTGTAAAGGTCTCTGGCAGGTCGCGATAGGCATCGGCATTCTTCGAGTTCTTGCGACGCGGCACATACTCACGCGCGGCGTTGTCCCACGAGTCTTGCAGCATCTGTCCGAAGAAATGGTCTTGGAAGTATATCACGCTGTCGTATATGAGCGTCGAAAACTTCAGGTCGTCATCGTTGATATCGAGCTTTCCTGTCTTCTTAAACTCCTCATACTGTCGCCCAATGATTCGCGGCACCGTGAGCCATGTGGCATAGAACACAGCACGCTTTCTCAGGTAGTCCAGCACGTGGTCATCGGCAGCCTCTGCCTCCTGTGCGCTTAGCTCGCAGAGGTCATAGACATGGTCTGTCAGTCTCTCCAGTGGCAGCTCTCCGTGCAGTTCCTCGAACCTGAAGCCCCATTGCTTCAGAGCCTCGTTGGCCTGCCAGTCCACCATCTTTTTCTTCACCATCTGATAGCGTGCCACCTCCATCTGGAATATTGCCACGCGAGAGCACAATCCATCGTTGATGTTCCTTGGTGTAAACTTCTTGTAGAGCGAAATCTGCGTGCCTGTGGTCACGCTGTTCCAATACACGGGCAGGATGTCGTTGATACTGTCGCCATTGGCATAGTCCACACCACTCAGCTCGTTGTGGAAAGCCTTCAGCTCCAGGTCGTGCTTGCCTATCCACGATCCCCCACTCTGTGCCGAGATAGAAGAGTCCAGCTCCGAGTCAAACATATACAGATGCATTGGCAGCACCTCTCCATCCACCACCTCTTTCGCCCTTTTCAGCCTTCGGAAGAAGATGTTGTTCGAGGTCTTTGTGGGCAGATAGCGAATCATGCCCTCTGGCTCCACCAGCGCGTCCTGCTTCTGTGCTTTCGAGCTTGTGCCGCGTTTCTTCTGCTCCTGCTTGTAGCGTGTCTCCTGAGCGCGCACCTCTTCATCCTGCGCCCTCATCGAGCACATTATCTGGTCGTCCAAGTCCTTGGCAAAGCTCTTTCCGCTGGCAGGATCGCCGATTATCAGCACCTGTGGGTTCATCCTCTGTCGCGCACCGTTGAAGTGTTTATACCAGCAGCGTGTCATCAGCGTGCAGTACATAGCTCCTGAGGCCATCACAGCCCCCAGCCAGTTGTGCCGGCTCACTCCCCTGCAGGCTTCGGCATAAGGGGCGCAAAGCAGAGGTTCCAGCCTTTCAGCGAACTGTTCGTAAGGCACTTCAACTGCTCCCACAGACTTTGCAGCTCCTGAGGGCTTGCTGGCATGAACACCCACACTTTCAAGCACCCCTTGCATCCTTTTCGGGATGTCCTTGTAAAGCTTTCGCTCACAAGCCGTATTAGCAATGTCGGTGACTTCCTTGTCGCCTCGTTCGCGGATGACGTCCTGCACAAATCCGCACATTCTAAGCACCCTATCGACCATTTCCGGCTGGTTGTCGCAGATATACCTGAGGTCGAGAGCCATTTGCAGCATTGTTCTATGGCGATCTCCAGAGGCGGGCGCTCCACCTTGTGCGGCCTGCCACGCTTCGCAAATTTTTGAATACTCGACGCCATGATAAAGGTCTCCACCTTTCCCCCCCGAAGGGAGGGGTTTCCCTGATTCGTTACTTTTTTCATCTTGATTTTGTTTTTCGTTTAGTTCATCAAACTTGTGGCTTGGGTCGGTAGGCTCCGTGTGTCCTTGTCGGTAGGCCTCTTCATATTTCTGAGCAAAGGCCTCACCATTATAGTTAAACAGCTCTTCCTCATCGAGGAAAAACACGTCCTCACGCCTTGGCACATACGATATTCGTGAAGCATCTATGCAACTGGCATCTGCCTTAACACCCAGCGCCCGAGCCAGCTCTATCTGGTTATCGGCTATATTGCCTATTTCCGGTCGAGCCTTACACACCAGTCTCAGCCCCTTTCCCGACGAAGTATTATGAGCAAACACCACCTGCCACGGAAATCCATCCACCAGCGTCTTTTCATACACCTCTCGCGGATTATCTATATGGTCGGCATCAAACATGAAGAGACCCGATAGGTGAACACCAGCCAGCACCCTGCGTCGCATCAGTTTTTTCGCGTCCTTGCTCGTAGGCAGCTCGTCAAACTCCCTGCCACCGAATATCAGACAGGGAAGATTATTCTTCAGCGAGTTAGCCCATCGGCAAAGTTTCTCCTCATCATTCAGCTCCTTAAAAGCCTCGCCGCCCTTTTTCTTTGCCGACTCCTTCAGGCAGAACTTCTGATATTCCGAATTACTTCCCCATTTCTCTATAGCCCCTGGCTGTCTGACACTCCTTATCGTCTCTATCTTCCATTTCACGACTGCCGAATCCAGCAGCTCATGAAATTTCTCCCGCGAGCATACCACGGCGGGAGAAAAATATTGATTGTCCTGATAGCAAAACATAATTCTGAATTAGAGGAATTCTATCATGTCAAACTCTCGGTCTATCATCGCATCTTTCGCCTGCTTGTTGCCACAGTCCATCTGTGCCATGATGCGAGCCGCACCCAGTCGCTTCTGGAATGCCTCGCGGCGAATGATGAGCGTCTTCGTCTCCTTCAACCATCCATTGTCCAGCTCGGCTATGGTCTTGTATGTAGGCACATAGCCTGGCTCCTTCGATTTCCTACTATAGGCCGTAAACGATTTCTCGCCTGTCCATTTATCAAAGTGCAGCGAACCCTGCACAAACTCGCCCTTACGCATGCGGGCAACAACACTCTCGTCAACTTTAATTTTAATTATTGCTTCCATTTTTTGAGTTGGTTTTAGCGAGAAGAAGCATTCAGATTCTTTGGCCATTTACTCGAGAATATCCTCTTCGGCTTCAACTCAAATGTTTTGTTTCTTTTTCTGGAAACGAATTTTCCTAATTATATCTAATTTGGTCCACAAATTATATTAATTAAATTTTAAATGATAATTAGGATAATTCGTGGATAAAATTATTTTAATTATTCCAATTCGTTTCTTAAAGATTAATCTTCACGACATCAGTAGCCAGAATTTCTTGGAACGTCTGTCCCTGATACTCGTGTGTAGAGAAACGAAGCGTGGCAATAACAATGTCACCCTCGTAGAACCTGCACGCCGCCAGATTACCCAGCATGGCGCACACATACTCATTTTCAAACCTTGAGCCGCCCATCTCCTTCAGCACAATGTTGCACTTCTGAATGGTTCCCTGCTCGCTGTTCTTGTTCTGTACGCTGAAGGCCTCGCCCTGGCGCACAACTCTTAAAATCTTTGTTTCCATAATGTGTAATGTAAAAGTTTTGTTTTCTTTCCTAACCAATATTCCTTGCGAAGCGCATCATGTTTATCAGTCTCAGGTCATGACGTGGCTGCATCCAGGCATCGCCCTCGAACAGCTCTTCCAGCTTGTTCATGTACTCACGACATTCTGACCCTACAGCCCATAGCGTGCCACACCTCACATAGCGTCTCACCATAGCCAGCGCCACCTGTGCCACCACTAAGGCGTTGATGCCAGGCTCCTGTTCGTAGATCAGGTCCATCATGGCGCTTGCCATAATTTCAGCCTCTTTCACCGTTTGAGCACCTTTTCTTGTGCCCAGTCGCATGGTGTTGCTCACATCGCAAACACCCTGCGCAAATGTTCTAACATTATTATTCATCACATGTTTTTGTTTTACATCGCACCCTTTAATGCGACCTTTAATTAGTTAAAGTTTTTACTCGCATAACATTTATACCTGTATCAATAAGTCAAAGACCGCAACAGCGAGTGAAGAACCAAACTTGTTTGAGCTCTTCCGAGCGCCTAATGTTTTCGAGGTGTAACCTCAAAGAACGAAAAAAGCACCGTCAATCAAGGCGCTTGTCCTTGTTGACGGTGCAAAGGTATGGGCAAAAAAAAGATGGCTGAAACAGTTCCAGCCATCGGTAAATGTATTTGTAAAGAAGTAAAGGTTTTTGTAAAGGTCTTGGTAAAGATTTGCCTATCAATTACAACTCTTCTATGCTCTCTTTAAGTTTATCTACTAAAGTCATCGTTCTGTCCAATGCTCCATTTTCTTTCCATCGGTTTATAGGCAGATTGTAGTACTTGTTATTCTTGAAAGCCATTTTCAATGTTCCTGCAGGACAATGATAGTTACGCTCAAAGTCGTATGTACTGTTTTCCACTTCCCTTTCAAACTGCGACATACTGCCTGAATACTGGAAGTAGTCCCTCATCACGCAGTACAACACTGCGTAGGAAGCCTGTCCCCAAAAATACTGTTGCGTGTTTCTTATAATTTCTGTGTAGTTCTGCTTGCTCTGCAAGTCACTCTCTTTATTCTTGTCGTAGTGTTCCTCGCCACTTTTCGACATATTACCATTTATTACGATGTTGTGGATGGTAGCACCTTGAAAATAGTTGTAGATGCCACCTAAATGCTGCCCTATGGGCAAGTCTGCTAATTCCATGTTTTTAATTATTGTGGTTAAAAAGGTTCACTAAAAAGGGAGAGCAGGCACCTTTAGAAACAACATCGCTTCATTAACCGCCTAAAGTCATTAACGAATGCTGAAACTGCCGAATGCCCACGTCTCCAAGACGTGAGCAGGCAGACAATCCACTCGTTTATGACTTTCTAGAATTTAGGCGGTTCTTGAAGCTACGAGAAAGCTGTCTAAGCTCTTATTTTTTGGATTGCAAAGGTAACAACTTCTCTGCAAAATTCCAATAAAAATCTATTATAATTATTCTTCGTTTATGGTGAGTTGGTTGATTTCTCCTTCAAAATGGTTGTGAACTTCTATTTTTATATTTATTCTATCTCCATTGCTGAAGTCACCATCACTAATTCCGGCAAAACGTTTGAAGAATTCTTTCAGACGTTCTACCACTTTTTGTATCTTACCCTGTCTATCAGCCGATGGGTCGAATGGGTTGATGGCTGGCATTATTCCATCCAGTTCCATTCCACCCTCTGGCACATAACCACGCTCGTAAGCATTCTCAATAAACTCCACAGCTTGTTCTCGCTTAAGGTTTTCTTCTTCCACGATAGTTTCAAACTGCTTTATTTTTTCCTTATTCACATAGACACGCCATTCGGCATCAACTTCACTATTAGGAGTCAATTGCTCTATGAACTTATCTATCAGCTCTTTCTTGTCTCTCAAGTCTGGGCTGCTATCTATTGCCTTACTGATTTTTGCTCTTATCTCTCCATCTTGCTGATGAGTCTTTCGATACTGCTCCACAAGGAATAGGATAAAATCAATATTAACCTCAACCTGCTTCACCAGTTCCATCTCAAACACAATATCATCACAGATGTCTTCCTTATCCTTGGGGCTATTGATGATTTTATCTCTCAGGTCAAGATAAATACTAGTATAGTCCTGTACGTCTCGCTCACTCAACATGTCAACAGCTTCGAACTGATCAAACACGCTGAGCAGGTTTCTCATCTTCAGTATATTACCGAACAATTTGATGAACTCTTTTTCTGCTTTCTCTCCAAAAGGCATTTCACCAGGTTTCAAGCTTTTCAGAAGTTCTTCGACAAGTTCTTTGTAACCCTTCTGATGCTTTCCCTCATTATCGTCATATCCATTAAAATAGTCTTCGAAAGGCCTGAGAATTGACACACCTCTTGCTTCAGGGTCGCCAAACAGCGATAGTGCCTTGTTCGTTGCATTCTCCAAATTGCGGAAACAAATGATGTTGCCAAACGTCTTTATGCTGTTCAGAATACGATTGGTGCGACTATATGACTGCAACAGCCCATGATATCTAAGGTTCTTGTCAACCCATAGCGTATTGAGTGTTGTGGCATCAAAGCCTGTGAGGAACATATTTACTACCAGAAGAATATCTATTTCTCTGTTCTTCATTCTCAGAGACACATCCTTGTAGTAGTTGGGGAATTTGTCGGCACTGGTATCATAAGTTGTGCCAAACATCTCGTTATAGTCTTCGATGGCCTGCTCCAGAAACTCACGACTTGAAGTATCCAGCCCTTCAGTATCGTCATTACACTCATCGTCCTCATCATTCGGGTCTGCCTCATTCGCTCCATAGCTGAAAATGGTTGCCACCTTCAGTCTCTTGTTGACAGGCAGCTCTTCCAACTGGCGCTTCAGTTCAAGATAATACAGCTTCGCCATTGGGATGTTCTGTACAGCAAGGATGCTATTGAAACCACTTAGCAACGACTTGCCCCTTTTCTCTTCTACCCTTTTCTTCTTGTCCTTAGCTAATTTCTCCACGTTGGTCACCACGCTCATCTTATAGTTCTTGCCCTGCAAGGTCTGCTGGGCATAGTGGTCCAAAATATATTGTGTTACGTTGGCTATTCGACGTGGGTCACTTAGGGCTTTCTCGCGCTCAATGTCCCAAACCATGCTGTTCTCCATCTCTTCCTTTTCCTTCATCGTGCGGATATATTCCACACGGAAAGGCAACACGTTGTGGTCACTTATGGCATTGACAATAGTATATGTATGCAGTCTTTCGCCAAAAGCGTCTTCCGTTGTCTTGATGACACCTACACCTGTAGGCATGTTCTCCATAAAGATAGGTGTACCTGTGAATCCAAAGAGATAATATTTCTTGAAACGCTTAGTTATTAGTTGGTGCATGTCTCCAAACTGCGAGCGATGACACTCGTCGAAAATCATCACAACCTCTTTTTGGTACACATCGCTGTCAGGGTTTTTCTTGATATAGCTTGTCAGTTTCTGTATGGTAGTGATTATGATTTTGCTCTTAGCACTGGCTATCTGTCCCTCCAATACTTTAGTAGAGGTATTTCCGTTTGCAGCACCCTTCTGGAATCGATCATACTCGCGCATGGTCTGATAGTCCAAGTCTTTTCTATCCACCACGAAGAACACCTTTTCTATATATGGCAGTTGTGTAGCGAGCTGCGCTGTCTTGAACGAGGTGAGTGTCTTGCCACTTCCTGTTGTGTGCCATACATAGCCACCAGCCTTCACAGTGCCATAGATTTTGGCATTGTGCGCCACCTCGATACGGTTCAGCACTCGTTCTGTGGCTGCTATCTGATAGGGGCGCATCGCCATCAGAACCTGTTGCTCTGTCAGCACACAGAATCGGGTCAAGATGCTTAGCAAAGAGTGACGACTCAGAAAGGTGGCAGTAAAGTCCTCCAAATCATTCAGCAACTTGTTCTTTGCATCACTCCAATACGAAGTGAATTCATAGCTATTGCAGGTTCTTTGTCTTCCTGCCTTTGCCTTGCTCGTCTGTTCTTTTATGTGGTTGTCGCGAGTAGTGTTGCTATAATACTTTGTTGTGGTACCATTGCTTATTATAAATATCTGCACAAACTCAAACAAAGCATTGTCAGCCCAAAACGACTCTCTTCCATATCGGTTTATCTGATTGAAAGCCTCTTTGAGCAACACGCCCCTGCGCTTCAGTTCTATATGCACCAATGGCAAGCCATTTACCAAGATAGTTACATCATAGCGATTGTCCTGACTGCCACTTTTCACCGCATATTGATTTATTACCTGTGTAGAGTTATGGTGAATGTCTTTTTTGTCTATCAGATTGATATTGATTTGAGAACCATCATCACGCACAAAACTCTTCTTTGAGTCGCGCTGAATGGTAAAGGCTTTTTCTTTGATGCCTTTACTTTCGTTGGCAATCTCGCCTTTAAAGAAACGTTGCCACTCGCCATCCGTAAACTTGAGGTCATTCAACACCTCCAGCTGATGGCGCAAATTGGCAATCAGCTCCGTTTCGTTGTGGATAGGAAAATACTCATATCCCTGTCGCTGAAGCTGGGCAATCAGTTCATTTTCCAAGTCACTCTCACTTTGGTAACCTGTTTCCCTCTCGCGTTCCTCGCGCACATACTCAGCAACAACCGTACTCTGAGTATTCTGTGAAATGATATCTAATATTTCTGCCATTATGCTGTCTTACGCTTAAATGTCAATAGTTGTTCTCTATAGTATTCGTATTGTTTGCGCCTTGCCTATAGCCGCCCTTGTAAATGCATAACATACTTTGGGCATTCGAAATCCCGCTAATTAAGACTACGATAAATAAAATAAATATTATTTTCATATAATCAATTGTTTGCTAAAAGATTTTTATAGTAATGATATAAGTGCTAATATTACCAGTATAAAAAATATAGCCTTAAAAATGCCATGCGCTATAAAATTGATAAAAGCAATTATTGGTAACCATAATGGCAATGAAAATAAAACAATAGCAGCTTTCTTAAATTCCCTTTCAGATTTAAGTTCTAATTCTGATAATTTTTTCTTTCTTTTTCGTTCTCGTGTAATTCCGTAGCTCATTAATAAGCATATTATTCCTACAAAAACAAAAAAAAGATAATATTTCCAACCATCCTCAAATATAGAAAGATTGTTTATATACCAGATAACAATAATAACGATATAAATGATAGATAGTATAATACCAATCTCTTTTAGTTTTATTCCTTTTTCTTTTTCTATTCTCTGCTTTTCTTCCTCCTCTTTTTTAATTCTAATGATTTCATTTTCGTATTCTTCTTTTAGATTTTCAAAATTAATTCCGATATCATTACCAACAGATATTTCCGCAATGTCGAATATCCGCCCATTGCCAGACATATATCGACAATTTGATATGTATTGAGATTTAACCCTTAAGTCTCTTGCGCCTTTCTCAATAAGCTTACGAATATTTGTTAAGTTAGATCTGACCCTTGATAAATGTTCTATTCCCTTATATACTTTCGGAGCAACTATTGAAAGAATTTGATTTTGGACATAATTTGTATTTTTGGAATCGTGCAAATTTGCAAGACAGGCAAGAGCCTGACTTTCCGTTGGCATATTTTGCTTTCTTATCCAGTTTAGAATATTTTCATTTAGGCAGAAGTTTAAATCGTCTAAAAGCCAGTTATTGTCATGTCCCCAGGTTTCAGTCACATACCAATTCTTAGGAAGTCTTTTGTTTTCAAAAAACAAATAAGCTAATATCTTATAACTGTTATTGTATATTTTGATGAGTTCATCTAATGAATTAGCATACTCCATTGAAAGAATATACTTAATGTAATTCTTTTTGTCATTAAGTATATCGCATTTTCTCTCAATAAAAGAAAACATGCGAGAATAAGGGTAGCTATTGTAATTTGCCATATCGCTTAAATGTCAATAGTTTCTCTCTATAATATTCGTATTGTTTGCGCCTTGCTTCAATCTCTGCTGGCAAACCACTCTGCAGGTCGGTAGTCAGTGTCTCAAAGCGGTCAAGGATGGAGACGATTCTTTGTTGCTCTTCCAATGGGGGGATAGGAATAATTGCCCTACCTATACTCTGCGCTGAGATAGAACAAATCTTTCCCTCAGAAACAAGAGGATAAATTTGTTTATGATATGATTCTGTTCTTAAGAAATGTGATACGTATTGTGGGTATAAATCGCTTGAGAAAATATAACAGGCATCATGCACTGCAACATCTTCTTCTCCCAACCATGCGACACCTACACCTATATCATTTTTGTTTTCACCAGCTCCAACAATTACTACATCATTCTTTTTTGCAAAACGCATTTTCTGCGCTTTTTCAGGTGTAAGGTGAGTTTTCGCTTTGTATGCTTTCAAGCCATAATAGGTGTACATATCCCCATAGTGGATGCAGGGAACTCCATCTTCAACGATATCAGTCCTCACAAAACGTTTTCCTCTTGTAAATGTTCCAACCTCACTCATCTTCATCCACTTTACATCAAATCTTGCCCCTTTATCTTTGTCGAATGTCAGGAGTTGATTCCTGTAATATTCGTATTGCTTTCGCCTTGCTTCTAGCTCCGCTTCTAACTTTATTTCTAGCTCCGCTTCTAGCTCCGTAAAATTGTCGAGATACTCGACAATTTTACTCTGCACCTCGATGGGAGGTACAGGGATTTCGAAGTTATCAATGCTGGAAATGTGTACATGAGGAACACCACCACCTTTTTGAGTACCAGTAATCTGCTCTTGCATATTTTTCATGCAATAGTACACATATTTTGTAAGCAATTCTTCAGAACCTTTAACCGAAAATGCATCATTGACAAATATTGGTTTGTTCCAGTATTGCACATAACCTGCTCCTGCACCACTTCCTGCTACTGTTATTGTTTCGCCTTCACGATTAGACTTATTAATATAGAAAGCAGGTTCTTTTCCTCCTGATATAACAGGAATATCGCCTTCAACTGCATTCTTTTTAGTCATTGAAGTTCCGCGTTGCATAACGCAAACTTCCCCCAACTTCTTATACTCAACCCCATCTGGGCAAAGTCTTTCGATAAGTTTCTTTATCTCACTCATGCTGCATCCTCCTCTAATTCCTTGATGATGGCATCCAGCTGAGTGCGTAGCGTGCTTTGACGAGCTACAATTTCAGCTATCTCTGCATTCAGTTTCTCAATGTCAACTGCCTCACGAGTATCTTCCTGCTCTACATAGGTGCTGACACTCAGATTGTAATCCTCTGCCTCAATATCCTTTGTTGTCACTACATGACAGAAGTGTTTTTCTTCTTCCTTCGCCATACAAGCCTTATAGATTCGCTCTTGATTGGCTGGCGAAAGTTTGTTCTTATTGCCTTCGTGAACAAACTCCTGTGAGGCATCAATAAAGCAAACTCGGTTGTCGCTCTTGTTCTTCTTCAACACAATGATACAAGTAGCGATAGAGGCTCCAAAGAAAAGGTTGCTGGGTAGCTGGATTATGGTGTCAATATAGTTGTTCTGCACCAGATACTTTCTGATTTTCTGCTCTGCACCTCCACGATAGAGAATGCCAGGGAACTCTACGATGGCAGCCGTACCCTCTGTGGATAGCCACGAAAGCATGTGCATCGTAAAAGCAAAGTCAGCCTTTGACTTGGGTGCCAACACACCTGCAGGAGAATAGCGAGGATCGTTAATCAAAGTGATATCGCTATCGCCAGGCCAAGGCACAGAGTAAGGTGGATTCGACACAATGGCATCGAAGGGCTCATCCATCTCGTGTTTGGGATCGAGCAAGGTGTCACCAAGCTGGATGTCGAAATGATCATAGTTCACGTTGTGCAGAAACATGTTCATTCGACAGAGGTTATAGGTTTTTAGGTTTATCTCCTGTCCAAAGAATCCCTCTCGCACATTCTTCGCGCCTAACACAAGATTGAAGTTCAGCAACAATGAACCAGAACCACAAGCAGGGTCATAAACTTTGTTGACAGTCTTTCGACCTGCTGCTGCTATCTGCGCCAACAGGTAACTCACCTCTGCTGGAGTATAGAACTCGCCTCCCTTAGTACCGCTGTTCAGCGCATACATCTTGATAAGGTGTTCGTAGCAGATGCCAAACACATCCAGTCCACTTTCTATATAGGTAGAGAAATCAAGGTCTCTGACACTCTCCAATAGTGTGGTTAGAAGTTCATTGCGTTCTGCAACGGTGGTCCCCAGTCCTTGGTCATTAGTGTTGAAGTTATTGAATAGGCCTCTCACATCATCTTCCGATGGCGTGCCGATTGCACTCTCTTCTATAGCCCTGAAGTTATTGGCAAGAGTGGTATTCAACTCATCATTACTCTTTGCCCCATCAGCCACACGCTTGAATAGCTGTGATGGCAGGATAAAAAATCCTTTTGCTTTGACAATCTGAGCACGTGCATTCTCAGCCATCGCATCATCCATGTGGAGATAGTCGGCATTCGGCACTCCTGCGTCAGTCATCAGTTTATTACAATAGTCAGTGATATTCTCGCTAATAAAACGATAGAACAGGGTTCCCAAAGTGTAATCCATAAACTGCACAGAAGACACTTTGCCTCCATGCACCAAGTTGGTAGCCATCTTCCATATTAGGTTACCCAGTTCTCTCTTTAAATCTTCTTTATTTATTGTTGCCATATATCTTGTTTTATTCTTCAAACAACTTATAGTCTTCAGGGGTCATCATATCCCAGTCTTCCAGCGCCTCGATGGGCGACAGACCATGACTGCGAGCAGCCTTGTACTCGCTGGTGAGACCATAGCGCTGAGCTATCTTCATGGCTATGATGTCCTGTTGCTTATATTTGTTGTTTATATTGAACATAGTATTTTCTTCTTTAAAAATCCCGCCGAGCTTCACAGCCCAGCGGGCTAAACCTTAACAATTAATATTGTTTATGAACAAAAATCTTCTCGAGAGTGACAGGGGGCTAACCTCCAATCACTTTTTTCTCTTTAAAAACCTCGCTATTCTCGCGAACCGCGAGGGGTAATATAACATTGAAAAACATAACTCCCCAAAAAGGGGAAATGTATATAGATTTTCGCTAAAATCTCAATATGTTAGATGAATGGTGCCCGCCCAAGCTGTGTCAACAGTAAGGGTGAAGCCAACAGCAGGAAAGACAGGCACACAGCAAGACTGCCGCACGAGGCAGTAGCCCTATGCAGCAGGTTATGTATTGTATGAAAATGTGCTGAGGATTTTACACTACATGAGGTTATAGGGGGGGGTAATTCCCTGTGTATCAATGCGTTATGAATAATATTCAGATTCCTCATATTTGGTCTTTAGTGTTTATGTGATGCAAAGATAAACATAAAATCTAGCTCTACCAAATATTTCTACAGCAAAATTAGAAAACAGACTTTCGGACTCGGACGTTCGGACGTTTAGCTAAAATTTTAGGGATAAGAAGGGAAAGAATAGCCAAAAACCATAATTATATAATAATTTATTCATATTAATATATAATTATATATTAATATGGTTTTTCGTCCTTGTTTTTTGAAAACACCATAACGTCCGAACGTCCGAGTCCGAAAGTCCGTTTTAACTGTGTTTAAAGAGTCTCACAGCGCACATAATTTTTTTGCAAAATAAGGGCGAAAAATACCCCTCAAAAATGGCTGTTTTTAGCGCGATAATTTGCGAGCGCGTCAAAATCTTAGTACCTTTGCAACATCATTCGAATGACACACAACGAGCGTTTAGAAAGAACGCACGCGGCGTTTAGAAAAAACACCGCCAGCAATCAGGAAGAACGCTCACGAGAGAACTCAAACTACTTAAACAACTTAAACTTTTAAACCATTAAACTACTTAAACAACTTAAACCGTTAAACTATTAAAAACTATGGGAACAATTACAATTAAGAAGTATCAGAACACAAACGAGAAGCTGACGAAGTGTTACGGCAAGTGGTATGGCAAGGTGCTCCACCGCGGCACAATGGGCACCGATGAGCTGGCCAACCACATCATGAAGCACGGCTCCGTGTACACCGACGACGTGGTGCTGGGCGTGACCCGCAAGCTGATGCACTGCATAGCAGAGCAGCTGGCAGAGGGCTACAAGGTGAAGCTCGACGGCATAGGCACGCTCTACCTGGGAGCCAGCTCCACAGGTGCGGACAGCTCCGAAGACTTCGACATCTCGAAGAACATCACTCGCATAGGCGTGAAGTTCCTCGCCGACCAGAGCAAGAACAGCATCTACACCGCAAGGGTGATGCGACAGAGCAACACGCTCACCACAAAGATCGGTCTCGAAGGCGGATATCTGGGCGACGGAAGCGGAAGCGGCAACGGCAATGAGACGCCGAACCCTGGGGCAGTGGAGGAAGAGCCTTAAAACCTAAAACCCACCCCTTCCCCTCCCGAGGGGAGGGGGATGAGTTAGAAAAGAACGCGAGAAAAAAATCCGTGAAATCCGTGAAATCCGTTGTTAAAAAAGAAGAACGCGAGAAAAAAATCCGTGAAATCCGTGAAATCCGTTGTTAAAAAAAGAAAAGCTATGAAGAACGAAACGTGGAAATTTATTTTGCAGACACTCGCGGCAATACTCACCGCGATAGCAACAAGCCTCGGAGTGCAGAGTTGTATGTAGAACCCACCCCTTCCCTCCCGAGGGGAGGGGTTTAAATTAGAAGCTTCGCAAACGCCGAGCGCCCGAGGGAGGGGGGTGAGTTAGAAAAAGAAACGAGTTTTCCTTGGAAGTTTCATAAAATCTTCCTAACTTTGCAGCGATATCATAATTACATCTAAGATGTGTACTATAACATTATCGTATAACGAGAATGACAGCGTGGCCAGCCAGAAACTTGCAGCATTATTGGCTACGGGACTGTTTATTCAGCATGAAACTCCTAAAGAACTGAATATAGACTATTCAGACCCATCACTCTATGAGGATGATTCAATAGCTTTACCTGAAGAGAAGGAAGGCTATACACCAGAGGAACTTAGGGCAATGCTGATAAGCGACCTCAACTCTATATACGGTATTAAAGATGCAATATAACTACAACATCAAACCTCTTGCCGTAAAAAAGGTGAGGTCTTTCTACAGAAATGTTTGTCTTAAATACCCAAACATATATTCATATTACGATATGCTGAGATATATCAACCAAACGGTTGATGCTATCTATTGTATTGAACAATCCGTTCCACGTCGTAAACCTATTATTGAGCGATGGCAGAAATGGCATATGGCACATACAGGTAATTGGTATTACGCATATTCCATTGATGGCGATACAATAACAATACATGATGCATGTCATGCACAAAACATGGTGCAAAGATAGAAAGATCTACCTTTATTTCCATTTTTATAAGATAAAAGTTGATATTTCTACCATAAAACGAAAAACTTCCGATAACTACCAGAAGGGTAATCATCGGAAGTTTTTTGCTATCTATATATAAATAATGATTAGTGTGTCAGCACCTCTACGCCGTGGTCTGTCATGACGAGGGTGTGCTCCCACTGGGCGGAGGGAAGCTCGTCTTCAGTGATGACCTCCCATCCGTAAGGGTCGTCGGCATCGATGAAGACCTTCCATGTGCCCATGTTGATCATTGGCTCAATGGTGAACACCATGCCTGGAACGAGCAGCATGCCTGTGCCGCGATGACCGTAGTGGTCGACATCAGGCTCCTCGTGGAACTTCAAGCCCACGCCATGACCGGCAAGGTCGCGCACGATGCCATAGCCGTATTTCTTACAGTGCTTCTCGATGGCATGACCAATGTCGCCAACGAAGCCGTAGGGCTTGGCGGCCTCCATGCCTATCTCAAGACACTCCTTGGCAACTTTGACGAGCTGCTCCTTCTCAGGGGTGGTCTTGCCGATGATGAACATGCGTGAGGCATCGGCATAATAGCCATCGAGGATGGTGGTGAAGTCAACATTGATGATGTCGCCCTCCTCAAGGATGTCTTCCTCCTTGGGGATGCCGTGACAGACAACCTCGTTGATGCTGGTGCAGACGCTCATGGGGAAGCCTTCGTAGTTGAGACATGCTGGAATGGCGCCATGATCTTCACAGTATTTGCGGCATATCTGGTCAATCTCGAGGGTTGACATGCCGGCATGGATGGTCTTTGCCACCTCGTCGAGCACGCCGGTGTTGACGATGCCTGCCTTGCGGATGCCTTCTATCTGTTCAGGCGTTTTGATGAGGTCGCGAGTGGGAACGAGCTTTCCCTTGTTCTCCCAATACATTATCTGCTTGTCCATCTCTGTTGGCTCCTGCCCAGGGAGGCAGTGCCATCTGCGTTTCTTGTTCTGTGCCATAGTGTTTTTTTTCTTAATTGGGTGCAAAGGTAGTGGAAAAAGCACACAAAACAAAATAATCAATATAATAATTGAAGGATTCCTGCGTTTAGTAAAGAAGATGAGAACAATTGTCTTACGCCAACTGATGACACTCGCCATGATAATGGTGAGCTTTTGCTGTGTGGCACAGACGTTCACGCTGAAAGGCAAGGTGAGCGACAGCGAGGGCAACGCGCTGGAGCTGGCCACGGTGAGCTGTCTGTCACAGGGCAAGGTGACGATGACGAACCTGAAGGGTGAGTTCTCGATGAAGCTGCACACGGAAGACTCGGTGGTGGTGAAGTTCTCAATGGTGGGATACAAGGCACGCACGCGCACCCTGCGCAAGCCTCGCACCACACAGACGCTGAACATAACGATGATGCCCATAGACGACCTGAGCGAGGTGGTGGTGGAACAGAAGCGACGCCAGACATCGCAGACGGAGCAGATAGACATAAAAGACATGAAGACAGCGCCATCGGCAAGTGGCAACGCCGTGGAGGAGCTGATACAGCAGCAGGCAGGAGTATCGACGCACAACGAGCTGTCATCGCAATACAACGTGCGCGGAGGCTCGTTTGACGAGAACTCGGTATATATAAACAATGTGGAGGTGTATCGCCCGTTGCTCATACGCAGCGGACAGCAGGAGGGCCTGTCGGTAATAAACCCTGACATGGTGGAGAAGGTGGGCTTCTCAAGTGGCGGATATTCTGCGAAATATGGCGACAAGATGTCATCGGCACTCGACATAACATATAAGCGTCCGAAGGCGTTTGAGGCCACGGCAATGGCATCGCTGCTGGGAGCAAGCGCCTATGTGGGTCTGAGCAACAAGAAGATGGCGCTGAGCCAGGGTGTGCGCTACAAGACCAACAGATACCTGCTGGGCTCGCTGGACGAGCATGGCGAATATCGTCCGAGCTTCCTGGACTATCAGGCTTATTTCATTTATCAGCCTAACAGGAGATGGACCTTAGACGTGCTGGGCAACATTTCGGAGAACCACTATAACTTCAAGCCTTCGGACAGAGAGACATCGTTTGGCACGATGAGAGACGTGAAGTCATTCAAGGTTTATTTCGACGGACAGGAGAAGGACGTGTTCCGCACATTCTTCGGAGCAGCAAGCCTGACACGACACATAGGTGACTCAACGAACGTGAGACTGCTATGGTCGGCATTCCACACCAAGGAGCAGGAGCGCTACGACATTCAAGGACAGTACTGGCTGGACGAGTCGCAGTCGTCGGAGAACCTCGGCGTGGGAACATACATGGAGCATGCACGCAACTATCTCACAGCGCGAGTGCAGAGCCTGAAACTGATGGTGGAGAAGAAGCTGAAGCGCCACGACATTGAGGGTGCGCTGACTATGAAATGGGAGAAAATAAGCGAGCAGAACCGCGAATGGGAGATGCGCGACTCAAGCGGATACTCTGTGCCCCACAAAGAAAACAGATTGGACCTGATATATACCCTCGCAGCGAAGAACGAGGTGTCGTCACGCCGAGTGGAGGGCTACCTGCAGGACATATACAAATGGAACACTGGAGGGACGACAGAAGATGCAACGAAGACTGGCGACGAGGAGGCGGCGATGACGTTCTACACGCTGACCTATGGTGTGCGTTTCGCCAACTGGAGCTTCAACCGTGAGACGATAGTTTCGCCAAGACTGTCGCTGGCAGTGGTGCCTTCATGGAACAACGACGTGACGCTGCGCCTCGCCACAGGCATATATTACCAGGCACCGTTCTACAAGGAGATTCGCGACACCACGATGCTACAGAACAACATAACCGTGGCAACACTCAACGAGAAGATAAAGAGCCAGCGCTCGATACAGTTCATAGCTGCCTTCGACTACAGGTTCAAGATGCTGAACCGTCCGTTTAAGTTCACTGCCGAGGCTTACTACAAGGCGCTGTCGAACCTCATACCCTACAACGTGCAGAACGTGAAGGTGACATACTACGGCGAGAACCTCACATCAGGCTATGCCACAGGTCTGGACATGAAGCTCTATGGCGAGTTTGTGCCTGGCACCGACTCGTGGCTCACATTCTCACTCATGCGCACACAACAGAAGTTCAACGGACAGTGGGTGCCCATGCCTACAGACCAGCGCTATGCCGTGAACCTGCATTTCACTGACTATTTCCCTGGCACAGAGCGCTGCAAGATGACGCTAAGACTGGCCTATGCCGACGGACTGCCCTTTGGAGCACCTCACCGCGGACTGGAAGGACAGAACTTCCGTGCGCCTGCCTATAAGCGTGCAGACATAGGAATAAACTATCTGCTGCTTGGCGAGACTGACAATAGTCAGAAAGCGCAAAACAGCAGATGGGGATTCAAGCGTCTGTGGGTGGGACTGGACTGTCTTAACCTCTTCGGAATTTCTAACGTAAACTCCTATTACTGGGTGACCGATGTAAGCAACATGCAGTGGGCTGTGCCTAACTACCTGACAGGAAGACAGCTTAACGGAAAGGTGATTGTGGAGTTTTAAGAGGTTAGAGGTGAGAGGTTAGAGCTGCTTGAAATTCTTCTTCATGCGACGAACGGCACGGTCTCGTATCTGACGGACACGTTCGCGCTTGAGATTAAGCTCTGAGGCTATCTCGGCCATTGTCATGTGGTCACGCTCTATACCGTAGTATGCAGAGATAACCTTGTATTCACGTTCATTGAGAAGCATGAGCACACGCTCAATATTCCTTGCGACAGCATTGCTATAGGTGCGCTCGTCGGCAAGGGGCGAGTTCTGGTTGACAAGAACGGAGAGAAGATTCATCTCCGTGCGTCCGCCAAGAGGAGCATCGATGGAACGAGTCTCACCATCCTTCACATTCTCAAGGCGCATCTCCTTGCTCTCCATCTTCAGGGCCTTCTCTATCTGCTCACGGATGAACACCACAGCATAGTTTACGAAGCGCAAGCCACGGGTGGCATCGAACTTACCAGCTGCTTTAACCAGTCCGATGTTACCCTCGCTGATGAGGTCGTCCATGGTCAGGCCCTTACCCTGATACTGACGGGCTATGGAAACCACAAAGCGCAGGTTGGCCTCAACAAGCTTGTTAAGTGAACGCTCATCGCCAGCCTTTATACGAGCAGACAGGCGCCGCTCCTCGTCTTCAGAGAGAAGCGACACCTGTCCTATTTCGTCAAGATAAATGTTCAGAGTGTTGTCTGTCATAATAAAGAATTACTTCGTAACACGCTCAAGCCACTTCACCATGCCAAACATGACACCCATAGAGATGAGGCAGACAGCGAGGAACACTGCCCAGCACTGCCAGATGGGCCATTTGTTATACATGAGAGGACCTATCCACAGCAGGCCATTGCCTACAGCAGTAGCACCAAGCCACAGACCCTGACAGAGTCCCTGCAGATGCTTAGGAGCAACCTTGGAAACGAAAGAGAGACCCAGCGGAGAGATGAACAACTCGGCAACTGTCATGAAGAAATAGTAAACTATGAGCACCCATGCGCCAGCCTTCATGCCTGAAGCAACATTGGTATCCATAGAAGTGAACACTTCTGCTGAAGGATAAGACTGTGCATAGCAGAACACCGTCATGAAGAGATAGGCCACACCGGCGATACCCATGCCATAGGCAATCTTACGTGGAGTAGAAATCTCCTGTCCATTGCGTGCCATAGTGCCGAAGAGCCACATGATGATTGGAGTAAGCACGATAACGAAGAATGGGTTAACAGCCTGCCATATCTCAGGCGGGAAAATAGAGGTGTTGCTGAAGTCACGTGCGAAGAGCGACATAGAAGTACCATTCTGATGGAATGACCACCAGAAGAACACAGCAATACCCAATACAGCGAACAGGGCATACATGCGCTGCTTGATCTCAGTTGCCATAGCCTTCTTCTCCTCCTCAGTGTAAGACTCAGACACCACGGCTGCTTTCTTGCCTGGTGTGGGGAACATGCCACGTGAGAGAACAAAGATGGTCAACGAGATGGCCATTGCCACTACAGAGGCAATGAACGAATAGTGAATGCCGGTGTTGAAGACATCGAGATACTGTGAGCAGAATGCGCCAAGGTCGGCAGTAGAGCCGCCTGCCTTCACTGCAAGCTCGTTAAGATTGCTCAATGCGTCGGCCGACATAGCTGCGCCTTCGTTGATGTACTGATGGCAAAGGGCTGGAAGCGATGAGTCATAGGTAAGGTTGTTAACCTGAAGCCACCATGAGCGGAGCAAAGGTGCCACGAATGGAGCAATGAGTCCGCCAATATTGATGAACACATAGAAAATCTGGAAGCCAGAGTCACGCTTTTCCTTTGCCATGCGCAACTCTTCCTCGCCTTTCTTTGCAGCCTCAGCCTCGAAATTGTCATACATCTGACCAACGATGGCCTGAAGATTGCCTTTGAACAAGCCATTGCCAAAAGCTATAAGGAACAAAGCCAGACAGGTAAGAGGCAGAAGCCAGACGATGTTGCCTGATGTTGCCAAGATGGGAACAGACAGGATTACATAGCCCGAAGCCATGATGATAAGACCTGTCATGATGGTACCCTTGTAATTCTGGGTGCGGTCAGCAATAATACCACCAACCAAGCTCAGTACATAGATGCCTGCATAGAAAGCAGAATAGATGTAACCACTCGTTACGTCAGACAGTCCGAACTTTGAGCATAGGAACAACACAAGCACTGCATTCATGATGTAGTAGCCGAAGCGTTCACCCATGTTGCTCAGTGCAGCCTGTAACAGGCCTTTAGGATGATTTTTGAACATGTTTTATTTTATTTTTGGGTTATTAGTTTTCTTGATATCGAACAGATAGGACACCTTGATGACAATATTATTAAGGTTTGAACGTCCGAAATAATCGCGCTTTGAGTTTTTATATATATCGCCAAGGCCATAGTAATAGCGTCCCTCAATGAGGAAGTGGCCCACCTTGGGATGGGAGTATTCAAGTCCTAAGCCGACAGCGATACCGTAGTCGAAAGGACGCTGGACAGCCATGGTGTCCTGAGCTACAATCTTCGAAGTGCGATCGGTAGCGTTGCGCTGGGCAAGGTTAAAGTTCATCTCGGTCTTGCTGTTGAGATAATAGCCGAACTGAGGGCCCAAGTTAATGAATGCTTGGAAGCCACTGCGCTCACGTCCCCACCCTAAGCGTGCAAGGACAGGCAGCTGGATATAGCTAAGTGTGCGCTGGAATTTCTCAGCCTGACCTGTGACAGTGTTTATCACTGGGACATCATCGCGAGTGAGGATCTTTTCTTTCCAACCCACTTGGGCGTAGTTCAGCTCTGCCACGACAGCACAGACGCTGTTAAAATATTTCTCAGAGGTGTAACGGAACGATAGTCCCCCTATCCTACCCTCATGCCACTTCTGAGGCACCTCGGGCATGAAGCCGACATTGCTTAACACCACACCGGCTCCACCACCAATAGCGAACTCATTACGATATTCACCAATCTGGGCAAAGAGCTGCTGTGCTGATGCTAATGCTATGAAGAAAAATAATAGTAAGCGCTTCATCAAAGAACAATCAATAGTTAACAGCCTCAATCTTATGCTCAGGCATATAGTGGACAAACATGTATGCCTTATTCTTATAGCCACCATTGCCTACGCGCTCAAACTTCAGCGGTGTCTGCACCGGCTGATAGCCGAAACGACCTGCAGCGCCATCGAAGTTCTTGCCATACTTATGAAGACCCATAAGGAAGAAATATGCATGGTCAAAGCCTGTAATGGCGAAACGGGGCAGCGACACCATCATGTCCTGATGGAAGTTCCAGCGATATTTCTGCATGATGCGTTCTGTGGCAGAAGAAAGCAGGTTGGTGTAGAAAGGTGTTGGAAGATAGACATTATACTTATAGAAGTTCTCCAACTGATGCTGCACATACATCATCCACTCAGTATAGCCGAACAAGGCGATGTGAATGTCAGGATTCTCGGTAGCTATGCTGCTCAGACGTCCAAAGGTGGCAAGCAGCTCTGGAGAGCGACCTGTGTTAAGAACAACGATGTTCTTCTTATTCACGTCGAAGGAGGCCTTGAATGCTTTGTCTGACGATTGTTTCAGATTTGTGATGCTATACTTCATGCCATGCTGCTCAAGCGTACGACGAAGCATTGACGTGAACGAGCCCTTGGTGCTTGTAGTGTCTCCACAGTCAATAATTACTGAATGATAGTCACGGAACCACTCACAGAAACGACGAACAGTAGATTCGTTCTGCTCGTTCTGGTTCTGATAGACCTGGAAAATCTTGTGGTTAGTGTGAACATCGGGGGCATTGATGGAAAATGGAATAACCATCATGATATCGTTTTTCTCAACGAATTTAGACAGCTCAGGCACCTGCTTGGAATAGAGAGGGCCAATGATAATGTCACAACGGGCTGCATTGGGATCACTCAGAACAGAACTCACATCACTATACTCTGCGAGGTTCCACGCATAGACATCGGTAGAGATGCCAAGCTCACGAAGACTGTCGCAAGCCATGAGGACGCCACGATAGTACTCTGTCATGCGCTTGCCATCGCCATTCTCATCGTGAAGGGGAAGCATAACTCCCAAACGAATGGCACGATTACGAACATCGCCCACCTGCTTTGGAGCAGCACTAACAGAACTATTAGTGAGTTTCTGCTCTTTTACAGCCTCTTCCTTAGCCTTCGCAGGTATGTTTATCTTCATGCCCTTCTTGAGCTTGAAATCAGCATTCTTCATCTCAGGGTTTGCCGACATAAGCTCGTCTATCGTGATGTTATAGTCGCGGCTTATGCCGTAGATGGTTTCCTGCTTCTTTACCTTATGGACTTGCTGTGCCTGTGCCGATGTTACAAAGCCTAACAAAATGGCTATACAGACTACATATTTAAACGTTTTCATCATAGTCTTTACTATTCAGTTGCATAATTTGATTGCAAATGTAAGTAAAAATTATTAATTATGGGTACATAGTGGCAAAAATACAGAAAAAATTAACGCTGACAAGGAACATTTCACAAAGAAAATCGCCGAAACAATCCTATTTGAAGGTTGCATCGGCGAAAATATGTGTTACGAAAGGAATGTATTATCCTCCGAAGTTATCGTACATGATAGACTCCGGTTCTACACCAAGGCTATCGAGCATTGAGACGACAGCCTTTGACATTGGGCCAGGTCCGCACATGTAGTACTCAATATCCTCTGGAGCCTCGTGGTCCTTCAGGTAGGTGTTCAGCATCACCTGATGAACGAAGCCTGGAGTATATTTCACGCCTGCGGCATCGGCTGCGGGATCGGGACGGTCGAGAGCCAGATGAAAGTGGAAGTTGGGAAACTCCTTCTCCAGTCCGAGGAAGTCGTCGAGATAGAACACCTCGTTCAGCGCACGTGCACCATAGAAGTAGTGCATCTCGCGATCGGTGGTGTGCAAGGTCTTCGTCATGTGCATGATCTGAGCGCGGAGAGGAGCCATACCAGCGCCACCGCCTACCCAAATCATCTCCTTCTTCGAATCGAAGTGTGGGTGGAAATCACCATAAGGGCCACTCATTATTACCTTATCGCCTGGCTTCAGAGAGAAGATGTATGACGATGCGATACCTGGGTTAACCTCCATGAAGCCACTGCGATCGGGCTTGAACGGTGGTGTAGCAATACGAACGGTGAGCATGAACACATCACCCTCAGCAGGATAGTTAGCCATAGAGTAAGCACGGATGGTTGGCTCGGGGTTCTTACACTTAAGTGGGAACAGTCCGAACTTCTCCCATGATGGCAGATACTCTTCGCCAATGAGTGACTTGTCGAAGTCCTTGTCATAGTCGATGCAGTCAAATGCAGGAATCTTTATCTGAGCGTAAGAGCCTGGCAGGAAATCCATGTGAGCGCCTGCAGGAAGCTGTACCTTGAACTCCTTGATGAACGTAGCCACGTTCTTGTTGGAGATAACAGTACACTCGTACTCCTTAACGCCAAGTATAGACTCATCAACATGAATCTTCAAATCGCCCTTCACCTTGCACTGACAGCCTAAGCGCCAGCCAGCCTTTATCTCCTTACGAGAGAAGTGAGGACGCTCAGAGTCGAGAATCTCACCACCGCCTTCGAGAACCTGAACCTTACACTGTCCGCATGATGCCTTACCACCACAAGCTGAAGGCAGGAAGATGCCGTTCTCGTTGAGCGTAGCCATGAGGCTGCTGCCCTGAGGCACGTTGATGGTGTTCTCGCCATTAATCTCAATATTCACATTTCCACTGGGGCTGAGATATTTCTTTGCCACCAGCAGGATGGTTACCAAAAGAAGTATTACAATGAGGAATACTCCAATGCTATAAGAAATAAATTGTATCATAGAACCCACCCCTTTAACCCAACTCCTTCCCCTCCCAAGGGGAGGGGTGATGAGTTACTTTTGGGGTCTCCTTTTATTAAATGTTATACATTTGTAAACTTAAATTACTATTTCTACCACCAAACCCATTAGACTTTTTGACGTCTCCAAGTCTATACAGGCTCCCCTCCCCTCGGGAGGGGTTGGGGGTGGGTTTTTAGATATTTAGTCCACTAAAGCACATCATAGCCATAGCCATGAGGCCTACCACAATAAACGTAATGCCAAGGCCCTGAAGCGGACGGGGAACGTCGCCATACTGCATCTTCTCACGGATAGCACCCAGAGAGACAATGGCGAGCGTCCAGCCTATGCCTGAGCCGAAGCCATAGACAATGGCATCCCACACAGAGGTTATAGCCTGAGTGCTTGTCGGCTCCATCAGAATGCGCTGCTGCATGAAGAGCGAAGCACCCATGATGGCGCAGTTAACAGCAATCAAAGGCAGGAAGATGCCCAGAGCAGCATAGAGCGAGGGTGAGTATTTCTCTACAGTCATCTCAACGAGCTGCACCATGCCTGCAATAACGCCGATGAAGAGGATGAATGACAGGTAGCTGAGGTCAACGCCTTCTACCAGACAGCCATCGCCCAGCACCTTAGTCTGCAAAAGATAGTTTACAGGTACTGTCACTGTGAGCACGAAGGTCACAGCCATACCCAGTCCCAATGAGGTCTTCACCGTCTTCGACACTGCCAGATAAGAGCACATGCCGAGGAAAAAGGCGAATATCATGTTGTCGACGAAAATCGACCTAAAGAATAGACTTATTGCATGTTCCATAATTACTTCTCCTTATAAAAATATGCACGATGTACCCAAATCACAATACCCACGAGGATGAGTGCCATAGCGGGCATCGTCATCATACCGTTGTTGATGTAGCCTGCTTCATAGGCTCCGTCAGGAATAATCTGGAAGCCCAGCAATGAGCCACGTCCCAAGAACTCACGAACGCCACCGACAATGACAAGAATCATGGCATAGCCAAGACCATTGCCCACACCATCGAGGAATGAAGGCCAAGGGTTGTTCTGCATAGCGAAAGCCTCAAGACGTCCCATCAGAATACAGTTGGTGATGATAAGTCCCACATATACGCTCAGCTCGACGCTGACATCATAGACGTAGGCCTTGAGCACCTGACTTACAATAGTCACAAGCGCAGCCACAACTACCAGCTGTACCACGATGCGGATGCGATTAGGGATGGTGTTGCGGATGATAGAGATAATCACATTGGCAAAAGCCGTGATGACTGTAACTGCCAAGCCCATCACGATGGCGGGCTTCAACTGAGAAGTCACAGCAAGTGCCGAGCAGATACCCAACACCTGAACGAGTATCGGGTGGTCGAGGTTCAACGGATTGGTGAATGCCTCTTTATTCTGTTTACTAAATAATGCCATAGTTTATTCCTCCTCTACTTTAGGTTCTTCAACAGCAGCTGAATCGGTAGGCTCGTCTTTGCAGCATTCCATCTTAACGAACAGCTCTACATAGCGCTTGCCAGCATCCTTCAGACCTGCCTTAATCATATCGTTCACACCATTAGAGGTCAGTGTGGCACCTGTCACACAGTCAACCTGTGTCTCAGGATCATCCACCTTCTTCACTACGCCAAGGGCCACCTCGCTGCCATCGGCAGGATCAACGAAGACCTTCTTACCAATGAACTTCTCCTGCCATGCCTGAGAATCCTTGATCTCAGCACCCAGACCTGCTGTCTCGCCTTCGTGGTTGAAATAAGCACCATAGACAACAGGCACCTCATCACCATGAATAGAGATGTAGCCACTGATGCCGCCCCAAAGTCCCATGCCTTTCAGCGAGACCACGAGGATGTCCTCACCATCAATCTCACAGGCGTAGTACTTCTGACCATCAACCTCACCTTCGTTCTTCACAACCTCAGCATACTTAGCCTCAGCCTCAGCACCATCAAGGTTACGGATGTTGAGTGAATAGAGAATCTGCTTCTTCACATCGAGAGCCACATTGGCATCCTGCATGGGCTTCAGCGCCTTGAAGACGAAAGCCAGCAGGAAGGCTACGATAATGACAAGAATCGTACTATATATAATAATGTACGTATTCGAATTTGTATTTAGCTTGCTCATAATTTTCAATTATCAATTTTCAATTTTCAATTAAGAGTTGCCTCCTCTCTTCATACGTTTTGAGATATTACGCTCCACTACGAAGTGGTCAATGGTAGGAGCAAACATGTTCATGAGCAGGATAGCCAGCATCATACCTTCGGGATAGCCTGGATTCATCACACGGATGATAACAGCCATTGCACCAATGATGAAGCCATAGAACCACTTGCCACACTCAGTACGGCAAGAAGTAACAGGATCGGTAGCCATGAACACAGCACCAAAGCAGAAGCCACCCAATACCAGGTGCTCATACCAGGTGATAGGAGTCATGCCGAGGCTCTCGAACAGACAAGCTGTGAGACCACCACCAACAAACACGCTCAGCATGGTCTTCCATGAAGCGATGCCTGTCCAAAGCAGCAGGATAGCGCCAAGGGCAATAGCGATGACACTTGTCTCACCAATAGAACCTGGGATGAAACCAAGAATCATGTCGTTAAGCGAAGCCGTAACGTCGTTGCCTGCACCAATCTGTCCAAGAGGCGTAGCCATTGTGAAGCCATCGGGCAGTGTGTTACCAAAGCCGAAGATAGACTCATTAGCCACCCATACCTGGTCACCACTCATCTTAGTGGGATAAGCAAAGAACAGGAATGCACGACAGAGCAATGCGGGATTGAAGATGTTCATGCCTGTGCCACCAAAAATCTCTTTGCCGATAATCACGGCGAAGGCAACGGCGATGGCAAGAATCCACAACGGACAGTTGACAGGAACAATCAGTGGGATGAGGATACCTGAAACGAGGAATCCTTCCTGAATCTCTTCACCCTTCCACTGTGCCCATGCGAACTCGATGCCCAGACCAACAATGTATGAAACGAGAATCTTGGGCAGTACTGCCAAGAATCCAAAGATGAACATGTCAAGGAATGAAGCCGAAGCCAGCGTTCCTGCAGCCAGATAGTTCTGATAGCCCACATTGTACATGCCAAACAGCATGGCAGGCATCAAGGCGATAACCACCATACTCATAATGCGCTTTGAGTCGATGGAGTCGTGAATATGGACGCCCGTCTTCGCTGTGTCGTTAGGCACATAGAGGAACGTCTCAAAGCCGTCGAAAAGAGAACGGAAAGCATGAAGCTTACCACCTTCCTCGAAGTTCGGCTTTATCTTGTTCAAATAATTTCTTAATGCGCTCATATCTATTATGCGTTTTCTTTGCGTAAAATATTAAGTCCCTCACGTACAATACGTTGCAGCTCCAGCTTCGAGCTATCCACGAACTCTGCCAAAGCAAAATCTTCAGGAGAAATCTCGTAGATGCCAAGCTGTTCCTGACGATCAATATCGCCCGTGATGATTGCCTTGATGAGGTATTCGCCATAGATATCCATAGGCAGCACCTTGTCATACTCACCACTCATAATCATGTGGCGCTCGCCACCCTTGATACGGGCATCGGCTACATAAGCCTTCTTCTTGCCACAGAACCAACAATTCTGCAACCAGGAGAAATAGCTGCGATTCACTGAGAACTGATTGAAGCGAGGCATGATCCATCCAAGCATCTCGTCGGCATTGTCACCCTCGGGTATGACGGTTATCTCAGAAGAATGAGCTCCAAGGAATCCGTCTTTCGTAGTCTTACGACCTGTGAGCACATTACCATTGATGATACGCACGTGATGACTGGCATCATAGCTGTTGCTGAGCAGCGTGGAAAGCTCCTCACCCACCAGCATGTCAACATGCAGGGGCTTTAACACTTCACTTCCGCAGAGGGCGACGGTGCGTCTCAAATCCACTTTGCCGGTGTTGAAAAGACGCCCGATGAAAAGCACCACTGTGGGATCGCCTATCGTCCATACCACTTCGCCCTTATTCACAGGGGCTACATTGTTCACCTGAACGCCTACGTTGCCTGCAGGACACTTTCCTTCAAACACATTCAGCTCCACATAGTTTTCAATCTGGCGCTTCTGCAACTCAGCCTGAAGATCGGGCTGAATGCCTATACCGAGATAGGTCTTAGCAATCTTTGAAAGGGCTATAAGTCCTGTTGCGAAGTCATCTTCCTGCCCCTTCACTTCATAATCGAAGCTGCAAGCCAGCGGTTTGTCACGAAGTGCCGATACGAAAATTGCCTTAGGCATCGTCTCCGGATTAGTGGATACGGCATAAGGCAACTGATTGATGTAGCCAAAGATACCAGCCTCCAAGAGTGCTTCACAGACAGCTTTGCCATCCAACTTTGTTACATCTTTCTTACCAAAATCAACATACTCCTGCTGGGCATCGGCATCTACCCTCACGCAGAGCACTTTACGACGTTCGCCCCGCTCTACGGAAGTGACCTTTCCACTGACAGGCGAAGCAAAACTAACCGTGGGATACTGCTTGTTGACAAAAAGCGCATCCCCAGCCTTGACATGATCACCCTCCTTGACTACGACCTTCGGTACGATTCCTTCAAAATCATCGGGCATCAAAGCATACTTGCCGTTCGATTTCAATCGGATCTTTGTTTCCGAGGCGCATCCCTGAAGATTAATGTCCAGGCCTTTACGCAACTTAATCAAATTTGCCATATAAAAATTAGAAAAAACGTTATTACTCACTATAACGGCTGCAAAATTAGTAATTTTTGATAGAAACCTCACAAATTTTGATTGAAAAATAAGTCAGTCACGAGAATTTGTCGTACTTTTGCAAAACAAAAGAATCAAATGTAAAAACATTTGTAAAGTCTATCTGCCATATTGAAGACATTAAAGCATATCATAGGAACGGTCATATGGAGTCTTGTGACTTTATATGTCATTGTCATATGCCTTACGCACATACCTTTCATTCAGACAAAGATTGGCGATAGCGTTGCATCAGTCCTGGGCGAAAAGCTTGGTACCAAGGTCGAAGTGGGAAGCGTTAATCTTGGCTTTCTGAATAGGCTGATCATTGACGACGTTCTTATCTACGACCAGAAGTCAAAGGAACTTGCAAAGATTGGCAGACTGTCTGTAAAAATAGAGTGGTCAGCTCTTGTTCAAGGGCGCATCTCCATTGCCTCGGCACAGCTATTTGGTGCGCAAATGAGTCTTTATCGCGAGAATGCGGATTCCCCGCTCAACGCGCAGTTTGCCATAGACTCACTCGCGTCAAAAGACACAACAAACCAATCTCCTATAGACCTAAGGGTTAACTCACTCATCATTAGACATTCAAGCGTAACCTACAATCAGCTTGACGCACCAACAAGCAACAAGCTTGACACACGGCACATGAAATTCAGCAACATCAGTGCCCACGTGCGGCTTAAGCACTACAGCGAAGACTCTCTAAACCTCATAGTCAAACGAATAGCATTCATGGAGCAGAGTGGTCTGAATGTCAAACATCTATCTTTTCTTCTCAACTACGGTAACGAGGGGGCCAACCTTCATGATTTCAGTTTGCAACTGCCGAAAAGCGAGCTGAAGTTTGACAGCATTGTTGCAAGGCGTAGGGCAACTGAAGACATAGCATTCAAGACGACAGGCATTCAAGCCGACATCGCCCTTCAAGACATGAAGTTCCTACTTCCTGCACTTGCTAAATATGACGATAATCTAAAGATAGCGACAAAAGCACATGGTTCTCTCAACGACATAGAAGTTGAGACGTTTGACGTTGTATCGACTAATAAAGATGTAGTTATTCTAGGTAATGGACGGATTAGCGGATTAAAGCGTCAAAATCAGAATGAACCTGTCAGATGGAATGCAGAAGTGGAAAACCTCAATATCTCAGCAAGAGCGTTAACAGAAGCACAACGTGAGATAGGCGACATACCAGAATTCCTGAAAAACACCGATGGAATAAGAATAATGGGCACATTCGCTGGCGACGAGCAACTTGTCGTAAAGACGAACAGTCTCATAACAAGCGGTGTAGGCTCTCTGCATCTGAACTTTCAAATCTCAAAGAACGACATCTACGAGGGACATCTGAAGTCCAGCGGAATAGACCTTAAGAAACTATTTGACAATGAACAGCTTGGCATGATAGCAATGTCTGTTGATGTATCAGGAAGCCGACGCATGCTCAAGGCTCGTGGAATCATCGATCAATTCGACTATAACAGCTTCAGCTACAACAACATAGAGCTAAACGGTTCTTACACTGCCGAAGACATTCTGAGAGGCAACAATAGTAACTTCACAGCAATGGGCAAACTGAAAATTGACGATGAATTTATTAAGATAGATACTGATGGAGAATGGAAACAGAAGAACAAGCAGACCACCATGAAGCTCGTTTGCAACGTGGGAACCATATCTCCTGCAAAGCTGAATCTTTCAAATAAATGGGGCGATGCTGTTTTCAGTGGTCGCTTTGCCACCGATATATCTGCCAGTAACATTAACGATGCCCAGGGTAGCATAGACCTATACGACTTCGCAATGGCCGACTCTTCCGATGTCTATCGTATTGAAAGCGTAAAGCTGAAATCAGGCTTTGAAGATGGGAAGCATTTCCTCAACATCAATGGTGACATGGGCAGCATAGCCCTCACAGGTCAGTTTGACTGGGACACGCTGCCACAGAGCTTCATCAATGCCATTGGCGACAAGCTCCCTACCCTTCCAGGGCTGCCAAAATTGTCGCGAAATGTCACCAACGACTTCGACATTGCGCTCAACATTGTTGACAGTAAGTGGCTTCAGCGCCTTTTCAATATCCCAATTGAACTCGACAAGCCTCTCGTAGTAAAGGCGAGCATCAATGACATAAACCACGAAATGAAAGCCGAAGGAGGCGTCGCTGCCTTTGTGTATAACGGAAACAGCTACAGTGATGCTCTCATTAACTTGCAGTCGCCTCAAGATAGTGTGAAGTGCAATATCAGTGTAGTGAAGGCGATGGACGATGGCACCAACATGGACATAGCTGCAATGGTCAACGCCTACGACAATCAGCTACAGACATGCTTCACATGGGATAACCACGCTGACGAGACAGAAGCATTGAGAGGACGACTTAATGCTATAGCGCAACTCTACACCGACGACGAAGGAAAGGCTGAAGCACATGTTCATTTCGAGCCTTCACACACAACAATCGGTGGTGCCACATGGAATATTGTACCGTCGGACATTTTCTACAGTGATAAAAACATCGTAATTGAACATTTCTCCGTAGAACATGCCCTGCAACACCTCACCATCAATGGTACTGTCTCTAATTCTATTAACGATACGCTGACTGTTGACCTTATGGGAGTGGACGTAAGATACGTCCTTGACCTCGTAAACTTCCATCCTGTAGACTTCGACGGAAAGGCAACTGGCAAGGCTTATATCACGAGCGTGTTTGACACCCCTGTAGGATGGGCAGATATAACAGTTGAAGACTTTCTCTTTGAGAAGGGCCGCATGGGCACGCTGCATGCCAAAGCTTTATGGAACCAAATTGACGAGCAGATAGACATTGATGCCGTAGCAGAAGATGGTCCAGACGTAAAAACAATCATCAATGGCTACGTTTCACCTATCAGAGAAGACATTTCCCTGAACATCGAGGGACAGGGTACATATATTGATTTCCTGCAGAAATACACCAAGAGTTTCCTCAGCGGTGTCACAGGCCATGCCTACGGAAACGTGAGGCTTGTAGGTCCTCTCGGCGAGATGGATCTGCTGGGTACTCTTGCAGTAGATGCTCAGGCGAAAGTTATTCCATTAGGAACGACATACACACTGAATCACGACATAGTGAAACTCGTGCCCAACGACATTCTGATAGAGAATGCCACCTTCGCCGACTGCTACGGAAACAAGGGTACTGCCAGTGGAGGCATACATCACGACCACCTGTCGTCACTAACATTCGACATTGACTTTGCTACTGACAAGTTACTCGTCTATGACTTTAAGGACTATGGTGACGAGATATTCTGTGGTACTGTCTATGCCTCAGGTACAGCCGACATTCATGGTCGTCCGACCGAGATTGTCATTAATAGCAACGCTACCCCATTGCGTGGCACCACTTTCTACTACAATGCAGCCTCTACAGGCAATGTGAGCAAACAGGAATTCATCACATGGAAGGACAAAGAACAATCTGCGGATGGATCAACAAGCGGAAGTAACAAAGACAACAGTAATGAAGCGGGGAAAGACATTTCCACTAACATATTCATGAACTTCATCATCAATGTCACTCCTGAAGCCAGCATGCGCCTGTTGATGGACGAGAAGACCAACGATTATATAAACCTCTACGGCAATGGTTCGCTTCATGCCACTTATCACAACCACGGTGCTTTCCACCTCTTTGGCACATACACTGTTGACCACGGAACCTATGGAATTACCATTCAAAACATCATAAAAAAGAACTTTCTCTTCAACGAAGGAGGTACAATAATATTCGGTGGTAACCCAATGGATGCAAATCTACAGTTGCAAGCCACGTATACGGTCAATGGCGTATCGCTATCCGATCTAAACATAGGAAATTCATTCTCTAGCAACACCATCCGTGTGAACTGTCTTATGAACATCTATGGTCAGGCAGGTTCGCCACGAGTGGAATTCGATCTCGACATGCCTACCGTGAACAGCGAGGAGAAACAGATGATACGCTCTGTCATAACCAACGAGCAGGAAATGAACCAGCAGGTGCTATATCTTCTCGGCATAGGACGTTTCTACACTCAGGGGATAAACAACGCATCGGCTACCGAAGAATACGGTCAGACGGAGCTTGCCATGCAGTCGTTCCTCTCTGGAACTCTGTCAACACAGATAAATGAGGTCATATCACAGGTGATAAAAGATGACAACTGGAACTTTGGTGCAAACATCTCAACAGGAAACGAGGGTTGGCATAATGCAGAATACGAGGGAATTGTAAGCGGACGCATGCTCAACAACCGTCTGCTCATCAACGGACAGTTTGGCTACCGTGACAATGCCACACAAGCTACGCCATCGTTCATTGGAGACTTCGACCTGCGTTATCTGCTTCAACCAAATGGCAACCTTGCACTAAAAGTGTACAATCAGACCAACGACAGATACTTCACACGTTCAGCACTAAACACTCAGGGTATAGGCATCATCGTAAAAAGAGACTTCTATCATATCAAAGATCTTTTACTAAAGAAGAAGAAACAACAGCAATGAACATCATACACCTTTGTCCTTCTACAGACTTTGAGCTCATGCAGTATGTAAGCATGATGTTTGCCAGCTATGAAGAGCCATTCATCACTAATAATGTCGATGTGTTCATAAGCCGGTGCAAAAAAAGCCGTCCAGACATTGTCCATCTGCACGGATGCGACAGCGCTGAGCTTGTTAAACTTACGTCAAAGTCTCAGCGACAAGGCATACGCACTATCATAACAACTCACGGACGCCTTGATGCTACATCGTCAGTTGCTCATACCCACATGGCCAAAGAAGTTCTTGCCCATGCCTATGCGCTCGTGGCACGCAGCACTATGGAAGCCGACGAGCTGAAGGCTATGGGAGTAAACAAGCGTATTGAGATTGTGAGCAACCCTCTCGTCACCCGCACTACTTCCGAGGAGAATCTTCGCGCAAGCTATAAGCGAATATATCAGTGCGTGATGGAGTCAAACCCTCTTGAGCTCATGAACGATGCGACAAAAGAGGCGCTTCACAAACTTTTGAAGGTGGGTATAACAGAAGACGAGCGCTGGGCAACACCTATCAGCAACGCAGATAACGTTGACTGGCATCTGCTGAAGATTTATTCCATTTACGAGGGTGTATTCCACTATGTTGAGAAGGGCATACACTCCATGAGATTCTCGTTGAAGGATGCTGCTGAAAAAGCCCTTAACGAGATTGCTGACGTCACAAACGCATTATCTCTCAACACCCCGAGAGGCTATCTACCCGATGACTACGAAAAGCCATTATCTCTGTCAGGACAGTCTGTCATTGACATCGTGGCAAGCATCAGAGAACTATCTGAAGAACAGCATCTCTCGCTGTTGCCATTAGTTGAACTTGACATAGCTCTGCGCAGAAACGACGTTGACGACGAGTATCTTATGCAGCAGTTAGCAGCAGCTAAACTTAATGATTTCTTTGCATCGCTACTGACAATACTCACCGAACAAACTGCTTTTGACGAGGGATTCATGCCCTGTGAGCCTTCAGAAGATGCAACCACACGCCGCCTGCGCTCTCAGATAGAAGAACATCTGAAAATTTAACAGCAAACATCAATTGAAAGTATAACAACACTAATAATTACCTTTATTTCATTGAAAGAAATGAACACAATAGACGAACGCTACCTAAATCTGCTTTCAAACACCTTTCCGACCATTGCCGATGCAGCAGGAGAGATAATAAACTTGGAAGCCATTCTGAACCTTCCGAAAGGAACTGAGCATTTTCTTGCCGACATACACGGTGAGCACGAGGCATTCATCCATATACTGAAAAACGCTTCAGGCAACATCAAGCGCAAAGTGTCTGAGATCTTCGGCAATAGCATACGCGAGTCGGAGAAGAAAGAGCTATGCACACTAATATACTACCCTGAACAGAAACTGGAGCTGATTAAAGCTGTAGAACGAGACATCGACGACTGGTACCACATCACCATACACCAGCTTGTAAAGGTGTGCCGTGAAGTATCATCGAAATACACCCGTTCGAAGGTGCGCAAATCGCTGCCGGAAGAATTCAGCTACATCATCGAGGAGCTACTGCACGAACGTACAGATGATCAGGACAAGGCTGCTTATGTGGCTGTGATTGTTGACACCATTATCAGCACAGGACGTGCCGATGATTTCATTATTGCTATCTGTAATGTCATCCACCGTCTCGCCATAGACCAACTTCACATCCTTGGCGATATCTATGACCGTGGCCCAGGTGCACATATCATCATGGACACGCTACGCCAATATCACTCATGGGATATACAATGGGGAAATCACGACATGCTATGGATGGGCGCCGCTGCCGGCAACGACGCATGCATAGCCAACGTGTTGCGCCTATCACTTCGCTATGCCAACCTTGCAACACTGGAAGAGGGCTACGGCATTAACCTCGTGCCATTGGCTACATTCGCCCTCGACACCTATGGCGATGATCCCTGCACAGAGTTCATGCCTAAGCTACTTAAAGGCGCCACTATGGACGAGAAGACACAGATGCTTACGGGTAAGATGCACAAAGCCATCTCTGTCATACAATTCAAGCTCGAGGCTGAAATCTTCCACCGCCATCCAGAATGGCAAATGGAAGACCGTTGTCTGCTGGAGAACATAGACTTTGACGCGAAGACGTGCACCATCGAAGGTGTTGCCTACCCCATGCTATCATGCTCATTCCCCACGATAGATCCGAACCATCCTTCGCAGCTCACCAAAGAGGAACGTATACTTGTAGAACGTCTGCACCACTCGTTCCGCATCAGTGAGAAGCTGCGTAAACACATACGAACCATCCTAAGCCACGGATGTATGTACAACATCTGTAATAAGAACCTTCTCTTCCATGCTTCCATTCCTCTCAATGCCGACGGAACATTGAAGGAGGTAGAGATATTAGGTGAGAAGCGTTCAGGCAAGAACCTCATGGAATATATTGGTCAACTAGTACGTGCAGCATTTCAGAACGACACGCCTGCCGACTTAAAGCAGTATGCCAAGGACTACTTCCTCTATCTGTGGTGTGGCAAAGACTCGCCTCTCTTCGACAAGTCAAAGATGGCAACGTTTGAGCGTTATTTCTTAAAGGACAAAACAATCTTCAAAGAGGAGAAAGGATATTATTTCCAGCTTCGTAACTCTGAGGAAGTGTGCGACCGAATACTCGATGCCTTCGGCATTGAAGGTGCTAATCGCCATATCATTAATGGCCACGTGCCCGTCCATGTCCTAAAGGGCGAGAACCCCATCAAGGCAGGCGGACGCCTAATGGTCATCGACGGAGGATTCTCTGAAGCCTATCACTCAGAGACAGGTATCGCCGGCTATACACTCGTATATCACAGCCGCGGTTTCCAACTCGTTCAGCACGAGCCGTTTACATGTACTGAGGATGCTATAAGCCGAGGCACCGACATTAAATCTACCACACAGATTGTGGAAATGTCAGCTCACCGAATGCTCGTGGCAGACACAGACAAGGGTGCCGAACTACGCAGTCAGATAAACGACTTGAAACAGCTACTCTACGCCTACCGCCACGGAATAATAAAAGAAAAGAGGGGATAAAAAAATTGTCTAAGTTGTTTGTCGTGTCCTTTAATCAAGCATGATTATATGTTATTAAGACAACGCAGACAACTTAGACAACCTATGATATATAAACGTCTATAATCTTCTTATGAGCTTTTACAGCTCGTTGTTCTCAGGACGCAACTTGCGAACGACAGCACCTGCCTGCCACATCTCCTGATTACGCATAGCCTCGAGTTCCTTCTCAAGACCAGCACGGTAGTCAGGCTTAGAGTTTGCATCAATAGAAATCTGAGCCTCATTACCTGTCAGCACAGAATAGTAGAGCCATTCCATAACAGGCTTGATGGCATCGTGGAAACGTGGAGCCCAATCAAGAGCACCGCGCTGGGCTGTAGTAGAGCAGTTTGCATACATCCAGTCCATACCCTTCGCACCAAAGAGCGGACCTAGGCTCTGAGTCAGTTCCTCTACAGTCTCGTTGAAAGCCTCCGAAGGAGAGTGTCCGTGCTCACGAAGTACCTCATACTGAGCCAGCAACAAGCCCTGAATAGCACCCATCAGCGAACCACGCTCACCTGTAAGGTCAGAAGTTGCCTCGCGCTCAAATGTTGTCTTGAAAAGATATCCTGCACCAATACCAATGCCGAAGGCGATGGTCTTCTCCTCTGCCTTACCAGAAGCATCCTGATAAACAGCATAAGAACAGTTCAATCCGCGTCCCTCACAGAACATTGTGCGAAGAGATGTGCCTGAACCCTTAGGAGCCACAAGAATTACGTCAACATCCTTTGGAGGAACTACACCAGTACGGTCGCTCCAGTTGATTGCAAAACCATGAGAATAGTATAAAGTCTTGCCAGGAGTGAGATGTTTCTTAATTGTTGGCCATACCTGAATCTGACCAGCATCTGACAGCAGCATGCAGAGGATGGTACCTTTCTGTGCAGCCTCCTCAATAGAGAAGAGAGTCTTGCCTGGCACCCAGCCATCAGCCACAGCCTTGTCGTAGGTCTTTCCTTCACGCTGGCCTACTATCACGTTGAAGCCATTGTCACGCAGGTTACAAGCCTGTCCAGGTCCCTGAATACCATAACCGATGACTGCGATAGTCTCGTTCTTCAATACTTCACGTGCCTTCTCAAGTGAAAATTCCTTACTCGTTACGACGGTTTCCATAACACCGCCAAAATTCATTTCTGCCATAAAGCGATTGTTTAAAAAGGGTTTAACATTTCTCTTCGACACCCTGCCAGCCCTACACGAGAGCCGTCGTCTTGTGAGTCCGAACATGCCTTGCACGAAAGCACGTCAAGAGAGCTAATTAATAGTTTTCAGACTGCAAAGGTATCCATTTGTTACGAAACAGCCAAATTTTCTAACAAATTTCAACTTCAAGAATCAAAAAATGCACCTTTTCTTTAGATTACAAATGTTGCTAGTCTAAAAAAATATGAAAACATCCTACTATCAGTATAAAAAAAACACAACCATTTTGAAACTTAATGCTATTCATGGCGACAAAGATATACATTATTATTTATACATCTTATACATCCAAATTTTGACTGTTTTTCCTTTGTAGTTTCGTCATTTCTTCGTAATTTTGCGCTCTGATTGGTAAAAAGAGAAAAAGTTTTAAAGATGAAAATTGGTTTTGATAACGAGAAGTATTTGAAGATTCAGTCAGAGCACATTAAGGAGCGTATTGCTAAGTTCAACGGAAAATTGTATCTTGAACTTGGCGGAAAGCTTTTCGATGACCACCATGCATCAAGAGTATTGCCAGGCTTCAAGCCTGATTCAAAGCTACGTATGTTTGCACAGTTACGCGAACAGATGGAGATTGTCATCGTTGTTAGTGCGGAGGATATCGAGAAGAACAAAGTTCGTGCCGACCTTGGCATCACATATGACGAAGATGTTCTTCGTCTGCGCGATGAGTTCATGAGCCGTGAATTCATGGTCGGTTCAGTAGTGATAACCCACTACAATGGCCAGAAGGCTGCCGACCAATTCCGCCATCGACTGGAACGAATGGGAATCAAATCATATGTACATTATTTAATTGACGGTTACCCACACAACGTGGAGTTGATCGCTTCAGACGAAGGCTTTGGCAAGAACGACTATGTTGAGACTTCACGTGAGTTGGTAATTGTCACAGCTCCTGGTCCAGGAAGTGGCAAGATGGCAGTATGTCTCTCTCAGCTCTACAACGAGAACAAGCGTGGTGTTAGAGCCGGATATGCAAAGTTTGAGACATTCCCTGTATGGAACCTGCCTCTGAAACATCCTGTGAACATCGCTTATGAGGCTGCTACTGCCGATCTTAACGATGTGAACATGATTGACCCATTCCATCTGGAAGCATATGATAAGATTGCAGTAAACTACAACCGCGACATCGAGATATTCCCTGTGCTCAACGCTCTCTTCGAGGGCATATATGGTGAGAATCCATATAAGAGTCCCACTGACATGGGCGTCAACATGGTAGGCTTCTGCATCAGCGACGACGAGGTATGCTGTCAGGCAAGCCGCGACGAGATAATCCGTCGCTACTATTCAGCAACGAACAAGATGGCGGAAGGCGTAGACAACGAGCGCGAGGTAAACAAGATTCTCATGCTGTTTAACCAGGCCAAGATCTCCACGGCCTATCGCCGCGTCACCGTTGCAGCTCAAGCCAAACAGGAACTCACCGAGCAAACCTCGGCCGCAATGGAAATGGAAGATGGCACCATCATCACTGCCAAGTCGTCACCTTTATTGGGATGCTCGGCAGCTCTGTTGCTTAACGCTACTAAGCATCTGGCAGGCATAGGCCATCAGACCAAACTGATTCCGCAGAGCCTCATAGAGCCTGTACAAAAGACCAAAATTGAGTACTTGGGCGGCAAGAACCCCCGACTACATACCGATGAGGTGCTGGTGGCTCTCAGCGTGCTGTCAAAAGATGACGAACTCTGTCGACGTGCGCTGGAGCAGTTGCCGAAACTCAAGGGTTGTCAGGTGCACTCTACCGTTATGCTGTCTGAAGTAGACCGCAAGATATTCAATAAATTGGGATGCGGACTGACCTGTGATCCCGTAAAGAAGAAATAAACAAGCCTATTAGACATGAACAAAGCAATGACAATAGCCGCAGCAGCATTAATGATGACAGCCTGCAGCACACAGAAAGATACTGATCAAGTGATAATTGAAAAGCAGACCGTTCAGTTGGAATCAGACCAAATGACACCCGAAGCTCTTTGGGCTATGGCTCGCATTGGCGGTCATAGCGTTTCTCCTGACGGGAAACACATCGTCTATCAGGTGGGCTATTACAGCGTAAAAGAGAACAAGAGTCACCAAGTTCTCAGATCAATGAATTCTGATGGTTCAGAAATAAAGGAGCTTACAACAGAAGCTAGCAACGAGACCGATGCGCAATGGCTTGACGACAATACGATTGCATTTGTCAAAGGGGGCGAGATATGGAAGATGAACCTCGATGGTAGTAGTCGCAAGCAGCTTTCAAATACAGAAGGCAAAGTGGAAGGCTTCATGTTCTCGCCAGACCACAAGAAAGTCATCATACTTCAGAGCATTGACTTCAACGAAATCATACTGAAGAATCCCGATGATCTTCCTAAGGCAACCGGACGATTAGTAACAGACCTCATGTATCGCCATTGGGATCACTACGTGGAGAGCATACAGCATCCCTTCGTTTTCTCTGTGGACGATGATTTCGTCATCGCCCCCGAAGGCAAGGACATCCTTGAGGGAGAGCCATACGAATGTCCAATGGAACCTTTTGGCGGCATGGAGCAGCTGGCTTGGAGCCCAGATTCAAAGAGCATTGCCTTCACCTGCCGCTGCAAGACAGGATTGTCCTACAGCATCTCGACCGACTCAGACATCTTCCTCTATGACGTTGAGAGTGGTGACATGAATAAGACCAAGAACCTCTGCAAAGGCTGCGAGTGGGGCGTGGTGTCGGATGGAACCGTTCCCTACGAGTGCGACAACATGATGGATCCCACAAAATCACTCAAGAACCAATTTGTCAACGTGAACCTCAAGGAGTACTTTGTGGGCTACGACCTTAACCCGAAGTTCTCTCCCGATGGTCGCTACGTTGCTTGGCTCTCCATGAAACGCGATGGCTATGAGGCAGATCGTCAGCGTCTGTGCTGCTACGACTTGCAGACAGGCGAGAAATCATTCCTAACTGAGTCATTCGATTCAAATGTCGATGATTTCTGTTGGACACCTGATTCGAGATCAATATATTTTATCGGTGTTTGGCATGCCACAGAGAATCTTTATCGTACAAATCTGACAGGTGAAGTGGTACAGCTGACTAACGACTGGGCAGACTTCGGCGCACTACAGATGTTGGATGACAATAAGATTCTTGCAGAGCGTCACAGCTATCTGGCACCAGCCGACCTGTACGTCGTCACACCTGGCGACAGCATCGCAAACACCAAAGTTGAGCAGATTACCAATGAGAACAAGGACATTCTCGACCAATTGGCAAAACCATCTGTTGAACAGCGCTGGGTCAAGACAACCGACGGTAAAGAAATGCTCACATGGATAATCCTGCCACCAAACTTCGACAAGACAAAGAAGTACCCCACCCTGCTCTTCTGCGAAGGCGGTCCACAAAGCCCAGTCTCTCAGTTCTGGAGCTATCGTTGGAACTTCTTCATCATGGCATCTCAGGGGTACGTTATCGTAGCACCTAACCGTCGTGGTCTGCCTGGTTTCGGTCAGGAATGGCTTGAAGAGATTAGCGGCGACTGGACGGGACAGTGCATGAAGGACTATCTGTCAGCTATTGACGATGCTGCAACGAACTTGCCATATGTTGACAAAGAACACATGGGAGCCGTTGGCGCATCATTTGGAGGCTTCTCAGTATATTATCTTGCAGGCCATCACGACAAGCGTTTCAAATGCTTCATTGCACACGATGGTGCCTTTAACCTAGAGGCGATGTACACTGAGACAGAAGAGAACTGGTTCTCAAACTGGGAATATGACGATGCATATTGGAACAAAGACCAAACGGAGCGTGCGAAGAAGACATACGCAAACTCACCACACCGCTTTGTTGACAAATGGGACACGCCTATACTCTGTATACACGGCGAGAAGGACTATCGCATAAATGCAACTCAAGGCATGTCGGCCTTCAATGCTGCACGTATGAGAGGCATTGAGGCACAGTTACTTATTTTCCCTGACGAGAACCACTGGGTACTTAAGCCACAGAACGGAATACTTTGGCAGCGAACATACTTCAATTGGCTTGACCGCTGGCTAAAAAAGTAGTTACTTACAACGGCATTCCAAGACTTTCACACCATTAATGTATCCTTCCAAAAAGTCATTAACGTGAGGTTCCTCCTCTTTACTGACAGCACCAGTAAAGAGGAGGTCTCCTGTTTTAAGAGTAAAATAGTGGGAGATATAGCTTATTAGGCGGTCAATACCTATAATCATATTGGAAGCATTTGCTGTATATAGAGTAGAGCCATTGCTATCAAGACCAAACTCCACGTTACCGTAAAGATTTTCTACAGGCATCCAATCACCTATTATTGCACTACCATCAAAGCCTGTTGCTACAGTCCAGGGCATGCCATTAGCAGAACAATCACGCAACATGTCAGATGCCTTGAAGTTAAGCCCAACAGTAAACGCGTCATAATAGCGATGAGCAAAACGTTCAGGAACCTCCTTGCCGAGCCGGCAAATACGAACAACAAGTTCACCTGTATAGCCAATACGTCCCATATCGTCGGGAATGAAAAACGGTTTGCGGTCTTTCAACAATGCCGAATCAGCCTTAGTATAGATTATCGGAGTCACTTGCCCCGCTTTCTCAGAACCCACTGAACTATTATAATTTTCAGTACCTACAACAAATATCTTCATCGTTTTGTTATTATTTGACTGCAAAATTACGCTTTTTTCTTCATAATACGATTTCTTTTTCAACCATTTTTCTTCGTTTAAGAAAAACTTATTATCTTTGCAGTTGATAAAAAACAACCTAAATAAGCATCATATGGAAAAGAACTCTATGAAAATAACCATTACTGAGCAAAACGACGGAATGGTTGCTACAATCGAAGGACGCCTTGACACCCCTGCAGCAATAAAAGCTCAGCAAGAGATTATCCCTCTTTTGGAGAATGCCGACAAAACCATTACCCTGAACTGCAAGAATCTTGATTATATCAGTTCAAGCGGTCTGCGTCTGTTCCTCACTCTCAGAAAAGAGGCTGCATCGAAAGGCGGAAAGGTCATTATTTCAAACATCAACGACGAGATAAAGAAGGTCTTCATGATGACAGGCTTCTTTAATCTTTTTGAAATAACAAACTCATAAACGCCATGAATTCATTGCTCCTTGACGAATACCATAAGCTGATGCCGGCCTATGAAAGGCTAGAATATGCCGTAAACGACATGCTGAGGGAGCACATCAAATCAAGTTCTATTGAGGTTAATGCCATAGAATCACGTATCAAAAAAGAACAGTCGTTAATAGGTAAATTAGAGAGGAAAGGTGACAAATACCATTCTATTTACGACATTACCGACATTTTAGGGGTACGTGTAATAGCTTTCTACAATGAAGATGTTGACCGCATAGCATCCATTGCAGAAAAGATTTTTGATATCGACTGGGCAAACTCTGTTGACAAACGCAAGAGCCACGAAGTGAATAGTTTCGGATACAATTCGCTTCATTACGTTTGCAAGATTCCACATACCAGTTTCTACAATCAGAAATTCCCAGAGATTAACAACATCTACTTTGAGCTGCAGATACGTACTGCCCTTCAGCATGTATGGTCTGCCATTCAGCATGACATCGGCTACAAGACGGACATTGAGATACCCGACGAGTACCACCGCAACCTCAGCCGTTTGGCAGGAGTGCTTGAGTTGGCTGACAATGAGTTCAGCCGCATCAGAACTGCTATAGCCGACTATCGCCGTCACGCCACTAAGCTTGTCAAAAGTGGAAAACTTGAAGATGTGCTTCTTGACGGTGAGACATTCAAGACCTACTTAGAACTGGCCCCATTTGACAAGCTAAACAAGAAGATTGCCGCCATTACAGCTGCCGAGATTCATGCCACAAGCCTCATTCATTATCTCCCAGTACTTAAGTCACTTGGAATGAAAACGCTCAGGGATGTAGAGAACATGATTAACGATAACGAGAACGACGCATACCAGCTGGCACTCTATCAGTTAGGCTCTACAGACATAGACATTCTTTCAAGCAGTATAGCGCTTCAGAATCTCTGTATCGTACATATTCTGAAAAACGGAGGCGGGAAGTTAGGACTTTGCCGACTGTTTGAGCAAATAAACGGCACATCACAAAGCAACGAAATCATGGCAGACTTCATATTTGAACAAGCGTCGAAACTGTCGTTCATGAACATCGGCAAGTCAGACAAATCCTAAGGATGTCCTAACAATCTTTCATCCGTAACAGCATTCATGAAGAACATTGAGCCATCAACAAATAGCTACCGCAAAATAGTATCAAGCACAGCCGTCCTTGGAAGTGCTCAATTTGTCAATGTGCTCATGAACATTTTACGAGGCAAGCTAGTGGCAGTCATTCTTCACTCTGCTGGTATGGGTATCATGTCGCTGCTTCAGAATGCCGCCAACACCATTCAGCAGTTCGCACTTCTCGGAATAAACGTGTCGGCAGTTCGCTTCATATCAAAAGCCGATAGTGAACAAGAAGAGGCATCTGCTGAAGAAAAAGCTGTTAAGGCACAGGCTCTTTCTACTACCATACGCATCGTACGCGCTTTGGTGCTCATGGCTTCATGTGCAGCACTATTGTTCACGCTCGCCATATCTCCGCTGATGTCTCAGTTCTCATTTGGTTCCTACGAGTATGTAGCATTCTTCCTGCTGCTTAGCATTTATATTTTCTTCAACATCATGGGAGCAGGCGAGATGGCTGTCATGCAAGGACTGCGGCGCTACAGAAAGTTAGCCCTATGCTCCATAGTGCCACCTCTTTGCGGACTTCTCATCAGTGTTCCAATATATTATTTTTGGGGTAATGACGGCATAGTGCCTGCAATGATTGTTTCTGGCATCATTTATTGGATAGTCATACGCAAATATTCTTTCCACGAACATAATGGAAGTGCAGAAAGAAGGAGCCTCCCACTCCGCACTATCTGGCATGAAGGTCAGGGCATACTGCGACTTGGCGTTGTCATGACCATCAGCACAATAGTAGGTGCCATAACAACCTATGCGCTGATGGCATTCATAAGCAACACGGGCTCCGTGTCAGACGTAGGCTTGTATCAGGCAGCTAATTTCGTTGCCATGCAATACATAAACATGATATTCACGGCAATGGCAACCGATTATTACCCACGCCTGGCAGCCCTCATACAATCGAAAGAAGAAGAAGCTCATCAGCTCGTCAACCAACAGATAGAGATTGTCTTGCTCATAACGGCTCCCCTCGTCATCTTGACCATACTAACGGCCCCGTTACTGATAACCATCCTCCTGACTGAAGAGTTCCAACCCATAAGAAGCATCATCTATTTCATGGGACTTTCAGGGCTTCTCAAAGCCCTATGCTTCCCCATGGACTATATTGCCTATGCCAAGGGAGACAAGCAATTCATTTTCTGGGTTGAAACCGTTTGGAGCAACATAAAGACATTCAGTGTTATAGCAGCATTCTATTACGTCTATGGTCTCAAAGGACTGGGCTATGGTGTATTGACATCATCGATAATTGACGTAGTGGTGAGCCTCAGTCTTGTAAGGCTACGCTATAACTTTACCCTGTCTTCATTATCCTTACGCATACTTATCATCATGCTGTCGCTGACATGTATCTGCTTTATTGCAACATTCATAGAGTCTTCATACATGCGATACTCAATAATGGCACTTTCAAGCATAACATGCTTCACGCTCTGCTTTATTGAACTTAATAAACGAATAGACTTCCACTCATTAGTAAGCCGTTTCACAAACAGAAAGTCATGATATTAAGCGTCGTCATACCAGTATATAAGGTTGAGCAAACGCTCGACAAATGTCTAAAAAGCATAGTCAGTCAGACCTATGCCGACTTGGACATCATTCTTGTTGACGACGGCTCACCCGACAAGTGTCCGCAGATGTGTGACGATTGGGCAAAACGCGATAGCCGCATAAAAGTGATACACAAGCCAAACGGAGGGCTGAGCGATGCAAGAAATGCTGGAATAGATGTCGCTAAAGGCGAATACATAACTTTTGTCGATTCCGACGACTTCGTTGGCTTCGAAACATACAAACAACTGATGCACAAACTCTCAGTACGTCCCGACATCGACATACTTGAATATCCAGTATATTGGCACTATGGAAGTAAGAAACAGCGAGTAATGAGTTTCGGAAGCCGACTGTTCAGCAACACTAACGACTACTGGCTATCGTGTAAGGCCTATGAGCACACCTACGCATGGAACAAGATTTATCGCCGTGAGCTCTTCAAAGACATTAGATTTCCTGAGGGCCGGGTGTTTGAAGATGCTGCCACCTACCCTCTTTTATTGCGTAAGACAAAACTCATTGCCACGACTACGGAAGGAATATACCACTATAGTTCAAACCCGAAGGGCATAACGGCGATGGCAACGGGCAAGGAGCTGAAGATGCTGCTTGACAGTCATCTGTCAATAATGAAAGATTCCACTCTACTCAACGACACCCGTTACTACCTCCACGTGTTGAATATCCAGATAGACGTATGCAAGCAAACAGGAGAAATGCCCACATTACCTTATGTAAAGGCAAACCCTCTTGCTCCCAACCTAACCATCAACCAGCGTCTTAAAGCAATAGCACTCCGCATATTAGGAATAAACAGATTATGCAAAATAGTTTCAAGTCATCAAAAAACGATAAACAGCCAATCGTAAGCTTCATAATAACCTACTACGATTTGCCTGTGGATCTTCTGTGCAGATGCATAGAAAGCATTCTTTCGCTCTCGCTAAGAGCCGACGAGCGTGAAATAATACTTGTTGACGACGGTTCTCAGAAATCGCCCTTAGCAGGACTTGAACAGTATATAGACGACATTATATATATACGTCAGGCCAACGGTGGTCTGAGCAAGGCGCGCAACACTGGCATACAGATAAGCACAGGCACTTACCTTCAGTTTATCGATGCCGATGACAGCCTCATACGCAAGGGCTATGAGCATTGCCTTGACCTTGTACGCTATAAACAACCGGATATCGTCTTCTTCCAACTCTCAGACAAAGTAGAAGAACAGTCATCGGTTTTTGAGGATAGTGACCAGATGAGCGGCCCCACATTCATGAGAACAAACAATCTACGAGGTTCAGCATGTGGATACCTGTTCAGAAGGAAGACGCTCAGCGAGCTTCGATTCACTCCAGGCATCTACCATGAAGACGAGGAGTTCACCCCACTGCTGTTCCTGCGGGCAGATGTCATTATCAGCACCAACGCTACAGCCTACTACTACAGGACTCGTGAGAACTCTATCATGACATCTAAAAATGTGCGTCACATTATAAAGCGCCTGAATGATGCGAAAGAGATAATCCTACGGCTAAACGTTATGGCAGACTCGATGCCTACTGAGTCAAGCAAGGCACTCATACGCAGAGTCCATCAGCTCACCATGGATTATATCTATAACGTCATACACCTTACTCACAGCCGCCACTACCTGGACCGTCAACTGGCTGTACTCAGCAAGGCGGGACTCTATCCCCTGCCCAAGCGCGACTACACAAAGAAGTATATATGGCTTCGCCGCTTGATGAACAGCGACATGGGACTATCAATGCTTATGCGAGCCATACCTCTAATGAAAAAGAAGTGACAACAAAAACACGTAAGCTACAATGAAGATACTACTCCTTGGAGAATACAGCAATGTTCACAACACTCTTGCCAATGGTCTGAGACGCTTCGGACAAAAGGTAACCGTAGCTTCCAACGGTGACTTCTGGAAGGACTATCCACGCGACATAGACCTCTCACGAACTCCTGGACCGCTAGGTGGTGCTTCGCTGCTGTCAAGAGTTTACTGTCAGTTGCCATTCTGGCGTGGCTTCGACATCGTTCAGATTATCAACCCTCTTTTCCTTGAACTTCGCGCCAAACGCCTGTTCCCCATCTACAGATATCTGCGCCGTCACAACAAGCATGTTGTGCTATGCGCCATGGGCATGGACTACTACTGGGTCAACGAATGTGTCACAAACAAGCCCCTGCGCTACAGCGATTTCAATATTGGCGATGAACTTCGTGAAGACGAGTGCGCACTAAAAGAACGCGAAGACTGGATTGGAACTGACAAGCAGCATCTAAACCAGTATATTGCCAACGACTGCGACGGCATTGTTGCCGGACTCTACGAATACTATGTGTGCTATCACAACAACTTCGCTGAAAAGACGTCATACATTCCCCTGCCTATTGACAGTCTGCCAGCAGGCGACATGACCACCATCACCCCCCATCGCACTCCACTGAAGGTCTTCATCGGCATAAGCAAGGGACGCAGCCAGTATAAAGGTACCGACATCATGCTTCGTGCAGCAGAGGCGCTACAGGAGAAATATCCCGACAAGATAGAACTGATGAAGGCTGAAGGAGTACCGTTCTCAGAATACGAGCAGATGATCAACGATGCTGACATCCTTCTTGACCAGCTATACAGCTATACACCTTCCATGAACACACTTCTGGCCATGTCGAAAGGCATAGTCTGCGTGGGTGGTGGCGAACCAGAGAACTACGAAATAATAGGAGAAAAGACGCTACACCCTATCATCAATGTTCAGCCCACCTACGAAAGTGTTTATGAGGAACTTGAAAAACTTATACTCCACCCAGAGATTATCGACGACCTGAAACATCAGAGCATTTCCTATGTAAGCCGTCATCACGACTACCAGAACGTCGCTATGCAATACATGAAGTTCTATTCTCGTCTGAAATAGGAAGCATTTTTATCTATCCGATAATAAGCAGACAAAAATAAATTTGAGGTTTGAAACCACAGGCTCTAAAGAACCTAACGTTTCAAACCTCAAACAAAATAGTTTACTTGTAAGTCGAAAGCCAAGCTTATGCTTCAGCTGGTGCCTCAGCAGCTGTCTCCTCTGCGGGAGCCTCCTCAGCGGCAGCAGCTTCTGCAGCCTCGGCAGCGGCAGCAGCCTTTTTGTCAGCTACCTTCTTAGCAATAGCCTCATTTACCTTCTTCTCCTCATCGAGAGCCTTAGCAGCAGCGTCCTTCTTTGCCTTTGCCTCTTCAGCAGCAATCTTCTCAAGACCCTTCTGCTTGTCAGCCTTCCATGCATCGAACTTCTTCTGAGCAGTAGCCTCGTCGAATGCGCCCTTCTTAACGCCACCACGGAGGTGCTTCATCAGCATAACGCCCTCGCGGCTAAGAATGTTACGCACTGTGTCTGTGGGCTGAGCACCTGTCTCAATCCAGTACAATGCACGGTCGAAATTCAAGTCTACCGTGGCGGGATTGGTGTTAGGGTTGTAAGTACCAATCTTCTCAGTGAAACGACCATCACGTGGTGCACGAGCGTCAGCGATTACGATGCTATAGAAAGCATAGCCCTTACGACCACCGCGCTGCAATCTGATTTTTGTTGCCATGTTTAAATTTTGATTTTTATTATTAAAACTTTAATTTCATGCTCTCATCTCGTGAAAGCGGGTGCAAAATTACGAAAAAAAGTGAAAAGTGAAAAGTGAAAAATGAAAAAATTGCATCCGCACCCGCGTTTTTAGTTTTTTTTGTGTAATTTTGGACTCGAAATGAAACATGAACTGTCGATATTGATCCCCATCTACAATGATGACTGTCGCGAAATGGTAAAAGCATTGTCGTGTCAGGCTGAGGCTATTGACGGACTCAAATATGAGATTATCGTGGCCGACGATGGGTCTGACGAATCATACATTATCACCAATTCACAGATATCCACTCTCCCCAATGTGCGGTTCATCCGTCGAGAACAGAACGTAGGACGTGCCGCCATAAGAAATTTCCTCTGTCGCGAATCGAAATATGAATGGGCATTGTTTCTTGATGGAGACATGACGATAGTAAGCAATTGTTTCATCAAGAGTTATCTGGATGCAGACATAAAAGAAGTGGCCTATGGTGGTTACTGTGTCGGACCTGGCGAGGCATCTTGCCTGCGTTTCATCTACGAGAAGACCTGCGAGCCCATGCATCGGGCAGAGGAGCGCAGAAAACGGCCATTCCAGAATTTCCACACCAGCAACTTCATGATTCGCCGCGACATCATGTTGTCTCACCCATTAGACGAGCGTTTCCGCCATTATGGCTACGAGGATGTTCTTTGGGGCAAGCAACTGCACAAGGCGGGTATAACTATCATCCATTTGGATAACCCCACAGGCTTTTATGACTTTGAGGACAACGCCCACTTCGTAAGCAAGACCGAGGAAGGGCTGCGCACGTTATACACCTTCCGTAAGGAGCTACGTGGCTACTCGCGATTGCTGACCTTCATCGAAGGTCTTCACAGCGGAGCAACATGTTGGGCCATTAAGCTATGGCACTGGGCGTTCGGCTCTCTTGAGCGACGCAACCTGTGCGGAAAGCACCCTAACCTCAGCATCTTCAAACTCTACAAGCTGGGCTACTATCTAACTTACTATAAAAACCATTAACAAACAACAACAAAAACCTAAGTATTAAGACATTATGACACGTAGATTCGCATTTAAAATGTTCCTGAAGCCAGGCTTTGAGGAAGAGTACGAGAAACGCCACGCCGCCATCTGGCCAGAGTTGAAACAGATGATCAAGGAGCAGGGAGTACAGAACTACAGCATCTATTGGGACCGTGACACCAACATCCTTTTTGCCTATCAGGAATGCACCAAGGAGGGCAACTCACAGGACACAGAGAATGTTGACCCAATAACTCAACGCTGGTGGGACATGATGGCCGACATCATGGAGGTCAATCCTGACAACTCGCCGGTAACCATTCCCCTACCAGAGCTTTTCCATTTAGACTAACCTCTCACCTCTTCAGCATAGAACTTATTGAAGTGCTGACGTAGAAGAGTGTCGTTGGCGATGATGGTGCGCAGCTCACGCAGACGCTGTTCGTTGGGTGAGTTCTGTATCCACAGTTTGATATAACCGCGTTCAGAGTATTTGCTCTCCATGTGTTCGCGGAAGCGCTTCCATTGTCCCTCCTCGTCAAGCTCCGGATACTTGTCGAGCCCATACTGCACGGCGCGACGGAACACCACTTCCGACGACAGGTCTCTGTCGGCTTCGGCTATCACCTTGCCATAAATGGTTCTTGGAGCATGCGATGCCGATGCGCGATGGTCCTCTATAGCCTCCTTCATAACCTTTATCTGCTCTGCCGAGAACCAGCGCTTCAAACGTGCATCAGAAGCAAGTATCTTACCTCCCGTGATGTGATGAACAGCCCTTGGACCCGACATTCCCACGTCGTGATAAGCAGCAATGGTATATGCCATGTTGACATCCACGCCCGTTGAGCGCACCAGCTCAAGCGAGCGTCTTATCACACGAGTGACGTGTTCCAGCGAGTGCGCCTTATCAAAGTTTGCATACTGTGGCAATATCTGGGTCTCTATGAACTCCACTAAATCAAGGCTTGGGGTATTCTGTAGCATGGCAATGGCTATTATTTATGAGGTTATGCCTGCAAAATTAACTAATTATTTTCAATTCCACACATAATCCTACACGAATTTGCCCGATAATTAGTACTTTTGCACCAAACATTTACACATTAATATAATAAGACATGAGAGTAAAGATACAAACCATGCTTGGCGACATCGTTGTGCGCCTCTACGATGAGACACCCATCCATCGCGATAATTTCCTCAAACTTGCAAAAGAAGGCTATTACGACGGCACGCTCTTCCACCGTGTTATAAAAGACTTCATGATTCAGGGCGGCGACCCCGACTCAAAAGAAGCACCAGCAGGCAAGATGCTTGGCGTAGGCGGCCCAGACTATACCCTTGAGGCCGAGATTAAGGACGGCCTTTACCACAAGCGTGGCGCCTTGGCAGCAGCACGCCAGGGCGACGAGGTGAACCCTGAGCGCAGAAGCAGCGGCTCACAGTTCTACATCGTCTGGGGACAGGTCTATAACGAAGGTCAGCTGCGCCAGTTCTCTAAGCAACTTAGGATGCAGCGTGTCCAGGGCATATTCAATCAGCTGGCCGCCCAACATCGTGACGAGATCATGCAGATGCGCCGCGACCGCAACCGTGCCGGTCTGCAGGAGCTTCAGGACAAGCTTGTAGCCGAGGCAGAGAAGCAGGCTGGCAACGACGGCATGAGCGAGGCTCAACTAAAGCTCTACTCCACCGTTGGCGGCACTCCACATCTCGACGGCCAATATACCGTTTTTGGCGAAGTGGAAGAAGGTCTCGATGTTGTCGAGATGATTCAGGGCACAGCCACAGGACGCGCCGACCGTCCCCTTGACGATATCGAGATGCGCATGACCGTCATTGAGTAACAGCAAAAGATCAGCTTTTCTTCTATGAACGACAGCAACAACAGCTCCACGTCCACCAGCGATGTGAAGCTCAACTCCCTAAAGGCATGGATACTGGCAGCACGCCCTAAGACACTCACGGGCGCAGCCGTTCCCGTGATGATTGGTCTGGCCCTTGCCTATCGCGATGCACAGCACTATTTCGGAGCTCCGTTCGACTGGACAGCCGCCTGTCTGTGTCTTCTTTTCGCCATGGCCATGCAGATTGATGCCAACTTCATCAACGATTTCTTCGACTACGTAAAAGGTACCGACGACAGAGAGACGCGCTTAGGTCCTGAGCGAGCCTGCACCCAGGGATGGGTAACGCCCAACGCCATGAAGCATGCAATTGCCATCACCACCTGCGCGTCGTGTTTCATCGGCCTGCCGCTCATCGTCTATGGCGGACTGGAGATGATACTCATCGGCATTCTCTGTGTGCTGTTCTGCTTTCTCTACACCACCCATCTGTCCTATATCGGCATGGGCGATGTCCTCGTGTTAGTATTCTTCGGCATAGTGCCAGTGAGCATCACCTACTACGTACAGCTTCACACATTCACGCCAGAGGTGCTCATCGCGTCAGTAGCCTGTGGCATTGTCATCGATGCGCTGCTGCTGGTCAACAACTTCCGCGACCGCGACACAGACCGTGTGGCAGGCAAGCAGACACTCGTCCTTAAGATTGGCGAGAAGGCCACCATCCGCCTCTATCTCGCCGTGGGCATAGTGCCCTGTTTCATGGGCACCATCTTTATCGCCTATGGTCACTGGCTGGCATCGGTACTTCCCCTACTCTACCTCGTACTTCATGTCTTCACCTGGCGTAAGATGAAGCGCATCTGGAAGGGTCGTCAGCTCAACGAGTGCCTTGGTGCCACAGCCCGCAACATCTTCATCTACGGCCTCACCGTCACCCTCGGAATACTGCTTAGTTAGAGGTGAGAGGTGAGAGGTAAGAGGTAAGAGGTGAGAGAAAAGCATAAAGTCTAAAGTCTATAGTCAAAACCTCTATAGTCAAAACCTCTATAGTCAAAAAAAGCAGAAGCCCTGACTCCTCATTGAGAAGTCAGGGTTATTTCTGTTGTTTGTTTGGAATAAGTTGTTTGTTTGTAAGTTTAAGCTTCGGCTTCAGGAATTACTGAAACAACGCTCTTATTGAACTTTCCCTTATGGAAGTTCACTGTGCCGTCAATGAGGGCAAACAGAGTGTCGTCCTTACCTATACCTACGCCGTTGCCTGGATTGTGATGTGTACCGCGCTGACGAACGATAATGTTACCAGCCTGTACCTTCTGTCCACCCCAGATCTTCACGCCGAGTCGCTGAGCTGCACTCTCGCGGCCGTTCTTAGAACTACCTACACCTTTTTTATGTGCCATTTCTTGTTCCTCCTACGTTTTAAGCGATTACCTGTTTAACTTCTACCTGAGTGAACTGCTCACGGTGACCATTGCGCTTGCGTGAGTCCTTACGACGCTTCATCTTGAAGACGATGACCTTGTCGCCCTTAACCATTGGGTTCACTACTTCTACTACTACTTTTGCACCAGCTACGGTGGGTGCGCCAACCTTGACAGCGCCGTCGGCATCTACGAGCAGCACCTTGTCAAACTCAACAGTCTTGCCTGCCTCCACGTCTTTCATGTGGTGCACGAAGAGCTTCTTGCCCTCTTCAGCCTTGAACTGCTGACCCTGAATTTCTACAATTGCGTACATTGTTTGTTTTGTTTGTAAATAGGGTTTTTTCCGTAAGGCGGCGTACGTCCGTACACACTTCACCCAGCCTCCACGGACTCATTTCGGGCTGCAAAGGTACTAAAAAGAAGTGAGTTTGCACCTGCAAGCCAGTAGTTTTCTCCCACTATTAACTTTTTTTATGCTTTTTTATTCCTCTTCCTCTAACTCCTTGACTGTTTTTATCATTTACACCTGTCAATCCATTCTTTCAGCGCCGATCGTGGCACTCCCCTCTTCATTGCGTCCTGCAGCAACGCCCATGCCTCGTCATATCGTTTCAGTCGCAGCAGTATGTCAACCTTCGACACCAGGAAGTCCACGTTCTTCGGATCTCGCTTCATAGCCTCGTCCCAGTCATACAGCGCCACCTCCCATTGCTGCAGTTCAGCCTCATAGCTGGCGCGTGAGGCATAAGCCATAGTAGAGTCAGGAAACAGCTGCACCAGCCTGTTCAGCTCGTCGAGCGCGTCGTTCCTGCGTCCCATCTTCCTCTTCACCATTGCCAGTCCCAGCTGTGCCTCGAAATGCTTCGGCACCACAGCCAGGAAAGCCTCATAGTCACGCATCGACAGGTCATAATGCCTCAGGTTACTGTTGGCATAAGCCCTGAAATAAAGTGCCGCCAGATTGCGGGAGTCCATTTCCAGCACCTTGCTATACTCATCGATGGCATACTCCCACTGCCCCAGCTCAATGTTCACCGCCGCCTTCTTCAGTCGCAGGTCAACCGACGTAGGCCATTGCCTTATCTGTCGGTTAAGCTCTGCCAGTGAGTCGCGCCACTCGCTGGCGGTCTGCGCCTGCATAGTAGTGCTAACGGCCAGCACCAGCAACACCAGCAACACCAGTCTTTTTATCATATTCGAAACAGTCATTCTTCTTCGTTGCCAACAAGTTTTTCGCGAAGGTACGAAGAAATCCCCTTTCCCACAAATATCTTCCATTTTTTTGAAACTCTTTATAGACTTTTTGACTTCAGGCTTTTCTCTTACCTCTCACTTCTTACCAATCTCCCGAAGCGTTTGGTAAGAACGCTCCGAGTGTTTAAGCCAAACGCTTCTGTAATAATGACAGATAGCCTTAGCCAAATCGGTCAATTGACCCTTGTTATCTCCACTTTTTAATATCAGATTACCCATTATCGCGCACTTTTCCTACCGAATGAGGTTATGATGCTGAAATTTTGTGTCGAAGTTATGTGCGACAAATGAGGGAAAAACATCAGAACTAGGGGTTCGTACATATCTTTTGAGGCCTGTGAGAGCAATTATTTGATACATTCTGTACCTTTTCCGAGGTTAGGCATCTCGGGTGCCTTGTTTGTTGTTATGTTGTATCTCATTGATTATAAGCTTTTTAGATGAAATAATAATGTTGTTAATGTTACTATCTATTCCAATTCCAGTTATTCCAGTTTTATTTTGAGGGTATGCTTTTTCTTTATTATATATATAAATATCTATATATCAATTAGTTATATAATATAACACAGAATACATGCCCCTCTTTTTTTAATTGGAATAATTGGAATTGGAATAATTCGATGAATCACACTTCCTCTATAAGGCTCTCCAGTGCCCATAGCTCCGATGCGCTCGGCATCCAGAAGGGTGATGCTTGCTACCAAAGGGACGCAAGAAGTGCTTTGTCTCGGAAATAAAAAGAAAAGCTCGCTTTCCTTTTGTAATTCGCTCGACTTTATGTAACTTTGACTCCGTCGAAGTTACTTAGCACTCGGAATAGGAAAGAAAAATAAACTTTTCTTTCGCTCTTCTCTCGTTTTTATGTAACTTTGTACCCATGAAACAAGTTAGACCAAAGAAGAACCTCGGTCAGCACTTTCTGACCGACCTGTCAATAGCGAAGAGAATAGCGGACACAGTGGACGCTTGCCCCGACATACCGGTGCTGGAGGTTGGTCCAGGCATGGGCGTGATGACACAATATCTGGTGGAGAAGCCACGACCACTGCGAGTGGTGGAGATAGACCGCGAGTCGGTGGACTATCTGAACGAGAACTTCCCACGACTGCGCGACAATATCATAGGCGACGACTTCCTGCGAATGGATCTGCGCACGCTGTTCGACGGAGGACAGTTCGTTCTAACAGGCAACTACCCATACGACATATCATCGCAGATATTCTTCAAGATGCTTGACAACCGCGACCTCATTCCCTGCTGCACGGGCATGATACAACGCGAGGTGGCGCTGAGAATGGCGAGCAAGCCAGGCAACAAGCAGTATGGCATTCTGTCGGTACTGATACAGGCGTGGTACGACGTGGAGTATCTCTTCACCGTGGAACCCGACGTGTTCAATCCACCGCCAAAGGTGCAGAGCGCGGTGATACGCATGACACGCAACAAGGTGCAGAAGCTGGACTGCAACGAGCAGCTGTTCAAACAGGTGGTGAAGACCACGTTCAACCAGCGAAGGAAGATGCTACGCGTATCGCTGAAACAGATGCTGCCTGCCGACGCAGCCATCTTCACAGAACATGCGGACATGCTCACACTGCGACCTGAACAGCTGACAATAGAGCAGTTCGTGGAGCTGACAAACTATGTGGAACATGACTACTCCATCAATAAAAATTGACGGTCTGTCAATAGGCTACGACACGAAGCGCAACACCCGCATAGTGCAGCGGAACCTGTCGGCGAGCATCATGCAGGGTGAGCTGACATGTCTGTTAGGCAGCAACGGTATAGGCAAATCGACACTTCTGCGCACGCTGTCGGCTTTCCAGCCCAGAATAGAAGGCAGGATAGACATCTTAGGAAAGCCGATAGACAGCTATAACGACAAACAGCTGAGCCAGACAATAGGCGTGGTGCTCACGGAGAAGCCCGACGTGAGAAACATGACCGTAAGAGAGCTCGTGGGGCTGGGACGCTCGCCCTACACAGGCTTCTGGGGCACGCTCTCGGCAGAGGACTACGCTATAGTGGATGACAGCATAGAGAAGGTGGGCATCAGCGAGCTTAGCAGCCGATATATTGACACGCTAAGCGACGGCGAGCGCCAGAAGGTGATGATAGCAAAGGCGCTGGCACAGCAGACACCTATTATATTTTTAGACGAGCCGACGGCATTTCTCGACTTCCCATCGAAGGTGGAGGTGATGCAGCTGTTGCGCAGGCTGGCACGAGAGATGGAGAAGACCATCTTCATGTCAACCCACGATCTGGAGCTGGCATTGCAGGTGGCTGACACCATCTGGCTGATGCACAAGGATGGGCTGAACGTGGGCACCGCCAAAGAGCTTGCCGCAGAGGGTGTGCTAAGCCAGTTTGTTGAGCGCAGCGGAATAGAATTTGACCGCGAAGGGCTCACGGTAAATGTGAGGAAAGAATAAAAAAAGCCACAGAAGAAATGGAACAGAACATCAGAGAAGTGCTTATAAGCCACGCCAACCGTTACGAAACGAAAGACTTTCTTGACGGCGACCCTTCATGGTTCATGCATCAGGTAAACGGTGCTGAGAACCAAGAGGCTATGGCTTTCATTGCTTCATGTCTGAGCTACGGCAGCCGACAGCAGTTCATGAAAAAGATTGAGCTGATAAGACAGTGGTCGGAAGGCAACGTTCACGAGTGGGTTCTAAAAGGCGCCTTCGCCCAACAGTTCAAGGAGGGCGACACGAGATGCTTCTACCGGCTATACAACAACGACACGATGAACAGTTTTCTCACCGCCTACCAGCATCTGCTTAAAGAACACGGCACACTGGGCAGCTATGTTCGCCAGCATGCCTCTGACGGGCTGTCGGTAGTAAAGGCCATATGCGACTATTTCGCACAACAAGGCATAAGCGTGGTTGTGCCCAAGGACACGCAGTCGGCATGCAAACGGGTGTGCATGTTCCTTAGATGGATGGTGAGAAGCGACTCGCCCGTTGACATCGGACTATGGGCAGACTTCATAGACCGCCGCACGATAATAATGCCTATGGACACCCACGTGCTGAACCAGTCGATGCGCATGGGACTGCTCAAAAGCCGTACAACAAGCATGAGTTCTGCCATCAGACTGACAGCAGAACTCGCTAAGATTTTCCCAGATGATCCTTTGAAAGGTGACTTTGCGCTCTTCGGCTACGGGGTGAATGAGGCTACTTCCTCACATACTTAACCTTCTTGGTATTGCTGCTGAAGAACACGATACAGTTCTTTCTATTCATATTTGAGTTATACACCCAGGTGTACATGCCTTTCTTGGCCTTTCCCTTACCGTTAGGCTCACCAAGTGCCAGCTTAACCTCGGCCTCGTTGAAGCCCACACGTATTATAGAACGGCGTATATCGGGGAGGTTCTCTTTTCTCACGCCTTTGATGTTACCCACATTGCCGCTTGCAAAGAGATCATAATAATAGTCTTCACGCATGCCGGCTATGTCGCCAGCAACATTCTCGCGTGCGAAGGTAACGACCTTGGCATATTTCTCGCCATTAGCCTCAAGAACGACCTTAACTTTATTCTCAGTGCCACGTACAATATGCATAGCGCTGATGGTGAAGCTGGTCATGCGAGGCACGGTAACACGCTGACCACCCTTATCCATTGTGGTCTCATAGAGCGTCATAACGTTGTTGCCAACGAACTTCTGATATTTCTGCTCATCATGGGCAACATCGCCCAACAGTTCGAAAGAGCCGTCGAAGGTGTGCTTGAGGTTATCCTCCTCAAGGAACTCATCGTCGCGCATGCCACTATTGGTGAAGCTGATGGCTACCGTCTGGAAGAACTCACGGCCTGTATCGTCGGCAACGATAAGCTTAACAGGATAGTTACGTGTTCCCACGCCGGCTGCCACAACAGTAACCTCAGTGCCCACTGGCACATCGATTTTCTCGTAGCCATAGCTTGTGGTACTCACATCGACATTGTATTTAGGAAACTTTGTTACCAGGCGCTTTCCCACAAGCTGCTCAACAGCCGTATCCACATCGCCGAGGTAAGCCAGTGTGGGCACACCAGTCTTGGTGTAGCAATAGTCCATGAAGCTTGCCGTGGGCAACTCGTAATAGTAGGCCTTGCCATCGTCTTCGCACACGAAGTTCACCCTCTCGTGAAGATCACCTTCGCCAGAATGGCCTTTATAGACCATAATCTTATGGCGCAGCGACATGCTGCTGACAAGTCTGCCCGTGATGCTGTCAACAAATGTGCGAATGACCATGTCCTTCTTGTCGGGAATGACCATGAAGCGCATGCCTTCACGCCAGTCGCACATGCTCTCATAACGGAAATACTTCTCGATGAAAGACTTAGCTTTCTCTTCCTCAGGCACTTCCTCCTTGACGGTATCAACCTTTTCCTGCGAGAAGACTATATTGTTCGTCCATACCAGATACTTGTTGTTTGGGTCACGGGTCTGACCATTAGCCACGAGCGACAGTATAGAAACGGATATGAGTAATAGAATCTTTTTCATAATTATGCGCAATAAAAACATGTTTCGAGTGCAAAGATACAACTTTCCTCCCAAATAATAAAAGTAATCTGATTAAAAATCGCTTCAAAACTTGCTCGTTTAGATTCAATTACGTAAATTTGCAAAGCAATCTATACTAAAAACAGACATGAAACATAGACTAACCTTACTTTTCACCCTTTGTTTTTTACTGCTTCTCCCTTCGGCTGCACAAGAGAGAGCTGACAGCGATTCGATAATCAAAGACCTGCAGAGTCAGTTACATGAACATCAGTTGCGCGAGATAATGATGCGCGAGCAACTGTCGCGCACAGACGCTAACAACAGGCGCGACTCGCTGCAACTTGCGCGACGAAAGGCAAGCATAGACTCTCTGCGCAGCATAACGGCTGGAGCTCCGCTTGTTATCGACGGCGACACGCTGCTGAAGCTCTATGCCAGGAAAGGCGGCATGACGCCCGACCTGCGCATAGAGAGCGCCGAGAAGATTATCAACGAGCGCGGCAAGAGCCTCACATTCTTCTCAGACAGCTGCTATGTGTTTGAAGGTGAGTACTTTAGCGACATCATGATTGGCGAAGATGTAATACTAAGCATCAGCTTAGAGGATGCTCTTTGGGAAAACACCACCCGCCAGGAGTTAGCCAACAAATACTGCAAGATAATTGAAGCGAAAGTAAAGGAGCTGCATGCAGACTATGGATTGCAACAGAAGATTCTCGGAATACTTTTCATAGTACTCATCCTTGCAGGACAGTGGTTCGCATACCGACTGACAAAATGGCTCTACATGCGCTGGCGACTAAGGCTGACACGACTGCTTCTTAAGAAAGCAAAGCCGATAAGCATAAAAGACTACGAATTCCTGAACATGCATCAGATAGGTGTAGCATCGCTCGTCACGTTCCGCATCATCTTCATCTTCATCATAATACTCCAGTTGCTGGTCAGCATTCCCCTACTCTTCTCTGCATTCCCAGAGACAAAGGATTTCGCTTACACCATCTACGGCTATATAGTTGACCCGATAAAAGACATATTCGATGCCATAGTAGGCTTCCTGCCCAACCTCATCAAGATTATAATAATAGTGGTGTGCTTCCACTATCTGGTAAAGGGCATAAAGTATTTCACCAACGAGATTGCTGCCGGCAAGCTGAAGATAAACGGTTTCTATGCTGACTGGGCCCACCCAACTTTTGTCATTGTCAGGGTGCTCTGCTATTCGTTCATGTTTGTGATGATATGGCCTTTGCTGCCCAGTTCCAACTCAGAGGTGTTCCAAGGAGTGTCGGTATTCATAGGTATCATCGTGTCGCTCGGCTCATCTTCAATCATTGGCAACGTGATGGCAGGAATGGTAATGACCTATATGCGCCCGTTCCGCATAGGCGACTTCATAAAATACGGCGATACGGAGGGATTTGTCATAGAGAAGACAGTACTCGTGACTCGCATAAGGACACGCAAGAACGACGTGATAACTATTCCCAACTCGAACCTGCTCACATCGCAGACATCTAACTACACGGTGGCTGCCCACGACTACGGAATCATAGTTCACACAAAGGTTACAATAGGCTACGACATGAACTGGCAGTTCATAAGACAGCTGCTCATTGAAGCTGCAGAAGCTACCCACGGCATAGTACATAATCCAAAGCCATTTGTAGTGATAACAGCGTTGGACGATTTCTACGTGGAATACGAGATAAACGCCTATACCCACAAGGCAGAGACTCTGTCAATAGTCTATTCTGAGTTGCGCCAGAATATCCTTGATAAGTTCCACACTTCAGGTGTAGAGATTATGTCGCCACATATCTACGCTCATCGCAACGACCTGGAACTTCAGATACCAAAGGACCAGCAGCATACGGAATAGAACAAAACAAAAACGGCTACGAAATCGCAGCCGTTTTTTATTTTGACACACCCGAAAGAGTGCTTTACAATTCTAAACTCCTAAGCTATCAGCATCCTCATCGCGGTCGAAGAGCTTGCCCTGACTAATGGAAATGCTACCATTACGGTCAATCTTAACGTCGATAGGCACGAACTCATCTTCATTGCCTGGACGACTTACAACTGCTCCGAACTTCAGATTATCATCCTCTATACCATGAAAGACGATATTCTCCAGACAGCCCTCGCTACGGAAGCTGGCATCAACATAAGAAGAGAACGAGTTCTTGGTGAACAGACGACGGAAGAACATAGTATTGTCACTACGCTGAATAACAACAGACACGCTATTGTCAACATACTCCTGTCCAGTCTCGTCTTTCAACATAGGCAGCGAGTCTGCAGGCGCACGATTAATGGTGATGGTATAGTTCTTGCCAAGCCACTCAACAGGGGTGACGCGCTTGTCAATGGTCATCCTTATCGGCTCCTTAGGACCATCAGGCACATACTTTGCCACAATGATGTCATCGCTCTTCTTCTTTTCCTTGCACGACCAAGTGCCTAGAGCCAACAGACAAATGACAGCTGCTATTGGGAATAATCGTTTCATAATTATCAATTAACTTAATCCGACAATAACAACACCTGTTTTTATCTGCTCAAGATATTGTAGAGCAGCGATGTCAGTGAGATTAATATTGATGTTGCTGAGAACCACAATGATGTCATGCTACCAACACTTGAGTTCTGGGCCTTCACTTTATTAGGTGTCACATAAATGACATCATTCTGCTGCAAATAGTAATATGGCGAATTAATCAGATTGGCATCGTTGAGATTGAGGAAATATATGGCTTTCTTACCATCAGCATCCTCACGTATAAGCTGCACATTGTTACGCATGCCATAGATGGTCAGGTCGCCAGCCTGTGCCAACGCTTCGAGAACGGTAATCTTCTCTCTGCTTACTGTAAATGTACCAGGACGCGCCACTTCACCAATAACAGATATCTGATAACCTGTCATTCTCACAGTTACGATAGGATTCTCAGTCTCTGCCATATAGACCTTTATCTTTTCACGAATCATATTCTCGGCTTCCGACTTTGTCAGTCCGCCAACATGAATCTCGCCTATAATAGGGTAAGTGATATTTCCACTATTGTCAACGAGATATGTCTGCAGCATTGCCTGAGAATAAGACGAACGACTATTTACAGACTGAGGAGTGGGTACCGTCAGGTTGAATGGAACTGCTGCCTCATCGTTTGTAGTACTAACTGTTATCGTCAGCTGATCCTTAGGCATAATCTTCGCATCATAGAGGAACTGAGACTGAGACAGGTCAACAGTATCACTATTCTGGAAATATGCTACATTCTTTGTGCTACCGCAGCTACCCAACAAAAAAGCGGTTGTGACAATCAGAGCAAAAAAGCTGATTTGTTTAATGAAAGACTTCTTCATTTTATCATTATTATTTAAAACAGTTTGCAAAGTTACATATTTTTTTTATACAACAAAAGTATTTTCAAAAGAAACACTTAAATTTCAGTTATCTCGTCAAGTTCTTCCTTCGACACACCAAGAGTTTTAGCTGCCATTGACAGATACATCTTCTCGGCCATTGTCTTACGACCGGCAGCACACATCACGTCATACATGCCACGAAGAGCTTCGAGAGAAACATCATGATCACATGCGAGAAGGTCGTAATCAACTTCAAAGCTATACTGCGTTCCAAGATATTCGAGCAGTTCAATCTGCTCCTTGTCTGGCAGTTCTGTCTTTGCAATGCGTTCCTCAATGAGGTCCTGAACGTCGGAAGAAATATTATCGGAGATATTTGCCATGTTTACCATTGCCTGCGCAATGGCGAGCTGACAAGACTGAGGATTATCCTGTGACTGCTCAGCCTTTACGAACGACGCACGAATGTTACTGAACTCCAATGCATCGATATCGCCATCATTGAAATGAACTCTCTGAGCTTGCAGACGACGCTGCAAACGACGGGCACCTGGTTTGAAGGTGAGCAGGGTAAGAGTGCCAGAGAACACGCCACCGGCTATTGGAAGCAACTTACCAATACTCTTTGCAAAGCCTTCCTTAGTAAGTTTGGCGCCAACGAGCTTAGCCACCTGCAAAGCTATTGGATAGATGGCCGTCTTGGTAATGACAAGGCGTGGCAGACGTCCTACTGCTGACTTTGCCAAACCAACAGCAAACTCATTTATGCCCTGGTCGGCAACCTTCACGCCCATCATTGACCCCATAAAGATTGTCAGCAGGTCACTTGCCACATCGCTCAGTTCGCCATTCTCATCGCAGAAATCAGGGAAGCCATAGAGGTAGGCCAGTTTCTGTGACAAGACGACGACATGAAAATAATACTGTGTTATATCACCTGGGATAGTGGCCGCCATAGCCAGTCCGCCTGGCAGTCCGGCTATTGTTGAGCCTGTCGTTGCCATAGCGGTATGAAAATTGATGCATGAAGCAGCAATACTGTCAATGACCTTTTCCGTTGTAATCGTATAAGGGCGAACATTCTCGAGCATATCAAGGCGCTGATCGTTGCAATAGTCCTTCAATGACTTACGCAGAAATGCCACACGGTCAACCTTTACTCCTGGCATGTTAAGAACAGCTGTCAGGATTTTGTTCCAAACTAATGTCTCACTACTCATAGTTATTTGCGGTATTTTTTTATTATACTATATGCTGAATAAAGTCCCAGTTCTCCAGCCTTACTCAAATCTGACAATCCAGCTTCAAGCTGTTTGCGATAAACTGCACAGAGACCTCGGTTGAAATAAGCCTCAGCCATGTTTGCGTCAATGGTAATGGCACGGGTATAGTCTTCTATTGCCCTTCCGTAGTCCTGACGCTGCGCATAGAGCGTCGCACGGTTATAATAGATATAAGCGTTCTGTGGGTCTAACGCTAAGGCATGGTTCAGGTCTGCCAGCACATTAGCATTCTTCAGCTCAGCATTCGAGCCAAGTGAAGCGCTGTTATCGGAATTGTTACCAGTGGCCGACATAAACTGGTTTATGCGAGCCTGACACACGGCTCTCATCCAAAGAGCAGGTACACAGACAGAATCTTCCTGCAGGTAGGTAGAGAAGTCATCGATAGCCGATTCAAAATTCTGCAGCGAGGCAAATGCCACTGCCCTAAGAAGCAGCAAGTCCATAGTCTCGCTGGTCACACGACTACGTGCTATCTGGGAAGAGAGCGAATCTATGTAAGCAAAATACTCATGTGTCTCTTCTTCCGAGAATGATGGCAACACATTATTAATATATATATGGCGAACAGACTTTCTATGATTGATAGCATCAACATGACGGTCGAAAGGCATGTATGACCTCACATCACTCTTCATGGGAACAAACGAGAGGGCAAACATAGGCTGAAACTCCATCTCTACACGACGGTTCTGTACCCTGCCACGATAGTCGTTCTGATACTCATGCTCCATTTCCTGCTCATCTTCCATGACAAGCTGGTTGTACTTTTCAGGATCTTCGTCGCTTCGCTTACGCATCTGGCGTTTGTTCAGTCGAGGCTGTTTTCCATAGAGATGTTTCTCAAGCCGCGCCTTATAAACCGTAAACTCATCCTGTTCTGCCTGACGAGTCATGCCCAAACGTCTGTAGCAACTTGCGCGGAATTCAAGTCCTGTCCAGAAATTCGGATATTCATCGATAACTTTTGAATAGTCACGAATTGCACCTCGGAGATCACCAGTACGGTCAAGCAGTACAGCACGATTAAACAGAGCCATTATATTATCAGGCTCAAGGCGCAACACAAAGTCAAAGTCAGTGATAGCGCGGTTATCATCGCCCACCTGTGCGCGCAGCAATCCACGGTTATAGTGTCCAAGGAAGTTGTTGGGTTCTAAGTCAAGGGCAGTATCATAATCTGCCATTGCTCCACGCAGGTTGTTACGGTTGTATCGCGCCATAGCACGATTGATATAGTTACCCGCATGTTTGGGCTGAAGATGAATGGCTTTGTCAAGATATTCTTCCGACTCCTTCCATTCTTCCCTTGACAAGCTTATAATACTGCGAGCCGCCCATATCTGTCCATCGTAAGGATCTATCTCAAGGCTTTTGTCAAGTGCCACGATTGCCGATGCTGTATCTTTCTGCTGCATGTAGGCATCAGCCCTCATCATATATGCCGGTGCATAACGGCTCCATCGTGTGAGCATGGAGTCTATCTCGAGTAGAGCCGCATCATAATCCTCGTGGCGTATGTGACACAACACACGGTTATGCCATAGTGACCTGTTCTCAGGATCATACTTCAGCGCAACATTATAGTCATCGATTGCCTCTTTGTATTTCTTCTGCTGTATGCGTGCTATTCCTCGCAACTCATATCCACTAACAACATAGGGGTTGCGCTGAATGGCTTCGCTGCAGTCAGCCTCAGCGCCTGCAAAGTCGTCAAGGCTGTATTTTGCCACTCCACGAAAGAACCACGGCTCATAAAGATAAGGTTTGGCATCTATTGCCTGATTGAAATACTGCATTGACAGCACATAGTCCTCGTAGTAGAGAGCAGAGCGTCCTATCGTTATAAGGCGGTCCACATTGTACTGGGCTTCACATAACAATGGGAAAAGGAAAAGGGAAGCCCATACCAATCCCCTCACCAAGGGAGAGGCGACAAAATAGTTTCTGTTATTAAATTCAAATAAAAAACTCATAACTCAAAACTATGAAAAATTCCCTTCGTAAGAGAGGGACCTGGTATGGGTGTTCTCAATTACCTTCTTACAGGCTTTGTCTTATAGCCACAACGATAGCGTCCATTGACAAGTGCCTTCAGTTTGCTACTGATGAGCTGTCGGCGAAGTGGCGACACACGATCAATAAACATCTTACCATCGAGGTGGTCAAACTCATGTTGCATGACTCGAGCCAGATAGCCTTCTATCCACTCATCGTGAGCATTCATCTCCTCATCAAGCCACTGGACACGAATACGTGTAGGGCGCTTCACCTTCTCATGAATTGCCGGCAAAGAGAGACATCCCTCTTCCATCGACTCCATGTTGGTCTCATCATATTCAATGATATGAGGATTGATGAAAGCACGTTTGAAACCTTTATATTCAGGCATGTCATCGCTAAGAACATCGAGGTCAATGATGACCACGCGCACATCGCGTCCCACCTGCGGTGCTGCCAATCCTATACCTTCCGATGCAGCAAGTGTCTCACGCATATCGTCAAGAAACTTCGCCAAGTCGGGATAGTCGGCAGGAATATCTTCAGCTACTTTTCTCAGGACAGGCTGTCCATATATATAAATAGGTAATATCATCTTTTTCGATTTATTTTCGACTACGCATGTAGTCCTCAAGAATAATTGTTGCACTAATCTCATCAACTAGCGCCTTGTTCTGTCGGGCTTTCTTTTTTAGCCCTCCATCGAGCATGGCCTGATGGGCCAAAGCCGATGTAAATCTCTCGTCGTAGAACTCAATGGGTACTTCAGGCATTGCCTTGCGCCAACGGTTCACAAACTGCTGCACACGAGCAAGATTCTCACTGGGCGAGCCATCGAGCTGGCGTGGTTCGCCAATAACGATACGCTCAACAGTCTCTTTCGCAACGTATGCCTTCAGCCAATCAAAGAGTTCAGAAGTAGAAACAGTCGCCAATCCGCCAGCAATAATCTGTAGCGGATCGGTGACTGCCAGTCCTGTACGCTTACGTCCGTAGTCTATAGAAAGGATTCGGGCCAAGCTGTTATTATTTTACATTATAAAGCAACCATGCGCCAGCATAGGTACCGATGAGCTCGTCACGGCTCTGTGCTGCTGATGCCTTGTCGTCAAATGTTGTTGCAACGACACGATACATGTTCTTCTGCTCGTTCTTTACAATCTGTGCATCATAGCCCTGATTCTTAAGTTTCTGCTGAAGACCTTCGGCATTTGCGATGATAGAGAAAGAACCTACTACAACGCTGAAGTTGCGCAGTCCATTACCACTTACTACAGAAACGCGCTCCTCTGTAACACGAACATTGTCAGCGTTATCCACAACCTTTGTCTGAGTAACAGGACGTGTCTGAACAGGGGTAACCACTGGAGTCTCTGTTGCAACAACTGTAGGAGTTTCCTCGATAGCAGCCTCATGAGCCTGAGCGCTCTCAGCAGCCTTGGCTTTCTCATAAGCCTGCTTATATGCACTCTCCTTTGACTTACAACCTGTGAGAACCAATGCAAGGCAAAGACCTGCACTCAACAACATGTACTTTTTCATAATCATTCTTTTATTCAATGTTTTATGTTTAATAAAAAATAATTCTTTCGCAATTTGCTGGCGAAATTACGAAAAATCGCTCTAAAACAGGCAATTATTGCGCATAAACTTTGTTAATTTGGGAAAATACAACCATTTTAACAAAAAATGACAGCCAAAATGTTTTGAAATATGAGATTATTTATTAAATTTGCTATCGAAAAGGGTAAGACAACAATTACCCGCAATCTTTTAGAAATCTTATAAGTATAACTCAATTTAAAACAACAATTAGCTATGAAAAGTCTAGGTTACATTGGCGCATTCTTGGGCGGTGCTATCGCCGGTGCTGCACTTGGTGTATTGATGGCTCCTGAAAAGGGCAGTGATACAAGAGAAAAAATTACCGATGCCATTGATGATTTCATGCGTAAGCACAACATTAAGCTTAACCGCAGGGACGTCGGTGATTTGGTTGACGATATTGCAGACGCAACAGAAGAATAAATCAAAGGAGAGAAGAAATGTTGTCGAGCGACAAGAACGTTGAGAACATAGCACAACTCATTGAGGTGCTGAGACATTTTCTTGAGCTACAAACCGAATACGGAAAGCTCACGATAATAGACAAGGTGGTACGTCTGCTGACGGCACTCGCCCTTGCCATATTGTTCGTCATCCTCATTGTAGCTGTGTTAATGTTCTTCTGGCTCGGAACAGCATATTGGCTGTCAGGTTTTATCGGTCTGACAGCATCATTCTTTGCTGTATCAGGAGCACATCTGCTCCTACTAACAATGTTTTTCGTGTTCCGCAAGTCTTGGATAGAGCGTCCGCTCGTCAAGTTCCTTGCCAACATACTTATGAGTTAAAACGACCATGCCTACTAATACTGAAACATATAACACGCTCGAAGAAATACAGTTGCGCCGCAATCAGCTGAGCGAAGCCATCGAGCACGACCGCGACCTGATAGCCGACAAGTGGGGTGAGTTGTTTAAGACAAATGAGAACCCAACTAAAGGGGAATTCATAGCCTCACTCATAACCAACAGCATTACAGCCATTGACGCTTTCCTGCTTGTGCGCAAGTTGCTGAACACATATGGTGGCCTATCCAGAATTTTCAGTCGGAGCAAGAAGAAAAAGCGCTGACACGCTGAATAAGCTCATCCATGCCTATATTCATTGGCAGATAGCGAGCAAAATCGTCATCAGAAACACTATCATTGCTGGTAAAGACATAGACAGGAAGCTGTCCGTCCTTTACCAGCATTTTTAACACAGAAGCGTTTTTATTATAGAAGGAATCGTCAGTAATTAGCGCGCTGAACTGATAAGTATCAAGATTCATTAATCGAAGCATAACTTGATGCAGGTTATCAGCTGCAAGGACTCTATAGTCGTCGCCAAGTGCACGAGCCACCTTATCTAACAAAGCAATTCTATCCGATACGAAGAGGATCTTTGGCTTCAGTTCCTTTGCAATGGTAATATCCCTTACATTTATCACCATGTGGCTCTCCTTATCGAGTTCTACATAATGTCCAGCCACTTCCACATCAACGTCAACGGCTTGATCTTCAGTGCCCATAATCTCCATACAAGCCTCCATTCCATCAAAGCCCTTATGGCGTTCAAATGCTTTCCCCACAACAAACCTTACTGGACAGCTATGACACTCTTCAGACTCGCCGCACCTTCCTGCCTTATGAGCATTTTTACAATGCAACACATTACCCAAAAGATCTGGTGCTCCTTCGTCCTTAACATTGCCACGCGCATAATAGTTTGTCTGCTTCACATGGAAGCCATCATCCAAAAGAAAGGTATAGTCATCTTGATGGTCAATGATAGCACGCATCTGCTGTACATCACGAACGTTTTTTCGTCCTTGAAAGTACATAACGACAAATAAGCCAACAGTCACCACGGTAACAAAAATCAACACATAGATTGTCATAAATCTTCAGTTATTGCAAATTAGGTTTTGCAAAGATACCACTTTTCTTGTAAAACGGAAGCGATTATGACATTTTTTTACACATCAAGCAATTCTTATGTGTATTTCAAGCCAAAAGTCAAACCTCTAACACCTGACCGTCGTATGCGAGCTCAACGCCTTCAGGAAGGAGACGGTTTACTTCTTCATGAAGACCGACATCGTGGCACATGTGTGTGAGCAGCGTACGACGTGCCCCTACCCTTCTGGCAAATGACACGGCATCATCTACAAGCTGGTGGGAGTGATGAGGCTTGTCAAAACGTAAAGCGTTGACAACAAGAGTATCAACACCTTCAAGCAAAGGCATCTGACTATCATCAATCGTCTTCATGTCGGTGATATATGCGAAATTACAGCCGAAACGATAGCCAAGGATGGGCAGCTTGCCATGCATCACCTCGAAAGGCATAACGGGAATATCGCCAAAATGAAGTGGCTCACCAGGAGTAATCTCATGTAGGCCGATGGCAGGCACTCCTGGGTAGCGATGCTCAGCAAAACAATATGGTAGCATCTGAAGCATACCCTTACATGCCAATGCATCGCCATATACATTTATCTCGCCAAACTGACAATAGGGACGTATATCGTCCATGCCACCCACATGGTCATAATGAGCATGTGTGATGAGGATGCCGTCTATTCGGCGGAATGGCATGGGAAGTATCTGTTCGCGGAAATCGGGACCTATATCAACGAGCAGACGTGTCTGCTCAGTCTCTACGACAATGGAACAGCGCAGACGCCTATCACGTGGATCATGGCTCGTACAAACCTTACACTGACAGCCTATGACTGGCACTCCACAAGAGGTTCCGGTTCCGAGAAAAGATATTTTCATAAATCAAGTGATTATATGATGTTTACTTCGGGCTGGATATCAATGCCGAAGCGGTCGAAGACATCCTTACGGATAGCATCACAGAGGTCAACAATCTCACGGCCTGTGGCACCGCCACGGTTAACAAGGACTAATGCCTGACGAACATGTACTCCTGCGCGTCCTACTGTACGACCTTTCCAACCACACTGGTCAATCATCCAACCGGCAGGAATCTTCTCATGCTGTTCGTCAACATGATAATGAGGCATCTGAGGATATAGTTCCAACAACGACTCAAACTTTTCGCGACTAACCACAGGATTCATAAAGAAGCTGCCAGCGTTGCCTTCAACTTTTGGGTCAGGAAGTTTTTCGCGACGTATAGAAATTATCACCTCGCGCAGCTGTGCTGCCGTGGGGTGAGCGATGCCACGTCGCTGAAGCTCAGAGAGAATATTTCCGTAATCAAGCTGAGGGTGGAAAGAGCGCTGCAGGCAATAAGTGACATGAGTGATTAAGAAGCTGTTTTTCCATTCCTTCTTGAATCGGCTCTGACGATAGCCGTAATGGCAGTCGGCAGCAGCGACGGTTACGACCTCGCCAGTGCTGATGCGCACCATCTCCACCTCTTTTATGATATCACATGCTTCGGCACCATACGCTCCGATGTTCTGTACAGCAGTAGCGCCCACGTCACCTGGAATAAGTGATAGGTTCTCGGCACCATGCCAACCGTGTTCAACAAACTTTGCCACAATAGCATCCCATTCTTCTCCGCTACCCACGCGAACGAGAACTTCGCTATCGGTCTGACTAACAATCTCACAACCCTTTATAGCAGAACGAACTACAGTTCCTTCATAGTCGCGAGTCAGCAACAGATTACTGCCACCACCAATAATCAAGAACGGCTCAACAAGTTGCATAGCCACCTGTCGTGCTTCCTCTATTGACGAGTATTCTACATAACGGCTACAACTAGCATCAATGGCAAAAGTGTTATGGGCCAAAAGGCTATAGTTCTCTATCTCTTTCATAGCTCACTATTATGTCAACAGTTTAGTCAGTTTCCAGTGTCCTTTCTGTAGGCGGAACGTCATCTCCACCTCCAGTCCGTTGGCAATGCCACGAAGCAGAATGATTTTCTGAGTTGAACCAGGATTCTGATGACCATATACAATATTGTATAATCTGTCTTTAGGAAGATCAGGACGGAACGCATCCCAGAAATCAGGAGTAATAACACCGTCAATAGTCGAGAAGTCATCCTCGGGATCAGGACCAGAGAACTCTATCTGACTTGCAAGGCTCTTGTGCTGGAACAACGAATCGCTGACAAACTGCTGATAGAACTTCATGAACTGAGCATTAGCATTATGTGCCATCGCCTGCCAAATTATTTTATGTAGCATCCAGCGACCACTCTTGCGACTGAACAGAAACTGCTCCACGATACTCTTGTCAAAGTAGAATCGCTCAACCACAACATCAGAGACAGTAGTGTCACGAACAAGTTCCATCTGTGATGGCGAATCGAAGAACAGCGTGTAGCAATCCTGATTCATGAAGAATGGCTCTAGTTTCCATTGACGACGCTGTATCACACGAGTGTTTTTACCATCATCTACAGGCAATGGAAAAACCACACGTTCCCTTTGTTGCATCTGATTAGAAGCGAAATTAAAAAAGAAATCGTCAAACAGTTCATCGGCACCGACAGGCATTGAGGCCTCTTCTGCCACAGATTTTATGCTGTCAGCTGATACGCTGTCAGCAATGGCTGTCTCACTCACGACAGCCGAACCACCTTTCTGCTTGTCACACGAAAAAAGAATCATGCACAACAAGCACGAACAAAATAGGCAATTTTTCATTTCTTGCGCAAACACTATTGTTCACTTTTAAAAATAATGCCGCAAAGGTACACTTTTTCCATGACATAACATAATCGTTGGAGTTTTTTTATTAATTTTGCACCCGACAACAACCAAACGACATGGGTAACATAACAAAAATTGTACTTACCGGCGGTCCTTGCGCTGGCAAAACATCGGCATTAGTGCGCGTTATTGAACATTTCTCAAGCCTTGGATTCAAGGTTTTCACTATTCCTGAAGTGCCCACAATTTTCACTCAGGCAGGCATGGACTATCTGACTAAAAACCGAGGTTTCTTCTATGAAGGTGAGAAAGCCACTCTTGAGATACAGCTGGCACTTGAAGAGAAGTTCACACGCATGGCACAAGAGTGTGCCGAGGATTGTCTCATCATCTGTGACCGCGGTACGATGGATATCTCAGCTTACATGACACCTGAGACATGGGAAGAGATAACACGCGCCGTTGGCACCTCAAGCCCAGAACTGCGTCAGCGCTATGATGCCGTCCTTCATCTTGTATCGGCTGCCGATGGTGCAGAGCAGTTCTACACCACTGCCAACAATGCATCGCGCAATGAGTCTAACGACGAGGAGGGCCTGCGCATTGCCCGTGGTCTTGACAAGAAAGTCATCAAAGCATGGACAGGACACCCACACCTACGTGTCATAAACAATGACGAGGACTTTGACAAGAAGATGACACGCGTTCTGAAGGAGATCTCCGACGTGCTCAGTCTGCCACAACCCATTGTAGATGAACGCAAATACATCGTTGAAGTCATAGGCGAGATACCCGAAGACTGCGCTACGAGTGAAATCACACAATGCTATCTTGTTGGTGAGTCTGGTGCTGAGGTTCGTCTGCGTCGTCGTATCTGGCAGGGCAAGGTTGTAAACATACACACAACACGCAAACGCATATCAGAGACTGAAGAAATTGTCACTGAACGTCAGATAAACAACAGTCTCTATGAGATGATGCTCGCTCTTGCAGACCCTGAGCGCATGCCTATCCACAAACTGCGTAAGAGTTTTATCTGGAAAGGACAGTATTTCGAGCTCGACTTCTATAAAGACCAACTTGACGGACTTGTCATCCTCGAGACGAAGGGCATCACCGAACACAAATCGGTGAAATTTCCACCATTCATCCAAGTAAAGGAGGATATCACCTGCAGCACGAAGTACTACAACTATAATTTGGCAAAGAAGAAATAAATTTGTACGTTTTATTTGGAAGAACAATTATTATCACTTATCTTTGCAAGCGAATTGATAATTCAATAATTTTAAAAAGTAATATTCACCTAATATCAACGCAAAACTATGAAGAAAAATCTATTAGTCACATTAACGACATTGATATTGACAGCAATGGTTAGTATCAGTTTCGTTTCTTGTAGCGATGATGATGAAAGAGATGTAAACAAATCTGTGACAGGAGAAGATCCTGCAGGAGCTGTTGCAAGTAGCATAAGAAATGACGATGGCGATGTTTATGCAACAATCCCATTTGGAAAGGCCACTTACAAGAAAAACGGTGGTGAGTATTCATTACAAATACTCTTAGACATGGACCGAGGCAACAACTTTATTCTGAGAGGCTGGTCATACAATTTCGACAGGAACGACAATGCAAAAATTGCCTCTGTAGGCAGTGTGAAAAGGCTTTCTGATATTAACTCAATACCAACGTCTGGCTGGAGTGACAAGGCAATCGTAGTTCCAGGCAATGGTTATGTCATCAAGTATGAGTACAAAGATCACGAATACTATAACGACTATGTATGCTATGCACGTGTCTATGTGGTTAGTTGGATGAACGCAGCCACCAACAACGGCATTATCGGAGCATACATAAAGTATCAGCCAATGTGGAGATAATAATAAAGGCATAAATTATCAGAACAGAAACGAAAACGGTGGCTTTTTCACCGTTTTCGTTTTTTTTATTCACATTTGAAGGACTATCGAAGATACTCTTACTCGAAAAAGCCCAAAATCTTTTGGCTTTTTAATTGCTTATTAGTACCTTTGCACGCAAATTAAACACTATATATACTTAAAGTAAGTACAATGGCATTACTTGACAAAATAGACGAACTTCTAAAAGAAGTGGAAACACTGAGTGCAAAAAATGCAGAGGATGTGGAACAGCTTCGCCTGAAGTATCTCAGCAAGAAGGGTGAGATAACAGCCCTTATGAATGATTTCCGCAACGTAGCAGCCGACGAGAAGAAAACCGTTGGCATGAAAATCAACGAACTTAAGACACTGGCAACGGAACGCATCAACCAGTTGCGCGAAGACGTACAGACACAGGACACTGGTGAAGAGGCAATAGACCTTACACGTACGCCCTACCCTATTCAGTTGGGCACACGCCATCCGCTAACAATCGTCACCAACGAGATTATCGACATCTTCTCTCGCATGGGCTTTGTTCTGGCTGATGGCCCAGAGGTAGAGGATGACCTGCATATCTTTACAAAGATGAACTTTGCTGCTGATCACCCAGCACGCGACATGCAGGACACCTTCTTTGTTTCACAGCATCCTAACGACGTGACAAAGAACATTTTGCTCCGTTCACACACATCAAGTGTTCAGGCACGTGTGATGGAGCAGATGCATACCGAGGACGGCAAACTTACAGCTCCCATCCGCGTCATCTGCCCTGGACGTGTGTATCGTAACGAGGCCATTACAGCTCGCGCTCACTGTTTCTTCCATCAGGTGGAAGGCCTTTATATTGACAAGAACGTGTCGTTCACCGACCTGAAGCAGGTGCTTCTGAGCTTTGCAAAGGAGATGTTTGGAGCTGACACGAAGATTCGTCTTCGCCCAAGCTACTTCCCATTCACAGAACCATCAGCAGAGATGGATATCTCATGTTTCATCTGTGGCGGTGAAGGCTGTGGTTTCTGCAAGCATACTGGATGGGTTGAGATTTTGGGTTGCGGCATGGTCGATCCCAATGTACTCGAACAGTGTGGCATTGATTCAAGCATCTACAGCGGTTATGCCTTCGGTATGGGTGTGGAGCGTATCACTAACCTAAAGTACAAGGTTAACGACCTGCGCCTGTTCTCAGAGAACGACACACAGTTCCTGCGTGAGTTTGAGGCAGCAGACTAAATGACTCCATACTATGAAAATTGGCATTGAAGCACAGCGTATATTCCGCGCAAACAAACACGGAATGGATTATGTGGTGCTGCAGGAGATTCTACAGCTGCAGCAGATTGATTGCGAGAACGAGTATTTCATCTTCGTTAAGCCTGGTCCCGACCGCTGTGTGAAAGATTCTGCCAATGTACATATCGTGGAACTCAGCACGCCCAGCTATCCCCTTTGGGAACAGTGGGCGCTACCGAGAGCTGCGAAGAAAGCTGGAGTAGAATTACTCCATTGCACGAGTAACACAGCCCCAATATGGTGCGACATACCACTTGTTCTCACTCTTCACGACATTATTTTTCTTGAGCCACGTGATAAAAACAACAAGTCACTATATCAAAACATGGGATGGCTCTACCGTCGCCTTGTAGTTCCACGCATACTGCATAAGTGCCAACGTATAATTACAGTTTCGAACTTCGAGTTAAAGAACATCGTTGACAAGCTACAGATACCGGAAAGCCGCATGGCGATGATCTATAATGGCTATAACGAATGGTTCCGCCCTATTGAAGACACGAAGGACATCTACAAAAAATATATCAAGGAGAAAGGCTTCATATTCTTCTTAGGCAATACAGACCCGAAGAAGAACACTGAGCGCACACTCGTGGCATACGCCAAATATCTGAAACAGTCAAAGGTGAAGCGCCCATTACTCATGGCAGACCTTGACCGCCAGTTCCTAGAGGACATCATCAAGCGCAACGACATAGAGATTATTCGCGAATACCTTCATCTGCCAGGATATATTCCCAACAGCGACCTGCCATACATCTATAATGACGCCTTTGCGTTTTTATACACTTCGCTACGTGAAAGTTTCGGCATTCCCCTTTTGGAAGGCATGGCATGCGGCACTCCTGTTATCACGAGCAACACATCATCGATGCCAGAGATTGGCGGTAAAGATGCCATACTCATTAATCCGGAAAAGTCAGACGAGATAGCAGAGATGCTGTTACGCTTAGAGACTGATGAGGTCTTCTACAACGAAAAACGCGCCGTAGGACTACAGCGCGCTCAATTATTCTCTTGGCGTCACACGGCAGAACAACTGTTATCGCTCTACCATGATTTAGCCAAATAATCATTTCATTCTTACTTCTTATCTTTTCCGATGATGTTATTGACAGCATCAGCAGCTTCGTCGTTGAGGTTGATGTTACGAGTTGTCTTCGCCTCAAGAGTACCAGCACGCATGATGTCAGCCATATCAACACCAGTAGCAGTCTTCAACACATCGAAAGCCTGCTTTATAGCAACAGGCACTCCACCGCTCATTGAAGCAACACCGGCACCTGAATCCTGACCGCCACTGTAAACATGGACATCCTTGATAGAAGATATTGGCTTAGCAACGTTTTCAACGACCTGAGGCAGAACCTCAATCATCATCTGAATCACAGCAGCATTGTTATACTTCTTATAAGCCTCGGCCTTCTTATCCATGGCAAGAGCCTCAGCCTCACCCTTCTTCTGGATGGCGTAAGCCTCAGCCTCACCCTTAGCCTTTATACCTGCTGCTTCCTGCTCTAAGCGATAACGAGTAGCATCAGACTCTGCATTCTGAGCGAGAGCCTTCTGCTCTGCCTCATACTTCTGAGCCTCAGCAACACGCTTGCGCTGCTCGAGATCAGCCTGAGCATCAATCTCCACCTTATACTTATCAGCATCAGCCTTTTTCTCCACTTCTGCCGCCAGCTGGTTCTGCTTGATTTCAATCTGCTCACGAGAAAGCACTTGCTCACGCTTAGTCTTCTCGATCTCAGCCTCAACAGTCTTAATATTGATGGTCTTCTGCTGCTCCTGCTGCTGGATAGCATATGCGGCATCGGCATCAGCCTGAGCAGTATCAGCCTCTTTCTTCAGCGCAGCACGCTTAAGAGCCAGCTCATTGTTCTTGATTGCGATAGCTGTATCAGCATCTACACGTGCATCGTTAGACTCCTTGTCAGCCTTTGAAACCTCAATCTTTACGTCACGCTCAGCAACGGCACGGTTGATTGCGGCATCTTTCTTAATCTTAGCAGTGTTATCAGCACCGAGGTCCTTGATAAGTCCTTCACGGTCGGTAACGTTCTGAATATTACAAGATATAATGTCAATACCCAACTTAGCCATATCGGGAGAAGCCTTTGCCATCACCTGATCAGAGAATCCATCACGATCGGTGTTAAGTGAACGCAGGTCGAGAGTACCAATGATTTCACGCATGTTACCCTGAAGTGAATCCTGCAACTGAGCAGCAATCTCATCGGGAGTCATGTTCAGGAAGTTCTTCGCTGCAAGGCGGGTACCCTCGCTGTCGGGAGTAACACGAATCTTCGCAACGGCATCAACATCGACATTGATGAAGTCGTTGGTAGGAACGCTCTCCTCCGTCTTGATATCTACGGTAATCTGACCGAGATATACACGGTCTAGTCGCTCAAAGAAAGGGATGCGGAATCCGCCCTTACCAATGAGCACACGTGGTTGCTTAGACAGACCTGAAATGATAAACGCGAATGAAGGCGGTGCCTTGACATAGGAAATGAAAAGAATCACTGCGACCAGGACTACGCCTGCTCCAATCAAATAATACAATTGTTCTTCCATAATGGTTTTGAAAAATTAAAAGGTTTAGTAAAGTTGTTTCTTACATAGATGTCATATAGGCACGCAGGTTGGAGAAGTCACCTTTCTTCAGCCGTTCCTCCTCAATAATTATATATAGGAGTCCCATGTCGTGGAACATCAGCGAGAAGTGTTCATTCTCATCGGAATCAAGTTGAAGAAGCAGAGTCCATCCATCAGGAATCTCCATACGGACCTCATCCTCAAAGGGCTCGCCAAGAAGACGCATGCCGTCACTTCTCTGCAGTGTTTCTTGAAAAGTGATAAGATGTGGTGGAATCATATCATCCTCTGTGTAAGGGTTCTGACGCTCAAGTGGCACATCAGTATTCTCCACATATACAGCTCTTACGCTGCCTTCGCCCCACCAACCAGTTCCAAACTCATATGGTACGTCATAACCAAGATAGTAGTCTATCAGCCCAAAGAAATAGAGCATGCCTTTTGATGGCAACTCGCTTTTCGGCAACTTAGCAAGGTTCAGTTGACAGATAAACTGCAATGGCTGTTCCTCATTATCTTCGTTAAGATAATATGGATAAAGGTCAGTGCCTGCGGGCAGCTGTGGCGCATCCCAGAAATAGCTCGTTCCATCTGCTACAGATGACGATGCACACGAAAGAGTCATTTGTAATGCCATCTTTTTCCTCGGTTTCAGTTATTATTCTACAAATTTCAGAAAATAATTGCGTTTTACCAAACAATTCAAGTAATTTAACACAAAAAAAGCGGAGTAGATAGTCGCTTCTTAGTAACTTTGTGCACCAAATAGCAAACACATATTTAATAATATAGGAGATATTTATGAAGACGAAGATATTTGTCTTAACCAGCATTCTGCTTGCGCTGTTTATTCTACCTACATTGGCACAAGTTGATTCACTGATCAACTCTACAATGGAAGAAGTGGCTCAGAGCGATGGTTTCCACTCACAACTGAAGACGAAGTTTGTAGAAGGATCAGTAGGCTTTATGTCACTTGTCGCAATAACGCTTATTCTCGGTCTCGCTTTCTGTATTGAAAGAATCATATATCTCACTCTCTCAGAGATAAACGCGAAGAAACTGCTTGTTGACATAGAGAAGAAAGTGGAGGCGAACGATATTGAGGGAGCAAAGACTCTGTGCCGTGACACTCGAGGCCCTGTTGCATCCATCTGTTATCAGGGTTTGATGCATATAGAAGAAGCCATGGATGTAGTGGAGCGTTCTATCGTCAGTTATGGATCCGTACAGTCAGCTAAGCTGGAAAAAGGCTGCTCATGGATAACGCTATTCATTGCTATAGCTCCATCACTTGGATTTCTTGGAACGGTTATAGGTATGGTGATGTCGTTCGACCAGATTCAAGAAGCAGGCGATATCAGCCCAACGATTGTAGCATCTGGTATGAAAGTAGCCCTCATCACTACTATCTTCGGTATCGTTGTAGCAATCATTCTACAAATATTCTACAACTACATATTGTCAAAGATAGAGCATCTGACATCTCAGATGGAAGAGTCTGCAATATCTCTTCTTGACATAATAATGAAACACAAGCTGCGCCAGTCATGAGTTTCTACGAATATCCGCTATTTGTTGACATACTGCTCATCACCATGTATGTGCTACTGTTTGCGACTGTAGCATTAGCAGTGTGGTCGATGGTTAACTCCATACGTCAGCACGGAACAGAAAAAGATGAGAGCAAGGCAACGCGATATATCTCTATTTGCGTTATGGTGCTCCTGATACTGACGCTTGGCATATCATGGTTTTCTGCCGACAGTACTCCACTGAACATCAACGGCAAAGCATTTGAAGACCGCACATGGCTATGCATTAGTGACATGCTTATCAATAGCTCCATAGCTATGATTCTCATAGCAGCAGCATGCGTCATTGTAAGTATGGCAGCTCCTGGCAGACGAAAATAAAAAGAAGAAGATGTTTGAACGTCCGAAACGTAGAGTACCCATATTAAACACCACTTCAACTGCAGACATATCGTTCATGCTGTTGATATTCTTCTTGGTGACTTCATCAATGGCTACCGATAAAGGCCTTCCGCGACAGCTTCCCCCAATCCAAAATGAAGAAGAAGTTGTAGAGCAGAAGATAAAACAGCGGAACATACTGGAGATTGTCATTGACGGAGAGGACAAACTAACATGTAATAACGAAGCCATCATAACCGATGACTTAGTGGAACGCGTAAAGACGTTCGTTGCAAACAAGACTAATGACTCTTCCCTGCCAGAAAAGAGCAAGAGAGAAGTGAACTACTTCGGTCTTTGCGAAGTGAGTGACCGTCATGTCATCTATATAAGAGTTGACAGAGAGACGAGCTACGATGCTTATTTTCAGATTCAAGATGCAATAGTCAGGGCATACTCTCAGCTTAGAAATGAACTGGCAGAAGAGAAGTTTGGCAAACCACTTGCTAGATGCAACAAGGATCAGAAAGATGCCATAGCAATGGTATATCCTCAACGCATAAGCGAAGACGAGCCTACATCTGTTACAACGACTGGGAAAGGAGGGGAGCAATGAGACTTTTTTTTAGACACAGAGAACACGAGGTGCCAGGCTTGAACACCTCGTCCCTACCCGATCTGATCTTCACCGTTCTGTTTTTCTTTATGATTGTCACCCATATGAGGGACGTAGACTTAAAAGTCAGATATCAGGTTCCCCAAGGTACCGAACTTAAAAAGCAAGGTCATAAAGGTTCTATTATATACATATATGTAGGCAAGAAGATTAGTGCCAAAGAAGATAGTGAGTTCTTCATACAGCTAAACAATGAGATTGCTACCATTGCAGATATAAAGGAGTTTATAGAGCAGGAGCGAGAGAAGATGAATGCCGAAGACCGCCAACGTATGACTGTAAGCATTAAGGCTGACAGGGACGTGCCAATGGGTATCATAGCAGACATCAAGAAAGAGCTTCAGCTTTCATCTTCGCTAAAAATCAACTATTCTGCTACTGAAAAATAACAATTCGTTACTTTTTGGGCTTTTTTATTATCAATCTGTTGTTTATAAGAAAAATTATCATTAACTTTGCATGTTCTAACAATAGACAGAGTTAATAATTAATTATGGCAAATCAGAAACTTGACACATTAGACAAGCAGATCCTTCGCCTGATATCGGAGGATGCCCGCATTCCATTTCTGGAAGTAGCCAGAGCATGTAATGTAAGTGGTGCTGCTATTCACCAGCGCATTCAGAAGCTGACGAATATGGGAATATTACGTGGTTCACAATTTATTATTGATCCCGAAAGGATGGGATTTGAGACTTGTGCTTACATTGGTCTGAACCTGAAGAACCCCGAATCGTTTGATGAGGTAGTAGAGAAACTGAAAGAGATTCCTGAGGTTGTTGAATGTCACTACACTACAGGTGACTACGATTTGTTCATTAAGCTTTACGCAATAAACAACCACCATCTTCTTACCATCATTCACGACAAGCTTCAACCCCTTGGTCTTGCTCGTAGTGAGAGTATCATATCTTTCCATTCAGCAATAGACAGACAGTTGCCGATAGCTGAGCTGACCTTAAAAGACGACGAAGAATAATCTCAACTGAAACGCTTCATGGACAAGAAGAAATTCATCGTCATCATTGCCAAAGCGTTGTCACTTCAGTCCGACGCTGTGGGAAACACGCTGACACTCCTTGATGAGGGGTGTACGATACCGTTCATATCGCGCTACAGAAAAGAGCGCACAGGAGGTCTTAACGAAGTGCAAATAGCTGCTATCAGCGAGCAATACGAAAAATTGCAGGAGATAGCAAAGCGAAAAGGCACTATCGTAAAAACCATCAATGAACAGAACAAGATGACGTCTGAATTGGAGAAGCGTATAGCAGACTGTTGGGATGCGACAGAACTTGAAGACCTGTATCTTCCGTTTAAGCCCAAGAGACGCACACGCGCACAAGTTGCCAGAGAGCAGGGGCTCGAACCACTGGCTATGCTTTTGCTCATGCAGCGTGAGCCAAATCCGAAGAAGGCTGCTGAGAAGTACGTTCATGGTGATGTTAAAGACACAGAGCAAGCCATCAAAGGTGCTCAGGACATTGTAGCAGAGATTATTAGCGAGGATGAGCGTAACCGTCAGTCAGTTCGCTTATCTTTTCGCCGCGAAGCCACCATCACGTCAAAAGTGGTAAAAAGCAAAGCCGACAGCGATGAAGCAGCAAAGTTCAGCGACTATTTTGACTGGCAAGAGCCACTAAAGCGCTGTTCAAGCCATCGTCTGTTAGCTATGCGACGTGGCGAAGAAGAAGGAATATTACGAGTATCCATTACTATTGACGACGAGACATGCATCTCCAACTTATGTAGGCACATAGTCCATGGACGTTCTGCATGTGGCAGTCTAGTAGAGGAAGCCATTGCCGATGGCTATAAGCGCCTGCTGGAGCCATCAATAGAGACAGAGTTCAGCACGCTCAGCAAAGAGAAAGCTGACGAAGAGGCGATACGTGTATTTGCTGAGAACCTCCGTCAGTTGCTTCTTGCAGCGCCACTCGGTCAGAAGCGAGTAATGGGAGTTGACCCAGGTTTCCGCACAGGATGCAAGGTTGTGTGTCTTGACGAGCAAGGCAACCTCCTTCACCACGAGGCTATATTCCCCCACCCTCCTGTAAATCGAAGAATGCAGGCTACAGTCCACATGCAGCAGATGATAAAGGACTATCACATCGAAGCAATAGCAATTGGCAACGGTACAGCGAGTCGCGAGACACGAGCCTTCGTGGAAGATCTCATAAATGAACTATCAGCTCAAACAGAGAACGGGTCGAAAGTTAAGATTTTTATTGTAAGCGAAGACGGAGCTTCTGTTTATTCTGCATCGAAAACAGCACGCGATGAGTTTCCTGACGAAGATGTCACCGTTCGCGGTGCAGTATCAATAGGCAGAAGACTCATGGATCCATTGGCTGAACTTGTAAAGATTGACCCGAAAAGCATTGGAGTTGGACAATATCAGCATGATGTTGACCAGACAAAGCTAAAGCGACAGCTCGACCTGACAGTAGAGAGTTGCGTTAACTCAGTAGGAGTGAACCTGAACACAGCCTCAAGCCATCTGTTACAATATGTCAGCGGACTTGGTCCAACTATTGCAAAGAACATCATTGAATATAGGAAAGAAAACGGTGCCTTCACCAGCCGTGCCCAACTGAAGAAAGTTCCGCGACTGGGGCCAAATGCCTTTGAACAGTGTGCAGGTTTCCTACGCATACCTAATGCTAAGAACCCACTTGACAACAGTGCCGTACATCCAGAGCGCTATGCCCTCGTGGAACAAATGGCTAAGGACTTACGTTGTAGCATAAGCGACCTCATCGCAAAGAAGGAGCTTCGAGAAAAAATTGACATTAATAAGTATGTAAGCGCCGAGGTCGGTCTGCCAACGCTCAACGACATAATGAACGAACTGGAAAAACCAGGTCGCGATCCGCGTGAACAGATTGAAGAGTTTGAGTTTGCAAAAGGGATTGAGAATATGGACGACCTAACGGTAGGCATGGAGCTACCTGGCATTATTACCAATATCACTAATTTTGGTGCGTTTGTTGATATAGGTGTCCATCAAGACGGCCTTGTACACATATCACAGCTTGCAGACAAATATGTGAAAGACCCTAACGATGTGGTGAAGCTACACCAGCATGTCAGGGTCAAGGTTTTAGAAGTCGATTATCGTCGCAAGCGCATCTCACTTACCATGCGAGGAATGAACTAAATAAACATCCCTTCGAGTAAAGTTAAACATCTCTCGGAGTAAAGTTAAACATCTCTCGGAGTAAAGTTAAACTTTTCTAACCCACTGTCAACATATTACAGTTTATATGTCAGACCAGCACGTAGTTCGAAGGTTTTCGCATCAACGTTTTTAAATTCAGCAGCTTTATAATGAGCATGACGCCAGAAATAGCTGGTACGGATATCTAGTGACATATGACGACTAAGATACACGCCGAAATTGGCATTGAAAGCCATCATACGAGTGTTACCTGGATCACCCTGTGCATTTGTATAGTCCAGATCAAATCCAGTTTTGCCAACCCATTGAGAACGATCATAGCCTTTCCATGTGAAGATGTGGAAATAGTTGGCATCAATATCCATATAGCCCACCTTCTTGATATCCATTCGCGTCTGGATCTTGGCTGAGAAGCCGCTTCCCATATTGTAGTCACGCTCCTGAATGTAAAGGTAGTCGCTGAGAGAACCACCAAGTAAGATTCCGCTGACGAAGATGCGCTGCTCAAGTTCCATGCGCTGCTCAAGATGCGGGAAGCGATAGATGAGGCCAGGACCTACTGAGGCAGCTTCGCTGATACGATAAGGAATGAGGTCGGTACCATCTTTCACTGCTTCAGAGTTATAGAAGTTAAAATGCTGGAAAATACCAAGGTCTGCCTCAAACTTATCAGTATCGCTAATAGGAGTACCCCAGAGACGTCCTAACAAGTTCAGTCGGTTTATGAGAGGCTGGTTGCTTGAGAATCCCATAGTGACACTGGAACGGAAATAGTCGTATGGCTTATTCTCATCATTGTTGTATGCATCGCCATATACCATTACAAGTTCCATGTAAGGATTGTGTTCACCACGGAACAGTGCATGATCATCGGCCAAATAACGCGAACCTACTGAGATGCTATACTTCACAGGAATACGTTTATAATCGTGATAGAGGTAGTTGCGACTCTTACGCTTCCATGCCTGACCTGTCAGTATTCGTTTCAAGCCTTTCATTGGCGAAACGGCAGCGCCTCCAAGCTCGCGCAAGAATCGGCTGAAGCCGACTTCACGATCATCGTAGAACAGATCACTTATGCGGAAAGTGATTTCACCAATGCACGAGCCACCAACAGAGGTAGCAATCATGTCATTGATGGCTGGCGGTGTAATCTCGCCAAAGAACTCCCACATCAACGAGCCACCAAGTGCACAAGGATATGACTGCCAGAAGTTATAGCCATTAGTTCGAGCAGAGTTAAAATAAAGATTTCCATGGTATGGGTGAGCGAACAGGTTCGTGTTGAAATTATCGTTATCCCACACGAAAGCATGTTCGAAGTTGTGACCTATGCTATGAAAGTTTATTCTAGAGAATTCCTCGTTGAGTACCCATGTGTCCCATCGGTTCACAAAGGCGTTCAATGCAGTAATCATGGAAATGGTGCGAACCATATTGCGTTTCTCAGGAAGTGCAAAACGATTATCATTGCCTTCCATCATATCTTCTTCAGAGTGAAGATGTAGTTCACGTGATTTCTGACTATTATAACCAGCATATTGATAAGTGAGACCAACCTCACCAATCATACGGTGTCTGAAACTCTTGTTATGATTATAGTAACGAGTATCTCCATAGCCCACAGAACCAAATATGCCCCAGTGTTTGCTAAGCTGGTAATCCAAGTTCAAGCGTGCTTCCAGAGAGTATAGACGCTCAGGAGCTTCAGTAGAGTGTTCTTGGAATGTCTCTATATGAAAAAAGCCCAAGTCGCCACTCACCGACAACCGCGGAGTAAGATTAAAGTACTGTCCTATACGATAGAATATGGTACCAGAGAATTTATCGTTAAGTCCCATATAATGGGTACCGGCACCGAAGATGTTATAAGTACTCCTATTGCGAAAGCGCAATGCAAAGTTTATTTTAGAATTGGTACCTGCAAAACCCATTAAGGCTATCTTAGTCTTAGGATTGACATTGACGAGTCCATAGCGCTTAGAGATTGTATCGTGGGAATAGTTTACAATACCTATCTGCACTCCTTTCTCGTATTCACGAAGAATATTAAACATGCCAAACTGTACGCCTCGCAGAGTATCTGTTCCATTACGGAATGCCATCTGCACACCCTTCAGGGTTCCGATATTCTGGTTCGTAAAACCGCTAAGCTGAAGTCCGTTTGCTTCACCAATAACGATATTATTGAGTCCCGACAACTGCACTCCAGTCATACCATCGTATGCCACATTGCTAAACACAGACATCTGTACACCTGTCACATTTGAGCCAAGGATAGACACAGGCGAAATCTGTATGCCTTTCACCGTATCGGAAATAGTAATAAGCCCCAACCCTACGCTTGCGCCATAGCTTTTTGAGGACTTATTACTACTTTTCGTTACAGTTGACTTCTCATTCTCATCTATCTCATGTGCCAGAACACCAAAAGTAGTCATCATTACGATAACTGCCAAAGAAAGGAGTCTTTTCATAGTAGATAGTTTTAAGTTTTTTGCATTGTGTTATATACTTAATTCATCAAGTACTTTTATCAGTCGTTTGTCGAAAGGTTTGTCAGTACGTATGCACTCTGAGAAAGGAACATATACAACTTCATTGAAGCGATAGCCTATCATGACATTGCGCTGTCCCTGCAATATTGCCTTAATAGCTCCGACACCCATACAACTTGCAAGTACACGATCACGAGCAGACGGACTTCCACCACGCTGCAGATGACCAAGTATAGACACACGGACGTCGAACCCTGGGAACTCATTCTTCACACGGTCGGCATAATAAAGAGCGCCGCACTTCTGACTTTCCGACACTATAACGATGCACGATTTCTTTGACTTACGAATACCACGGTGCATAAACTCAGCCAACTGATCCACATCGGTCATATCTTCAGGAATAATAGCAGCCTCAGCACCACAGGCAATAGCACAGTTCTGAGCCAGATAGCCAGCTTCACGTCCCATCACCTCAATGAAGAATATACGCTCATGTGAGTTGGCAGTATCGCGAATGCGGTCAACACACTCCATGATGGTGTTCATAGTAGTGTCATAGCCTATTGTTGCATCGGTACCATAGAGGTCGTTATCAATAGTACCAGGCAGTCCGATAACAGGGAAATCGTGCTCCATAGCAAAAGCACGAGCACCGGTAAGAGAGCCATTACCACCTATGACAACGAGAGCATCTATACCTTCGTTGACACAAGTCTCATAAGCCTTGTTTCTACCCTCTTCGGTAGTAAACTCCTTAGAACGTGCCGTCTTAAGAATAGTACCACCACGGGTTATGATACCACTAACATCTTCTGTAGTAAAGGTTTTAACTTCATCATTTATAAGTCCATCGTAACCGCGATAGATTCCTTTAATATTAAAACCATTGTAAATGCCTGCACGAGTCACTGCACGAATAGCAGCATTCATACCTGGAGAGTCTCCTCCGGAAGTTAAAATACCTATTGTCTTAATCTTTGACATAGTAAAACAATTATTAAATTTACTTGCGCTCTGCATTGATAAGAATTGCATTATTAGCGCTTTGCTCTTTTTTTACCTTTTTTACGTAATGCAAAGGTACAAATTAGTTAAGAAATAGCGATGTTACTTTTTCAATTTTAACACTGATACGTAAAAAATGGAACAAAAGTTTTCCTATTAAACAATATCATCAAGAGAAGCCTAAACCTTCACCAAAAGCATATGTCCTAAAACGACAAGCACCTATGGTGAAGGCTTGGAAATCACCCTTCCGCCTTACTGAATTTTGACACTGTGTCAACAAGAGCTGCAGGATTACCCATATCAAAGCGCTCGCCTTTAAGACGAATGCCATACATGCCTTCGCGCTTACGCACTGCATCGAGAGCTGAAGTAAGTTCTATCTCACGCTGGGTGTCACCCTGCTCATCGGCTAAACGGATGTCAGCCTCAAGCTGATGGAACACTTCTGGTGTCAGAATGTACTGTCCTAATACAGAGCAATACTCCTTTTCACCTTCAGAGTTACGAACGCCAAGGAATTCTTCAGCGTAGCTTGCCTTTGGCTTCTCATTCAAAGCAGATACATGAAGCACGTTGCAATGCTTGTCTTCCCATACACCACTCATTATTCCGAAATGGCTCACCGTACTAACAGGTACGGGATAAAGTCCTGCCATGAGAGTGTTATATTTCTCGTAGGCTTCTATCAGCTGCAATGCACAAGGCTTATTCGTATTGGAACGATAAAGAGTGTCGCCAAGCATAAGAAGAACCGGCTCTTCGTGTGCGAACTGGGCTGCCTGATAAACAGCATGTCCAAAACCGCGTTTCTCTGTCTGATAAACATAATGCAAGTGCTTTCCTATATTGAGTATGCGGTTCTCGTACTCCTGACTCTCAGTATTCAGTTTCCGCATGTGCTCCTGTGATAGCGGACGCTCAAAGAAGTCTGAATACATCTGACGCTCTTCCTCGCTGCCAAGAACAAGACAAATCTCTTCGATGCCACTATGAATTAGCTCTTCAAGAAGAATAAGTATGACAGGACGTACCATGCCATCGGGACATGGAATGGGGAAGAAATCTTTCTTCAGTCCACGCGTTGCCGGGTAAAGGCGCGTACCAAATCCAGCAACAGGTATGATAGCACGACGGACAGTATGAACAGGCTTAATAGTAAGCGGATAAGCCGGCATTCCCTTTGATATAAGATAGTCAATCAACTTCTGCTGTGATTCCGCGTCGCGTGCAAGGAACTGTACCGAACCATCACCATGTGATCCCACGCCCTTTCCTCCATAAGTAAGAGTTTTTATATGTTCATCGGCAAGCACAGACTTAAGCTTCGGCGATGTCAACTCTGAAGGACACATAGGTGCCACTTGCCTGTCGAACACCTCTTCTGTCTCAGTCATAAGTTTTCCCAACGCCTCACGGTTACCTTCAGCCATGTATTTCACAGCTCTCTCAATAAACTCAAGATTTTGCTTTCCCAAGGCATCATGTTCCAAACGCTCCTGCTCATTGGAAGCGAAAGGATAGGCTTTGTTCAAGTCAGCAAGAATCTTGATAGTATCTTTTTCTCCACAGAGGTCTGCAAAAACCCAATACAACTGTTTCTTCACAGTCAACTGTTGCACCTCAACCTCATCGCCATCGAAGGTCATAAGGTTTGGCTTAACACCAAAGGCGCAGGCTTGGTCAAGACGTCCACAACGGCTCGACGTTCGCAGCTCTCCCACATAGGCGATGTTCATCTCGCCCATTGTATTAAGGTTGAGATTATATATAAGGTTAAATGCACGCGCAACGAGGACACAGATGGCAGCAGATGAGCTCAGTCCGCTCTTCATGGGAAGTGTCATGTCAGTAATCTTTATGCGTACGCCACCGACCTTATACCATTCGAGCATATAAGATGCCACTCCTGCACAATAACAGAAGAAATCGCCAGAACGTGCTATACGTTTAAGTTCCTGCTCATCCATACGACATGCGAAATCATGCCACTGTCCATGCATTGTAGGAGCAATACTCTGAACCTCAAAAAGTGTCGATTTCTCAACTTCGGCATAGATACCCTGCTCTATACCTGTAACAATGGCTGCACCTGGGGCGATGTCAGCATTCATTGTACGATAGTGACCTGCCCAGTCGGTATGCTCACCGAAAAGGCACAGACGTCCTGGAACAAAAAGCTTAATCATTGGTTAATAAAAAAATATTCTTATCTTGTTTTATGGGGACAAAGATAAGAATATTTTCTTAAAAAAGAACTGTCTGTAATTATTTTTTTACTCGTTCAAGCAAATCAACCTCTACAATTCTCAATTCAGTCTTTCCTTTTGATGACTTCATGCGATCCATTTCGTTAGCCACACCGCCTGCCAGTTCTTTCACAAGGCCGAACTTTTTACTATCTTGAGACGGAGCTATCATCTTTATAGTCAATTCTTTAGCATCAACTGGTTCAGCAATTGACATATGGACATAACCCAATGATGCTGGTGTAACACCTTCCCAAACTTTTTTCTTACCAGCATAGACCTCCAACGGATAGCACTTCTGGCGCCAACCAGTAAGCTTCATTGTTATTTCGCTGATAGCAGCCTTGCGAGAAAGCTTAAATGTAAGCCACGCATTCTCGCGCTGGCCATCGCTCTTCCATTCCGTCAATTCGTTGTCATCAAACGCCTTTTCCACATCGGCCTGATTTGAGCCAGCTTTCACTGAAGCGATATCTACACTCTTGAACACATCATCATAAGAAGGTGTTGATGGCGTTTCACCACGGTCCAGAACAGGAGCTAATGTTAACGATGGCAGCACATCAGCAGCAGGTGCCTTTGTTGTATTTAGAGTGAGATAAGCAGGACGAAGACCATCGGCAGTGACAGACAGGTGTATCTCACCAGGGTTGACTGTACTGCGAACGAGCACGCGATTAACGCCACATTCTACTGGCAACGACATTGCTCCTACATAATTATCGCTCAGATTCTTCTTGTTTGCAGAATCCAAAAGATTTGGATCCTTCTTCTCGTTATCTTTCAGATACTCGTTGTTGTTTCGTGTACCAATACCTCCAATCCACTGTCCTTCACCATAAAGAGTGAAATGAATCATGCTGTCATCAAGTGGACAACGACGTCCTTGTCTGTCAAGAACCTCAACCTGAACGAGTGCCATATCAGCACCATCAGCCTTGAATCCTTCTGGATTTTGGATGGCAGTAAGCTTTAGCTGATATGGTTTGCCTGCTGTCTCTATGGCATGGCGAGATGTCTCCTTACCATTTGTGTAGCCAACAGCCTCTATCTTTCCTGGTTCAAATGCGATTGGCTTAAACGTAAACAGCCATTGGTAAGAACGCTCACCGCGTTCTACTAGTTTACCATTAACGAACAGTTTTACCTCATCGGCAGTAGAAACAACATAGACAGGCTTAACAACTTGCTTTGTACTTTCATAGTTCCAATGACCTATAATATATGTACGTTCATTCTCTGGTGACACCCATCCATCCCACATAACCTGATGGGCAAAGAATGCATCTTTAGGTATACGCATGGCGTCAGTGACTCCACTTGTACGATAGTTAGACTCTCCACGATGATGAGTATTTGTGTCAGAGAACACGATCTTCACTCCACCAGAATTTACTCGTTTTCCTGTGCCTGGACGCTCAAGCCAATACTCATGCCAACGCTCTACCATGCCACATGCCAGGGCATCCATATTGTGGTTATAGTCAAGGGCAGGTGCACCTCTGTATAGAGGGCCGTCACCTTCTTTATGATATGGATAGCTATATTCATCCCAATATTTCCGCAAGCCCTCATCACGATAATACTCCATTGACCACATAGGTTTAGAAGCACTCTTGTTGATATAGAGCATCTCGCCTCCATACTCAGCCTCGGGTCTGTCAAGCATCTCGCGTGAACCGATAGCTCGCCCACCCTTTGGGTCAAAATCATCACGTATCTTCTTCATCTCTTCCATGTGTTTTTGGGAGATACGGAAATTGCCACACTCATAGAAGATAATCGAAGGATTATTACGATTATAGATGATGGCATCACGCATAACCTGAGTGCGCTGCTGCCAGCGTGGGCCTTCAACATCTTTCTCTGCATCACCAGCAGGCATCGCCTGAATAAGTCCAACACGGTCACACGACTCTATATCTTGCTTCCATGGACACACATGCATCCAGCGCACAACATTTCCTCCAGACTTAACCACAAGGTCGTTGCTGTAGTCACTAAGCCATGCAGGAACACTAATGCCCACACCTGGCCACTCGTTACTCGTGCGCTGGGCATAGCCATGAACCATCATAACACGATCATTGAGATAGAACTTACCATCTTTGAACTCCGTCTTGCGAAATCCAGTACGTGTAACGACGCAATCACTCGCTGAGCCATCATCAGCCTTAAGCATAGTCTTCACTGTGTAGAGATAGCCATATCCCCATGACCAGAAATGAAGTCCTTCGACCTCCTTGGATGCCGACACAGTACAGAGCTTGCCAGACTGTAATGTCACACGCTTTCCTGAGAAACGTGTTATTTCTTTTCCTTCAACATCAAATATTCGTGTTTCCAGAGTGAAAGAACGCTCAGAAGAAGCTTCATTCTTTACCTGAGACTCAACATGTATAACAGCCTTGCGACCAGATATATCATAATCAGTTGCAAAAATATATGTTCCTGTTGTAGAAAGGTTTGAATAAAGAGGAAGTGTCTGATAAAGGCGATCGGTCAGATGCAGGAATACATTTTTTGGAAGACCACCGTAGTTTGCGTTAAAGTTCTTATCGTTCCACTGATAACGACTGTTAAGCACGCGATCACGATAGTTCCAACTATTGTCGCAACGTACAGCAATGACGTTAAGTCCCACCTGTGCATAAGGAGTTAGGTCGAAGCCAAATGCCATAACTCCATTATCGCTAAAGCCAACCTTTTGTCCATTCAACCACACATCAGCTCCCTGACGTGCTCCTTCAAACTCAATGAACACCTTTCCTTTAAGATCTTCATCTGACAAAGAAAAAGACTTGCGATACCAGCAGACAGTATCAGTATGGTCAACTATATCTTTACGGAATGCCTCGTCACCATTGAAAGCATAGGGTAAAGTAACCTTTTGCCAATGACTGTCATCGAAATCTGGCATAATTGCTTCTGACAAATCACCTACCTTCAATTTCCAATCGGCGTTAAAGTTAAGCTTTTTTCTCTCCGTTGCCGATGCCACCACTGCGAACAGCATCAACAACACACAAATGAGGTTCTTACGCATATAATTATAGTAGTTTGTTTTGTTTTTGCAAAAGTAAGCTGACAAGAAGAAAACGGACAATACTAATCGTCCGTTTTCTTGTAAAAGCGTTCAACAGAATGACATTTTTACTATTTTATCTGAACATTCTTGACTGTACAGTTTTCAATTATCTCAGGATTGAATGCTTTCTTTTGATCTGTAACATTGATATTCTCAAAAGTAAAATCTTTCAGACGATACTTATCAGAAGTGCCTACATCAAAGAAATTTTTGCAGTCCATATTGATGTTACGGAAATAAATGTTGTTACATTGCGACAAAGGCATATCTTCACGATTTTCAGGCTTAAAGAACTGAGTCCATGGACGCACGACGAGGAACGAGCCACAATTACCCTTAAAATTCTCAACCCTCACATACTCATAATGCTGGGGAGTGTCAGGACGCATCTTCAGCCACAACACACGAGTGGCATCCTTAACTGTACAGCGTCGCATGATAACGTTTTTGTCATGAAGCGATTCCGATCCGAGGGTCATACATCCATGAACTTTGCCATATGTACAGTCTGTCACGATGATATTCTCACATGGGCCATTGTTTGGATCCTTATCAGCCCATGTTCCTTTTCCTCCTTTCAGTACTACAGCATCATCATTGACACTCATGTAGCAACCACTAATTAGCACATTCTTACATACATCAATATCAATTGCATCACTCGAAGGAGCGCCTCTTTTCGGATCAACAGGTGTCACATTGTCAAAAGGAGCGAAGATGTAGCAACCAAGATAGCGCACGTTCTCACACTTATAGAGATGGTTTGTCCAGAAAGGAGAGTTTATTATACGCACATCCTGAACGGTGACATTCTTACTATTAGAGATATACACGTTGCGAGGACGCATTGCTTCGAGATTGGTACAGTTTTTATTATACTGCCTACGAATCCAGAATTCCTCCCAATATGCCTGTCCGTTTCCATTTATGGTGCCAGGACCTGTAATGGTGAATCCATCATTATCATCTGCATTGACCAATGCTGCAAAATAATTCAACGTCTGTCCTTCCATACGAGTCTTAACAAGCTTAAAATCACGTATACGGTCAGAACCTCTCAACTCGCCATTCTCTTCTATTAAAAGATGTGTACCTTTTTTAAAGAACAGTGAGCCACTTACCACAAAGCCGCGAGGGATGACAATTACTCCCCCACCCTGACTTGCAGCCAGGTCAATAACAGCCTGTAGCTTTTCTGTCTGCACCTGCTCAGAATAATTCTTTACTCCGTAGTTAGTAACTACATATTTCTTGCCAAGAGTAGATACATCTACACGAGAGGTATCACTAAACCATGCTGGTATAGGTGTTCCATCTGGCCATAGTTCAGGTTGCACTTTCTTTCCTTTAGCAAATGTCACAATAGCAATCATAGCTACCAAGACTCCCAAAATGATTCGTTTGTTCATTAGTTTTATTCAAAATTTATATATTCGTTTACGATTAGCATTATCGTCTTTGAAAGAAAGACGTCAAGGTTTTCAGCCTACAAAAGTAGAAAAAAAATCTCAAAAAAGACATAATCCGTACGATTTTACAACAAAATGTACACCATTATAATCTTTTTCTTTAGCTAACGTCCTACCTTTGCATCACATTTTCACAAATAACTCAATTTGAATTGTTCAATGACGTAACATGGAAAGCGTTTTAATGAAATAGTTTTAGTTAGTAATTTTTTATGGTAAAAAGAAATGAGCTGGGCTGAGAAGTTCGGCTCCTTTTGTTGTTCTTTCGTTGTATAGTGTAAAAAAACACAATAAAATAGATTGTTTTCTTGCTTTTATTACATATTTATATTAACTTTGCCACGAAATAACACAATTATTATTAACCCATGAAAGAATTTTTCAAATACACGCTTGCCACAATCTGTGGTATCGTTCTTCTATCGGTGATTTCAGGAATCATGTTTATGATTTCCATTGTAGGTATGATTGCTAGTGAATCTGCTTCTACTCAAGTTAAAGACAACTCGGTATTCGTTATCAAACTGAGTGGCATTCTGCAGGAACGTTCAGAGGATAACAATCCTTTCTCCTCATTATTAGGAAACGATAACACAGAGCAGATGGGACTTGACGAACTTATCTGCGCTATAAACAAGGCAAAAGACAATGAAGATATTAAAGGTATCTATCTTGAAGGAGGTCTCTTGTCGTTCGATGCTCCTGCGTCAGCACAGCAGCTTCGTGACGCCTTGGTAGAGTTCAAGAAGAGTGGCAAATGGATTATTGCATATGCCGACCAATACATGCAAATGAGCTATTATGTAGCATCTGTAGCTGACTCTGTATTCCTCAACACTACTGGCATGATTGACTTCAAGGGTCTTGGAGGTAAAAGTCAGTATATGACTGGTCTATATGAAAAGCTTGGCATTAAAATGCAGGCAACACGTGTAGGAAAATACAAGAGTGCCATTGAGAGCGTGACACGTAAGGACATGAGCGACGATGACCGCGAGCAGCGAACAGCTTACCTTCAGGGCGTGTGGAAACACATGCTGAAAGACATAGCAGACAGTCGTAAGGTTAGCACTGAGCAACTAAACCAGCTTGCCAGCGACAGCATAATCGCCTTTGCTGATGCAAATGACTACATTAAGGCTCACCTTGTGGACAAGCTCATGTATCCAGAAGAAATAAAGACTGTAGTGAAAGCTAAACTTGGTATTGACGATGATGACGATATTAACCAGTTGCTGCTTTCAGACATGGCTGGCGTTGATGCGAAAAAGAAAGAGAAAGGTGATGAGATTGCCATCTATTATGCTTACGGCGAAATAATAGACTCTAATGCCGGCGGACTTTTCCCAAGCCATTCTATCGTTGGCAACAAGACCGTTGAAGATATTGCAGAACTTGCTGACGATGACGACATCAAGGCAGTTGTTTTAAGAGTCAATTCTCCTGGCGGAAGTGCAATTGCATCTGAACAGATATGGCATGCAATAGAACTCCTTAAAGCGAAGAAGCCAGTGGTGGTATCTATGGGCGGTTTGGCTGCTTCTGGTGGCTACATGATTAGTGCTGGTGCTAACTACATCGTAGCTGAGCCAACCACACTTACAGGCTCTATAGGTATATTCGGTCTTATTCCAAATCTCACAGGACTTGCAACAGACAAGTTAGGAATAACCTTCGACGGTGTGAAGACTAACCGCTTCACAGACTATGAGGACAATCTCGTTTTCAGCAAGGAAAATGAGGCTGAGCTACTCCACATGCAACATTATGTGGACCGTGGCTACGAAAAATTCCTCAGCATTGTTGCACAGGGACGCAAGATGAGCCGCGATGAGGTTCATACTATTGCTCAAGGTCGCGTATGGCTGGCATCTGATGCCATCAACATAAAGCTTGTTGATCAGCTTGGTTCACTCGATGACGCTATCAAGAAGGCTGCTGAACTCGCAAAGAGTGAGAAATACTACACCACTGCTTATCCTGGTCAGGAAGACTGGATGGACAACCTCTTCAAGAAAGACGAAAAAGGCTCTTATCTTGACAGCCAGTTGCGCACAATCCTTGGCGACTTCTACGAGCCAATCATGGAGATGCGTCTCGACCAACAGCGCAACCGTCTGCAGGCAAGATTGCCATTTACGACAACCATTCGATAAACTATAGTATTGTTACCTCATCATAACAACGACTCGAAATAGGCAACTAAAATGGAAGGCGATTTCATCAAGATCAACGAATGGCTAAAGCCATTAAGCTGGCTCTATGGATGTATTATAGGCTTTAGGAACTTTCTTTTCGATGTGGGAGTTCTCAAAAGTCGCGCCTTCGACATACCTGTCATCTCAGTAGGCAACATTACTGTTGGAGGAACAGGAAAAACGCCTCATGTGGAATACCTCATACGTCTTCTGAAAGATAGATTTAATGTGGCAGTGCTCAGTCGTGGCTATAAACGTAGAACAAAAGGCTATATTGTTGCTGATGCGAACACCATCATGACCGATATTGGTGACGAGCCTTTCCAAATGAAGCAAAAGTTCCCCAAAGTGACAGTTGCTGTTGATGCGAAAAGGGTTCATGGTATTGAGACACTCATGGATAGCGATAAGAAGATAGATGTCATTCTTCTCGACGATGCCTTTCAGCACCGTTATGTAAAGCCTGGCATAAACATCCTACTCGTTGACTATCATCGTCTCATCATCTATGACAAGCTATTGCCTGCCGGTCGTCTACGCGAACCACTGAGCGGCAAGAACCGTGCAGACATAGTCATCATCACAAAGTGTCCTGACGCTCTGCGCCCTATGGAGTTCAGAGTGGTAACGAAAGCAATGGACCTTTTCCCCTATCAGGACCTCTTTTTCACAAAGCTTGCATACGATGACCTTAAGCACTTATATAATGGTAGCACACGCGAACTTAACAGCATTGGCAGCGACGAACACGTCTTACTGCTGACAGGAATAGCATCACCACGGCAATTGAGGGAAGACCTGAAGCCATACGTTAAAAACTTAACGCCACTCAGGTTCCCTGATCATCATGAGTTCAATGACGATGACGTTCAGCTCATCAATGAAACTTTTGCAAACATGCCATCCCCAAAGATTGTTATAACGACGGAAAAAGATGCTGTCAGAATAAACGATACCAAGGGATTGAGCAAAGAGATAAAAGACAACATATACTCTTTACCTGTGAAAATAAAGTTCTTGCTGGAGCAAGAAGAAGTGTTTAACGAAAAGATTATCAGCTATGTACGAAAAAATTCAAGAAACAGCATCCTGGCTAAAACAAAGGATGACGACAAATCCAAAGACAGCCATAATTCTGGGAACGGGTCTCGGACAATTAGCTTCTGAGATAACCGACAAATTAGAAATTCCATATGCAGAAATTCCGAACTTCCCTGTATCTACAGTTGAAGGTCATAGCGGAATGCTCATCTTTGGAAAGTTAGGCGGTATAGACATAATGGCCATGAAAGGACGCTTCCACTACTATGAGGGTTACTCAATGAAGGAAGTGACATTTCCTGTTCGAGTAATGTATGAGCTGGGCATCAAGACACTCTTTGTCAGCAATGCTGCCGGTGGCATGAACCCTGGCTTTAAGATTGGTGACCTAATGGTTATCACCGATCACATCAACTTCTTCCCAGAGCATCCTCTGCGCGGAAAGAACTTCCCAACAGGTCCACGTTTTCCTGACATGCACGAGACCTACGACACATCACTCATCAAGTTAGCAAGTCAGATTGCACGCGAAAAGAAGATTCGCCTGCAATACGGTGTATATATGGGTGTACAGGGACCTACCTTTGAGACTCCTGCCGAATACCGCATGTATCGCACTCTCGGAGGCGACACAGTAGGCATGTCAACAGTTCCTGAGGTAATCGTTGCACACCATTGCGGCATTCGCACATTCGGCATTTCTGTTGTAACAGATCTTGGTGGCTTCGACAATCCTGTCGAGGTAAGCCACGAAGAGGTACAGGAATCTGCTGACAAGGCACAACCCATCATGACAGAAATCATGCGCGAGATGATTATCCGCTCTGAAAAAGTAAATAGCGACAAAAAAGAAAAGTTTGACACCAGTCACCCAACAGAGAACTGGAAAAAGTAGATTTTGTCCCCTCACCTCTTTAATATAATAATGGAAATAAAAGAATTAGGAGAATTTGGTCTGATTGACAGACTAACAAAAGACTTAGAAAAGAAAAACGAATCAACGAAGTACGGCGTAGGCGATGACTGCGCCGTACTCAGCTATCCTGATACAGAAGTACTCGTCACCACCGATATGCTAATGGAGGGTGTACATTTCGACCTCACCTACATAGACCTGAAGCATCTCGGTTATAAGTCGGCAATGGTCAACATTAGTGATATCTTTGCCATGAATGGCACGCCACGTCAGATAACCATATCACTCGCCATTAGTAAACGTTTCAAAGTGGAGGACATTGAGCTTTTCTATGAAGGTGTACGTCTCGCTTGTGAAAAGTGGAATGTGGATATCGTTGGTGGTGACACAACATCATCATATACGGGTTTGGCAATATCAATCACGTGCATAGGTGAGGCTCGTAAAGAAGATATCGTCTATCGCAATGGAGCACACGACACAGATCTTATCTGCGTCAGCGGAGATCTTGGTGCTGCCTACATGGGACTACAGCTCCTGGAACGCGAGAAAAGCGTTTATTATTCTCAGGTGGAAGACCTACAAAAGAAAATGAAGGAAGCCAGCGCTGCCGGTGATAGTGCAAAACTCTCAACTCTCAACTCTCAACTCTCAACTCTATCCCAGCCAGACTTCTCAGGAAAGGAGTACTTGTTGCAACGACAGCTGCAGACAGAAGCACGCGGTGACATTATCCGCAAACTTCGCGAAGTCGGCATTCACCCCACTGCAATGATGGACATCAGCGACGGTCTCTCATCTGAGCTCATGCATATATGCAAACAGTCCGGAGTTGGTTGCCGCATCTTTGAGAAAAACCTTCCCATTGACTACCAGACTGCAGTAATGGCTGAAGAGATGAACATGAATGTTACGACATGTGCTCTCAACGGTGGCGAAGACTACGAGCTGGTATTCACAGTTCCCATTGGCGATCATGAGAAAATTGAACAGCTAGAAGATGTACATCTAATAGGACATATCACCGAACAGAAGTTCGGTCACATTCTTGTAAGTCGTGATAATCATGAGTTTGAGTTAAAGGCTCAAGGTTGGAATCCACTATAAACAGGCTGGGCGTCTGCCCAGTCTGTTTTACAAATGCGGTTTAGATTATTGACATTGATACGGAGCCGCTCCATTAGTATATTGTTGTATAAAACAATCAATAAAAACCTATGACAATGAAACGAAGAATCCTAATTTTTCTATCGTTGCTTTGCTTGGTGGCCATACCATCTACAGCAAAACAAATGATGTGTCTTGTTATTCAAGCAAAAGACGGTACTAAAGTGGCTTATGCCTTGGCTGAGAAACCGCGTCTGCAATTCAACGACACTGAGCTATTGGTAACAACGGCAACGCTTCAAGTATCATACAAGCGTTCCGACATCCTACGTCTTACCCATGAAATACAGGAAGTCAACAGTATATTCGACATTAGCACCGACAGTTCAAAAAAAGAAGTCAACTTTCAATTCGACGGTAATGTACTGATGTTCCCAAAACTCCATGCTGGAAGCATCGTAGAACTACACACCGCTAACAGCACACCTGTTCTGATTCGTCAGATAGCCACCGACGGTGAATACGCTTTCAACTTGGGTAGTCTCCCCATAGGAGTATATCTTGTCACTGTAAATGGTATCACCCACAAAATAGCGAAACGATGAAAGCAAGGCATTTTATTCTTATGTTTGTTGCTTTGCTCAGCACAGTGACGAACGTTGTCGCCCAAGGACAACAAGACGCATTTTTCATCTATCGCAATGACGGCGACTTCAATGCATTTCATTTCCACGACGTTGACAGCATAACCTATACCGACGTGAAAGTTGTCGGACAAGATAGTGTCTTTTGCGACCACATCGTAGCACAACTCATCTGGACTCAAGACAGTGTATACCGTATCCCCATCGAAGCTGTGGACAGTGTCGGATTTACTGCTCTCGAAACAATCATCAACAAAGATGTCTTCATGCTCACTGAAGAGCATTTGCCTTATATAATGAAAGCTGACACGCTGCACTTCACCATGCTGCTATCAACACCAGAAAGCCTACGCCCCCAAAAAGGCAATGTAGTAGTCGCCACGCCTGAATGTACAGCATTTGCCAATGGAATCATGGCACGCGTGACAGCCATTACTGCCAACAGCAACGGAATACAGTATGAGTGCGAGGGTGCTACTCTGGACGAAATTTTCGATCAAATACTCTACTATGGCACAGTCAATGGTGATGAAACTTCAATACCAAACAACACAAATGCAATTAGACGCGCTGAAGCAAACATCAACAAAGAGCTTTGGGACAAAAAACTGGAAGGAGAATGGGAAAAGGGCAAGTTGAAAGCTAGTGCCTCTGTAAAGAACAATGCACATCTACAAGCAACCATACGCAAGACTTCATGGAAAGACCCCATCTATTTGAAACTAGAGTTCAGAATGAACACGGAAGCTGAACTATCCTTTCAGGCAGAAGTGGAAAAAGAGGTGAGCACAGGACGACGCCAGATAGGACACACTGTAAAAATAGGGAAATTATCGTTCCCCAATCCCATATTGAGCAAGATACTATGGTTCGAGCCGCAGTTAACGCTCTACGGCTATGCCGAAGCTGAGGGCAAGGTAGGATTTGGCTTTAATGCCAGCTATGAGCGTACCGACAGACTTGCCATTGTCTATGAGAACGAAAGCTTACGCCTTGTACCGACACATTCAAGCGATGCCGAACTTAACTTAGCCTCACTTTCATTGGAGGGAGCTGTGGAAGTAGGGCTTGTGCCTGAAGTGATGCTATCGGTGAACGGTTCGTCAACAGGCATCGGAATCACACCAGTATTCGGTGTAAGGGAGGAAGCCACATTTAGTTTTGACGCTATCAGTTTGTTTGACACGGGCATTTACGATGCTATCAAAGACACACAGGCAGAGACATTCCGTACAAGCGAAGTTTCCACCTTTGCAAAACTCAGCCTGCTTGGCAAGAATGCTAAAGGTTCAACTACTCCCAAACGTTTTAAAACGTCCATCAGAAAGGATTATTTACTACCTACGTTCCAACCAGGTAGCCAGAAAGATCTTTTCACAGACATGAAGGTGACACTAAATGTAGAGCGCAATACGCTGTTTTCACCTATCATCGGCATGGCACTCTATGACTCCGATGACAACATAATACAGACTGCAGACTATACTGGTGAGCACAACAAGGCAAACAGCACTTTTGAATATACATTCAGCAATATACCAAAGTCCCAGCAACTGACAGCCTATCCCATTGTCAAAATAGCCGGTGTTACCATGCGTGCTACGCCAGCCATTCCACTGGGCTACTGTCCAGCCCTGTTACAGAGCGTTACTAGTAACGGTGCAAAATACGTCACAAATGACAGCTATCCACAAGAACCAAACCGCATGTACATCGGTATTAAAGCAAAACTTAACAATACAGAGGACATCGAGGAATGGGGACTATTCAGAGTATTGGCTGATGGTTATATTGATATAATCGGGAAATTCAATAGCATCAACACTACTCCCCAGAATGCAACATATTATTTGAGGAGCAGTGAGGCTGCAATGAGGAAGGACTATAATAACTTTGTTGCCGAACTCGATGCCACAATTGGATTGTATGCAAAGAAACGCAACAAAAAAACAAATGAATTAGAATTATTCTATGGAGAATCTGCCAAATATACCATTCGCTATGACACCCCACCATCAGTTACAATCAGTAACCCACGAGTAGAGAATGTAAAGGTCAACAAGACGGAGACGGTAACAAACGATAATAACGAACAGGAAACACATACACAGTACAACGCCAAAGTTACATTCGATGAAGACGTAAATGGCAGTTTCTGGATGGAAAAAGTAGTTCATGATTCTTCCATTAGTGCATGGAATCTATCCAGTCTGAATGCATGGCATCCAAGCGACAGAGAGTACAGCTATTCATACAACTTCAATTTTTGGAGTCATCTAATGTCAAGCTACAGCCGATGGTTTGTAATCTACCCTCGTGGTGGAGGCAGTCCCATCCATTCAAACTACTTGAACGTTACATGCGGTACAAACACCGTCACAAGAATTTGGACATCGTCATACCAAGAATACAGTACACGATAAAAAGATATCGTATAATGTCAAATAGCATAACATATTTTTAATTGTAAAACAAAATAATCAGTCAAAAATTTGGCTGATTATTTTTTTATTAGTACCTTTGCACCCGCAAACGAAAGGATTGTATTGAAAATAATGGTGCCTTAGCTCAGTTGGTAGAGCATCGGACTGAAAATCCGTGTGTCCCCGGTTCGATTCCTGGAGGTACCACTCCTCCTTTCATTATGAATCCCGCGAAAGTCTTCGGACCGAGCGGGATTTTCCTGTTTTAGGGGGTTCTGAGAATTTTCGCCTGTTTGCCTTCTCAATAAGATTTTGTAATTTTTGTAGGCACAAGGCAATTCTTGGAAGTTAAAATCGTCACAAAATAGGCACAAGATATGGCAGTTATTCGAATCATCAAGCGTCCAGAGGAAGGTAAGAATGGTAAGTCACCCTTATATGCTGTTTTCTATTGCAGCCGTGAAAAGGTCCGTGTCCCCATCAAACTCAGTGTCAGTTCCTCAGAGTGGGATCCTCAGTCAGAGAAGATCCGTGGCCGTAGTCAGGACGTTAAAGACCGTAATTTAATAATAGAAGACACGCGCGCACGTATAAGTGATGTTCTGGTTACTGCAAGGCTCAGGCATCAGAAACTCACGAAAGAAAGTTTTTTCAGGCAGTACAACAGTCCCAGGGACTACAAAGATTTCTATGACTTCATAGAAGCCCTACAGAAGATCGAGAGCCGTACACTAGCCCTGAATACCTGCCGTCAGCATTCTGCCGTCCTAGCGAAGCTCCGTTCCTACCGTGCCGGTCTTGCCTTCCATGAGATCACGCCACAAATGATACATGGCTTTGCCTCCTGGCTCCGTAAGATCGGTAATCAGGAAGCAACCGTATGGAAGAATATCTCATGTCTTAAGACGTATGTGAACGCTGCCGATCGTGCCGGTTATATCCAGGACAATCCTTTCAAGTCCATCAAGATCCGCCACCCGAAGAGCAAGATCATTTACCTGACAGAACCAGAGCTTAAACGCCTTATCGACCTGTACAACTCGAATCAATATTCCGGACTGGATCTCCAATGTCTCAGGTTTTTCCTTTTCATGTGTTTCACCTCCCTTCATATAGGTGATGCCCTACGCTTGAAGATTGACGACATCCGTAACAACGAGATCCACTATACGCGCGGGAAGACACGTCTGAATGTCTGTGTACCCCTTTCCGCTCCTGCATTGAAACTTGTAGAGTATTATAAAGGAGGCCGGTCAAAAGGTCTCCTGATAGAGCGTTTTGCGAAGAGCCAGACCATAAACAGGAAGATCAGATCCATCTGTACCGATGCCAAGATTGACAAGCCTATAAGCTGCAAGGCTGGCCGCCATACCTTTGCCACCCTTTTTTACCAGAAAAACCGAGATATCCTGACATTGCAGAATATTCTCGGTCATTCCTCGTTACGCATGACGCTTATCTACGCCCATGTAGTCGATGAAGTACGTTCAGAAGGCGTTCATGCCTTTGACAGTTTCCTATAGATCAGCATACTCGATCATTGCGTCAAAGCACGGACATTCCTTGATCCTTTCCCATGGATCCACGATACCGTTCCCGTTCTTGTCCGGCGAAATATCACGATGTCCCATGATCTGAGCATCCGGATACCTTTTCCTCAGCACCGTCAGTATCCCTATCAGCGTCTGTTTCTGTTCCTGTGTCCTATTGTCGATACCGTTAGGGTGCTGCTTGTCGATACCTCCTACCCATGCCACATGAACACTGGTAGCATTATAGCCTTTCACTCCATTAGCCACCAGGCTTTCATCGAGCATGTTGATCACGCTGCCATCAGGCATTATCACATAATGGTATCCAGGATTCTTCCATCCGTTTTTTTTGAACTCAGCCCTCAGTGAGGCCTCCGTAGTCGTTTTCTGCCAGCTAGCCGTACAGTGAACGAATATTCTCTTAATCTTTCTCATGCTCGTATTCCTCCCAGTTGATATTTTTCTTCATTTGCCAGCCAGTGGTCACAGTTTCACGGATATGGTTAGCTACAGCCTCGTAGAACTCGGTAATCTCTTCCAGAGTGTTGAAAGTCACCTCTACCGGTTCCTCATCCTGTCCCAGCTTCACCGTGACAGGCAGGTTACTGTCGCTAATTACCGCCAGGCCATACCAATCTGCATAGTTCCGCTGGTTCTCAGCATTGAGCCACACCAGGTGTCCCCTGAACCTCATTCCCTGCAGGATCCTGTCCCTGACGATCTCGTTCACTGTCTCGATGATATCCTTCTTGATATTCTCCAGGCGTGGCCTGTATGAATACTGCAGGCGATAGTTATAGCCAGTCTCATCATTCTCGTTATCCTTGCCGAAGCCGTAGATAACCTCCCATTTGAAGCGGCCTATACGATAGAGGCCGTTCTGTTCGCCTTTAGCGCCATAGATTTTTTCCATAGTTACCTCATATTACACTACTGTCCGGTTAAATTTCACCAAAGCGAAAGTTGGCGGTCATCTTCCGGATTTTGATTAATAATTGGTTTGTCAAAAAGTTCATTCAGCGGAGTCCTCTCAAAGAGAACTTGGCCGATGACATTAGAGAATATGTAAAGATTTTGTTCGATATGATACATCTTCAGAGCAATAATAAGCAGCAGGTAGTCACAGATGGCAATCCATATCTGTGTGAAGACTGCGTTTTGGGACGTCCCATAGAACGTCTTGATGTGCAGGTGCTGCTTGATCCATTTGAAGAACGTTTCGATAGTCCAGCGCTCTCGGTACAGTTCCGCAATGGTAATTGCTTCAAGGGTGAAGTCATTCGTCAGGAATCGATACACTACGTTCTGCGCAAAGTCCTCATAGACGACCAGACGCAACAAATCAGGGTACTTCTTGGCTGTAAAGAGACCAGTAAGACTGATGGACTCGTCAGAGATGACGCCAGTCTGCCTGTCAACCTCTCTTGCCTCGAATACGGAATATTTCATGTTGTCCTTTGCTCTGGTTACAAAGTAAGCCTTCTGCTGTTGGAAGAGACGGAACAGACGGTCAAAGTCCACATAGCCTTTATCCATCAGATAGTAAGCCCCTGCTTCTACAGGCAAGCTGTCCATAGCCTGAGTATCATGCACATTGCCAGGAGTAAGCATGATGAAGTTGGGTATGTTGTTCTTTACATCAATCAAAGTGTGCATCTTGAAAGCACCTTTGTCATGATGGAACTTCGCCCATGGACAGAGATGCAGACACAGGTTGATGGTACTGCTGTCAAAGGCATACACCATATTGTCAATTCCCAACCGATAGTATTCATCTTTATACAGGACTTTAGCCCTCTCGACAAGTACCATTGCGTAGTCCTGATAGATACGCCAGTCCTTCTTCTCGTTCATGTCGGCGAGAGTGGACTTGGGCATCACCTTCAGACCGGCATGATACAACTTGGAGTTGAAAGCAGTCAACTGAGCCTCTATGCTACGAAGGCTTGCGCTGCTGGTCAGCTGAGCATAACTCATGACAAGGAACTGGTCACGGCAAGTGAATCGTCTTGCATGAAAATCCCCTCTATATCTGTCAATACATTTCCTGAGCTCGTAGTCAGGGATGAGAGACATCAGTTGCGAGAATACAGTATTTCCGGCATTCATATCCTGTGCTATCTTATATATGAGACAGTACAAAGATAAAAAATCAAATCGGAAAATTTTTAAATCGCTGTATCTCATTGAAATTTAAACATTTAATTAACGTTCGGAAAAATTTAACCGGACACTAGTGCTCATATTAAATTGTTTAATCAGTCTTTCCACCTCCTTATCGTCCGGCTTACTGAATCCCAGTGCCGTTGCCGATGTCAGCGTATAGAACGGATACTTTCCGCTCTCGTAGTCAGCCACTATAGAAGCAAAGAACGGAATTTTTCCAGCTTTCTCCATCTGTTCCAGGATAATCTTGTTTTCCTGTATTCCAGTCCACATCTTCCGTGGCTTTCCATCGAACAGCAGGCTTATTACCCATTTCTTCACCGGTTCCCTTACCATACCAGGATCTTTTCCCTGAGCTTTTGCCTCCTCGATGTTCCTCTCATATTCCACCCGTTCGCGTCTTGGAGTCACGTCCCTCTCAAAGTCAACGACCACGAAGGGCCGTCGTTCAAGTTCACGCGGTCCCACATCCTTTCCCTTGAAGTGTTTCTTTCCATCCTTGTAGGCCATTCTGATATTGACCTCCCCCAGATCTTCCATATTCTTTCCTGTTAAAGTCTTGTATAAATGTCCGCAGTCTCCCCACTTGGCCATACCTTTAAAGGATCCAATAATCTTCTGCCTCCTTTTCCTGCTTTTCACCTTGTGCAGTTTCCTTGCGGCGTTCTGTTTCGTTCTCTTCCGTATCCTGGAGTGTTCCCCATCATCCACGAATCCCAGGAAGTCATTTCCTTCACCGATAGGTTTCACTGCCTCGTTTGTCTTTATCGCCAGTCCCAGGCTTTCCACCTCTTCGTGTATGATGTCCCGTATTCTCCACAGATACCTTTTGTTCCCTGCCAGCACTCTGAAATCGTCGCAGTACCTGTAATAATACCGTACCCTTTCGACCTCCTTAAGCCTGTGGTCCAGTCTTGAAAGAAGAATATTCCCAAAGAACTGTGATGATCTCAGTCCTATAGACAGTCCCTTTGCCATCAGCCTTATAAAGTTCTCCAGCATTGGCAGCAGTAGCGGGTCCTTTATCCTGGTACAGATATATTCAAACATCCTGTCCTGGTCTATGCTCTCGTAGAACTTCCTGATATCGCACATATAGAAGAAGGCCGTTCCTTCCCTGTCATGCCTTATGTCCGTTCTTACCTTTCTGTAGAGCCTGTGCATCCCTCTTCCCTTGATGCTTGCAGCCGAAGTTCTTATCACCGTTGGATACAGGTGTCTTTCCACCACTCGCATGATAGCATTACACCCTATCCTCTGTATGACTGGCGGTGCCTGTATCTTTCTCATCTTCGGTCCGTCCTTAGTCCAGAACTCGTGATACCTGGTCACTCTGAATGTCCCGTTACCGATTTTCTTCTGCAGGCTCCTGACTATGCTTTCCTTCTTTCGCTCGTATCTTTCCCTGATTTCATCCTCCAGGTCTTCTGTCACTTCCCTGAAAGACTGCTTCATATTATCACGCTCGATAATCTCAGGGATAACATGATGAAGTCTGTTGCTTCCCATCTTTCTTCTTTGATTCCGGGGACGTTGTGACTTTCAGCCGTTATTCCGTCTACTTGCCAGTTATAGTCCCCACCCTGTGATTTTTCCGCTTTCCAGCCGTTACCGGCTGCTGTTGCCGAGGCTCCGATCTCTCGCCCACTGCTTTTCCGTACACGTACAGAGTGCCGTAGAGACGATTCTTTGAAGGGGTTCTAGTTGGCGAGGCGCACCGCGTTGTTCGTGTTCGAGTTCGACGAAGCGTTGTTCGCGTTCGCATACACGAGACCGCCGTTCGCGTTCGCGTTGTTATTCGACCGGCCCACGCAGCGCCCGTTGAGATCGTCTACCTTTGGAAGGGGACGGCCCTCATCAGGCCGCCGCCCTCGTTCTCGTTATACTCCCGTGTCCGGGAGCTGTTCGTTCGTCAGATCGTCGAGCGCATCGATCTCGCTCTCGTTCAGCAGCCTTCCAAAGAAGGCGAGGCGCACCGCGTTGCTCGCGCTCGAGTACGACGCAGCGTAGTACGCGCTCGCACACACGAGACCGCCGCTCGCGTTCGCGCTGTTATTCGACCGGCCCACGCAGCGCCCGCCTGTATTATTGATCCACCATCCAGCTCCGTAACTCTTGCTATACTGTGACGTATCCGAAGATACTGCAGCCGGTATGTAATCACAGTGTCGGCCATGTTTCAGGCGTGCGATATTATTACCACTGCCAGAAGTGAGGCCCTGCACCACGCGCTCAGTCTTCGTAACAGGATCGACTATGTGCCATTTCCCGTTAGCCGTACCAGAATCCGGCCTGTGGTTCTTTCTCCATGTCCGGAAGTCAGATATGTTCACGCCTACGCAGTCCATCACCTCCCAGATACAGCCTACGAATCCTTCCAGTCCCAGCACCTTTGTCACTCCTGAATGTACTCCGTACACTGTACTGCCTGCACCGATGCTGTCACGTACACCCGTCCTGTATTCCGACTGCTGTCCGAATCCATATACACGCTGATCATCCCTGTTTCCACAGATAAACCTGGATATCAAGGCGATCTGCTTACTTGCCTCGTAAGGTGTTCCCATGTACCCCTCTCCTCGGAATGCACAGAGGTTCAGGAAATCCTGGTATGTGTAGTTCATCGTGCTTACGGGCATGGCTGTTGGTGTGCCTTCTGCATCATATACCCATTCAGAAGATGTAACAGCCGTTCCGTTACCTCTCTTCGTTGTTCTGCCAGCTATAGACCTCAGCAGTCCCAGATCGTCGATTGTTGCCGCATAGACAGCCAGCAGTCCTGCAGGGAACAGTTCCCATCCTGGTTCGATGGCCTCGATGTCTTCACTATCCACTGCGAACACCTCCGTAGTCTGAGGCACCACCTTCAATGCAGTGAAGTACAGGTATTTAGCCCCTGTCGGTACGTCTCTGAAAATATAGTCACCCTGTTCATTCGAGAAGTCCAGTGGGCTGTCTGTAGTACCAGCGATAGACAGTGCCACCTTACTGATTACATCACCGTCTGCGTCCACGAACACTGCACCGTATGTGGCATTATTCATACCCACGTACCGTACCTGCTTCATTCCCTCCACATCGAGACGGTACACAGAGCATGAAGACAGCATGTTTGTTGCCGTGTCGATATTGAAGGCCTCACCTTCCACCACACTGCCCATAGCCAGGCCCACACTCTCGCGGAACATAGCTTCTGCCAGTGTAGCGACATTTCTCCGCGTCCAGGTGTTTTCAGGCATTTCGCTATTATAGGATACCAGCGTATATTTCTCCTGGTTCTTGAAGTCGTTGATGCCCTTATACCAGTGTTTTGGTACCCTGATGAATGAATCCGTGCCACGTCCCAGCTGATCCGTATTATCAAAGGCACTGCCATCGTAGTACTTCGTGTAGTCGTGCTTACTCAGCAGATCCATGTGCATACCACCCTGGTTCTGGTCATACGTACCTGCAACAGGCAGGCATTTCTGCCTGATCTTAAGGATATGTCCTGACGGTACGAATGTCGATCCATAGTCATATCCCGTCTGGTTATCCAGGTTGGTAATATTCTCAGAATCCGTCTCCAGGTCATTCTCCTTGAAAGCCGTATATGCCTGCTGCTTGATGGTCAGCTCAGGGAAGGTGTTTCTCCACTTATCCAGATACTCATCCTCTGTATATTTTGTCAGCCGGTAAGTACCGACAAGCGCCGGTGCGCCACCGTCTGCCAATGTAGCGTCCACACCCTGCAGCCCAGTGATGTTACTCAGTGTCTCCAGGATCTCACCTCTACCCCTGGCATTGATCGGTGTCACCCTCACATATCTCAGTCCGTTACTGTTGTTTGTCACTATAGTACTCAGCAGTTCCAGACCGTCGATATTAGCACAGCTTTCCACCACCACCCTCTCGATGGGCGTTGCCGCAGCGTTCTCAAACACTATACCGTTGATGGTAAGCACAGGCAGGTGTCGAAGTATCAGCGTCTTGTATGTCGTCGGTATCTGCAGATATTCTATCTTCGAGGCCGGTGCCACGTCGATACGCTGCAGCTTCGATCCTGCAGCCCTTACTGTCTTTAGTCTCGGACAGTAGCGGGCGTTCACTGTTGTCACCTCCGTCTTCCTTATCTCCAGTTCCTCCAGGAACGGCAGGTTACCCAGGTTCAGCGTAGTAAGATAGCCCTCGTTATTGTTCGCCTTGGAGTAGTCCGGACCGCCCAGTATCAGTTTCTTGATTAATACCAGTTCCGATATATCCCATGAGAAGGGTGACGGTGTGCAGTCTGACAGGTCCAGTTCTGCCAGGTTCTCCGCTCCGAACACATAGAGTGCCGTTCCAGAGCCAGTGTTCGTCACGCCTGTTCTCAGCGTATAGCTCTCACCGGCTTCCAGATAGCAGCTGTCTGTAGCCACGTTCAGACGGTCCACTCCGATACCGAAATAGCCAGTCTTTGCAGCCTTTATCCCGATGGTGATATTCGTGCCAGTTGCTCTCAGTGACACCTTTGACGCGAACATATCACCCGTCTGATAGAATCCGTCACGGTACAAGAATCGCGTATGTATGAAGTCTTTCAGTCTCTGGATGCTCAGTCCGTGGAGTGCATAGAAGTAGTTCGCCGTAGCCTTCGAGTGCTCGATATACTTACGCTCACCGTCGAACGAACTCACCAGTTTCGGCCATTTCTGCAGTCGGTCAGTCACGAAATACTTCACCAGTCCCGCATAGCTGAACGGGTGCAGTCCATCAGCCAGCGTCACGTCTCTCATGGCCTGTGCCACCTGTCTTACCGTCACTGTTTCCGTTCCCTGGTTATCGAGCCAGATACCGTTATTCTGCAAGGCTGCATTCTGTGTAAAAAGAACGCTGTCGTGTCCCTGGTACACACCTCCAGGATCATTGTTCGGATCCAGCAGTGCCGGTATGGTCAGTCCACAGTCATTATCACTGCCCAGGATCGTATCACCGTCATAGAGGTGGTTCAGGTACATTCTCACCACGCCATCCTCATCCAGGTAGAATCCCACCATCATGTTCTTGGCTCGCTGGTCCACAGCAGCGATATAGTCCGTAAACACATGGTAGCACAGTATTGAATACACGTTAGCATACAGATGCAGTTCCTTCTGCCATTTCTCCAGTCTTCGTGCCACCGTACCGTTCACCGATGCGCCATTGATGGTGATACGTCCGTCATCCTCGTTCAGGTTCTGGTTACACTCCTGGCAGAATCTCAGCCATCTGTACAGCTGGTAAGGCAGTTTCCGTCCACTCTCATACAGGTCATTCAAATCGTCATTGTCCGGATAGCGGCTTTCATAATACTGCAGCCATATCGGTTTGCCCTCGCTGTCTAGTGTCAGCAGATCGTCGGGGCTGTCAACACCCTGGAACCAGCAGAATCCGTCATACTTTCGCAGTTCATAGTTCTCTACCGGATTCACCACATCACCTGTAATCACCCAGTGCCCATTAGTGAATGTCATGTTTCCTGTTGTATCAGTCCATGCGTTATTCCGGTATCTGTACACCTTATGCAGCGGTCCGCAGAACTCAGACAGCACATAAATGTTATCTGCCACCCACTGTGACTTATCCACGCGCTGCGCGAATGCGTCCAGTGTCTCGTTGCGGTCTGCCACCAGTTCTACGAAATCCCCATAGTTCAGGCATCCCCTGTTATACCCTTCTACGTCTTCGAATCCGAACACCTTGGCATCACCCTTATCCTCGTTCCAGTTGCCTTTCGCGTGAAAATATCCGTATGACGGACTTGTGGCATCCGGACTGAAACGGTCTGTCCGGAAGAAAGCTATAGGCATTGATGCTATAGACGTGTTCAGGACATAGGGATGGCCTGCCCTGTTGTATACTTTCTGTGCCGGTGTCACATACCGGTCACCCAGTGCTCTCTGCAGGTCGTTGAACAGCTGCGTCGATCCACCGTTATTCGATCCTCCGGATTCCGAATAGTCCACCTTCACCGTTACGATCTTCGTAGGCAGTGAATCCGCCTTTATCTGTATTCGTCCTGCATTGGCATTTGCCAGACAAGCGTTGTATTTCTCCAGGTCTGCGCCTGTGAACTCACTTGCCTGATGCAGCAGCTCCACGCTCTGTATCTTACCCTTGATATTCTTGATCGGTCGCTTTGCCGATGTCGTTCCCTGGTTCGTTGTCTGCATCACCAGCTTACAGTCCTGCCATGGGCGATCAGGGAAGTAGGCATACCACACGAGCAGTCTCTTCGTCTTCTTATCGCCATCCAGTGTCTCCAGGTATTCCGGATAGTTATCCTTCGCGTCGTTGTCAGCCGTCTCAGGATGCTTACACACCACGAAGTAAGGCATTCCCATATTATAGAGTGCCATAGCTTGCGGTCTGTTCTTTGTCGTGTTCTCAGCTGTCACTGAGGCCATCACATCATTGAACTGATATTCCGTCACCATCTTATCCGTGTCGTACATTTTCAGCAGGTAGTTATCGAAGGCCTGTTCAAACGAATAGTACGTCTTCCATGCCTTTATGCTATAGAGGTAGAAATCTCCTTCTGTGCCATTGAACGAAACGGGCGTGTCGTGTCTGGTCAGTGATCCAGCCGAATATTCACATGCTCCAATCTCTTCACCATCAAAGAACATCTTCACCACGCCGATGCCACCATAGGGAGCCACTGCCACCGGTTCTATGACGATAGCCACATGTACCGGCTCATCGTTCTGTACTGCAGCCGTGATCGTCTTAGCCACCGTCTCGCCGTTGTCGCTTGTAAACACCACATTCTTTCCATCGACGTAGAATCCGAATCCGTTGGCTATACATGACAGCATACGAGCCGAATCATCCGCGATATTCTTCTTCCTGAATGCGAACTGTATAGCCAGGCCGTTCTGTTCTATGGCATCATCATCAAACGGCTTGTAGTTCAGTACACCTGTCACATCCTCTGCTATTCTCAGTGCCGTCACGCCAGTATCCTGTTCCGTTCCGAACTGGTCCGTACCGAATGAATCCCTGACGAATCCAGTGGTATCCCAGTTCACGCCCTGCAGTTCCAGTGTCACACCGTTATTGCTGATTGTGTGGTCAGCCTCGCTGTTCGACCTGGTAGAGAAATCCATGTCGAACTGCAGCTGTGTCCTTACCTCTTCGATATTCAGCATCGTTCCAGATACTATGAACGGTGCTGCCTGGCTTGAAGCCGTTCCCGATGCCACCATGACATTGAGTGTCACGCTGCCGTCCGTCTCCACATCCTGCACCCTGTGAAGGTATGTATATGTCTGTGAACGGTATGCCGTTCTTGTTGTCTGCTGCACGTCGTTTACCAGGATAGCTGCCGTCGGTGCTGTTGAAGCAGGATCATAGACAGCAAAATCAACGGATATCGTCTCATACAGTTTCACCCTGGCCGTTTCCTGTTCGCTATACCAGCGTGAAATGATTATCGGTGTCGTTTCCCCCTCATCGATTACCATGACAGCCGTATGAAGGTAGTTACCCTGCACACCGGTACCGGCGATATCGTTCCTACGGCTGCCCACGTCCTCACCGTGTATGCGGATCGGGTATGCCCCATGTGTCAGGGTATATCCCAGACAATCGGCTGGATTGATGGTGATGCTGTGGCTATAGGTATCCATCACCGTTGCCGTTCCCAGTGTTCTCCAGGCGTTGCCTATGAATATCTCCGTGGTCACGAAGATACCCTTGTCGCTGGCATTGTTCGCGAACTTATACATAGGCAGAGATTTCTGTGCCCCTCCGACGCTCAGTGCCGTTGCCGCTGTGTAGTTCAGCGTTGTCTGTGCCGATGTCACCGTCACATCCACTGCAATCACGTTGACCGTTCTCTGTCCTGAGTTTCCGGCATTGTCATAAGCCACCAGTTTCAGGCGTTTCGTTCCTGCCGTTGTGAAGTACGAAGTAATATTGAAGATGAAGTCGAAGGTCTCCAGGTCAGCAGATGAAGCCCTGTTCATGGCCAGTGTCTCCAGTACCTGGTTCGTGTCTCGGTCCCATATCTCCACCGTCTCGATATCGTTCAGTGTCTCCGTTCCTCCCTGTGATGTAGTTGACTTGATGGCCGCCTTAAGCTCCACTGTTCCTCCAGCTGCCACATACAGAGGTGATTTCTCGCACACTATAGCCAAGATCGTAGCGCTGCCCCCTGTTCCCGTTCCTACAGGGAACTGCTGTTCATCGCCTACGCCCTCACCCTTGGCGTTCACCAGCTGCATCTTCACCACGCCAGCCGTCTCTGTATCCAGGTGTATGCCGGTAGGGATACATTCGTAAGCGCCTCCCGTACTCAGTGCGTCGGTACCGTTCTCTTCCGGCTCATCCTTTGTCTCTACCTGAGAAGAGCCACCGCCTCCGAAGTCCTTCCACAGTCCGGTCTCTCCGAAGTCGTTCACCGTCGTACCCTGGAACTGTTTCGATTCCATGGTATTCTCCCCTGTCGAATAAGAGATTATCAGTCCCACCTTCGCGTATGTCACGCCGCTTGACTGCTGGTATCTCAGCAGTTCCTGCACGGCTGTCTCCAGCGTATAGTACTCACCCACAGACGGGCGGCCTATCAGACTGTCTATGATGATATACGGCTCCGATCCTGCAGCCAGGCTACCGAAGTCCTTCCAGTTATCAGCGTTGAGCCAGTTCTGTTCCGTCACCGTCCTGCCGATATACTGGTATGTCTTCCAGATACCTGCTGAAATCTCGAAGGAAAGGATCAGGCCAGACACCGCCTTCCCAGCATTCCACACCGCATGTACTGCGCTCAATACCACGTTGTTCGGATCCACGAGTGTATAGTATCCGTTCACAGGAACTTCCACCGTGGCATTGAAGATAGAGGCCGGTACGTTTTCAGGTGCCAGCGGTATCATTCTTAAATCCCATCTGTACGGAATATTCTTTGTCCTATCGATATAAATTTTCCCATGGCTTAGGTCAACCTCTTCTGAATAGACAGAAATCCAGTACCCTCCTCTCGGTGCATTCACCCACTCTCTTTGTGTCTTATACAGTCTATCCGTATGCGGATTGTATCCATACGAGGTTTCTTCTGCCGTATTAGGTGAAGTATTACCCAGTGAAACATTCTCATCCCACTGGTCACACATCACCACATCATAGACATCATCAGGCAGATATTCCGGTAATATCTTTCCATCGTTATCCAGTGAAGGAGTACCATTTTCCAAAGCCGTTATCCTCTGTCCCAAACTATCCAGGAGTTCGGCCAGGTGCTGTTCATCCGTAACTCCTGACAGAAATTCCAGTATCTCATTGAAGTTCTCTATCGCCTCAGAAGCTCCATCTCCCAGAAGAGAAGTGATATTCCTCTCGATGTTCGTTATCCTGGTCTTCACTGCCTGATCCAGCTTATCCCACGCTACTGCACCATTAAGGATTTTTTCTGCAACTATAGCATTATCAGCTATGTGAACAGTATCGACAGCACCGTCCTGTATATGATCACCAGAAACAGCATCCACGGCAATCTTGGAGGCTGTTACCTGCCTATCTCCGATTTTCCCTGTAAGGATACTTCCGTCAGCGATTATCGTCTCATCTACTGAGCTTGGGACAAGATGATTCGTGTTGATAGAAGAGTTCGCGATCTGCGATCCCTGAATCTGCTTTGCCAGTTCATCAAGGAAATACTGCATCACCCTGGCCACCATCTGGTTAGTGACGCTCTCCGGTTCCGTGGCCGTGTTTATCTGCGACACGAGCCCGACAATAAAGTTTCTAGTATCTGACATAATATAATTAATTAAATTGTTCGCTGAATTTACTTGTGAAGATTCTTGGGCGTGTGCTTCCGAACTTCGTTGCCGCTGCTGAGAAGTTACTTTCCTCCTCTACCGGTGTGAAGGTGATCTCCATACTCTCAGGCTCCGTCTGTCTGTAGGCGTGAGTATTGCTCTCTACCGACGGTATCACCTTTATCTCACTGTCAGGCAAAACGAGATATACGCTGTCAGAAGCCAGCATGTCCATGATGAAGTTCAGTTCTTCCGTTCTCTTTGGGCCGGTCTTCACCTTATATACCTGTCCTATGGCCGTCCTTGTCCTGCTCTTCACGAAGCTGTCCGTCACTTCGTCGTATTTCTTGAAAGTACCATCCTCATCATCATCCTGAATGGTGCTTACCGTAGTCTTTCCCACCAGGTCTATACGCTCATAGACCCCGAAAGAGTTCAGGAACCTCACTGCACACCTCTCAGCAGCATTGTCTGCCTCCTCGATGGCAATCCTGCAGGCCACTCTTCCCGAATGGTAAGGATCCATGACATCGAACAGATTTGCCAGTATGCCATAGCGCGTAAAGAACTCTTTTCTCACTGCCTCCATGTTCAGGGCTACCAACGCGCCAGCAGCTCCACTCACCTGTATCCATCTGGCCGTCACCGTCTCCCTGATTCTGATGTATCCGTTTTCCTCTCCAGGTATAACGGGCATGATAAATGCCAGTGGTTCCAGTTCCGTTTCCTTCATGCTGACAGTCCATCCGTAGGTACGTGTTGTAAAGAAGAAGTTACCGGAATAGTTCCTGAACTTCACCCCGAAGATGCTCAGTCCCTGATTTCGAAGGCTTCTGTAATCATTCTTGTTGATACCGCCCTTCCATGCCATGACACTCACCGTCTCCGTATCCTCACCGTCCGTAGTCACCTCGAAGGTAGCATATACATAGTTATTGAACTGTACGAACATCAGCAGCATCCCGTTTCCTACCGGCGGGTTTGTCTCCCCGAATACTGTCTCCAGTATCTCAGAGATATTCACCGTGAAGTTTCCCGAACCTTTCCCTGTGAATACCAGGCTGTTATTCGCATACACCTTGTATGTCGCCAGCGTCGGTGCCGACACAGATACGAGGATGGGATTCCTCGTAAAAGCGTAGTCTTGCGGATATATGTTTGTTATCAGGCTCATACCGAATAGTTTTGAGTTACGAAGTTCCCATCATGCGACAGGTCCACACTGTGTTTTGCAAGAAAAGCCGTTCTCTCTGCGCTTGGCGTTGTCATGAACTCGTAGAAGCGCTCTTCCGTACCGAAGTTCTCCTCAGCCCATGCCGCGAACAGCGTAGCAGTATCCGCTATCTGCGGTGCTATGATCACATTATTCTGTTTCATACTACAAAAATCGTCAATTTATACAACTTCTCAAAAGACACTACACCTCCACCGGCTCAAATTCCACTGTATAGTGGATTTCGTCCCAATAGCTGTCTGTCACATCATCATATTCTAATCCATAGTCTGAAGAAGGAGGCTCGACCATCAAGTTATAGCTCTTATATCTCTTTCCATAAAAGCCGAAATAGCACCCTGCATCATATGGTACAAAGAGATGTTGCTGTTCCAGGGATGTAGGCGGGTTATCTTTTAGCCATACATCCGTACTCGGATTCTCATAATTGTACGTATCTATTCCTTGGTGCTGTACCTCGACATCATACTTTATCCAACAATCATTTCCGAATCTGTCCTTTCCCATCTTCCACTGTCTAGGATAAAGGCTCTGGTAATCATCAATGAGTGCAGCATACTGCTCATAGAGATCGCTGCTTACCTGTCGCCATGCGTATGACGTTTCCGGTATAACCTCGCCACCGCCGCCACCGTCCTCAGCACTGATCAGTCCCTGTTCCTCTCCCAGGTTGAACTGTCCCACCAGGTTCATTGTCCGCATCTTCACATCGGCCTTTATATCCCCTTTACCTGGCAATGAGAATGACACAGTATCAGGTAGCAGTCTCTGTCCTTCATACATGAACGGATCCAGCATGTTTATGTTCATGAGCCTATGGGCGGGCATTCTTACCTCAGTCTCGATCTCGTTTGCCGAATGTCTCAGTATCGCGTCATATTTCTGCCAGAATGTGGCAAAGATGCCGTCAGCAAAAGTCATCAGCAGTGTGAAAGAAAAGTCCTTACCGTTTATCTGTATTCTGTTTCCAGAAGCATCGTATGGCATGATCGTTCCAGCCAGTACCGGCACACTGCCATTGGCTACGGCCATCTGCCTGCTGGTTACAGGCAGTGCAAGCAGGAATACCAGGGGTGTATCCGTATCCTCCTTATCCTTCACACTGTCGTTTGACGATCTGATATACGTATGCCTGTGTGCATATCCAGCCATATATTTCGGCATCGGTGCGCCGTCCCACACCCTCATTTCCACTGCTTCATCCACGCTTACCAGATCCTCAGCCGTCACACCTTTCGTCTGGCGGTCCCACCGGAAAAAGCTGGCAGACTGTCCGTTATAGAATTGATTATCAGCATCCCATTTGCTTATCCTTCCCGTTCTCAGCTCAATAAACATGGAGGTAGGTATAAAGGAGTTGTCGTTTACCTTGCATGAGTTCAGCGTTCCCTGGCCTTTCCTAAAATCCTCATATCTCTCTGCCTTAACATCACTAGCAAAGGTATTACCCTGTGTCAGCTTTATCTGCTTTTTCTCAGTGAATGTCACCATAGGGAATGCCGTCTTAAAGTCCGATATATTTATCTGAGGCTCTGAGTTTAGTATGTCGCGTATCAGGTCTATCCTCACTGTTTTCGTATCATTATCCAGCTGGTATATCATGCCGAACCTTACATACAGAGCATTCAGGAACTCCTCTACAGAGATAGAAGGCAGCATGTCGGCATAATGCAGTTTCCCTGTCACGATGGCATCAGCCGTGTTGTTTAGCACCACTATGCGTGCCAGTTCAGGATCGTCCCTGAACGGATTCTTAGAGATCTGGTATCCCAGGTTCTCAAACAGAACCTCCAACACCCTGCCGACGAACAGGAAAGCCGTACATCCGTATCCCACTGGCAGTGTAGTGTTCACCGGCGTATCGTTATAGAGCACACTTACCGTTCTCGACTGATATACCAGGTGATAGCTTCCGTTATTCTCTTCTATCTGATTCAAGAACTCCCGATAATACACGTTATCCTTGCTCTTTTCCGACACCTGTACGGGGAATACGGCCATATCCTGAGAACTTCCAGGATCAGCCATCAGCCTCTCCAGTGTAGCAGCGGCACTGCTCGCCATGCCATAGTCGATAACAGGCAGGTTCGGAAGATCCTGCATGTATGAGTTCTTCCACTTCGCATATGCCTCCGCGTTGTCGAATCCTATGTTTATGGTGATACCTTCTTTCCTTGAAGCGGATACCACATGCATCTGTCCCGTCCTTCTGTATGATCCATCCTGTACGACACACGGTGCATCCCCTCCCATAGGTTCATCTGCCAGGTCAGGCCTGAACGGGAATCCCGTTATCTTCGCATTATTCGGCGTAGCCGGTACTGTCACTGGCACGCTCTGTGATGCCAGATCGTTACTGATCGGGCTTTTGTTGTCGATCTGGATGCTGAAATCCTCAGTCAGATCGAGTGCTCCCTTCTCTGTAAGTATCTTCATATCTTCTTATCCGTTATTGCGTTTGAAATGTCCCCTGGCATTGTCTATGGTATCCTTAGCCTTTTCCAGATCCTGATAGACGATATATGCCTTCACTTTCCTGATGCTTTCAGCGGCCTCCCTGATATCCCTGGCGGCCTCTCTGATAATAGACGGATCTTCCTTCGACGTACCAGAAGGTGCTGAACCTGCCACCGGTCCACCCTCCGCATATCCTGGCATTGTTCCCGTCTTATCCTGATGTCTCCTGATGGCCTCGATTGTTCCTACCGCATCAATGACACGCGGATCATCCATGATAGGCTGTGGTACTACATACTCACCTTTATGCACATATCCGGCCACCTCATAGCGGCCACCGTCACCTGTATAACCACCTTCCGCATATCCGTTCACCACACGCTCAGCTGTAACGGCCGATTCTCCCTTGCTTCCAGATGTCTTTCCAGGCTTCATGTTCTTGATCTTGTCACGTTCAGCCTTGGCGCTGGCCAGCTGCATAGCTCCCGTCACTGTCATCAGAGCGGCGGCAATAGATCCGGCGATAGGTCCCAGCTGTGAGTATGCCATCATGATAGACACTGCTGTATCTGCGATGATCTGTGAGCATTTGATGGCGAAGTTCACGTCCGCATATTTCTTCTGGATTTCCAGTTTCTCATTTTCTTTCTTCTCTTCCAGTTCTGCCGTATCCTCGCCATTGTTCTCAGCCTCACGGATCAGTACATCGTATTTTGCATCGACGGCATCCATTTCGTACTGCTGCATATTGTCGATCATTGAAGAGCTCAGGCCGCTATAGTAGTCGAAATACTTCTTGGCGTTCTGTACCTGCAGCTGTAGTTTCTTTTTCTGGAACTGCTTTTCGCTGATAAGCTCCTGATCCAGGAGGTGCTTATATTTATCCAGTTCATTATTGTATTCCTGTGCCCAGGTAACGCCCAGTTCCTGCTGCAGCTGGTACTGTCCTTGTTCATATTCATAGTTTATCTGGTTGATCTCAGCCTGCTTCTGCCTTTCCAGTTCCACTGTTGACAGTCCCGCATTCTTAGCAATCTGAATGATGGCATTATAGGTCGCTTCCGTATCAGCTATCATACGATCCCGTTGAGACTGCATCCCAGCCAGTCCTACGGGGTTAGAGGCTCCCAGTTCCTTCATCTTCTGAGCAATGGCGGCCCTTGCCCTGAGCGTATCCATCTCAGAGGCTTTCACGGCATCGTTTGCCTCCTTGACGACTTTTTCCTTTGTCTCACTGTTGGCAATTTCCAGGGCGGTTATCCTTTCCTGGTATGTTCTGGCAATCTCTTCCATCTCCATGCAGTGAGCCTGTTCCACCTCCATCATATAGGCATCGTATGCACCCTTAGTGATCTTACCCTCCTGATAAGCCTTTTCCATGCTGTTCTTCTGCTGCTGGTAGTAGGCATTCTCTATCTCGATACGCTTATCCCGGTCCTGCTGTTCCTTTGTCACCTGTGCCTGGCTCAGCGTGTCACTGGCCGCATACAGTTTTGTCTGTGCCTCGATGGTAAGGCTGTGAATCTCATCCAGCAGTTTCTTTTTGTTGGCAGGTGTCTTTGCCTCCAGTGCTGCCAGTGCATCGATACGCTTCTGGTAATATGCCATGAGTTCATTCGTCTGCTCGATGGCTATGTCTATTTCCCGTTTCCCCTCTTCACGTCCGTTTTTCTCTATCTGCAGCATTCTCTCCTTATGCTCATTTTCGAGTGGTTTCAGCACCTTGGCCGTCTCGCCGTCCTTGCCATATTCTCCAGCCTCCGGTTTTCCGTCTGTACGGCCCAGTTTCTTCAGACGCTTTATCTCTTCCTCGATACGTTGTATCTCTTTGTTTTTCTTGGCGATGGCATCCTCCGTTGATTCATCCCACTGTTCCACCTGAGCTTTCTCAGCCTCCAGTTTCTTGATCAGTGAAGAGCTCTGAGCGTCACCACTGGCACTACCCAGGTCAGCCAAATCATTTTCAAATGCGATGATCTTCCGCTCTATCTTATCGATCTCAGCCGAATAGTCCTGAATCTCTTTTGTTGCACTTTTGGCACTGTTGCCTTTAAACCATGTGACAAGCGCCCATCCAGCCGAAGACGAGTTAGTGGCATTGGCGGCTGCCATATTACTTGCACTGTTTGCCTCTTTCTTTGCCTTTTCCTTCTGTTCCTCAGCCTCAATCTGTTTCTTCTGCAGATCCAGCAGTTTCTCCCTGTATGCTTCGATGGCTATTTCCTTTCGTATGGCCTGGCATCGTTTGTTGATTCGTTCCACGCTATCTTTTGTCAGGCGGTTATTTTTATCCAGTGCCAGGTTGTTATCGCCAGTCTCCTTTTTCAGGATCGCCAGCAGACGGTTCTTTTCCTTGATGGAAGTATTCTGGTCATTGATGGCCTTCGTATGCATCCTTATACTGTTCAGCCTCTCGTTCTCCCGTTCCTGAATTGTCTTGCTCAGTTCCCGTTCCGTCTTCTCAGCGATGGTCAGTTCCTTTGTTCTCTGTGTCAGCTGCCAGATAGCGACGGCCAGTGCCAGTACAGCTGCAGCAATCGCCATGTACGGATTCTTAAGCAGTTCCACGCGTAAGGCCTTCGATGCAGCAGTCAGCCCCCCTGTCGCTGCCGTCTGTGACAGTGTGACTGCCGTCTGTGCAATCTTGGCTGCTTTCTCCTTGACCAACAATGCCAGTGATTTCAACCGTTCAGCGATGTTCAGTTTTACTGCTGCCGTGTATGCCACCACATAAGTAGTTATCGTATAGGTGACTACCGAATATTCATTGAACTTATCGATACACCATCCTATACCTTCCAGCAGAAGCGTTACCGTCTGTATCAGCAGTTTCATGATTCCACGTGATTCATAGAATCTCAGTACCAGGCCTTCCAGTGTAGAGGATAGTATGGTCAGTGCTCCCTTCACGTTATCCCCCATTTCTTCCACCATGGCATCGAAGGCCTCCGTGCTGTCGGTCACGCCATCTTTCAGCTCTCTCAGGCTCTGTGCTCCACTCAGGAATGTCTGGAAGGCTGCCACACTTCTCTTGTCAGTCAGTTCCAGTGCCTTATTCAGGTCCACGCCCTCGGCCTGCAGTTTCTCCAGTCCGTCCACCAGATCATCCAGGCTTTTCACCGGCTTGCCTAGTGCGATAGCCAGTTTTCCTGAACCGTCAGCCATATTCAGCATAATGTTTCGGGTAGCCGTTGCCGCAGAAGAGGCATCGAATCCGCTGTTAGCCAGAGCACCCAGCAGTGCCGTTGTCTCCTCGATAGTGAATCCGAAAGACTTTGCCACCGGTCCTACTGTTGACAGTGCGCTTTCCAGATAGGAAAATGACAATGCCGATTTTGTAGTACCCACGGCCAATGTCGATACCACCCGTCCTGCATCCTCAGCCTCCAGTCCGAACATACGAAGCGCTGCACCCGTGAGAGCTGCAGCACTCCCCAGGTCAGCATCTACGGCTTTCGCGAATTTCAGCACCTCCGGTGTCATTGCCATGATCTGTTCTTTCGCGAATCCCAGCTTAGCCAGTTCTATCTGTAGTTTCGTTACCTCACTGGCTGTGTACGATGTTGTTGCTCCCAGCTGCCGTGCCTGGTCTGTGAGTTCCTTCACACCGTCTTTCGTCGTTCCCAGGATAGCGGCCAGTTTCGAGTTCTCAGCCTCGAAGTCGATGATCACCTGTATAGCATTCCGGAAGGTATCCACGATCTTGCCTGTGATGATCAGTCCCAGGCTCCAAAGTGTTCCCCTGATAATCTCCGTTATCTTATCCAGGGATCTCAGCGAAGCACCGAATCCGGTACTGCCCTTCGAGGCTTTTCCCATGGCTTTCTCCACCTCGTTCAGTTCCTTCTGGAGCTGTCTGTATTTCTCAGGTTCCAGGCTCTTTGCCGTGTTCCTTAGTTCGGTACGCAGGCGTTTCGCCATTTTCTCCAGTTGGGCGGCGCTCATGTTCGTCTTATCCAGACGTGATTCCAGGAGTTTCACCTTCTCGGTGTTCTCCTTCATGAGGTCGGAGTTTTTCTTCACCTGAGCGTTCAGGTTCTTATATTCAGCCGTACCCACCTTTCCCTGTTTCTCCAGGTTCCTCATTTCCTTTCTCAGGGCCTGGTTCGACTCTTTCAGTTCCTGGTTTGCCTCAGTGATGTTGTGTATTTCCTTCTGTACGCCCTCTGCTTTCAGCGTAAGGGTCCAGGAAATATAGTCTGATTTTAACTTTGCCATAATATAAAAACTTTGTTTTTACGGCAAAGATAAAGCCTATTCCGGTAACAGGAAAGGACATGAAAAAGCCCGTAGAATCGCTACGGGCCTCTATTCTAAAAGGGTTGTTACCTTATGTATTTGGCATACGCCCACTGTACGGGAATCGTTATGACTGGCGTGAATATCATACTGGAAACGACAAACACGGCCAATCCCCACATGGTTACCGGTGTATATTTCGACTTCCAGAACCATATCAGCGTTACGACGAATCCTATAAGAAACAAAACGTCTGCCATATCTGTGATGTTTATTATTACACTGCAAATATACATATAATTTCCGACATATCCAAATATTTCGGCAATTATTTTAAGGTAGCACCGGCATCTATCAGTTCTTTCCTTACCTGTGCCGCTATCTCGTCGGTGTATCCGTATTCTATCCTTCGCCTTGCCTCTCCCATCACACCGAACACTACACGGTTATAGATTTTGTTGTTCCCTTTCGACTTCATATCCAGGAAACGGATATACAGAGGAATGTCGGCTGTAGTCACGACGCTCTGCCCCTCCATGTTCACCATGAACGATGGAGTGGTCAGGGCCTCTATCAGCCGTCCCGTCTTCCTCAGCGGTTTTTCCTGAGCGATGGCGGCCTGTGTCCTGAACACCTTTTCCGCGCCCCTTGTCATTTGCTGGCGCATCAGTTCACCCAGTTCAGACATACCCTATATTTTATATTGTGAACGTGAAGTCAATCATCCATCCTGCCAGCACGTTATACCAGGCAGACACCGGTACGATCCTGATACTGTCTATATCCAGTGTACCCAGTACCGGACATCCAGAGGCCATATCCTCCATCATCATATCGCGTATCTCACTGATCACCGGCTGCACACTCTCTATACAGGCATAGGCTCCACCTCTCTGAGGATCATACTTCTTTCCCAGGAATACCACGCCCTCATTTTTCTCCTCGTAGGCATCCACGTTCACGCCTGATCCTTTCGTCTCTGGCACGAGCATGAAGAGCACCATCTTATCCTTCCTGATATTCTGCACCGTCTTGCTGATATCCTGATCAACAGTCAGAGGCACGACATCAGAGATTCCCTGGATCCTCTCCTTATACTGTTCCCAGTATTCCCGATAGTCTTTAATATCAACCATATATATTACACGTTTTCAGATTGTTACGATTCTTGTTAAAGTAACGCTTTAATGTGATTTCCTTGAAGCAGTGTTCAAGTTGTGCATATATTCGAACTTGCATTTATACAGATACAGCAGCACGTCCCAGAATGGAGTAGCGTTTACATCCTGCACTCTTCCGAACACGCCCGAACCAGCCACCTCAAACGTAATGCCCTGCCATCCCGTCTTATCATCGAGGCCAGCGCGTCCATTGTTCTGCATTCCGGAAAACAATATAGAGAAATTGACTGTCTGTCCGTTGATATACACCGGCTCACTGACTATCTGCATCCACACCGAAGAAAACAGGTTCACGGCATGGAGCACGAGCAGCGGCGGCGGTACCAGTTTCTCGGTCTCAGGAACAGGCACTGCAGGTCTGTAGATCTTCCTTGTCATTTCCTGGTACATTTCAGCGATTGTCTCTTCCTCCTCTCCCTCGTCTATCGCCGTCTTAATCATGGTCATGATGGTCAGGCAGTCAGTAAAGTTCCCGAAGGTCATACCGTCAAGCATATCACCAGGCCCCACCCATCCGGCATATTCCTTCATCATCTGCCTGCCAGTTTTAAGTCTTGGTGTCACCACCCTTCCGTCCCCATCAGGCATAGGCTCATAGTCGAAGAATCCGTCCAGCTTATCCAGCTGAGCGTCCACCTCTGCCACGATCTCCGGCACGTACTGTGTGTAGTCCGTTTTCAGCCCCAGCAGTACCGATATCCATTTCACGCGGAATACGCCAGGAGTCAGATACCCCTTTGACATGATCGATGAGAGTTTCAGGAACTCGATATACTGCTTCGTATCCAGTTCCTCCAGCATAGCCGGTATCTGTTTTTTCTCTCCCTTGAAAGTAAACTCCATCATATCAGAATGTCATTCCTTTGGATTGTACGGTAGGCCCTGGCACATAATAGTCAGGTTCCGTTTCCTGAGCGTCCAGTTCAGCCACCAGATCTACCAGTCTGTCAAGCATGGCGGCGGCATCGCTCCTGAGTGAGGCGGCTACGGCCTCCCGTGCCTCTTTCTCTGCCCTTACCTTATCGCGTACCGTCGCCGTCTGCTGAACCTGCACAATACCAGTAGGCAGCACCTCGATAGGCAGTCTCTCCACTGCCTTCTTGATGGCCAGCAGTGCAAGCGGTCTTCGTACTGCATCCATCAGCTTATCTGCCAGTGCCTTGTCTGTCCCTTCCAGCAGATCCTCATATCTCTTCCTAGTCAAGATGGGAATAATCTGGTCTTCCTGTGCCTCACGTATCATCGGTACCAGTGAGAGAAACAGGCGGTGGCTTCCGGTAGTATAGTATTCGTCGAAGGTCTCCTTATCCTGGATCAGCAGCCGTGCCATTGCCTTTTTCTTCGGGCTGTTCACCCAGAAGTCAAAGCTGTTGGCATCCATGATCTCCACCAGGGCATCGATGGCCTCGTATGCCATGTTCCGGATGTTCTCTTCATCCTTGAACTCCTGTGCGCCGGTCAGCCCGTGTTCATTCTCACCCAGACGCTTGCCGCGTCCTGAGTTTCCGTGCTGTGCCTCCAGTGTAGGTATCACCTTTAGCCATGTGAACATACCGGCAGCCTGCTGTGCCAGCCTGACGGCCTCACGCATAGCCTCCGTATCATTCTGTGTTTCCTGGCTCTCTGGATCCTGCTCAGGTTCCTGCACAGGTTCCGGTTCTGCAGGCTCTTCCTGATTTCCTGGTTCAGTCTCCACGGGTTCCGGTTCCTCTTCTGTCACGCCGTCTTCCTGATAGAAACTATCCAGTGCGTTCACCACCTCCTCACCTATCACGGCCTTAAGGTCTCTTACACCCAGCGGCACGATAGGAGCCCATTTGTCGAAAGTAAGGTCCTTGTCTATCAGTCCCAGTACGTTCACAAGCTCGTCGGCTCCCTGATTGTTCTTGTTAAACAGTTGCATGTTGTTCGTCTCTTTTTAGTATGTAGGGCTTCCAGTTGTCGAAGTCCTTGGTAAAGTTATTAATATCATCGAAGAAATCCTTGTAGAAGTAGGCCAGTGAGGTATCCACCGTTATACAGGTCTGTTCCGTTCTCGGATTCGTGTTCACATTTGCCGATCCCTCTATCACGAAGTCGAAGTCCTCACCGAATCCTGCCATCACCTTCGCGTGGTTCTTGAACACGCATACACGAGCGCCGTATCTGTCAGCCAGTTCTTTCAGTGCCAGGTACACCTCGAAGAAAGAAGCCTGGAAGATCTCGCCCACATAGAAGTCCATGCGTCCCACGTCCCCGCGTTCCAGCCATTTCTCTATTTCCTTCACGTCCGTGATGGCCATGCACCATGTAGAGAGTATGACATATTCCAGACGCTGCTGTTTCACGATCACGCGAAGGTATGTCAGGCTGTCCACGTCTCCCCAGCTTATACAGTGGTAGGCCGCTCCCTTCTCGAAGTGCCAGGGAAGTACCTGCTCCAGGTTCATTTCCGACAGTATGCGCTTCGTGAAGTGGCGGCCTTTTGTCCTTGAAGCCTTCACCTTCTTTGTGACTAAATCAGCAGGATTCACCCCCTCCTGTGGCGGTTCCGTCTTCTGCGCCTGCTCAGGCTTAGGTTCCTGGCTGCTTTCCTCTGGCTGTGTTCCGAACAGACTACGCATTTGCCTCTACTCTCTTAGAAGGTGACACACTGCTCTCAGCTTCCACGATGTTACGGTACATTCCCACTTTCAGGCGTGTCCCAGGATGGTTCGCGGCCAGGTACTGCTGTAGCGGGCTGCACAGTATCATGTCAGGAATGGCCGTCTCTGAGGCGTTATACACCTTTAGGCTGTACAGTTTCTCCGATCCGCTCGACAGCTTGTTCTCGATGATCAGGTTCGACAGTACAGGATCCAGTCCGAATCCAGACGTAGCGGCGGCATCAGCCTTGTTGCTTATCTTGATCTGCGCCTCGATATAGTCCTTCACTTTCTTGTCAACCGGTTCCACCTTCCATCCCTCGAACTGGTTTGCCTCCTCGTTCCAGTATTTGGTGGTGTGCATGTACTTGCCCACGTTCTCGCGGCCAGCTATATTACCGGCGAATTTCTCCATGGCGGCATCCTTGAACTCCTCCAGCATCTTCGGGCTGTATGTCTCTCCTGTCCGTTCACAGATAGACTTGATCCTTGCCTCTGCATCGTCCCAGTATTTCTGAGGGCTCTCGATATGCAGGCTTATGGCACTGGCGTTCTCGTTGTAAGTCTTAAGCAGCGGTGCGAGGTTTCCTGCCAGCTCCAGCCACTCGAAGGCTCCCAGAAAACGCGGTGCGCTCATGAAGTCCTTACAGAAGGAATAGATGTTATAGTATCGCATCGACACCTTGTAGCGGAACGGGTCCGTAGGATCGAACACCGGATAGGTGTAGGTGTACTTCGGATCCGGATACGGAAAGTCCCCCACCATGATCTCCTGCGGCTCATCCTCGCCGTCTGGCGGGTAGCACAGGCAGGCACGGTGATACGGCACATGCTCCAGTCGCACGATCTGGCCAGGTGCGCCCACCCTTGGCCCCCTGTTACGAATGAACTTCACGAAGAATCCCTGCATGTGTGTGAGATCTACCAGGCATCTGTGCATGAACTTAAGCCAGTCCCATGCCTCCAGTTCTTTCAGCACCTGATCATCGACCACCCAGTGACGGTAGAACCTGTTTGAGCTTTCATCTACTGCATCCTCATAGAGCCTAGGCCCTTCGCCCCACTGCAGGCCTGCAATCTTTCCCATGATTCCCTCACCGGCATAGAAGCGGTCCAGCAGCCGTGCCACCTGCTGTGGCAGGTCGTTATGTTCACCTTTCGGAATGATGAACTTTCCGTTTACAGCCATCTTGCGGCGTGTGGTCCAGTGGTTAGGCGTAAGCATCACACTGGTAGGCTCCCAGCCCTTGCCCTTGGCTCCCATGGTGAATGAGTACAGTCCCTCACCGGTATCTATGAAACCGAAATTTCCCGATCGTCTTATATCCATATTGTTATACTAAAATAGTTTTCATTCCGTTAAACTCCACTATCAGGCATTCCCAGCAGTTCAGTTCCCGTCCTGTCTCCACATCCAGGAAGAACACCTTGTACGAGGCGTTACTCACAGTACGGTCACTTGGCTTCGGCCTTACTCTTGCAGCCTTGATATATGCCAGGTCCCCGCCGTCGTTCGTCTGGCGGTTCCATTTCCTGAACTTCATTGAGAACGTACCGCCTGCTACCGATATCGCCTTCATTTCAGCGACGGCCTGGTACAGGTCTATTGTCTTAGCCATACGTTCAGAACTGTCTTAATCATCTTCCACACGAGCCGTCCCAGTTGTCTGACAGGCTCAGGCCAGATGATGGTGAATATACCTATGATGATAAAAAGCGCCGTCAGGCACTTTATCCAGAATCCGTATCCCGACACAGCCGGTGGAGGTTCCTTCACCTCGTTCCTGTCGCTGTCGGCCTGCCGGTTCCTGGATGTCTCTTCCTTGCGGACTGCGCTACTGTCGGTCTGTTGAGCGGTGCTTTCTTTTTTGCTGGCCGCTGCGCCTTGCCTTCTGTTCCTGTTGATGCTGATGGCCGTTGTAGTCTTCTCATTTCCTGCAGAATCTCGTTCGTGGACCTGTGTAAGCTCCATATTCTCCCATTCATCGCAGAAAGACTGAGACTGTCGCTCTCCATCATAGACGTAAGTTCGCTTCGTACTCCCTGAATCTGCAATAACAGACTCTTCATTTGTCTTTTCTGTTGTCTTAACAGATACACGGCTAGTCCTGCAAGCAGCAAGCAGGAAAAGCAAAAAACAACACACAAAAACATGCCTTCCGTTCATTTTATTGTCTTTTTTCTCAATTTGTTTCCGAATCTGTCATTTTCTTTTCCACTACATTCTGAACTTCCCTATGGATCTGTGCCTTAAGGTCGTTGAACTTATCATCTACCTTTCCCGACACATACACGCCCAGTCCGAATATAACCAGCGCTGCCGACAATGCCTCACCGATATAGGTCAACGGTCCGGGGCCGATATCCAGTGTGATGATGAACGACAGGAATCCCATCGCGATAGCCGAGGCGATCAATGCCACTGCCGACAAGTATTTCACCCAGTCTTTTGTACTCTTTTCCATATTCTCAAATGATTTATCTACGGCAAAGATAATCACTTCGCGCGTATGCGAAAAGGACACGAAAAAGGCCCGCTGCCTGTTTCTGGCTGCGGGCCGGTGTGGAGACGGGAAGAAAGCACAACAGATAAATGTCCCGTCCCCTGGCTATATGTGGTAGAACCTGTAGAGCCTTACACGGTTGCTATCGCCTCCAGGTCTTTCCTGAGCATGTTCAGCGCACCGGCATGTTCCCAGTCCAGCTGTCTGTCTCCCTGGAGTGCTTCATCCAGCAGCTCGTCTATCACGCGGCGATATGTTCCCATGATGGTATCGCCTTTCTCCTGTAGTTTTGCTATGGTGTCGGCCACCTTTTCGCTGATCACGGCACCCTTTACTTCTATTCTATCCATCTGATTAGTCTTGAATTAAATGTTACTATTTTGTTCCTGCCTCTGCACGTCGGTAGTCTTTTCGCTGCATTCCCCAGGGTCTGAGAATACGGGTGTGTTACGCGGCACACAGTAGCAGTCGTAGTTCACTGTCCGCCTCCTGCCCTTGCAGTCCTGGCAGATCTCAGGCACGTGCTGTATCATTCCTGAGAGATCCTTAGCTTTGCAATGGCAGAAGCCCTTATGATGATGGGCCATCCCCCATGTGATATGCTGTCGATATCGGCATTTATCTCCGTCAGCGTTACGGTATTCCCGTTTTCATCCACAGCCTGGATCTCCACGCAGATCTTCACTTCATCGCCCAGGTCCCTTTCAGTCAGCGCATGTATCAGATACCTATTCTCCATGTTCAGCCTCCTTCACCTTCTTTACAATATCCAGATATCCGTATTCTTTTTCAGCAGGTGTGATACTGACAGACAGTATATCACAGTTCTCAGAGGTATAAGGCATATCGGCTATAGAGATATAGGAACCTTTCTGATAGTTATATACACCTATCGTCTTACTACGCGGATACTCCCTGTTAAGCCTGTCACAGGTAGCCTTCACAAGATCTTTGAAGGCCATTTCCGTTGTAGGATCCTCCAGTATGATCTTATCCCACTGCTTCCAGGCAATATCCAGGAGTGCCTGATGTTTCCTGTTACGGCTCCCGTGGGAATGTACGGTCAGCAATCGTCTCATTTCCTCACCTCCTTTCCCTCCGGTGTATTCTCCACGAATGCCTTTCCCATCCATGCGGCCAGTGCCACGAACATGCCGCACAGTGCCAGCACGTCGGCTGCCGCTGCTGCCATGATGATAAAGATGAATGTCAGGTAAAGGCGAATCACCTGCATACGTGAAACACTCTCACCGCCCATCAGTGTCCTGGCGGTGCTGCTCTCTCCCTGCAGCCATGCTGTGATGGCCTCCAGTGTGCGCGTTGTTGCGCCTGCTCTCAGTTGTACTGCTTCCATGTTCTTTGTAACCTCTTTATATTCATGCAGAAACGGCTGCATCCCGTTGGTTACAAAGAACAATTTCCGTATAGGACATTTATCTTTACGAGACACAGCCGTTATACTGTACAGCTTGTTTTCCACAAAAATAACCCAGCGGGTCGGCCAGGCTGTAACGTAGCCCCTACGGAACTCTTGTTCGTTTGTAACCGTCGGCAAAGGTACGGCAAATAAAGTGAACGAACAAAAAAAAAAGTTAATTAAATTTAATAACGAAAATTAAATCTACGAATATCTTTCTTAACTTTGTAAACAAGAAAAAGCGGGATCCTTTTACAGATCCCGCCCCATATTATTTGTGCTTCACTTACACAAAACTCACCTGACTTAAATCAGAGGCAAAGGAATGTATCGACTTTTGGATTTTCTCCTTTGTCCTGGCAGACGGTACACGATGGCCGGTAACATAGTGACTTAACTGTCCCTGATTGATACCGGTGATTCTTGAAAGACCTGCCAAAGAGAATGCCTTCGAAAAATAAGAGAGGAATGAAGCCATGTCGTATTGGTAATCGAAGTCCAATTCCTCGAACTCCTTACCCTCCTCAGCGTAGTAGCGTTTCATGTCCTCATAATTATCCTTGAAGGATGCTATGGCTTCTGCTGCTGTTGTTCCTGTGCCGGTTATGAGATAGCTGATATTATCAGCATCCATATACACACTGTAATTACCATCGCCGGCACGCTCGATGATAGCCTTCACTTTCTTCATAACTTGATACTGCTTTCTAAGTCTGATACTATTATGACAATTATTATAAGGGGAAAGGTGGCGGGTGTTATTTCAGACCCGCTGCCTTTAGGATTGCGTTTAGTGTTCCTGTTGCCACTTCCTCACTTCCATGATTGCTCATCTTGAAGTCCATGCCTGTCTTCGGGCTGTGCCAGATGGGGTGGCCGCTCATCTGTTTACCTGTGTCGAAGCATCCGGCCTTTTTAATTTTCTTTTCTAACTCATTGTATTTCATTATTAATATGAAAACTAATTACGATGCAAAGATACGAAAATTAATATCAAACACCAAACATTTAGGTAAAAACGTTATTAATATTAATATCATTTAACAAGAATCCCCAATCCAGTTACAGATTGAGGATTCAGGGCGAGGCTTGTATTCCCAGGGCTTCATGCTGAACGCAATAAGATGCAGGTGCAAAGGTACATAAAATAGCAGAATATCGATTTAAAATCGATACTTTTTGTATGGTAATTTTGCGAAAAACGGCAAAAAACAGCCTAAAACTTGCACTTTTGAAGCCAAAATTTTGAGCATCCGAAAGAAAAACACCTGATTTCCAGCATTTTGTGTTACAGAGACACAAGCAAGCGCCATCGTGACACGCTCTGCAGGTCGGGCCGCCCAGAACTCGTGTGGTCATTACCGTTGGTCAGGAAGGTGAAATATGACATTCAGCCGGTAACTTTGCCGATTCCGTGACACACGAAAAAGCGCCCGAACCTCACGGCCCAGACGCTCCCGATCATTGACATATTATGTGGTTACTTCTTCCTATCCTCCATGAACTGCTCCACTGCACTGTCAGCCACACTGCGGCTGTTGCGCTGCACCAGTCTCACCCAGTCGCGGCGCATGGCCAGGTACTTGAAGGCATCACTGTAGTTCGTTGACAGCATAGGCAGTTTCTTCGGTGCCAGCTTCTCTGTCTTCTTAACCTTATGCACCACCTTCACACTGCCTGTATATCGTATGTCAGCCTTTGCCTTCTCGATAGAGGATACCAGTTCCTTGCAGTTCACCTCATCGATGGCCAGTTCCGGAAGTCCTGGCACGTTACCGGCCATGAACTCCTGCATGAAGTTATACTCTGCATTCTGCTTGATGGTAGCCTGCTTACGGCTCATCAGGTTCACCGTCCATCCCGTCCGTCTTCCTGCTGCATCATGTTCTATTGCATACTTGATCTGAGTGGCCTGGTCCTGTCCCTGCTTCTGGTAGTTGTTACCTGCACGGTCGTAGTACAGGTTCAGTTCCTTTGCCTGATGCTGCTCGAAGAATGCCAGGAACTGGTCGGCCAGCTCGCGCATCCATCCAGGCGGCAACTCATGGAAGTTCTTGTGTATCCTGTATTTAGTACCGTCTTCCTGTCCTATCACCATTGACAGCATGTTACCGAAGTCCATACCGGCCTCGATCAGTTTATTATGATCCAGGTATATCAGCTCCCTGCTGGAGAATGCAGGCAGTCCGGACAGAGTGCCTACATACTTATGCTGCTCAGAGAATGCCACATAGAAGCGCAGGTCACGCCTCAGTCCGGGCCGCATACCGAACACGCTCTTTAGGAACTCATGAAGTTCCAACGTACCGTTATACAGTCGCTCGATATACTCAGGTGTCAGTATGTCGATGTTGATCAGGCTCGATGTGTTGATGGCAAAGGTAGCACCCTTACGCATCTTATGCAGTCCACGGTCATAGTATTCCAGCTGTCTCTCCAGACTTCTGATCTTCCTAGGACTAGGCTTCTGTCTCCTGTTTTCCTTTTCCCGCTTAATCAGTATGTCGTTTCGGATACTGGCGGCCATCACGATATACTCTATCAGGTCAGGATCCATTTCAGCAAAGTAGCGGAAATACCAGTCGTCTTCGTTCTCGTCGATATCCGGCATATCCGTTGTTATGGTCAGCCCCAGGAACAGGTGGCTATGACCGTAGGTGATAGCATCCCCTCGAAGGATAGGCAGTGCCCTGTTAGCCTTGGCCTCCTTTGCGTATTTCGCTTCATCAAAGAACAGGTGACACACCGACTTACCAGCCAGCAGTGAAGGATTGTCGAGCGATCCCAGGAACAGCACCGATCCGTTCCAGAACGATATGACGTGCTCATATTCATCTACGATGATAGAACAGCGCCGTCTCCATGACTCAGCCGGTCGTTTTCCCTTGATGTAGTGAACACCCTCTATCCATCCCATGAGCTGCCAGCCCTTATAGACTGCAGGCATGATGTTGTTATCCAGGTTGGAATATGTATTTGCCACTATAGCCAGTGGAGCGCCAGGCATATCCATCACACAGCGGAATATCCTACGGGCCTGAATGACGGTAGATTTTGCCGTACCGCGTCCGCACACCATCACCATGACGGTAGCATCCACCCAGTCACATATCACCTGTAGAATATGGCCATACCTTACAGATACGTCGCTCAGCGTGTCATTCAACTTCCTCAGCATCCGTAAACTCAGATTTGTCGTATAACATTCGCTTCTTAAGGTTGAAGCCGTTGATACGGGCATCTTCCTTCACATTTTCCTTGACGATCACCGGTATCTCAGGTATGCTGTCGATAAACTCCTCCACGCGCTTACGGTCGGTGTCAGGCGATCCCAGGTCTTTCGCAGAAGTAGTGTAAATGACCGTCGGTGTCTGGTCAAGCAGTTCCTTCGGTATCTCGTTCTCCTGATCGCGGAAGCATCCCCTCAGTTCAGCGGCCATTTTCAGGTATCTCAGGGCCTCTTTCGGCTTTCCCATGGAGAAAAGCATGTTACCAAAGTTCTCGCATTTCTCGGCATACAGGTTCGCCCATGCCTTCGGCCTTACCTCCTCGTTGTCATAGAAGAAATTCACGGCATCGGCATAGACGCGGCGTGCCTGGTAGTCAGTGAGGCCGTCGGCCTCTTTCAAGTTACGGATGATACCGGCCTTTGTCACCAGTCTTCCGTTGATCCTCATCCTGGCTCTCAGTCCGCGTACTTTCTCCATCAGACTGTAGTACACCTGTTCAGCAGCCGTCAGATCCTGCAGCGATCCTGTCGTATATATTTTCTGGATCTGGTTCAGGTCCAGATTATCGAAGTCTATGCGTGAAGGTTTCGTTATCTCATTCATAGCCCTTATATTCGTCTTCGTCCATTTCTTCCAGTGTCCGTGCGTATGCGTGTCTGAAATTCACGATATTCAGTTCCTTGATGGCATCCACGTTACCAGCTTCTGCGGCCTCGTGCAGTTTCACCTCCGGTGCGGCCTTCGTCACCAGCAGACCTTCCCGTATCAGCGTCGATACCGTTGTCCCTGGCGTGTCGGCATCACGGATAAAGGCATCAGTCTTCTGTTGGTCCAGTCCCAGCGACACGGCTATCTCCACGGGCCTGTATCCCAGTGAAGCCAGCCTTTTCACATCATCCCTCTGTTCCAGGTCCACATAGAACAGGTCCATAGAAATCTCAGTAGCCATTTTTCAGTATCCTTAGCCTTTCCTCTGCCTGGTCCGTCCTATACCGGCACTCCCTGATTTGGTGTCCCAGCTCAGACCTGTCGCAGGGGTGGCGCGTACCAGTCAGCATTTTCTCGAAGCGCCTGAGCGTCCCCCTGTCGGCAGTCAGTTGTTCAGTTATTTTTTTTTCCTGGCCTCAATCTCATCCTCGATGGCCGTCTTTTTCGCAGTCCACTCTTCCATGACCTTCTCAGCGTTGGCCTTTTTCTCCCTGTCAGCCTTCGGATCATCAATGATCTTCTTCTGTTTGGAGATCTGAGCGGAAGCGCTCTGTCTCTTCTTCATCAGGTCCACGTCGCTCATGGCCGTCAGTTCCTGTCGTGCCTGCAGCGCCTTCACCTTCTCGTACTTACCCAGTATCTCATGGTGTTCCTGGTAGTATTCCAGTTCCTCCCATATCTCACGGTCAGTAACGAAATTCTCCACGACCTCCTCACTCAGCCTTGCCGTCTCGATGGTGTCGGCATCATCAGGCATGGCGGCCAGCCGTGCGTGAGCCTCCTTATATTTCGCATAGGCCGTGAACATGTCTGCCACCAGGATCTTAAGAATATCCGGACAGTCGGCATCATTCAGGAACGTGAACTTTTCACGGAACCGGATCACCTTTACCGTCGTAGCCGGTGCATCCTGGTATTTTTTCTCAGCTGCCTCCAGTGCCTTTGTGAGCTTCTGGATGGTACGGTCCTTATCATCGAGCACGTCAGCCAGTTCCTCGGCATCCATACCCAGATCATCCAGATACTGCTCCAGTTCCTGCAGTTTCTCAGCCGTCACCTCACTGTCTTCGCGCTCGTTCCGGTAATACTCGATGATTTCCTGTCGTTTCTCAGGCTTCACCAGCTCATCCACCGTCACACCGAACATTTCTGCCAGTTCCATCAGCACCTTCTCAGTCTCAGGCTTTGCTTTTGTCTCAGCCTTAATGACAGTAACCGCCATGACCGGCTTTTCAGCCTTCTGGCGTATGCCCTTGAACTCACTTTCCGAAATACCGGCTGTCTTTCTCAGCTCTTCCATGAGCATAGCCTTTGACGACTGTGTTACACCGATACGCTTGAATGTCTGTACCAGGTTCTTGTTCTCTCCATATTTTGCGTACAGTTCCACACCCTCGATGTAGCGTCGCGGTCCTTGGAGATAGTTCAGGATCTCAGATTTCTTCATGTTCATACCATATAATATTTTAAGACGCTACAAAGTAAGACAAAAGTAATTACCGAAAGAAGGACACGAAAAAGCCCGCGTCCCGTATGAGGCGCAGGCTCCTTTGAAAAAATCATATAGACATTAAATAGTAGTACGCTTATTGTCCTACACCGTCGTTGAGTGTCACGGCACCCTTGTAGATACCGATATCCTCGCCCTTTGCCACCTGCTGGAAAGTGAAGCTGTTGGCATTGGATTCGTTGTTACCAGTGTACTCCACAGTCATCTGACAGGGGTTGCAGGGTGTACCGATAATATCGGCATCCTCACCGTTACAATACTGGATAATCACGATACAGTTCTTTCCCAGCCAGTTCGTCTTGAACTCGCGGACCTCCTTTTTGTTGCCTGGATGTGAGAACTGTACAGAGGGACGGAATCCCTGAGCATCAGGATCACCCTCACTGTTTGAAGACAGTGCAGCCGTTCCAGGTGTCAGATAGACAGACACTCCGAACTTGCCCTGCTTCATGGTGATATCCTCAGCGATCACCACACCTGCCTCGTCTCTTGAAGGGAAGGTGTCGATATCATCGACATCGATCACGACGATCTTATCCTTCGGTGTGATACCCTTACCAGGCATACCACCAGGCTTTCCCACGTTAGCTTTTACATAAGCACCCATTTTCAGTTTGAATTTAAAATTTTTATACTGTTGTTAGCGATAGAGGGAAGGGCCAGCGCCCTTCCCTATGAGAGGATCAGCCACGAGCCACCTCGTAGAACTTGTTATCCTCGGCCTTCACGAGCTTGATGAAGTGACCTTCACTGAGCGTCATGGCTGCCGTCAGAACGAAGCTGCCAGCGTTGGCGATCGTGGAAGCGTAGGTAGAGCCAGCACCATAGATGGTGTAGATCTTACCTGCTACGGCATCATCGAGCGAGGTGATGGCGGTAGCCTCGGTATTCTGATTGGTTACGAACACCTCACCATCAGCCACCGAAGGTGTGGTATCATCAGCGGTGAACTCCAGCGCGTCGAGAGCTGCAGTAGCGCGTGCGATCTCGATAAACTTGCCGTCAGAGCGCTTCATCAGCTTAATGGTATCGCCCTCAGCAGGCTCCCACTTTGCCGAAATCAGGCTGAATTTGCCAGACTTGGCGATTTCCACGCCACGGTCGGTACTGCCACACTTAAGAGTGATCACCTGTCCCACCTCGGCATTGTCGATATCGGTGATAGCGAGCTTCGAGGTGTTAGCCACCGTCTTGATAGAGGTATGCAGGATAGCATCGGGGTTCTTGTCCTTCTCAGCGTCCACGAAGTAGGTAGCAGGACGGTCGTACTCGTTGGCCCAGATCATCTGGCGGCTGCCGTCCATATCACTCTTCTTGGTGTACTTGAAGCCCACGGCAATTGCCCAGATTGATTCCTTCCAGTTGCTCCAAACCTTAAGGCTCCAGTCTTCCTGCTCCAGTGAGAAGTTATACATTTCTCCTGCCAGGTGCTCATAGGTATGGATATTACCCTCCATCGTCCAGAACACGCGGGCATGGTTGTCTGCGTTGGGGATGGTGATGATCTTCACGCTAGGATACTCCTTGACGTACTGGATGTTCGCCTTGTAGTCCTGGTTCGTACCATAGTGCAGCTCATTGTACTTGTGATACCATACGAGCATGTACGAAGGGATGTACAGAGCGAGGCTGCCGCTGTCGCGGATCTCAGAAGGAATCATCGATGTACCCAGGTAGAACTTCTCACCGATATTGGCGGGAGTGATCTCACCCAGAACGAAGGGCTTGATCTGGTACACCGTCTTACCGTTGTTGATATCCACATGGCCGTCGATCTTCTTACGCAGGAACTCGTACAGGCCGTCGGCTGCTGCCATAGCCTTACCAGGCTCGTTGAGCTTCGGGTTCTTTCGTACACCGTTGATACGGCGCTGTTCGCGCTCGTTGTGGAGTTTCTTGGCGGTCTCTGCCAGGATATACTCGATGAACGACCACTTGATGGGGTTCGAGCCTTCCAGGTTCAGTGAGCCGATCCAGGTCTTCTCCAGCTGTTTCAGGTTCTTGAAGCGGTGTGCAAACATCACGTCGAACATGCGAAGGGTCTCATCGTCGAACTCGTACTGTCCCTTCACCACGTTATCGAAGTCGCTCTCCGTGTTGTCGGCCTGAGAGAACTCACCCAGCCAGATATTGGCCAAAGTAGCGAGATCCTGATAGCCCGATTCCAGCGGGAAGATGCTCTCGATGGTAGGCAGTTGTACGAGGAATGACTGGAGACGGTCCTGCCAGCGCACACGATAGAACGCGCCCAGGTCTTCCTGCAGGCGTGTGTAGTCGATACTTGCAGCCTTGGGGACTGCCAGCATCGTGATACCCTGACGCTCCATGAGGGCGGCACGTGCTCGCACGTTATAGGGGCGGTCCATAGCATACATGACACCCTCGATGCCTGCAAGCTGCTGTTCATCCTGCAGGTTGAATGTCGTAGCCTGGCTATCACCGGTACCGGCACCCTTGCCAGGATCATTCTCTGCAGCCTTGGTGAGTGCCTGGATCTTCTCGTTAAGCGAGGTGATCTGGTTTTCCTTGGCCTTGATGGTGTTGGCATCGGTCGTAGCCTGTGCTCTCATCGTCTCCAGCTGCTCTGTTGCCGTTGCCAGCTTAGTAGTGGCATCCTGCAGCAGTCCCTGTAAGACGGCGGCACGGGCATCACGGTTCTGTTCGCCTGCACCCTCCTCGTTCTTGAAATCATTCTCAAGCGCTTCTTTGAAGCCAGCAAGGAACTGTTCAGAAAAGCCCATAGCTTTGAGCTTAGCGGCCTGATCATCGGTCAGAGTATTCTTCTTCTCTTCCGATTTTGTCCACTCTGTGATCCCCAGGATCGCCAGAATGGCTGCTGTAAAAGTCTTGAACTTCATAAACTGTGAGTTATTAAAAATTAGAAAATTATGGAACAATTAAACTTGTTTCCCTGATAGTAGCCTGAGCCAGTACCCATGTCACGGCATCCTGGAATGATCCGAACTGGTCCACATAACCGGCATTCACGGCTTCATCACCGTTGAATATCTCTCCACGGAACACAGGTTCCTCCGGATTATACTCGATACCCAGGTATTTTGCCACGTCCTTAGCGAAGTGAGAATGAAGATCCTCCAGTTCTTTTTTTACCCTGGTCTCGTCGTTCTTCTCAGCAATATCGCGGAACCATCTGTTTTTGAGATCCGAGGAATCCGGATAGATGTCCCGATAGTCTATCCCGTTCAACTTGTAGAACTCCTTGAAGTTCATGTAAGTCCCCATCGTTCCCACGCTGCCTACCGTACAGAGCGGTGAAGCAATGAACGTCCTGGCTGCAGCCGTACCTATCCAGAAATGAGCACTGGCCATCGTACCGGCGATATATGCCGCTATTGGTTTCTCTGCCTTCTCGATAAGTGCTGCAGCGATATCCACATGAAGCGCCATGCCACCAGGTCCGTTTATCCACAGCACTACACCGGCTATCTTGTCGTTATTGAGCGCCTGGATCAGCAGTCTCTCCAGTCGGAACGTCTCCCATGAGTAGAGCGGGCCTTCCAGATTGATCACAGCCACGCTGTTTGCAGGCAGGCTGCCATCATCCAGCTCCCATCTGTCTGCCAGATATGGTGTGGTGGCGTATGCAGTGATCTCGTTTGTAAGGCGTTTCTCCACGTCGTTCGTGTTACCGGCTTTTATTGCAGGCAACACAGTAGCCAGCAAACGAGCAAAACTCTCGTCTGCTATCAGCCACTTTTCAGTCAGAAAATTATAAATCTTATCCACCTTGCCTAAAATTTTAGGCAAAGAAAGCAAATTATATCCTTATAATGAAAGACCTATATATTATAAGGTATAAGGATCGGCGATCTGGCCTTTCCCCTGCATCGTACACTCATAGAGGCCTCCAATATACTTGAACGAAAATGCAAGCGGATAACCTGGCGATCCTGCGATTCTTCCATTTCCATTCTCATCGACATACTCAGCGACGAACCATCCAGAAGTGAGCATATATAATAAAGAGGTATGCGAATTATCCGGATGCTGAACCTTGAATGTCAATTTTTTGTTATACACGCCAGTAGCCGCATCTGGATCATCCGTCACCTTAAGACTTCCCGGAACCAGTTCCAGGATATGCGGTGTCCCCTTAGTCTGAAACACAGCCTTAGCAGATACCACGGCATACTGCAATACATTCTCCACTGGCCACAGTTTGATACTGTGTGCAACCGATACCACTTTCTGTTTCATAGCCTTATTCTCATTCCGACAAAATTACCTCAGATAACCGACAAAACGATGGGGTGTGTCGGTAAAATAAATCCTCGATTTTAACTTTATTTACGCTTTTTATAGTCACGTTTCTTGGATCTGCGCATTTTATCCTTCCATCGCTGGTAGTTTTTCAGCAAACCCTCGTCAGATATTCCCGTCAGGTCATAGCGTTTTACCAGAAGATATGCAGTGTCCTGATAGTCGATGCCGTGAAGGTGCTTGTTCTCATCCATCAGTTCATGAACCTCTGCCCAGAACATACACTTAAACCGCTTGTTCAGGATCCTGGCACCATGAGCCGATATATAGTTGTATTTCTCCGGATTCTTGCCGAAAGCGAAGTTACCGTCCCGTTTATCCGGAAGTGCGATACAAAGATTACCCTCATCCACAGGCGATACGAGAAGTGGCCTGACAGTCATTACGTCATAGACCTTCTCGTACAAGTCAGTGTGAGGCGGGAACCTCACAGCCCCTACCGTCCTGTCATAATACTTAGCGTTAAGCCATTGCGCCAGGTATGGATCGACCAGAATCTTAGTAGTAATCATATAGTAAATCTGAAATTCAGTGCAAAGATAGTAAATTTTATTATATTAATTATCAGCTGCTTAAAAAAAATTGTAGGCACAAATATTCATTTTCTTGTATATTTACTACATTTTGTCAAAAAAATATGCATTTTCCTGTATGTTTTACCATCAGTCTTTCTTTGCTCTTCCTGTTTTCTCTCTTCCATCTGATTTAATTTGACCGAAAAAATTTGTATTTTCGTAACTTTGCCAAAATCAGAGACTAACACTCTGTAACTCAGTAACTTTGTATCCGCTACAAACCTGTAACAAACCTCTGTTCATTCAAAAACAGATTGTATCTTTTGTAACTGATGCTTCTAGCACCAAGCCAGGCACCTGAGAAGGATACAAAAACCTCGATTTTGTAACAAACTTGTATTTTTCGTATCTACTTTGTAACCATGTTTTGTAACTTTCTGCGATTTAGCGAAACCCTTTTATTTACTACGTTTTTTAACTTTTCTCGTTCTTTAAATAAAGGCATGTAACAAAGTTACAAAATTTTTCGGTAAAATATAAAAGGGGGAAGGGGAACGAAAAGCAGCGGGCGTGAATGAATATGCAGAAACGAGCGGTAAGGCAGTCGAAGTAATTGTATGAGGAAGCGGAAAGCAATCTCTGTAACAGCGTGTCCGGGGCCTCTGGATAGTCCCAGGGAGGCACTAGAAAAAATTAGTCTTAAGACATAAGAAAACTGCGCCAAAATTTGCAGGATTCAGTACTTTTTCGTACCTTTGCAATATAATTAAATTAGGGTATTCTACCCCTTAAAATAAGGGATAAAGGAGGAAAGTTACCATACGCGGCTGTGTATATAGAATACCTGGTTAAACACAGAATTTAGCGGTTAAGATCCATCCCTGTCGCTCCATGGGTGCCGGTGGTGTAATAAATAGGTGTCTGTATCTCTCTGCGAGATACAGGCTTTTTTATCCGGCTGTCGCCGGTAGCTCCGCAATAATAAAGCGCGGCCACTGGCTAGTACCAGCAGTCGCGCCCCTTCATAACTATGTGCGAAAAAAAAGAATAGTCTTAGCCAGGATTGCTACGGATCCTGTGCCAGTAGGTCTTATGTGGGTGTCCGGCCATCAGGCGCTGTCTGCGCTGGTCGTAGTTGGGCCTGTATTCCGGATGGGTGTACTGCTCGATAGCTTCCTTTATCTCTATGGCGGCCAGTTCAGCTTTCCGCTGCAGATCTTCAAATACGCGTTTTAGTTCCGCTAAGTTTACAGCTTGAAGCTGGATAGATACGTCCGCCATGTGTCTGGCTATTTCGTTGTGGGTTATCTGCAGATCCTGGATCACTTCTACCGTTTTCTTTACGACAGTTCTGTAGGGTTCCATCGATAGTACCGGTGCTGAAATGATTACGATATCATCCTGTGGGGGTGCTATAGCGCCTATAAACAGTATAATCTTCTTCATATCGACAAAGTTATAAAGTTAATATCTAGAACGGCCTACCGTCTTCCCACTCTTCGGACTGGCTGGCCAGATCGCCCTCAACAGGCCCCTGGCTCTCACTAGCTGTTTTACCATTATAGCGAAGGTAAATCATTTCGAAGGATTTTGTCTTCGGATACATTGGAGAATCCTCTTCCGGTTTACGGATGATACGTCCCTGCTTGTTCTGGAACTCTTTGGGATTGTACTCTATATTCTCTGCAGACAGTGCGAAGCTCTTAAGCCTCCTGGTAAAGCTCTGGACTGTCGCTTTATTGGCTCCAGTGAAGCGCTTGTAATCTTCGAATACCTTCTCACGGATAAGGAACCGGTCCAGATGATCGCTCTCTGGCGCGAAATAAGACGCTGCCCACTCTGCAAACAGGCCGCCCATATCCTGCAAGTACTTACGCTTGATGATATTACCCATAGGCGGCTGTATCTTGACGGACTGGCCGCAAAGTGACAGGTAGAACTGTGTGGCCTGCAGGATGAAGTTGATGTCAGCGTTCCACCTGCTATCGCCATAGGTCTTGCTAAAGAGGTCGAATCCGAAATCATCGCGTATGCTCCTGGATTCCTTGTAGTCATTATCCTCCGTCTTCTCATGGTAATAGTCAGAGTTGATGGTATATAACAGACGGGCTTCCGTTGAAGGATCGAAGTTGTCCGGTACATAATTCGTTGTGAATACCAGTTTGGGGCTATCCTCGAATGGAATTGTGAAACTCTGGTTATTCTTCGGGTTGATGGTCATATCCGACGTAATAATGTCATAGAACGGCCCTAGCTGCAGGTATCTGTCGCAATCGTCCACTATCAGCATATCGGTATGCTTGTTTACCTGATCGAGCCAGTGTGGATTCTTTGTCAGTTCCACATTTCGCCCAGACAGTTTCACTGTCTTACGGAAATATGAAAGTGCCTTGAACATGAATGACTTACCCGAACGTCCGTTACACTGGTTGTCCTCACCGATCTTGTTATCCATCGCCATAGGTGCCCATGGGCGTGATGGTGACTTATACCTGTGCATCATATACCCTACTACAAAGATCTTGTTAATGAGGTTCTGCATCTGTTCCTTTATTTCCTGCTGCTCCAGTCCGGGGCCTGCAATATCGAACTTGTGTTCAGCCTTATACTGCTCACGGTCTTTCACCTCCAGGAACTCCAGGTTATCCTCCAGTTCCTTTCTCCAGTGAACGCGTGAAGTGTTGATCAGGAAACAGAAGAAAGGTGAGCGTTCCACATCATGCAGTTTGATGTCGTAAGTCATATTCCCTTCATCATCGCGTCCCAATGTAATCTTGAAGAAATCATCGAGTTTCTTATAAGGATACTTGATTACGTTTTCCTCCCATACGTAGTTAGCCAGGGCGCTGCTGGTCCCCTTATGCTCTATGATTCCGGATCCTGTTATTTCCAGGCAACTGTTTGGGAAGAAAAAGATCTGCTTTGACGCTGTGTAGTCAGTGAAGTCCAGATCAACCTCCTGCAGACGGTCCAGGCTCGATGTGCTCAGGCGCTGACTGTTCAGAATCAGGTTACGGATTTCCCTTGGAAGCGCTCTCTCCTTACCCCATCGACGCAGGAACTCGGCTATATCCTTTGGAGTGACAGACCTCACGACATTACCTTCCACTCTTATATACCTGACTGTTGCGCTGTTCTCATCGTGAAGGGTACAGAATCCATTCAATCCCAGGAAATAATGCAGGCACTCAGTATCGATATCATGTGTAAAGCCAGTTCCTTTGCTATTAGGCTTTGAAGTCCAGAACTTAGCAGGCATGGCCAGTGTCATAAGATCCCTGATATTTCCCTTATCCTTGTATATCTCGATATAGTCTCTGAAATCCTTACGCGAATGGCCTCGATGATCCTTGAAATTTGACAGTCGTTCCGGTAGCCATATCGTATGTATGTCAATGAAGCGTAGTGCCAGTTCCTTTCCCTTCTTTTTACCAGTTGCATCCAGATCAGGAATGTTATAGAGGGTCTCAACATATTTCATAATCTCCTTATATTCCTCGACAGATATCTGGTACGTCTCTGAGTTGAACCATATCGGGCAATATCCCAGGGACCGGATACAGAGTGCGTCACGTTCTCCACTGCAGATGAAGGCCTCCTTAAGTTTTTTCTCCTTGTATGGCTGTCCCTCACCATGTGTGCTTTCCCATGCCTTACGTTCATCTTCATTATAGATATGGTGTGCTCTTTTCAGTTCAGCCAGGCCGTTTGTATATCGCTGTGGCTTCTTGCCTGCAGGCGTATAAGTGAAGCGCCTGGACTTGTCACCATTCTCTCCGATATAGTAAGGCTGGTACACCTTATAGAAACTGTCTTCCTGGCCATCCTTCGTGAAAGCACACTGACGGGCAAAGATCGGGTATTTATCGTTTGCCCATATCTCTGTCACCTGTCTGTTCTTTACGTAGCGAATGAATTTGACGGGATGCCAGTGCAGCGCCTGGCAGTGCTCTTCCTTCACCAGTGGCCCCAGCACCCTCAGCTGATCAGCTGTGAAACTCTCGGCTATCTCCAGATACGTCTTACCATCCTGTTCATCCGGTTTTGCTGGTCTTGTCTTGAAATCCGGCTTGTTGATGTCAGGCTTCAATTCGGATTCCACTCCATATCGCTGTGCGAGCAACGCTATCGCCTCAGAATTGTATTCTATATGTTCCTCGTACTTACAAATGTCGATAGCGTCCATTTCGTGGCCTGTGCCACCAAAATCCGTAACCTTCCACCGGTCGCCTTTCTTGCGGATCGACGCGCTGGCAGTACGTTCGTCACTCCTCAGCTTGAATTTCTTATTAGTCCCTGCACAGTCTTTCGCCTGCGGGTAGTAGTCAAGAATTATCTGCAGGCCCCCGTCAGTGGCTGCCATCAGATCCTCTATAAGTTGTGCCATAGTTACAAAAAAATGAAAGTTACGAATTTATCTGGCTGTCATTTACCTCCCCCACGTCTGGCTTCTTAGTCTCAGTGAGTTTGTACCAGGGCTGATATACAAATATAGCAGCCAGGAGCCAAAGGTAACTATAATTTCCAGAAACAAAAACGACAGTACCAACCAGTACCATATAAGCCACCACGATTACGGCGTGGCACACGTAAAAGGTGTTTTCTGTTTTCATAATTTATCGTGTTTTATAGGTTTTCTATCGGGAATAAGCTCGGCTCGATATCGAAGTTATACACCAGAACTTCCTGCTTACGTCGTGGTTTCCCTTTCAGAGCAGGTATCATACACTTTTTGTCGAACACCTGATAGTTCCAGGCCATTCTTTCCACATAGTCAGCTAGCAGGTCAGACCAGAAGCAGCTCAATATAAATCGGCCCTTTATCTCCGTAAGCATTTCCAGCAGCTCGCGGAAGTCTTTCTTTTCGTAGCCCTTATAGTGTTTCTGATCGCAGTTGATGTAAGGCGGATCCAGATAGAAAACAGTATCTTCTGTATCCCTCTCACGGATAACATCCAGTGCGTCCCTGCATGATATCTGCACATGTCTCAGGCGTTCATGTATCTTTTTTGTGAAGCTGTTCCTATACCCATCCATCGATATACCGATATGGCTGCCACCTGTACCGTTGTCGCGTTTCCATCCTCCTCGTGGTGTTGCCATTACTGACAGGTTGGTAACCATCCATACCGCCCAGGCGATATCGGTCTTATTGTGGTGTTTGGGATTGTTGTATATTCTCTTGGCCCTGTTGTATTCACTCTCACTGTGTAGGGTGGTATGTATTTTCATCTGCAGCGCCTCAAAGTTGACCATACACTGCTTATAGAAGGTGATGATCAAATCGTTTTTGTCATTGATCACCTCCAGGAACGACGGTCCCTTGGCAAAGAACACTGCACCGCCACCAAAGAACGGCTCGCAGTATATCTTATGCTTAGGCAGCATACCCAGGATAATACCAGCCATCTGCTGTTTCCCTCCATAATAGGTAATTGGTGTCTTCATCTTTCCTCCTCTATTGGTATCCAGATTTCACGGGCCTTATCATTGCACCACTCATTATACTCGAATCCTTCCGGACATTTTTCGTAACACCTGTGGATATATGTCTGAGCCTGACTATAGTCCTGAAAAAAGATTTTCTTTCCCGTAGTTTCCGCAAAATCGAACTCTGTAGCTGCTCCTGGTGAGCGTCCCCAGTCTTCCAGCATGTAGATAGCGCTGCACGTTCTCAGCCATTGCAGATCATAGAGTAGGATATCGTCATAATTCATGGGTATCTCTCTCCACTTGAAGGCCTGTTCCATGGTTTCCTGGAACTCCTCGCTGGCAGGGTTTATGACTGTTGACATATCAGATAGTCGATCCTCCAGCATTTTCTGAGCTTTTGCAAACTTCTGGCGGGTTTCGTCACTGATAACCTCCTCGCCTATTTTTCCACTTATATATACTCTCATAACAGGTCTTTTTCGTAAATCAAGTTATACAGGTCGCATACTTCATTATGTATTTTGTTGGCTAAAGCTGAAAGCGTCTGCAGGCGCAGGTAGCCATCATAGTCCATCAGGAAGTCTTTATACAGGCTCTCTTTCAGGAACCATAGGTTATGCTGTATCTCGTCGGCATTGCCTGTAACAGCTGCCAGTCTTTTTTCCGTTTCTTCTGATACCTTCTTACATTTCGGGTTCAGGCACTCTTTCCATTCTTTCATAGTCTTTTCACTTCTCTTATTTGGATATCGTGGTACACAGTCACGTTAGCGAACATCTTACGGGTCCAGTCTCTCAGCTCTATAGCCTTTAATCTGCTGCAGGGCAGGCTTAACGATTCTCTACCCCCCCCATGTCGGATACCGGTAACTGTATAAAGTGGTACTTCTATCTTCATGTTAGCTGTTGTATTAGGTTCGTTCTTTTCTTAAACTCAGTATCGGGGCTTCTATGCTCGCCAGGCTTGATAGCTCCAGGGTATCCTTTAATACGTGCTACGATGTGTGCCTGTCGTCTTCTTTCTTCCCATACACCAGTAAGCCAGTCCGGATCTTTCTGTAGTCCCAGTTCGCGGGCCTTTCTGATCATGGTACGCAGAGACACACCCAGATATTCTGCTATTTCCTTGTTTAGTGTCTTAGGGAAAAGGCGGCGTAAGTCATCTACCATCTGGCGGCTCCATGATATGCGCCTGGATCCGTTAGGTGCCTCCTCAACGCGTCCGGTACCAGGATAGTATCGTGGGCCTTTCCTTGACAGTCCGTGTCTCTTGCAGATAGTAAATACCCAGCCAGGAGCGTATCCTACAGCCATCCCTATTTCCTCATAGGTTCTGCCATCATGGAACATCTGGATAATTTCCGTGTCATGATCTGTGTTCCTCTTACTGCTCATACTTCACTTCCAAACACTCCGCTTTCTATAGCGGTTTCTTCTATCAGTTCTGCCAGTGTCAGGTCTTTTGCATTTGGATAATTCTCTGGCTCAACTCGAATCTCATATAAGCCAGTACCCTGTTTCGCTTTCTCAACCTTAAGAACGTGTACTCTTTTCTCCAGTTCCTCAATGAAGGAGATATTACCAAAGGGGACAAATGATGTTTCGAGTTTATAGTGCCTCTTCTCTCCCTGGATCTGAATCCACCCCATTCCGTTTGGTGCATCTATCTTTATGTTCATAGCATGATTTATTTATGTTTAGAATATGATTCGCCCTGATACTTCGTTTATCTTATCCTTTGCTAATTCAGGAATACTGCAAGCGCCAGCCCTCCAGTTATTGAAAGTAGAACGTGGAACCTTGCAGGCCTCAGTCATTTCCTGAGCTTTCCGCTGTGATTCCTCTATAGGAAGGCTTCGGAAATAATTACGCAGTTTTGCGCTGTTTTCTAAATTTTCCTGCTTTTTAATGTTTTTTGTCTTCATAAATTTTGTGTATTTAAGTTTAATTATTAAATTTACGCTGCAAATATACAATTAAAATCGATAATGTCGATTATAAATCGAGTTAAATATTATTAAACACCTTTTACCGCTATGGCTAACTTTCAGATTATAAGGGATTTGTGCGAAAAGAAAAAAATATCTATTCGCAAGCTTGCTGACATGGTAGATATGAAAGATGGAAGCATACACAATTTGATCAATACTGGTTCAACCAACACAGCCACCCTGGAGGCCATAGCAAAAGCCTTGGATGTATCACCGGCCATCTTTTGGGAACCAGTAGATGTTACGGACAAAGAAAAGGAGATCCTTCATCTAAAGGAACTCCTGGCAGAAAAAGAACGTACTATAAAGATTCTCTTAGAACGTCAAAAGTAGTCACAAAGTAGGCACACAGGGGCTTTAAATTGTTGAAGACTAATCCGACTTGGATTCCTGGAGGTACCACTCCTCCTTTCATTATGAATCCCGCGAAAGTCTTCGGACTGAACGGGATTTTTAAGTTAATAATCTTCAAGAATTCGTTTAAGTTTATTTTCTGTTGATTCCTTCTTATTAGAAAAGAAGCTGCCTATCAAACCAAAAAGTCCCAAAAGATTGCCTCCATCCAAACGTGCACTCAACAATTGAGCATCGGTTTTCTTAAGCAAGAATTGCTTATTCTTACCTTTACTTGTTCCCCAGACTTCAACTTCAGAAATATAACCTTCTTTCGGAATGAGCAGAATAGTATCGCCATTATGAAACTCTCCAATAAATATAACGCGAGTAATATAATGAGGATGAGATACTGAAAACTGTTTGAAAGAATCCTTCAGACAAAAGGTACCATCCCAACAACTTACGGTATCAATGCCATCAGTAGAATATATAACAGCGTCACGCACAGGGACTAATGTCTCAATATTAGCTACAACAGCCTTCAACTGTGCAAATGAAGCCATATCAAAAAATAACAAGATAATAATTACAATGAATTGTTTCATGAATACAAAGGTACTTCAATGAAACATTATATCAAAAGAATTTACACCTTCTTAAGATGATTTTGAGGGTAAAAAGCAAAGTTAATGTGAAGAAAAATATGTAGAAATAATAAAAAGAGAGACTACAGTCGCTGTGACTATAGTCTCTCATGAAAAGATGGCGGCTTCCTACTCTCCCGCATTGCATTGCAGTACCATCGGCGCAAGCGGGCTTAACTTCTCTGTTCGGAATGGGAAGAGGTGGGACCCCGCCGCAATAACCACCTGAAAATAGGGGTTGACATATCAACACAAGAACAATAAGCAGCGCGAAAGCGCGACTGACTTACAGCAGAAAATATGCGCCAGAGGCGAAAGATATCGGGCAATTAGTAGTGCTCGGCTTTGACATCACTGTCTTTACACCTGCACCCTATCAACGTCGTAGTCTACGACGACCCTCAATGGAGCCCTAATCTTGTGGCCGGCTTCGCACTTAGATGCTTTCAGCGCTTATCCGAACCCGACGCGGATACCCAGCGGTGCACCTGGCGGTACAACTGGCAGACCGGAGGTCGGTCAATCACGGTCCTCTCGTACTAGTGACCGATCCACTCAAGACTCCTGCGCCCACGATAGATAGAGACCGAACTGTCTCACGACGTTCTGAACCCAGCTCGCGTGCCACTTTAATGGGCGAACAGCCCAACCCTTGGGACCTTCTCCAGCCCCAGGATGTGACGAGCCGACATCGAGGTGCCAAACCACCCCGTCGATATGAGCTCTTGGGGGGGATCAGCCTGTTATCCCCGGAGTACCTTTTATCCTTTGAGCGACGGACCTTCCACACGGCTCCGCCGGATCACTATGCCCCAGTTTCCTGCCTGCTCGGCATGTCTGCCTCCCAGTCAAGCGCCCTTATGCCATTGCACTCTGTAAGGCCGGTTACCAATCGGCCCGAGGGCACCTTTGGAAGCCTCCGTTACGCTTTTGGAGGCGACCACCCCAGTCAAACTACCCACCAAGCAGTGTCCGGATATCAACCCGTTAGACCTCAGGCAGCAGAAGGGCCGTATTTCAAGGATGGCTCCACGAATGCTGGCGCACCCGATTCAAAGCCTCCGGCCTATCCTACACATCCGATGACCAAGGTCAGTGCTAAGCTGTAGTAAAGGTTCACGGGGTCTTTTCGTCCCATCGCGGGTAATCGGCATCTTCACCGATACTACAATTTCACTGAGATCGTGGCCGAGACAGCGTCCGGATCATTACACCATTCGTGCAGGTCGGAACTTACCCGACAAGGAATTTCGCTACCTTAGGACCGTTATAGTTACGGCCGCCGTTTACTGGGGCTTCAATTCAAAGCTTCGCCAAAATGGTTGACTTCTCCTCTTAACCTTCCAGCACCGGGCAGGTGTCAGGCTGTATACCTCATCTTGCGAGTTTGCACAGCCCTGTGTTTTTGTTAAACAGTTGCCTGGACCTATTCTCTGCGCCTCACTTAAAGTGAGGACCCTTTATCCCGAAGTTACAGGGTCAGTTTGCCTAGTTCCTTAGCCACGACTCTCTCAACGCCTTAGTATGTTCTACCCGACTACGTGTGTCCGTTTGCGGTACGGGTTCCCAGTGGATAAGCTTAGCGGATTTTCTAGGGAGTAGGGTTACCTGCACTCGGCTGCCCCCGAAAGGGCTGCCGTACTATAGGCACTCAGCTCAACTGGTGGATTTGCCTGCCAGCCTCATTGCCTAATGCCGTCAACGCACACATCCGTCGGTGCGCGGCAGTGTCACTCCTCCGTCTCCACAATCGCTCCAAAGGGAAGTCACGGAATATTAACCGTGTCGGCCATCGCCATCGCCGTTCGGCTGAGACTTAGGACCCGACTAACCCCGGGCTGAATGACATAGCCCGGGAAACCTTAGTCTTACGGCGGAGGGGAATCTCACCCCTCTTATCGTTACTTATACCTACATTTGCTTTTCCAGACGCTCCAGCGTGCATCGTCAACACGCCTTCAAGGCAACTGGAATGCTCCCCTACCGATACTTTTAAAATTGCTATCCCGCGCCTTCGGTACCTGTCTTATACCCGATTATTATCCACGCCCGGCCTCTCGACTAGTGAGCTGTTACGCACTCTTTGAATGAATGGCTGCTTCCAAGCCAACATCCTAGCTGTCATCGAGGCCAGACTTCGTTAGACTAACTCAGACAGGATTCCGGGACCTTAGACGGCGGTCTGGATTCTTCTCCTCTCGGGGACGGACCTTAGCACCCGCCCCCTTACTGCATGGCTGCGGAGCATGAGCATTCGGAGTTCGTCAGGTCTCGATAGGCGGTGAAGCCCTCTTGACCTATCGGTCGCTCTACCTCTCATGCTGATAACCACACGCGGCACCTAAATGCCTTTCGGGGAGTACGAGCTATCTCCGAGTTTGATTGGCCTTTCACTCCTACACACACCTCATCCGGAAGCTTTTCAACGCTTATCAGTGCGGACCTCCATCCCGTGTTACCGGGACTTCATCCTGGACATGTGTAGATCACTCGGTTTCGCGTCTACCCCCACCGACTAAACGGCCTCTTCAGCCTCGCTTTCACTGCGGTTGCGTCACAGAGTGACTTAACCTCGCCGGTGATGGTAACTCGTAGGTTCATTATGCAAAAGGCACGCCGTCACTGCAAAAGCAGCTCCGACCGCTTGTAGGCGACTGGTTTCAGGTACTATTTCACTCCCCTCCTAGGGGTGCTTTTCACCTTTCCCTCACGGTACTGGTACGCTATCGGTCTCTCGGGAGTATTTAGCCTTGCCGGATGGGCCCGGCGGATTCGCGCAGAATTACTCGTGCTCCGCGTTACTCAGGATACCACTAGGACTAATGTCGCTTCGGATACAGGATTGTCACCTTCTACGATCGTTCTTTCCAGAACGTTCTCCTCACAACAAGTAATCCACGGCGTGGTCCTACAACCCCGGCTGTGCATTGCTACACAGGCGGTTTAGGCTCTTCCCCGGTCGCTCGCCACTACTGGGGGAATCATTGTTATTTTCTCTTCCTGCGGGTACTAAGATGTTTCAGTTCCCCGCGTTCGCCTCACCATATCAGAGATGGTGATAACTGTCCTTCAGACAGCTGGGTTGTCCCATTCGGAAATCCGCGCATCAAAGGTCATTTGCACCTACACGCGGCTTATCGCAGCTTATCACGTCCTTCATCGCCTCCGAGAGCCAAGGCATCCACCAGACGCCCTAACTTTCTTTCGCCATAACTTCTCTTTTAATCTATAGTAACTATATAAACCATAGCTACCACAGAGAGAATGCTCATACTTTCAGCTGTAAATTGTTGAGATTCATTATCTAATCTTCAGTCTGACTTAATAAAAAGTCTTTACTTACAGTCTTGTGTCTCAATATGTCAAAGATCGCTGTGTCGCGAACGCCCTCCTTGTGTCGGGCTTAGGATTGACTGCGTCTGTCCTGTTCGCACCACTTGGTGGAGAATAACGGATTCGAACCGTTGACCCCCTGCTTGCAAAGCAGGTGCTCTAGCCAGCTGAGCTAATCCCCCGTGAAAGAGGTGAGAGGTAAGAGGTGAGAGGTAAGAACCGACTCACACCGTAGTCCCAGGCAGACTTGAACTGCCGACCTCCACATTATCAGTGTGGCGCTCTAACCAACTGAGCTATAGGACTCTTAGTGGTCAGAGGGGGTACCCCTGCCCGGCCTCAACTATTCTCTAGATAAACAGAAGAAGTATACAAGAAAGCTGAAGGGTTGACAATCAACCTTGCTTACCTACTATTCAGCGTCCTCTTTATTAGCGTGTTGACTTGACTTGCGTCTCGTCCACACACTCCAGAAAGGAGGTGTTCCAGCCGCACCTTCCGGTACGGCTACCTTGTTACGACTTAGCCCCAATTACCAGTTTCACCCTAGGCCGACCCTTGCGGTCACGGACTTCAGGTGCCCCCGGCTTTCATGGCTTGACGGGCGGTGTGTACAAGGCCCGGGAACGTATTCACCGCGCCATGGCTGATGCGCGATTACTAGCGAATCCAGCTTCATGGGGTCGGGTTGCAGACCCCAATCCGAACTGAGGATGGCTTTAAGGATTAGATCGCAATTGCCTGCAACCAACTCTCTGTACCACCCATTGTAACACGTGTGTAGCCCCGGACGTAAGGGCCGTGCTGATTTGACGTCATCCCCACCTTCCTCACACCTTACGGTGGCAGTACTGGCAGAGTGCCCAGCATTACCTGATGGCAACTACCAGAAAGGGTTGCGCTCGTTATGGCACTTAAGCCGACACCTCACGGCACGAGCTGACGACAACCATGCAGCACCTCCACAGGAGTCCCGAAGGACCTCATCATCTCTGAATCGTTCTCCTGCAGTTCAAGCCCGGGTAAGGTTCCTCGCGTATCATCGAATTAAACCACATGTTCCTCCGCTTGTGCGGGCCCCCGTCAATTCCTTTGAGTTTCACCGTTGCCGGCGTACTCCCCAGGTGGGATGCTTAACGCTTTCGCTTGGCCGCTGACATTGTATCGCCAACAGCGGGCATCCATCGTTTACCGTGCGGACTACCAGGGTATCTAATCCTGTTCGATACCCGCACTTTCGAGCTTTAGCGTCAGTTACACGCTGGAAGGCTGCCTTCGCAATCGGAGTTCTTCGTGATATCTAAGCATTTCACCGCTACACCACAAATTCCGCCTTCCTCGAGTGCACTCAAGTTCTCCAGTTCGCGACGCACTGCACAGGTTGAGCCCCTACATTTCACGTCACGCTTAAAAAACAGCCTGCGCTCCCTTTAAACCCAATAAATCCGGATAACGCCCGGACCTTCCGTATTACCGCGGCTGCTGGCACGGAATTAGCCGGTCCTTATTCTTCGGGTACATACAAAACACTACACGTAGTGAACTTTATTCCCCGACAAAAGCAGTTTACAACCCATAGGGCCGTCATCCTGCACGCTACTTGGCTGGTTCAGACTCTCGTCCATTGACCAATATTCCTCACTGCTGCCTCCCGTAGGAGTTTGGACCGTGTCTCAGTTCCAATGTGGGGGACCTTCCTCTCAGAACCCCTACTGATCGCTGGCTCGGTGGGCCGTTACCCCGCCGACTGCCTAATCAGACGCATCCCCATCCCTTAGCGATAAATCTTTGTTCCTCATCAGATGCCATCCAAGGAAAACATAGGGTATTAATTCGACTTTCGCCGGGCTATGCCCTACTAAGGGGAAGGTTGGATACGCGTTACTCACCCGTGCGCCGGTCGCCATCAATCTTAGCAAGCTAAGATCATGCTGCCCCTCGACTTGCATGTGTTAAGCCTGTAGCTAGCGTTCATCCTGAGCCAGGATCAAACTCTTCACTGTAAAAGTTATTTCTTTAATAGCAAGGACACTGCAAAAAAAAAACGCAGCGAACCATGCTGATTATTCTGTACTCAAGGACGCCATATCCGAATAGTATCTCTGGTAAAGCTTCTCATTCTCAAAAACCGTCCCGAAGGACAGCATTGACGGTTGACTTCATATTACCCACGGTGCTATACTATAAAATAATAAAAGCACCGCGCTTCTTGTACTACTTCACTGTCTATGTAAATCTTTCAAAGAACTCTTTCTTTAGCGCTTGTCACTCGTTTTTGAGCGAAAGCGGATGCAAAGGTAAGCACTTTTTCAGAACCGCCAAAACAATTCAAGCTTTTTTTCGCAAAAAAGCAAAGAAAAATTCGTCTTGCGGCACGCAACAACTACTACACATTATTATATATAGAAAGAGTATCCCCAAAAAGCAAAAAAGTCGGCATTTTTAACTTGCCGACTTTTTTTCAAACATATAGTTTTATTAATCTCTACTCGATCCAAAAATCCGAAGGAGATAAATAAAAAGATTTATGAAGTCGAGATAGAGACTGAGCGCACCTAATAGAGCTAGTTTTTGCATTTTCTCACCTGCATCAGGAGCTCGAAGCATCATTTCCTTTATCTTCTGAGAATCATACGCGGTTAGTCCCACGAAAATGAGCACGACGAAGTAGCTAAATATCAAATTTTGTGCAGTTATTCCGACAAAGATATTTACTATCGAAGCAATGATAATACCCAAAAGCGCCATAAATGCCAAACGACCTATAGAAGTCAGGTCTTTCTTTGTAAAATAGCCATAAGCAGCCATTGCCCCGAAAGTGGCAGCCGTAATAAAGAACACTTGCGCAATAGTTCCCAGCTCATATACGAAGAATATTGCAGACAATGTTGCTCCGATCATGACAGAATAAAGCACAAACAATAAAGCAGCAGTAACAAGAGACAGTTTGTTAATGGCTCCACTGATAGCCACGACAAGCAGGACTTCTGCAATAAGCAGTCCCCACATCACTGCAGAATTTCCAAAGACCAACCCCGTAAGAGCTGGATTTGTTGCTACATAATAGGCTGTAAAGCCTGTAATAACGAGCGCGAAAGTCATCCAAAGATACACCTTACGCATTAGTATAGGGAATGCCAATGATGACTCCAGCTGTTGTTCGCGCGACATAGCGCCATACTTAATTTCTTCGTAATCCATAATTAATATAATTATCTTTATAAATAAAAAACTTTACAAAGATAAGAACAAAAGGATATATGTTGCAAAAAAAATAAGTTTTTTTAAACAAAAACGAACTGAATTACTATCTTCCCTTAGGAAATGTTTCTTTAGATAGTTCCTTAAAGAAGTCGAAATCGAGAATTACACACAATCTCTGCAACAGATTCACATTAATGTCTGTTCTTTTGAAAATGTCATATACATTTGTGCGTTCACAGGGTATTTGATCTGCAAGCCATTTAGCAGAATGATGCTGTGAGAGAAGTACTTCTTTAATATGTTCACCTATTTTTTCCATAACGGGTTTATTTGCATGCAAAGTTACAAACAAACGACCAACGGACAAAACCCGTTACATATAAGTATATGGACATAAAGCCCTTTATGTTGAACAAGGAGTAGAAAAAACGAACAAAAGGGTAAAAATAATAGTACTAATGTGATAATGAATCTATCGATTGCCTCAAAAGTTTAGAAAAGTTACTTGCTCCAATGTCCGTCAGATGATCTGTGTCATAGAAGTCAGAATCGCTGAAACGCTCATCACACGAGAAGTTAAAATGACATGCGCCATAAGCATTACAACAACTATCGACCATATGATTAACAAGACGCAGTTGACGAGGATTAGCCTTTTGGGTATAAGCAGACGAAACCGGTGTTTGTATAAAGAACAAATCAATGTTTTTTTTCTGACACCAATGAGCGATAGAGTCCATATAACAACGATTACGCATGGTATATTGCCAATTTACAAAACGATGTTCTCGCACATTTTCAGGAAGGAAGTTTCTTGGATCGCGACCTTCTGCCCTATAGTTTCTCCCCCACCCTAAACTATCACAGGTGATGCCTCCATCAGCAATGAAGGACTTTATTTTTTGAATAGCAGATGGTGTATTCGCCAACTCAAAGGCATATTCTGACAGCTGAGGATGGGCATCGTATCCCATATAAAGCTGGTAATAAGTCACTCTATACGGTTCCTCTTCTTCCATGGGCACATCAAAAAGATTAGAATTGTCTGCCACGACAACCACTCGCCTCAAGTTTGTACAAAGTGCTGAATATTTTTTCAACAGGAAGAAGTCATGTTCTAATCTCTGTGACACATTACACAAACTGAACGTGCTGTCTCCAATAATTGAAGGTCTTAACGCGAAATAGCCATGAGAGTTACCAAGAAGAAGTGTTGACACGCTATGGGCATTTGCTTTCATCCACTCATCCTTATATTTATATGTATTAGGAAGAGAACGCATAAACAGTTCAGCAGCCATCAATAGTATCAATGCCGGTATGACGAAGAGGCACAATCGGAAGAGGAACTTTCTCATAGGCTCTAAAACTGGAAATAGATGAATGTCTGCTCCTCACCCCTACAGAAGAATGTCAGGAAAAAGACAACGTAATATACAACCCATCTCGCCAGACTGTACCTGCCCCAGCGATATTTTTCAAGACATAGCGGACACGGCTCATGACGTTGTATCCACTCTAATGTTACAAGCAAAGCACAATAGAAAAGAGCCACTTTGCCCACAGCCAGAGAACCTATATTGAATTGAGCCAACGCGACAAACATACACGACAGATAGTCACAGGCTTCGGTTATGCTTACAGAACGGAACACTACCCAACCTAATGCTACAAGGATAAATGTCATCAATACTGAAGGAATATCACGCCAAGTGGCACAATTCTTCACATCTGTGCTCCGTGAAGACAGCAGAAGCCTGCTTACTACAAGAAACAACGCATTATATCCGCCCCATGCCACAAAAGTCCAGTTAGCGCCATGCCACAGACCGCTCAACAGGAAAACGACTATGATATTCACTGCGGTACGCCACTTTCCCACTCTGCTTCCACCAAGAGGAATATACACATAGTCACGCAGCCAAGTCATCAATGAGATGTGCCACCTTCGCCAAAACTCTCCCATAGAACGCGAAAAGTAAGGAAGGCAGAAGTTCTCCATAAGCCTTATGCCGAAGAGCTTTGCTGTACCGATGGCAATGTCAGAATAGCCAGAAAAGTCGCAATATATCTGGAACGTGAAAAGCACCATACCTACAAGAAGTGTGGCAGCGCCGGCATCTGTATAATCTGCCCATATAGCATTAACGGCAATGGCGCAATTGTCTGCTACAACCATCTTTTTGAAGAAGCCCCACAATATACGTTTTAATCCATCAACAGCATCTGAATATACGAAGACACGTTTCTGAAGCATCTGTGGCAGAAGGTTTGCTGCACGTTCAATAGGTCCTGCAACCAACTGCGGGAAAAAAGCGATGAATGCGAAGAAGGCTATCACATCGCGGGTGGCAGGTATCTTTTCACGATACACATCGAACGTATAGCTTAATGACTGGAAGGTATAGAAGCTGATGCCGACAGGCAATATGATGTTAAGCGTAGGAGCATCAAGCGAGCAGTCGACCAGTGAGAACAATGCCACTAAGTTTTCAGCAAAGAATCCGTAATACTTGAAGAAGCCCAATATACCTATGTTAAGGCATATATTGCCAAAGACTACCCAACGGCGAAACGCTCTTGATGAAAATGGCAGATGCTTAGAATCCTTTGTTAACAACAATCCACTGACATAGCTCGACGCAGATGTTATTATTATAAGGACGAGGAAACGCCAATTCCACCATCCATAGAACACGTAGCTTGCAAGCAGCACACAGAGGTTCTGCAATCGCAATTGTCTCTGCAAGAGCCAATAGAAAGAAAAAACTATTGGAAGAAAAAACAGGAATGCTATTGAGACAAACGACATGAGCTATGCGAAGTTATTAATCTGCTGTATGACATAGTCCACTTCGGAGTCACTCATAGCCTGATGGCATGGTATACTAAGTTCCTGAGAATGTATTATTTCAGTTATGGGATATGACTGCTCATTCCATTCGCTATAACAGGACTGTTTATGAGGAGGTATGGGATAGTGAATCACTGTACCTATGCCTTTATCAGCAAGATATTGTTGCAACCGATCACGTTGTTCGCAAAGAATAGGAAAGATATGCCAAACACTTTCAGTCTTTTCCGGAAGACGAATCAACGGATTAATGATGTTGTCAATATAACGAGTTGCTATCTCCTTGCGGCGAAGATTATCTTCATCAAGATATCTTAGTTTGACGCTTAATACTGCGGCCTGTAGCTCATCAATACGCGAGTTACGACCTACATAGTCAAAGACGTACTTGCGAGAAGATCCATAGTTTGCTATTGACCGTATTGTCGCAGCTAGATGGTCATCATCGGTAGTAACAGCACCAGCATCGCCCAATGCTCCAAGATTCTTGCCTGGATAGAAGCTATGGGCTGCCGCATCTCCTAGAGAACCCGTCTTTCTATACGGGGTAACCGCATAGCACATGGTGCCATGGGCTTGGGCGTTGTCCTCAATAAGTTTCAGAACGTGGCGACGACAGATTTCACTAATCTTTTCAGTATATGCACAACGTCCATAAAGATGGACAATCATTATAGCACGTGTGCGAGGCGTTATGTGCTGTTCGATGAGAGAGTCATCGATAAGGAACGTGTCAACACGAGGTTCCACGAGCACAGGAACGAGCCTATTCTCAGTTATCGAAAGGATTGATGCTATATATGTATTTGCCGGTACTATCACTTCGTCGCCCTCTCTCATGATGCCCTCCTCTATATAAGCACGCAGTATAAGGGTAAGTGCATCCAAGCCATTGGCAACTCCTATGCAATGACGGGTGCCAATATATTCGGCATAATCATGTTCGAAAGTCTCTGTAGCGTTACCTTTCAGATACCATCCTCCATCAACGACATGGTCGATGGCTTCATGGATTTCATCAGCATGCATAGCCGTGATTCTCTTCAATGGCAAATAGTCTACCTTCATATTGTCCATTCGTAAGTATCGTAACACAAGGTTCTCGCCCCGAAGCCCTCTTTCTGATAAATGAGGTTTTCATTGAGAATATCGCTATGAGCCTCGGTAGATTTTCCGAAGTCCATATACAAATGTTCAGGAAACGATGAGAGGATCTTATCAATGATAGCATTCACGACACCGAGTTGCTTACCCATTGGCGTTGCAGCAATATATTGTGTATGAACAACCTGTGGCGTTACATAGACAACACATCCCCCAAGAAGTTCTTCGTCCTTCCATGCTCCCACAAAAAGGATGTTTTTCGGAAATCTGCGGTTCAACAACAATATCTCGTCCAGAGAATGAACAGGTGACACATTATGGTTAACGCGCAAATTCTCTATTAATATAGGCCAGAACGAAGTATAATCATCAGAAAAATCGACTCGTACTCCGTTGTCTCTTGCCACTCGCAGTCCGTGTCTGCGATCCTTTTTCCATTTCAGCTGTTTGGATAGCACTACCGTAGAAGAGGCATCACGCTCCAACAGATGGTAGCGACATGTGAGGTGCATGGCATAAAGTGGTTCCTCAGCTGGAACGATGTGGTAGATCCACGGTATAGCCTTATATACCACACGCTGTATGGAATGTTCACGCAAGTAGCTATTCATCATTTTGAAAATCTCTATCACATGAACAGTTGTTGCGTCAGTTCCCATCACCAAGCCTCCATATGTGAGACCCTGATGTGTGTAGAGTGTATGCTCTTTCTCATTTGCAGGCAGCACTGCATAAAGAGAATCGTCACGATAGAACATCAGAGAGTGGTCGCTGAAACGGTCGGAATGATAGTCCATATAATTCCTATCAAACAGGAATGTACCATTCTTCGCTGTGGCAATGAAACTATTCCATTCCCCCTGTTGTTCTGCTGTATATCGTCTTACTTCGAGCATCCCACGTATCTTAGAAATTCGTCGTAGTCGTAAATATAGTCTTCCTCCTCGAAATGCTCCGATGCCAAGACGAGACAAACGGCACCACTCGAGAAATCATCGAGCGTACGCCATGTGTTTGTCTCTATGAGCAGTCCCTGCCACGGATGGTTCAGGAGCACCGTCTGTCGCTCATGTCCATCGTCAAGTGTAACTGTGAACGAACCACTAAGTGCTACCACTAGCTGATAAAGACGCTTATGTGCATGGCCTCCACGGCTCTCGCCAGCAGGAACATCATATACCCAATAGGCTCGCTTGATGTCAAACGGAACCTTATCCAAACCCTCGGCAACGGTTAAGTTGCCACGAGGGTCGGTGATTTTAGGAAGGTCAATCAGGGTTATCTTCATTTCTTCATATAAGGGTCAGTACCAAGCACTGTTGCAGCCAGTCGCTTTGCTTTGTCTCGCAGAACATTGACATCATCGTTCACGTCGCCATAACAAAGGGTGACTCCCATGCGACGACCACGGTGGGCATCGTGTTTTCCAAAAATACGAACACGTGTGCAAGGCTCTTTCAGTGCATCATCAAGATTATAGCTGAGAGGAGAATCTATAGAGCAATCCGATGGTGAGAGTATCACAGCAGAAGCTCCTGCATGCTCAAGGCGTATGTCAGCAATAGGCAGGCCCATGACAGCACGGAAATGCAGCTCAAACTCCGACAGGTTTGTTGTATGTCCAAGTGTCACCATACCCGTATCATGTGGACGTGGCGACAGTTCGCTGAAGATTACCTCTCCCTGCTTTGTAAGGAAGAACTCTACGCCCCAGATGCCTGCACCCGTAAGTGCCTTCGTCACTTTATCGGCCATTATCTGTGCCTGTTTCAGAGCCTCATCACTTATCTTATATGGCTGCCATGATTCACGGTAGTCACCACCCTTCTGTACATGTCCAATTGGTGGGCAGAACAATGTGGGCCAGCCATGCTGCTGTGTTACTGTGAGCAGAGTGAACTCTGAGTCGAAATCAATGAACTCCTCAATGATTACTTCTTTCACATCACCACGCGAGCCTTCCATTGCTTCACGGAAAGCCTGTTCCAGTTCATCATCGTTATGAACATAGCTCTGACCATGACCACTACTCGACATTAGTGGCTTCACCACGCAGGGGAAGCCTATCTCGTCAGCAGCTTTCTTAAACTCGTCGAAAGTCTTGGCATAGAAATACTTTGCCGTACGCAGCCCCAGTTCCTTTGAAGCAAGGTCGCGGATAGCACGACGATTCATAGTATAGTTCACGGCGCGAGCCGAAGGAACAACCTGTATGCCTTCTTCCTCGAACTTAAAGAGACGCTCTGTGCGAATGGCCTCAATCTCTGGCACGATGATATCAGGATGATGCTTCTTCACCACGGCTTCGAGTGCATCACCATCGAGCATAGAGAACACTTCGCGCTCGTCAGCCACCTGCATGGCAGGAGCGTTATCATAACGGTCACAAGCGACAACATACTGTCCTGCACATTTTGCCGCAATAACAAACTCTTTGCCCAGTTCGCCTGAGCCTAACAGTAATATTTTCTTCATAGCTTTTCTTCTATCATTTGCCACTCTGGGGTAACAGCAAGTTTACGAATGTTCTTATCAATCGCTTCGAGCGTTTGGTAAGAACTCTCGTTGCGTTTAGCCGAAATCTCATCAAGGGACAGACGAGGCTCGCCAAATAGTCCATAATAGCTAATTATCATCTGCTCATCCTCTGGATAGAGAAGAGCCAGCAGATGTTCTAACTGATGTTCCCGCTCGTGAGTTGCACCTTCATAGGCCACCTTTACGAGATAAGAATGAAAAGATTTACTTAACGCATCCACTAAAAAACAATGCTTTATTATCAACCGACTTTATCGATTCTGATACATGTTGTCGTAGTACTTCTGATAGTCGCCAGAGGTTACATTGTCGAGCCACTCCTGGTTATCGAGATACCAGCGGACGGTACGCTCAATGCCCTCCTCGAACTGGAGAGAAGGCTCCCATCCGAGTTCACGCTGCAACTTTGACGAGTCGATGGCATAGCGCAGATCATGACCTGCACGATCGGTGACATAGGTAATGAGATCCATGTCCTCGCCCTCCTTACGACCAAGGAGACGATCAACAGTCTTAATCACCACCTTGATAATATCGATATTCTTCCACTCGTTGAAACCACCAATATTATATGTATCGGCAATCTTTCCTTTATGAAAGATAAGGTCAATGGCACGAGCATGATCCTCAACGAAGAGCCAGTCGCGGACGTTCTCACCCTTTCCATATACTGGCAATGGCTTGCGATGACGTATATTATTAATAAAAAGAGGTATAAGCTTCTCAGGGAACTGGTAAGGACCATAGTTGTTTGAGCAGTTTGTTACTACAACAGGCATTCCATAGGTATCGTGGAAAGCACGCACGAAGTGGTCTGAAGAAGCCTTCGAAGCCGAATAAGGCGAATGAGGATTATATTTTGTTGTCTCAAGGAAGAACTTGTCACCATAAGCGAGATGGTGTTCAGCTGAAGAAGCTGTCGTGGTGAAAGGAGGCTCTATGCCTTCTGGGTGAGTAAGCTCAAGTGCTCCATACACCTCGTCGGTAGAGATATGATAGAAGCGTTTACCCTCATATTTCTCTGGCAGCGACTCCCAATAGAGCTTGGCAGCCTGAAGCAGAGAAAGTGTACCCATAACGTTGGTCTTTGCGAATGTAAAGGGATCCTTGATAGAACGGTCAACATGGCTCTCAGCAGCCAGATGGATAATACCATCAACCTTTTTGTCCTGCATGAGCTTGTAGAAAGCGTCGAAGTCACAGATGTCCATCTTCACAAACTCATAGTTGGGCTTGTTCTCGATGTCCTTCAGATTAGCGAGGTTTCCAGCATAGGTCAGTTTGTCGAGGTTAATGATGTGATACTCAGGATACTTGTTCACAAAAAGGCGCACTACATGACTTCCAATAAAGCCTGCACCACCAGTAATAACAATATTCTTCATAACTATTTGTTTTTATTTGATATTATTTTCATTATCTCCGTAATAAGAACTGCAAAAATAATCAGTCTCTTAATGTTATAACTTCACAATCAGCAAATTTATTGCCTTCAATTGTCAATCTTATTAATGTTCGTTCCTTATGCCACCCCTGCATGCCTGCAGCACCAGGGTTGATATGCAGCAGTCCGAGGGTTTTATCATATTGAACCTTAAGTATGTGGGAGTGCCCTGCGATGAACAGCTGTGGCGGACGAGCAAAGAGCGTTGAACGTACTGACGGATCATAGCGTCCAGGATAGCCACCAATATGTTTTATAAGCACATCAACATCCTCACATTTGAATCGGTTCAGTTCACGATACATCAGTCTAAGGTCACCACCGTCGCAGTTGCCACAGACAGCACGCAGAGGGCGGAAGGCAGCAAGTTTCTCTGCCACTTCTACTGAGCCGATATCTCCTGCATGCCAAATCTCATCACATGGTTCGAAGTAATGCAGGTACTTCTCGTCCCAGTAGCCATGCGTATCGCTGATGATTCCTATCTTTTTCAAAGCACATGATTATTTGATTTGACATTTAGTTTTGCTCTTACAAACTCAGCAATAAACTTCTCTGTCTCCACAAGTCCGAGTATGCTTGAGTCAACACACAAGTCATAGGATGTTGCATGTCCCCACTTCTTTCCCGTGTAGTAGTCATAATATGCAGCACGTTCGCTCTCCCCTTCTTCAATAATCCTCTGTGCCTCTTCCTTCGAAACGTTCTGCTTATCCATCACCTGACGTATTCGAAAATCTATAGAAGCAGTTACGAACACATTGACGACATTAGGGAAATCGCGCAACACATAGTCAGCACAACGCCCAAGGAACACACATGAGCCCTCGCTGGCAGCCTTGCGGATAGCATCACTCTGAAACTTAAATAGTCCTTCTTGTGAAAAATTGTTCTGATAGAAGTTCGCTCCATTATGTATTATGCTGAACGGCAACTGCAGGAATGAACGCAAGAAGCCCTTCTTCTCATCGTTCTGTTCGAAGAACTCTGCTGAGAATCCGCTCTCTTTTGCTGCAAGATTCAGCAGTTCGCGATCATAATATTTAGCATTGAAGTCCAATGCCAACATGCGTCCTATATCGTGTCCGCCAGAACCCAGTTGTCTGCCAATGTTAATTATTACCCGTTTGTCCATAAGACTTGAATTTTCTGATGTGCAACATAAATATGGGTATTGTGAAAGCAAAAGCGAGGAAGTCGCTCACAGGCATTGAATACCAAACGCCATCGAGTCCCCAGAAGAATGGGAACACGTAAGCCATAGGCAATAAAAGAATGAGCTGTCGCGTCAGCGAGAGAAATATGCTTATGCGCACCTTGCCAATACACTGGAAGTAGTTCGTTATCACAGCCTGCGAGCCAACAACAAAGAACACCAGCATATCAAGCATGATACCTCGTGCCGACATTTCAAGCAATGTAGGATCCGTGGTAAACATCCTTGCTATCTGTCGTGGAAAAAGCATTGACACAGCCCATCCTGCAAGCAGTATAGTCGTTGCCACTGCTATAGCCATCCAAACGCAACGCATCATCCTGTCAAATTTCTGAGCGCCATAGTTATAACCCACGATAGGCTGCATTCCCTGAGTGACACCCATCACGAACATGAAGAACACCATTACCATTGAGTTTGCAATGGAATATGCGCCCACAGCCATGTCACCACCATATCGAACAAACTGATTGTTCATGAAGATAACGATGACACAAGATGTTGTCTGCATAAGGAACGGCGAAATGCCTATTGATACGATATTCCTTACCAGAACGGATTTCAGCTTATATATACCTTTTTTCAGATGCAGCAGCTCATGCTTATTGCTAAACAGCCTCATCTGCCAGCAGAGAGCCAACGATTGTGACGTAACAGTAGCCAAAGCAGCTCCACGTATACCCCATCTGAACCACCAAACGAAGGCTATTACCAAGATTATATTACATGCCACTGTAAACAATGTTGCATACATTGCGTGTCGAGGCTTACCCGCTGCCCTCAGCACAGCATTCATGCCAAAATACATATGGGTAACGACGTTACCAGCAAGTATTATCTCCATAAACTCCCTAGCATAAGGCAGAGTGGCATCTGAAGCACCAAAAAAACGTAATATTGGGTCAAGAAAAATCAGGCTGACAGCCATGAAGGCGAGACCTATTATAAGATTAAGGGTAACGGTATTTCCCAACAGATGCTGCGCCGTGGCATAGTCACGCTGTCCGAGTTTCACAGATATGCATGTTGAAGCTCCTACTCCAACAGCTGCGCCAAAGGCAGCGCCAAGGTTCATAAACGGGAAAGTGATACCGAGACCAGCAATAGCCTCAGGCCCGACCACCTGACCTATGACAGAGCGGTCTATTATATTATATAAGCTCGAAGCCACCATTGCCACCATTGCAGGCAGAGCATATTGCCACAGCAATGCCCCTACTGGCTTCGATCCCAACTCAAGTGCAGCTTGTTTGTTATCGTTCATATTCATGCGCAAAGGTACATTTTTTTTCTGACACCACCAAAAGTAGCGCAAAAAACAAACAATTGACAATCAAAAACAGCAAAATTTGGTAGTTAAGAAAAAAAAACGTACCTTTGTCTTCCCTTAGTACAAAAATCTAAGATGACGTATCGCATATTATTCTTTATATTTGCTCTTCTGCTAACACCAATAACGATGGAAGGCAAGGTGAAATATCCAGGCCCGAAGTTGTTTGTTTACCGTTACTATCTCAATGACAAGAAAGGCGGTAAGCACACACTCGACCGTCCTGGAAAATATCTTTCGCAAAAGAGCATAGAAAGACGCAAAAGGCAAAAATTAAAGGTCGATTCTACCGATTTGCCAATACCCGAATCGCAACTGATGCGTTTCCGTGTAAAGGGTGCTCGTATACTTGGCGTAAGCAAATGGAACAACACCGTGCTCGTTGGTTCAGCCGACACAACGCTACTCAACCTGCTGGCACAATTGCCGAATGTGAGAGAAGCGCGTAAAGTATTCCAGTCACCTGACAGTATCAACGGTCCGCTATCACAACAGAAGAGGATTATACAAGATCATTTCAATCGTTGGGACTCCGTTCGCAACGATCCTCTCGGTGTATCACGTACACAGATAGAGATGCTTGGCGGCAACCGTCTCCACGAGATAGAGCTATACGGCAAAGGCATGACTATAGCTGTGCTCGACGGAGGCTTCCAGAATGTTGACAGGCTGGGATGCTTCTCACAGATGAAGTTAAAGGGTACACACAACTTCGTTTCTGTAGCGGAGGATTACGATGACGGTGATTTCTTTGGTGGCATAGACCATGGCACTAAAGTCCTCTCCGTTATGGCTGCCGTAGCACCTGAGGTTATCATGGGCACAGCACCTGATGCTGATTACTGGCTGCTGCGCTGTGAAGACCCTCTCACGGAGATGCCCATTGAAGAAGACTATTGGGCAATGGCTGCAGAGTTTGCAGACTCAGTAGGCGTTGACATCATAAATTCTTCACTTGGCTACAACGAGTTTGACAACAACGAAGGCAACTACCACCTGAGAGATCTCGACGGACACAAAGCCCTCATCTCCCACACTGCCTCGATGCTTTCCCATAAAGGAATAGTACTTTGCAACTCAGCAGGCAACTCAGGGATGGGACACTGGAAGAAGATCACAGCACCAGCCGATGCAGAAGATATCATCACCGTAGGTGCCGTGAACAGCGAGATGCGTAATGCACCTTTCGCAAGCGTTGGTCCCACGCAGGACGGACGTATCAAGCCCGACATAGTAGCAATGGGTAGCGGCACAGCACTTATCTCTGGCAGAGGCTCTCTTATTCGCGACATGGGCACATCGTTCTCAACGCCACTTATCAGCGGCCTTGTAGCATGTTTATGGCAAGGATTACCAAAGCTGTCTGCCATAGAGATTATTGATCTTGTAAGGCAATGCAGCTCACAAGCTGACGAGCCTGACAATATTCTGGGATACGGAATACCAGATTTCTGGCAGGCATACATGATTGGAAGGACCAAGGGAGAGGAATGAAAGCTGTTGAACGAGAAGCCATGAACGAAACTCTATCATTATTTGAGCTGAACTCGCTCGTACGTTTGACACTAGAGGCAGAACTGTCACACGAGTACTGGGTAGAGGCAGAACTTTCAGAAGTACGTGAGTCAAGAGGCCATTGTTATATGGAGCTTATCCAAAAGGAAGAGCTTTCTAACACCCCTATTGCACGTGCCTCGGCAAAGTGCTGGCGTTCGTCATGGACAATGATTCAGCCCCACTTTGAACGCATCACAGGACAAAGGCTATGCGCAGGAATGAAAGTACGTCTGAAAGTCTATGCACAGTTCCACGAAGCTTTCGGTTTTTCATGGATAATAACCGATATCGATCCTAACCACACACTTGGCGACATGGCGCGCCGACGTCAGGAGATAGTACTCAAGCTGAAACAAGAAGGCATCTTCGACATGCAACGCGACCTTCAGCTCCCCACTTTCTGTCTAAACATCGCTGTCATTTCCAGTGTCACTGCTGCTGGCTATGGTGACTTCTGCCAACAGCTCAGTGAAAGCGGCTTTGCTTTCCACACCACTCTTTTTCCAGCAATAATGCAAGGTGAACAAGTGGAACAGAGCATCATCAATGCGCTAAACCAGATATATGAAGCCCACTCCTTGGCAGTAGGAGAAGATTCGTCATTCGACTGTGTCGTAATAATCCGTGGTGGTGGAGGTACTGCCGACATGTCCGGATTCGACACTTTAGCACTTGCAGAAAACGTGGCACAGTTTCCCATGCCCATTATCACAGGCATAGGACATGACCGTGACGAGTGTGTACTCGACATGGTGTCACATCTGCGTGTAAAGACCCCCACGGCAGCAGCAGCTTTTCTCATAGAGCATGCACAAAGAGTGCTTGACCGTATTGAGCAATGCGAGCAAAGGATTAGTTACACAGCGGAGGCCAAGCTCTCAACTCTCAACTCCCAACTCTCAACTCTTGCCATTCGTATCCCTGCCTTATTCTCTTTGGTGAAGACACAACATGAAGCTCGTATGGAGCAGACAAGCCAAAGGCTTGCCAACAGCATCAGGCGTATCATAGATAAAGAGCAGAACCGAATAGCCCTGTTGACATCTCACATACCACCTATAACATCTCATAACATAGCATCTGCCAACCACCGTTTGGAGATGCTACAACAACGAGCGACATCACTCGACCCGCAGCTGATGCTCAAACGAGGCTACAGCATAACAACCCTAAACGGCAAAGCCATACACGATGCAGCTTTACTGAAACAAGGCGACGAGATAGAGACCCAATTTGAACAAGGAACAATAAAATCAACAGTAAAATGAAATACGAAGAAGCAATACAGAAACTGGAGGCCATCGTACAAAAGATGGAAGCTGGCGAATACGGCATTGATGAGCTTACTGAACAGCTAAAGACTGCGCAGGAACTTATCAAATTCTGCCGCGACAAACTGACTAATACCGATGCCGAAATCAAGAAGATACTGGATAAAAGCGAATAAACAGGCTAAAAATTTGCTTGTTTCGGCGAAATAGTCTATCTTTGCGGAAATGATTTATCATCCAACATCAAAAATATGAAGAACTTAGATTGGGGAAGCCTGTCTTTCGGATACATGAAGACAGACTACAATGTGCGGTGCTACTACCGCGATGGCAAGTGGGGCGAGATTGAAGTTTCGTCCGACGAGTATTTGAAACTTCACATGGCTGCAACCTGTCTGCACTATGGTCAGGAGGCTTTCGAAGGCCTTAAGGCATATCGCTGCAAGGACGGCAAAGTGCGTGTATTCCGTGTTAAGGACAATGCAGAGCGCCTTCAGTCAACATGCCGCGGAATTCTCATGCCGGAAGTACCGACAGAGCTGTTCGAGGAAATGGTAAAGAAGGTTGTACGCCTGAACCAGGAGTGGATTCCTACTTATGAGAGCGGAGCAACACTCTATATCCGTCCGCTGCTCATCGGCACCAGCGCACAGGTAGGCGTTCATCCATCAAAGGAATATTGCTTTCTCATCTTCGTCACACCAGTAGGTCCATATTTCAAGGGTGGTTTCTCTACCAACCCCTATGTAATCATTCGTGACTACGACCGTTCGGCACCTCTTGGCACAGGTAAGTATAAGGTGGGCGGCAACTATGCAGCTTCTCTTTTCGCCAACAACCTGGCTCACGAGAAAGGTTATGCCTGCGAGTTCTATCTCGATGCTAAAGAAAAGAAATACATGGACGAGTGTGGTGCTGCCAACTTCTTTGGCATTAAGAACAACACCTACATCACTCCGAAATCAACATCTATTCTGCCTTCTATTACAAACAAAAGCCTTATGCAGGTAGCTGAGGATCTCGGCATGAAGGTTGAGCGTCGTCAGATTCCTGAAGAAGAACTCGAGACATTCGAAGAGGCAGGTGCATGCGGTACAGCAGCCGTAATTTCACCTATCTCATATATTGATGACCTCGATACTGGCAAGCGCTATTCATTCGGTGAGAAGCCCGGTCCTATATCAAAGAAACTTTACGACACTCTCCGTGGCATTCAGTATGGAGAGATCGAGGATAAGCACGGTTGGACAACAGTTGTCATTGAATAAGTCTCAATAATTATTGAAATTCAACTTATAAACATATTTATATTTGCAATAAAGGGATGTATCCGACGATACATCCCTTTATTTTATTATTCACTCAGAGCCTATTCAGCTAAGCTGTTGCTCAGTTGTTTGACTGGGAAGGTGAAATAGGTATTGGGGAAGGGTTCGTCACGGAGTGTGAAGTGCCACCACTCTGTGTCGAAAGGCTTGAAACCGTGACGAAGCATTGCCTGACGCAGAATCATACGGTTCTTAAACTGCTCTGGGGTGATGCTACGTTTCGGATTGGCAGGACTCTTGCTGTTATCACCTGTATATTCTCCCGTCTCAGGATTACCACAGAAGTCGGGATGACTCTCGGGACCAAACCAGTCGAAAGTGCCACCCATGTCAAGTTCCTTTTCGGTTTTCATATCGAAGAGAGTCAGGTCAACAGTGCTACCCCGCGTATGACCACTTTTCAGACAGATGTATTCCTGAGGAAAGAGCACTTTCTTGTCAAGGTCGGGATAGAAGTATGGCTTCATAAGCGTGTCGCTGATGTCTTCTGCCCAGCGCACGAAGTGGTCAACGCCTTTCTGCGGACGATAAGCATCGTATATCTTCAGTCTATACCCCTGTGCTTTCACATCTTCGTTTACAGCCTTCAGACTGTCAGCAGCCTGGCGTGTGAGTAGCGCTGTCGGCTCCTCGTAGCCGTCAATGCGGGTTCCTACGAAGTTGTACGTGCCGTAATAGCGTATCTCCAGAATCACATCGGGCACGGCTTCGCTGAGGGTTACAAACTGACTGCTGTCGTCAGTCGGGCTGACCACAGGATTGTCGTCCTCACTGCCGCAGCAGGTTATCACACATGCGCCGCATATAATGATGAGAATGGCGGCGAGCACCCACAGTTTCCTTTGATTCATATTTTTGAGAATTTAATACTTGTTCTTTATTCACTTGAGCGGGCCACCGCCGTCGCTTGTGGGATTGCCCCAAAGCAGTTGCTGGTTGGTGCGCAGCCAGTTGCCCCATCCCGTCAGTTTGTGGAAGGTGGTCTGCTCGTAGCCTTGGTCGAAATTGCACAGATGATTAGGAACAAAATAATCAACAAGAGGCAATTTGGCGGCATCTGCCGTGTAGAATTTGTTGTTGGTCAGGCAGATGCTCAGTGTGTAGTGGTCCAGATGCTGTTCGTTCGTGTTGACGTCGGCATAGTGGACGAAGGCTTCGCTGAAGGCTTTGTCCAGATCGGCAGAGATGGCAGCCATTTCTGTGTCGCCAGTCTCTTTTGCCAACCAATGTGCATAGTCTGCCAGATCGACAAAGGGATTCACGTAGGTTAACAGGTGACGCTGCTCGGGGGACACGTTATTTAGAATGAGGGTATGGAACCGATACACCTCCTTGGTGGCTTTGTCGATGGCTTCCCTTTGCGTGGGGTAGAGAGCGACGAGTCTGTCGGCGAGGCGCTTGGTGGCACTGATGATGGCATCGAGCTTGGCAGTACGGATGAGCTTGTAGTCGCCATTTCTCCAGGACTCCACTATTTGCCCATTTTCCTGCTCTTCAGACTCATGATATGAATTTTCCCATTTCGGATGCACGCGCTCAAACATCTGTGCGATGGCATCCTCGGTATTCCCCTTCTCCAGCAGTCCTCGGACGTATTCCGTGAGCAGTTCGCCCTCGCTCACAAGCAGGTGAGCCGAGGCCACGATGTAGTCGGACAGGCCGCGCAGCTCGGTCAGCGTCTCCATGTTGCCCATCAGGCAGTTGTGGAAGAAAATTGTGTTCAGCCGGTTCAAGCCTGCGGAACGGATGGCGGCACTCAGTTCATACATATCCAGTTCTTCACCCTTATTCCACTCATCGCCGATGACCCCTCGGGTAGCAGGTGCAGCGGCGGGGTCTTCGTATTTGCCGGGGACATCGGCCATGGGGCTTAGTCCGCTGCCATGTCCCCAGATGCTGAACACATACTGCTCGGCAGGACACACCAGACTGCTGATCTGGATGAACGCGCTGACGGTCGTGGGGTCGCACAGTTTCAGTTCCTGGGCCTTCTTTTCATACCCCAGCGCCCGAAGTCCTCCGTTACGAATATTCTCCAGTTTAGTCGTGTCGTTCAGATCGAACCATACGATGTCACCCGGGTCGGCATACTTACCTGTAAAGTCTTTGCCATCCTCGGACTTTTCCTTGCCATATTTGTAGAAGCAGACCACACGGACGTTGTTGTGATCCGTGAGCAGCGGCTGTATCTTCTCCCAGAAGCCATACTCAATAATCTTATCCATGGTGCCTCCCGCATTGCCATAGACAAAGACGGTGTAGCGGGCGGGTTGCGGTACATTGACCAGGTTGTCCTTGCGGCTCCACGCATCAAAGTCCTTAGCCTTCGCTTCGTCCATCTTCTGCATGGCCAGTTGGTGGTCACCCTCCGTCAAGGTCAGCTTGCCGTCGCTCACGGTATATCTGGCGGTGGTCTTGGTGTTCCTCTCCGCGATGTCCATCGTCAGCACGCCCTCCCTGGCTGTATAGGTGAACGAATAGCGCTCACGGCCCACGGCATCGTCGTTGTTGAGGTAATAGATGTTGGTGACGCCTGTGCCGTCGGCCTTCAGTTCCGTCTGCTGCCATGCCTTGCCGTATGTCCAGGCGGCGTATGTAGCCCCCGATACGTCGGAATACCATTGGCCTACGAGTTGGCTGTTCGCTCCTGATTTAGGAGAAGAATTGTCATCGTTGTCCGACGAACACGATGTGAATACGCTTGCGCCGCTGATGAGGGTGGCGGCGAGCACCCATTGCATGATTCTTTTCATTGTCTTTATTACATTGGTTAAAACTTCATTTGAAAATCTGCCCTCACGCCCCAGTTGAAGAAGCGCCCTTTCATGCGGTTCTTCTGCATGGCATACTCATCGCCCAGTTTGTTCTGGTTCTCATTCCGTAAGCCTGTGTTGAAGCGGAAGTTGTCGTAGTGGACTTTGACGACGAAACTGAAGCGGTCGATGCTCAGTGCCATGCCCGTCGTGGCAGTGTAGTTGAGTTCCGGATGTGACTTGCGAGTGCGATGGTCGGTTTCATAGCCGAACCATTCCACGAGGTTTTTGTCGTAATAGATGGTGAGCGGATTGAACATGGTGATCATCGGCATGAAGGTGGCGTTGAAAGTGAGGTTGCGGAGACCGCGCAGGAGTGGACCGCTTTCGTCACGGTTCAGGAGTACGAGGTTGTAACTGTAGCCTCCGCCTACGGACAACTGTTGGGTGGTAAACCGTGTGATGCCGCCGACGTAGATGGGGAAAATGGATTCCCTGGAGTCGAACTTCACCTGCCCATAGAGGTACTTCATTCCCAGCATCCACGAGCCGGCAGAACGTCGCTGCACGACACTGCCGCCATATACGGCTGTATAGGCGAAGCGGCGGCGGTTGAAGGCATAGTAGCCGTCGAGTTGTATCTCGCGCATGTCGGCAGGATAGTCCGACTCCATGTAAGTGTCGTCCTCCATGGAGTCGTTTTCGTAGTTCTCACCATGATAGTCCACTGTGGAATGCACGTCAGATGACACCTTCTCCTTGATATTGTTATATTGGGCTGTAAGCCCGTAGTATGAGTTGATGCAGCTGAGGTACAAGGAGGTGCTCTTCTCGGCGCTCTTGCGCCCTACGCTCATGCCCAGTCCGGCACGGATGCCTGAATAGGTGATATAGCCTCCTATCTTGTAATGGAGGCGCTCTTGCATACGCAAGTCGGTCTGTGTTCTGTTGGCAAGCCCCCAGTCGGTATCCAACTCCGAATAGTCGTTGATGCGCACACCGGTCTGCTGCACTCTGCCCCTCAGGGTGATGATGAACTTGGTCGGTGGCTTTCGCACATAGCGGTCGTCGAGGTAGCGTGGGGGGCGGTTAAACCTGTCGAGCACCTGCTTGATGACCCCTGACATCTTCCCGTCCGCTTCCACGCTGTCGGCGGTTTCCTTGGCAGTGGCCGCCGGCTGTATGCACAGCAGCATACATACCGCGAGCAAAGCCTTCCGGCGGGTTCTGTTCGAACCTTTCGGGATAGACAGGGAATGGTGTTTAGAATAGAATGTCATAACTGATACAATCCAACAAACATTGTGGAAGTTTTGAACGACCAAAAACAAAGCGTCAGTAACGCCTTTCAATATGAAGTGCTCCATCTCGTAGCTCAACACGTCACTATGTGCTTCATAGCCTCAACAGGCAGATGCATTTGCAAAATTACAAAAAATATTTTTACTATTTAAAGTTTTAAAAGAAAAAATGGAAAAAAATAGTTTAAAAGGTAATATTACTGTTTTCACACAGGTTGATTTTAGCATTAACAATTTACCGCCTTTTAGTAGAATTATTGAACAGCGATAGTTGGGGAACAGCTCCAAAACTCGCGCGAAATTCAGGAAAAATATTTTTGGCGGAAATATGCGAAATATGGAGAGATTATAGAAGTAATGTCGTAATTGAATAGTATGACATAAATAAAGACTGCTCGACTTTGAAAGCCGAGCAGTCTTTATTTATGTATTTATTTATATTACATTACCTCCTCAAAATCGCCTGCGACAGATTCTTCCATTATATATTTAGGTGATTTACCATATTTATTTGGCTCTTTTGTTCCATCCATACAGCAGAAGATTACCACAACAAGGCAAGAAATCATCCATAGTATTGTCAATGTTCCCACTACGGCAAACACATCCATATACTGTTCCAAGAGCTTTTCACCAGCGCTACTACTTTTCTGTGCTACCTCCTGAAGAATTTCGTTGTATCCTGAATATGGAATATACAAAGTTGTCAATATACCCAATCCATAGCTAACATAAACGAACCATGCACTTTTTCCAGTATCCTGCAAGCGGCGAGCCGTCACACTTAAGCCAAGAAACATCACTGCAGTAGAAGTTAACATGTTTGCCCAAACATTAGATTTCAACAATTGGCTCATAACGATGTTAAGAATCAAGACAATGAGCATCCACCACCAGAATTCAGAACGACGGCTTCTGCCATTAAAATCCAATAATCTCTTTGAAGCCTTTTCTACTGCTTCACTAAACCCTAAAGTGGGAATCATTTTGTAATTTGCCATAGTTTTGTGTTATTAAAGTTTGCTTACAAGGTGCAAATATAAACAAAAATATGTAACAAAGCACACAAATTCGTTTTTTTTTCTTACTTTTGCAACATGATTTACCCTAACAACTACGAACATAAGATTGGATTTGGCGAGATTCGCTCACTGCTGAAGGCACGCTGTCTCAGCACGCTGGGCAGCGAGAAAGTCGATGAGATGACTCTCTCCACTGATGCTGATGAGATAAGAGAATGGCTGCAACAGGTAACAGAGTTCCGCCTACTGAAGAACACAACCGACGATTTTCCACTTGAATATTTCTTCGATGTACGCGAATCAGTGACTCGCATACGCCTTGTTGGCACCCACTTCGAAGAGAATGAGCTGTTCGATCTGCGTCGTTCTCTCGACACCATACAGAAGATGGTGACTTATCTGAAGCGAGACGATGAAGAAGAGGCACCCGCCTACCCTGCCCTCTCACGGCTGACAGATGGCGTACAGACTTTTCCCGCCATCATACGCCGCATAGACTCAATCATTGATAAGTTCGGACGAATAAAAGACGGTGCCACGATGACACTCGCCAGCATACGTCATGAACTGCAGAAGACAGAAGGTAGCATCTCGCGAACACTTTATACCATTCTTCACGCCGCACAACGCGACGGACTCGTAGATAAGGATGCAGCTCCTACAATGCGCGACGGACGACTTATGATACCTGTATCACCAAGCGTAAAACGCCGTATCAACGGAATAGTACACGATGAAAGTGCCACAGGAAAGACAGTGTTCATTGAACCTACTGAGGTTGTTGAAGCCAATAACCGTGTACGTGAGCTTGAGGCAGAAGAGCGTCGCGAGATTGTCCGCATACTCACCGTGTTCAGTGATGAGGTTCGGCCTTACGTAAAAGAAATCCTCGAATCATATCAGTTCATGGCACGCATAGACCTCATACATGCCAAAGCAGAACTGGCAGAAACGATAAAAGCCATTGAACCAAAAGTGGAGAGTCATCCGCACGTAGACTGGATTAACGCCATTCACCCACTGCTTATGCTCTCTTTAGAGAAGCAAGGAAGGAAAGTAGTGCCACTAGAGATAATGCTAAAGGATATCCCCACACCTTCAAGTGAAAGGCAAAGAGAAGGGTCAATCCTCATTATCTCCGGTCCCAATGCCGGTGGTAAGTCTGTCTGTCTGAAGACCGTCGGTCTGCTGCAATACATGTTACAATGCGGCCTCTCTGTTCCCATGAGCGAGCGCTCCACATGCGGAGTATTCCATAACATCATGATTGACATAGGCGACGAGCAGAGCATAGAAGACGACCTCTCAACATATTCATCACATCTGATGAACATGAAGATGATGATGCGTTACTGCGACAACCACACTTTACTTCTCATCGACGAGTTCGGTGGTGGTACTGAGCCTACCATCGGCGGCGCCATTGCCGAGGCTGTGCTGAAGCAGTTCTGGAAGAAGAAAGCATTCGGCGTCATCACAACCCACTATCAAAACTTGAAGCACTTTGCCGATGATCACGAAGGTGTTGTCAACGGTGCCATGCTCTATGACCGTCATGAGATGAAAGCGCTGTTCCAACTCTCCATCGGTCAGCCTGGCTCCAGCTTTGCCATCGAGATTGCACGCAAAACAGGTCTTCCTGAAGAAGTCATCAGCGATGCATCAGACATTGTTGGTCGTGACTATATACAGAGCGACAAGTATCTGCAAGACATAGTGCGCGACAAACGCTATTGGGAAGGTAAGCGTCAGACCATTCATCAACACGAAAAGAACCTCGAAGCAAAGGGAGAGAGACTGGAGGCAGACATTGAGGAGATAGAACAGGAGCGAAAGAAGATTCTTCGCCGTGCCAAGGAGCAGGCAGAAGAACTGCTTCGCGAAAGCAACCGTAAGATAGAGAACGCCATCCGCGAGATTCGTGAGCAGCAGGCGGAGAAAGAAGCTGCTAAGCGTATTCGCGAAGAGCTCGAAGCATTCAAACAGGAAGTCAGCGACATTGACACGAAAGCCAATGACGAAATGATTGAACGCAAGATGCGGCAGATACAGGAGCGAAAGAAGAGGAAGGAAGAGAAAAGAAAAGCCAATACTCAACAGCTCCCCAAGGGAGGAGAAGCTAGTCAGTCACAAGCACAGGAGTCCCCAAAACCATCCTCGCCTCAAGAGCAGTTAAAGGTTGGTAGTACTGTCCGTATAAAAGGTCTCACGTCCGTTGGAGAGATAGAGAATATCGACGGAAATATGGCAACTATAATCTTCGGTGGAATGCGCACGAAGATGCGCATCGATCGTTTGGAGTCGGCGAAGGCACCTAAAAAAGAAGAGACAACCACCAAAGATCAACGCCACACGGAGATTATGGGAAGCTACGGACAGGTGTCGAGCAGCACGCGTGCTGCCATCGACTCACGCAAGTTAAACTTCCGTCAAGACATTGACGTACGTGGCATGCGCGGCGACGAAGCCATCAACGCTATCACCTATTTCATTGACGATGCCATCTTGGTTGGCATGAGCCGTGTGCGCATTCTCCACGGCACTGGTTCAGGAATCCTTCGACAACTCATACGCCAATACCTCGCCACAATACCCAACGTAACTCATTTCCGTGATGAGCACGTTCAGTTCGGCGGAGCAGGTATTACAGTTGTAGATATTGGATAACCTGCTTTATACTTCACTCTGAGAGATGTTTAACTTTACTCGAAGAGAAGTTTAACTTTGCTCGAAGAGAAGTTTAACTTTACTCGAAGAGATGTTTAACTTTGCTCAGAGAGATGTTTAACTTTGCTCATAGAGAAGTGATTATTTGAATTCAGCAATACTAAGACCTAATATTATTATGACTAACGAAAAACAAATTATTGAGTGCGTGCCCAACTTCAGCGAAGGGCGCGACATGAGTATCATCAAGCAAATAACGAATGCCATTGAAAGCGTTGATGGGGTTCGTATGCTGGACATAGACCCTGGCGAAGCCACCAATCGCACGGTAGTGACATTCGTTGGGGCCCCGGAAGCTGTGGTAGAGGCCGCCTTTCGCGGAGCGAAGAAAGCAGGTGAGCTCATCGACATGCGCAAGCATCACGGAGCTCATCCACGCATGGGTGCCACCGATGTACTACCACTCATTCCCGTTGCAGGCATCACCCTTGAGGAGTGCGCTGTGCTCGCCCGCAAACTGGCAGAGCGCATGGCTCACGAGGCAGGCATACCCTGCTATGCCTACGAGGCAGCAGCACTAAAGCCCGAGCGCAAGAACCTTGCCGTATGCCGTGCAGGAGAGTACGAAGCTCTACTAGAGAAGCTTACCGACCCAGAGAAACAGCCAGACTTCATGCCTATAGGTGAGAATGGAGAATTGAGAATTGAGAATTCGCAATTGCCAGAGTCTCTGCTTAGAACCGGCTGCACCGCTGTTGGCGCACGCGACTTCCTTATCGCCGTGAACTGGAATCTTAACACTACTTCTACACGACGCGCTAACGCAATTGCTTTCGATGTACGCGAAAAAGGTCGCCCAAAACGTGAGGGCAACCCAATAACAGGAAAGCCTGTCGTTGACGAAAGCGGAAAGCCAGTGATGATTCCCGGTACACTGAAATGCACCAAAGCCATCGGTTGGTACATCGATGAATATGGCATTGCACAGGTATCAATGAACATGACAAACATCAACGTGACACCTCTTCATGTGGCATTCGACGAGGTGTGCCGCTGCGCGCAGAACCGTGGCATACGTGTCACAGGTACTGAGATTGTTGGTTTGGTGCCAAAACGTGCACTTATTGATGCAGGCAAGTACTTTCTTGAGAAGCAGCACCGTTCCGTGGGCATACCCGAAGACGACATCATTAAGATAGCCATCAAGTCCATGGGACTCGACGACCTGAAGCCGTTCAATCCGAAAGAGAAGGTCATTGAGTTCATGATGGAAGATAGTAAAGAAAAAGGCCTAAACTCTCTTACTGTCAAGGCTTTTGCCGAAGAGACATCACGCGAAAGTCCGGCCCCTGGCGGTGGCACCATTGCCGCCTACATGGGAGCGCTTGGCGCAGCTCTTGGCACTATGGTGGCAAACCTGTCGTCACATAAGGTCGGATGGGATGATCGTTGGCATGAGTTCAGCCTATGGGCAGAAAAGGGACAGGTTCTTATGAACGAGCTTCTCGCGCTGGTGGAAGAGGACACCGTTGCCTTCAACCACATCATGGAGGCTTTCGGCATGCCGAAGAAGACCGAAGAGGAGAAAGTTGCACGTTCCAAAGCTATTCAAGAGGCAACGCTCTATGCTGCACAAGTGCCTCTCCACACCATGGAAGCCAGCTTCAGGACATTTGACATATGCCGTGCCATGGCACAAGAGGGCAACCCAGCAAGTGTCAGCGATGCCGGCGTGGGAGCATTGGCTGCACGTGCCGCTGTTATTGGCGCTGGTCTTAACGTGAAGATCAACGCCGGTTCACTGAAAGACCGCACGACTGCCGATGAGCTCATATCCAAGGCTAACGACCTTATAAAAAAAGCCAATGCCGCCGAACAGGAGATTATCAAAATCGTGGAATCCAAACTATAACACAATCTAAAGCCTCAAATCACTATGACATTCCAAGAAGAACTACAGTTAGGCATTCCAAAGGTATTGCCGGAAATGCCGCCATATGACACGAGTATCAACCACGCCCCAAAACGCAAAGACATTCTCTCACCAGAAGAGAAACGTTTGGCACTTCGCAATGCATTGCGTTACTTCCCACAACACCTTCATGCACAACTCGCACCAGAGTTCGCTGAGGAACTGAAGAAATACGGACGCATCTACATGTACCGTCTGCGCCCCACCTACCCTATGTATGCGCGTTCAATAGATGAATATCCTCACAAGAGCCAGCAGGCTGCTGCAATAATGATGATGATCCAGAACAATCTGGACCCGCGCGTGGCACAGCATCCTCATGAGCTGATAACCTACGGAGGTAACGGTGCGGTGTTCCAGAACTGGGCACAATATCGGTTGGTGATGAAATATCTGTCGGAGATTACCGATGAGCAGACGCTCGTCATGTACTCCGGTCATCCACTCGGACTATTTCCCTCACACAAGGAGGCACCACGCGTGGTGGTCACCAATGGCATGGTGATACCGAACTATTCAAAGCCCGATGACTGGGAACGCGACAATGCTCTTGGCGTCAGCCAGTATGGTCAGATGACAGCCGGATCATACATGTACATCGGTCCGCAAGGCATTGTCCACGGCACTACAATAACAGTCCTTAATGCAGCACGTCGTGTATTTAGCTGTGATACAGCCACGAAAAAGATTCCACTCTTCGTCACAGCAGGTCTTGGTGGCATGAGCGGTGCCCAGCCAAAAGCTGGCAACATCGCGGGTGTGGTAAGCGTAACAGCAGAGATTAACCCAAAGGCAGCCCGAAAGCGTTTTGAACAGGGATGGGTGGACGAACTGCATGAAAGTCTTGATGAACTGATACCCGCCATAAAGAAAGCAGTTGTAGAGAAAAAGGTCGTGTCCATGGCATACGTCGGCAATGTTGTTGACCTATGGGAGCGTCTGGCCAACGAAGACATACATGTTGACCTCGGAAGCGACCAGACATCACTTCACAACCCATGGGCTGGTGGCTACTATCCAGTTGGCTATACACTTGAAGAGTCACAAAAGATGATGGCAGAAGAGCCTGAACGTTTCAAGGAAGCAGTCAGGGCATCACTGCGCCGACAGGTGGCAGCCATAAACCGCTTGGCAGACCGCGGTATGTACTTCTTTGATTACGGCAACGCCTTTCTCTTGGAGGCAAGCCGCGCTGGAGCTGATGTGATGGGACAAGGGAAGAAGTTCCGTTATCCGAGCTACGTGCAGGATATCATGGGTCCACTGTTCTTCGACTACGGCTTCGGTCCGTTCCGTTGGGTATGCTCATCTGGCAATCCAAAGGATCTGGAGACAACAGACCGCTTGGCGGCAGAGGTGCTTGAAGAGATGAGCCACCATGTCACCGATGACATCAAAGGCCAGCTCCTCGACAACCTGCACTGGATTCGCGAAGCAGGAAAGAACAATCTCGTGGTTGGCTCACAGGCACGCATACTCTATGCCGATGCCGAAGGACGTACGAAGATTGCATTGGCATTCAACGATGCCATACGCCGCGGAGAGATAAGCCGCCCAGTAGTCCTTGGTCGCGACCATCACGACGTCAGCGGCACCGACTCACCTTTCCGCGAGACATCAAATATCTACGACGGATCACAGTTCTGTGCCGACATGGCAGTACAGAATGTCATTGGCGACTCGTTCCGCGGAGCTACATGGGTAAGCATCCACAATGGAGGCGGTGTTGGTTGGGGCGAAGTTATCAACGGAGGCTTCGGAATGGTCATCGATGGCAGCGAAGAGGCTGAGCGCCGAATAAAGAGCATGCTCTTCTGGGACGTAAACAATGGTATAGCGCGCCGTTCATGGGCACGCAACAAAGGCTCAATGGATGCCATACGCCGAGAGATGGAGCGCACACCCGGGCTAAAGGTCACCATGCCCAACCTCGTGGATGATGACATACTTACAGGCATCACCTTGTAATAGTACTATATTGTTGTTCTTGTTGTTTATATTGTTTTCAAAAACCACTTAATCAAGCTATTTTTATTTAAGACAATATAAACAACAAGAACAACACACAAAAAAAATGTAATCTGTTTTGCTGTTTTCGTTTTTTATATTACCTTTGCACGCTGAAAACAACAACTAATTAAAAAATAAGAATTATGGACGATTACCCGGCGGAAACTAATAAACGTTAGGCCAGGGGAAAAGTGGCAAGGCTGCTAATCCCTTTGCCACTGAGTTTTTTCTTTTTTTTGATGCACTCACAAAGAGCGCATCGCATATTATGAACAGAAAGGATTAGCAACAATGAAAACATTCTGGAACACAACAGGTGGGCTAAGCCAGCTCAGTGAGTGGCAGCCTAATTGCTGGATACAAGTGACATGCCCAACAGAGGAAGACCAGCACGAGCTGGAAGAGAAGTTTGGCATACCCGACTACTTCATCTCAGACATCAGCGATACCGATGAGAGAGCACGTTATGAGTACGACGACGGATGGATGCTCATTATCCTGCGTATCCCATACGTAAAGGAGGTGCGCTCACGTACTCCCTACACCACCGTTCCCCTCGGCATCATACATAAGCGCGATATCACCATCACCGTTTGTTATTATGAGACAAACATGATGCTTGACTTCGTTTCCTATCAGCAGAAGCGTGGTGTAGGCTTCACCGACTATGTAGATATGATCTTCCGTTTGTTCTACTCCAGCGCCGTATGGTATCTGAAGCGACTTAAGCAGATAAACTCACTTATAGACAAGGCGAAGCGCAATCTTGACCGCGATGTAAACAATGAGAGCCTTATCGGACTGAGCCGTCTGCAAGACTCACTCACCTATTTCCAGACATCCATCCGCGGCAACGAGACACTGCTGTCGAAACTGAAGTTCAAACTACAGATTGACGAACTCGATGCAGACCTTATAGAGGACGTAAGCATTGAGATGACACAGGCACGAGAAACAACGAGCATCTATTCCGACATCCTGGAATCGACAATGGATACCTACAGCAGCATCATCAACAATAACATGAACACGGTGATGAAAACGTTGACCACAGTATCTATTCTTATGATGTTCCCAACACTCATTGCATCACTGTTTGGTATGAACCTCATAAACGGTATGGAAGACCACCCTCTAGGCTTCCCATTGGCACTCGCCATCTCCGTTGGTGTCTCCGCGCTGGCATGGTGGACACTACACAGGAAAGACCTTGTATGACAAAAAACGTTAATTTTTTAGTATTGTATACACCTAACTTGTCTAAACTCCCAACTTTTTCGTAATTTTGACGCAAAATTTGTGTGAATCTAACCATATCAGTAACTAAACAAAGTTAAATGATGGACTCTCAAGAGAATGCCCTCACTCAGGGCGAGAACAAAGAAGTGAAAGAAGAGGCTGTAGCTCAGCAAGAAGAAATTATTGTAGCTGACGAGACCTCTCAAGTAGAAGAATCAACAGAAGCTGCAGCAGAAGCCGTAGAGCGCAAAGTGTACCAGACAAAGAAAGAGGTACTTGACCGCGTAAAGGAGATTGCTCATGCAGAAGAAATTCCACAGAAAGATGAGGTGGAGTATCTTAAGACAGCTTTCTACAAACTACATATAGCAGAACGTGAGGCACAGCAGAAAGCCTATCTCGAGGCTGGCGGTGCTCCAGAGGCCTATCAGGTAATGCCCGATGAAGACGAGGAATCGTTCAAGGCAGAGATGGGCATAATCAAAGAACGTCGTCAGCAACAATTCCGTGAGCAGGAGGCTGAGAAGGAAGAGAACCTCAAGAAGAAGCTCGATTTAATAGAAAAGCTCAAGGCAATGGTCACCTCACCTGAGGAGGCAAGTAAGACATATCAGGAGTTCAAGGCTCTGCAGCAGGAGTGGCGTGAGATAAAGAACGTTCCTGCTGAGCGTGCCAACGAACTGTGGCGCAACTATCAGCTCTATGTGGAGCAGTTCTATGACCTGCTGAAATTGAACAGCGAGGCACGTGAACTGGACTTCAAAAAGAACTTGGAAGCAAAGACCCATCTGTGTGAGGCTGCAGAGAAACTTGCAGACGAAGAGGATGTTATAAGTGCTTTCCACCAGCTGCAGAAGCTTCATCAGGAGTATCGCGAGATTGGTCCTGTAGCAAAAGAGCTGCGTGAAGAGATTTGGCAGCGCTTCAAGGCTGCATCAACAGTCATCAACAAGCGCCATCAGCAGCATTTCGACGACCTGCGTGCTCGTGAAGAGGAGAACCTCGCAAAGAAGACTGCACTCTGTGAGCGCGTAGAGGCTATCTGCAACGAAGAAAATAAGAATACTGCAGACTGGGAGAAGCATACCAAGGAGATTATTGACATCCAGACAGAATGGAAGACCATTGGCTTCGCACCACAGAAGATGAACGTCAAGATCTTCGAGCGCTTCCGTGCTGCATGCGACGCTTTCTTTGCGAGCAAGGCTGAACACTTCCGTGAGCTGAAAGACTCTTTCAAGGAGAATGCAGACAAGAAGCGTGCCCTCATCGAGAAGGCAAAGGCTCTGCAGGATTCTACCGACTGGCGTTCAACTAGCGATAAGCTCATCGCCCTACAGAAAGAATGGAAGACCATCGGTGTTGTTCCAAAGAAATTGGGTGATCAGCTGTGGGAGGAGTTCCTCGCTGCATGTAACAAATTCTTTGAGGCTCGCAATGCCCAGGGTGCCGACCAGCGCAACGAAGAACGTCAGAACATGGAGAAGAAGCTTGACGTCATTGAGCGTCTGAAGGCTGTAGCTGAAGAAGGTGGCGACGACTTGCAGGCAAAGGTACAGAAGCTCGTTGAGGAATACAACTCTATTGGTCATGTGCCTTTCCGCGAGAAGGACAAGATTTACAAACAGTATCATGAAGTACTTGACAAGCTCTACAAGGAGCTCAACGTCAATGTCGCAAAGCGACGTCTCAATAAGTTTAAGGACAACCTGAAGCAGGTTGCTGAGCGTGGCGAGCAGGCTCTCGACAACGAGCGCGCCCGTCTGATGCGCCAGTACGATGCCATCAAACAGGATGTTCAGACATATGAGAACAACCTTGGCTTCCTTACAGCAAGCTCTAAGAAGGGAAACAGCCTTATCGAAGAGATGAACCGCAAGATACAGAAGTTAAAGGATGACATGCAGCTCGTCAAAGAGAAGATCAAGGCTATTGATGCAGCAGAAGACTAACATCACATATCAGATATCAAAAAGCAGCGGCGCGATTTCTCGTGCCGCTGCTTTTTATTATATTCCCAAACCTCCCCTACAGTCTGTAGTCTATAGTCAAAAGACTTGTCGTCTGTAGTCTATAGTCAAACCTCTATAGTCTATAGTCAAAAAAACTATAGTCTATTGCGCAATTTGTTTGCGCCAGAACTTATAGGTGATATCCTCGAAACTACCATCAGGTTTCTGCTGATACAGTCGCTGGTTTGTGGTTGACTTATTTAGAGGTCCGAGATGTCGAATATATGGACCTATCTTTATGAAGTCGAAGTCATTTTTGTTTATGCCAGCAGGTATGCGCAGACGACCACTATACCATGCCACCTTGAACTGTTGATGCTCCTCATGGATGTATTGTGCAAGAAGGTTGACGCCTTTCGGGTCACCATCACCACCCATGAACGCTATGCAAGTTATATCACGACCATAGCTGTTAATAAAATCATCGATAGCGTCAGTGTCTAATGGCAGTCCTATGTCTTCCCACAGATAATGGCTGTGGCAGCCTGGACAGCGACACGGGCAATTAGAAATGTTAATTGCCAGTGTCACTTCGTCGGGTATCTCCTGAAAAACAATTCCTGTGTTTACGTACTTGAGCATAATCTCATATTACTAATGAGAAATTATTTCTTTGCATAGAACCTGCGTGCTGCTTCCTCCTGTCGTGGCTGCGAGAAGTTCGACACGCGCTTCAGATAGCCAATGATACGTGTCATGTAGTCCACGTTCTTTGAATGGCAGTGAGGACACTCCTTAAGGTATCGCTTGTCAATGTGACCACAGTCGTTACATACGGTGTTTGGAATGTTGAACGTGAAGTAGTTACATCCCTCCTGTGCTGCAACCTTCAGAAGGTGCTTATACTGGTCCTTAGACAGGTGTTCCTCAAGATTCATGTGTAGAGCCGAACCGCCTGTGAGGTGTTCAATATATGGTGCTCCATGAAGCTTGAACTTGTCGATGATTGACAGAGAGTCGTCTTCCACAACATAGAAGTAGCTGTTGTAGCAGTCGCGTGGTACGAAGTAGCCGTCCTCGCGATCCCACTTCGCATGCTTCACACCCACATTCTCAGCCGGAATCATCTCGCAGTTGAACATCACATCCTTTGTACGGTACTGCTTGTTATACTTCTCGATGAGTCCAAGAATGCCCTGAACGAATTTTTGGTAGTCATCGTTAGGAGTAATCTTCAGTCCCATGAACTCAGCAGCCTCAACAAGACCGTTGATACCGATAGTCAGATACTGGCGACCAATGTTTATATAGCCGGCATCGAAGAGAGGCAACATGCCATGAGCCTGCAGGTCTTTCAAGTTCTCGTTGTAGGCCAGCTGTACCTTATGGCAGAGATCGATGATACTTCCGAGATACTCCAGATAATCCATCTTATGGTTCACCGCGTACTGTATGCATCGGTTCAGGTTGATGGTGAGCACAGACTTAGAGCCTGTCGATACGCCACCAGCACCAAGTGTATAAGAGAAGCCGTTGTCAGTAATCTCGTTACGCAGACGGCAGCATGAAGACAGAGAGTCGGCGTTGTCGCTCATATAGGTAAAGAATGAATGGCCCTCGCTGTACATCTCAGCAGTGAAGTCGCCCCACTCTTCATCAAGACAGTTGCCATCCTTGTCGGTGAGCAGTGCCATCGTCTCTACGGGGAATGTGAGCAGAGTCTTCGTGCGCTCCTTGTTAAACCACTTCATAAAGCGTTTCTGCAACCAGCTTAGACCGTCCCAGTCAGGCTGTGAACCATCGGGGAAGTAGAACTCGCCGAAGATACTCTTGAAATAGTACTTGTCGTAGTAAGCCACATTCCAGAACACGGCCTGATAGTTGCGTGCACCTGTTGGCTGGTTAAGAGTATAAACAATCTGTTCGAAGTAATCAGTAATAATCTTGTCAATGGTACGCTTCTTCAGCGACAGGTCAGCCTGCTGCTCAGGATGCTGCCAGTAGTCCTTGCCATACTCCTTACCAATGAAATAGTTCATGTACATAAAGAATTCTGGTGTTGCGCAAGCGCCACTAAGCATTGAGCTCACCATGAACACCATGTTCACGAAACCTCCTGCAAAGGACTTCAGGTTTGTGGGAGCAGTGGAGTTACCTCCAATAGCTGTCGTTCCGCCTATGAGCCAAGGATACATTGTTATAGACGCACAGTAGTTGGCAAGCGATGTCTCATCGTTCTTATATATAAAGTGGTGTGTGAGCTTGTCGATATACTCATCAGCCAACTGCTTACCATACATCTTCTTAATACGGTCAGTAAGAAGACGACGGTTAAGACGGATGAAGTTCGACTTTGGCAGCTCGCCAATCAGTGTTGCAATATTCTTATGCTCCACATTGGCATTTGCGTCATACTTAGAGCCTGTTGCGGCATTCACTGATTCCATATACTCCGACAAGAACAGCATCTTCTCCAGCGTCTCACGATCTTCGGTGTGCTGCTGACGATAGAGCATAAACGATTTTGCCACCTTGTAGAAGCCCTCACGCATAAGAGCCTCCTCCACCTGATTCTGAATATCCTCGACCTTGATATCGTCATGAATGTCAAGATGACTCAGAATCTTGGAGATTGTGGACAGGTCAGATGGTTCTTCAACGCTTTCAAATGCCTTAATTATGGCATTCATAATCTTGTCGAGCGAGAACTTGTCTTTCGAACCGTCTCGCTTCGTGATGGTAAAGTTCTTGATTTCCATGTTGTTATGTATTGCTTTCAGTTATCGTCTTATTGAAAAAGTTTTCCGTTTTGGACAACTTTTCATTTTACCGCATTTAAAAAGTTTCCCGATTCGGAAAACTTATTCGCTTGCAAAGGTACAATATTATTTACAATTCTGCATAATCTGTTTGTAAAAAATTTATAAAAAAAATCACCCCATCACGAAAAGCTTTTAACACTGAATAAATTTTCTTTATCTTTGCATTCTGAAAAACTAAAACAAATTTATCAAATATGAAAAAGGCAGCTTTTTTATGCTTATCCATGCTTCCTCTGTTGGCTATTTCCCAACATGAAACGGAAGTAAAAGAATTCAACCTTACTGGTCCGTTTGCAGTCAGCGCCCCTGTCTGCGCCGATACCGCCGACCTTAACGGAAAGCATTTCGATGACACTTCCATTCTAAATGGACTCCGTCTCACATCAGCTTCTACAACAACCTATAATGGTGCGCTTCTCCCATCATTACCCGAGCAGAAGGGCGTCGGCATACTATCGTTCTACATCAACAATACAAGCTACCTGAAAGGAAAACTGTCTGTGAATGGTGCTAAGAAATACAAGTTGTTTATTGACGGAACAGAGAGTTCTGGAGAACTAAAGTTGGCACCAGAACATCACACTATTGCAATAAAGTTTCTCGCCGAGCCGAGCGACACTGATTCTATAAAAGTAACCATCGACGCACCAAGCGCCATCAACTACACTCTCGACAAGCGTCATCCCTATATGGTCCACGACCTTACCGACGGGCGTCGCGTCCGCGGCATCAACATATCGGCCGACGGCGCGTTTGTAACATTATCATTTCAGACAACTGAGCGTGGCGGAAAGAGTCGTTGGGAATATGAGCTGCGTGACACGAAGAAAGGTCAGCTCGTGCGCACTCTGACACAAAATGTGACATGGATGCCGAAAAGCTGTGCATATATAGAAGAGGTATGGGAAGGCGACAAACGAGTTCTCTACAAGGTTGACGCGCTGAGTGGCGAGCGCACGCGTTTGGCCTATGATCTGCCAAGTGGCTACTATGCATTAAGCCCAACCGAAGACTATCTCATCATCACTGGTGAGGAAGACGGCCCGAAGGAAGACGAAGAAGTTTTCGAGGTTCTTGAGATGGACGATCGTCAGCCAGGATGGCGCAAGCGTAGTTTCCTTCAGCGATATGATCTCGCATCAGGACTCTGTCAGCGTCTAACCTTTGGCTCGCACAGCCAATATCTACACGACATCTCTGCCGACGGAAAGAAGCTACTCATTGGCTCGTCTTATTCGCGTCTGTCGCGCCGTCCCACAGAGGTTGTAGATGTAACCATCCTCGACCTCACCACTCTAAAGGCCGACACAATCATTAAGGGCGAAGGTTTTCTTGGTTCGTTCCACTTCTCGCCCGATGGAAAGCAACTGTTAGTCACAGGCACGCCTGAAGCATTCAACAGGATTGGATGCCAGCTACCTGCCAGCGTCATACCAAACATGATTGAGAAAGAGCTGTTTCTCTTTGACATAGCCACAAAAGCGGTCACCCCATTGACAAAGGATTTCAACCCATCTATAACTAATGTGACATGGGCAAATGAGAGTAACATGATTTTCTTCTCCGCAGAGGACCGCGACTATGTCAGACTCTACCAACTGAACCCATCAAACGGAAAGATAACACAGCTTGAAATTGCCGGCGACTACGCCTATCGCTTTGATGTAGCTAACAATTCCAACCAGATTTGTTATCTCAGCTACGAGACCATGGCGCCTGCTTCGGCATACCTGGCATACACAGCAAAAGGAAAGAGCGCCATGAAGCAGATAAGGCTTTTCGACGGACATACAGCCCTTGGCGATGCTGAACTGGGCACATGCAAGGACTGGAACTTCACCAACTCACGCGGCGACACCGTCTATGGTCGTCTGTATCTGCCTAAAGACTTCGATGCTACGAAGAAATACCCCATGATAGTATATTATTATGGTGGATGCTCACCCGTTTCCCGCTATTTCGAGTCGCCTTATGCACCTCAGTACTGGAACTCGCTGGGCTATGTGGCATATATCCTCCAGCCGAGTGGTGCCACGGGCTTCGGACAGGAGTGGGCTTCACGCCATGTCAATACCGCAGGCCACGGACCAGCTGAGGACATCATCGAAGGCACAAAGCAGATATGCAAGGAACATCAGTTCATTGACGCGTCAAAGATTGGATGCATGGGAGCTTCTTACGGTGGTTTCATGACGCAGTACCTACAGACACAGACAGACATCTTCGCTGCTGCAGTCTCTCATGCAGGCATTGCCAATCACACCAGCTACTGGGGCGAAGGCTATTGGGGATATAACTATAGTGAGGTTTCAATGGCCGAGAGCTATCCCTGGAGCCATCGCAAGCTGTATGTTGAACAGTCACCCCTCTTCAATGCCGACAAGATTCACACTCCCCTACTGCTCCTCCACGGAACAGATGATACAAACGTGCCAATCATTGAGAGTCTGCAGATGTTCACAGCTCTGAAGCTTCTCGGACGCGAGGTAGCTCTTGTTGAGGTTAAAGGTGAAAACCATCACATTCTCGACTACCGCAAACGCGAGAAATGGCTCGCCACACAGATGGCCTGGTTCCAGAAATGGCTCAAAGGCGACTCATCATGGTGGGACGCTCTCTACCCGAAAAAGAACCTTTAGTATAAACACTTGTTGCGTTTAGGCTAAACGCTCCTAGTGTTTAGTAAAAACGCTCTTGGTGTTTAGCCTAAACGCTCCTTAACTTTAGTATAAACAACAATTGACTTTAACAAAAACAATAAAAAAAATGAAGAAGATTTTATATTTCATTCTGCTGTTCACCTTCCTCCCGCTATCACGGATACAAGCCGCATCGCCATTTGACAATCCAGACACAATTGTCGTTTCACGCGACGGCACAGGACAGTTCCGAACCGTAGGCGAAGCCATTGAGGTGTGTCGTGCCTTCATGGACTACCACAAGGTTATCTTTGTAAAGAAAGGCACATATAAGGAAAAGCTCATCATTCCTCAATGGCTGCAAAACATTGAGATATGCGGCGAAGACTGCAACGAGACCATCATAACATGGGATGACCACGCAAACATTGTGATGAACGACAGCAACTGGCCTGCAGAGCTTAACCAGCAGCTCAAAGCCATGGGCAATCGTCCGAAACTGGGAACATTCCGCTCATTCACATTAAGAATCGATGCTAACGACATCACCCTGAAAAACATCACCATAGAAAATAATGCCGCCCGACTGGGTCAGGCAGTGGCACTGCACACACAAGGCGACCGTCTGAAGTTCATCAACTGCCGTTTCCTTGGCAATCAGGATACAGTCTATACAGGTTTGGCAAACACACGCCTTCTGTTCGACCATTGTTACATAGAAGGCACCACCGACTTCATCTTCGGTCCTTCTACAGCATGGTTTGAGAAATGCACCATCCACTGTAAGATAAACTCATACATCACCGCTGCCTCAACGCCACAGGATGTTGCCTTTGGTTATGTGTTCAACGAATGCACAGTTACTGCTGCCGACAATGTCTCGAAGCTTTACTTAGGACGTCCATGGCGCGACTACGGCTATACCCTCTTCATGCGCTGCACTCTTCCTGCACAGATTCGTCCTGAAGGCTGGCACAACTGGGAGAAGCATCGCGAGCAGACCGCCCGTTATCTTGAGTTTGAGAACACAGGCGATGGTTCCGACACATCGAAGCGCGTTACTTGGAGCCGTCAGCTATCAAAGAAAGAGGCCAAAGCAATAACCATAGAGAACGTCTTCCAGCGCAACGATGGCTGGAAACCTTTTTAAGAAAAGATACTTATCACCACATCACCTCCCATCACGATGACTGCACGAGCAATAGCACTGATTACCACACTGTTTGCCACCAGCATTTTCATGTCTGTCAGCGCACAGCAGCGAGCGAAATATGAGTTCAAGCGGAATCTGCCGGTATATGCCGATTCTCTTCTGAAAGATCTCACTTATCCTCTGGCATGGGAGAACAGCACTCTTCCGTTCAATGCCTGGAAAGAGGCTGCAAGACAAAAAGTGTTTGACTGCATGCTCACACCTCCCCCTGCCCCAGCGGAAGGCGGCATGAGCAGTAAGATTTTATGCGAAGAGCAGCGCGATGGTTACAAGGCAAGGAAGATTGAGATACAACTGTCACGATACTATACCGTGCCTGCCTATGTGCTCATACCTGATGGCAAAGGTCCGTTTCCTGCAATAAACCTGTTACACGACCACGGCGCTCACCTGTTCATTGGAAAGGAAAAGATGATTCGTCCGTTGGAGTGTGAGGACTCTCTTGTCAAGAAGGACGCACAAGAATGGGTGGAGGCGCTATACGACGGACAGTTCGTTGGTGACTTCTTGGCAAAAAACGGTTATGTAGTGTTCTCTGCCGACGCACCGATGTGGGGTGAGCGTGGACAGCAGGAGGGACCGCGCCGCGACAAATACGACATGATTGCAGGAAACATGATGATGTATGGCATAGACCTCAGCGCTTATATGACCTACGATGACATTACTGGCACTGACTTCCTCGCCATGATGCCTGAGGTAGATGAAAAACGCGTTGGCTGCATGGGACTCTCCATGGGTGCCTATCGTTCATGGATGCTCTCTGCTCTCAGCAGCCGCATAAAGGCAGGTGCTGCCGTCTGCTGGATGGTAACAACAGACGAGCAGATGTCATTTAAGTATAAGCGCACGGAGAATGGAGGCTTTGCCAACTGCCTGCCAGGCTTACGGCGATGGATGGACTATCCTCATGTGGCATCGATAGCATGTCCAAAGCCTATGCTCTTCATCAATGGCAGCCAGGACAAGCTCTTCCCTGTAGCTGGTGTGGAAAAAGCCTTCCGGATAATGCACGATACATGGAAGAGTCAGGGTGCTGACGAAAAACTGGAAACTGAGCTATGGGACATTTCTCACGCATGTCCGCTGAAGGCTCAACAGCGAGTATTGGAGTTCTTTAAGAAAAACTTATAAGAAAGGATAGCCCACCTTGTCTGACAACTACTGCAGACTATCTATCTCGCGCTTGAGGGCTTGCAGATCGTCACGCACGTCAATAAGACGGTCAAGAACCTCTGCGCGTTTCTCTGCGCCGTCGCGGTTGGCATTAATCATCTTCTTGGCTGCTGCAAGCTTGAAGCCACGCACCTTTACAAGGTTATATATCAACTTAATCTGCTCAATATCCTTCTCAGAATACTGACGCACCTTGTTGCTGCTCATTGTCTTTGGCTTCAGATAAGGAAACTCTGTTTCCCAATAGCGCAACGTACTCTCATTAACGCCAAACATCTCTGCCACTTCCTTTATGGAATAGTAGAGTTTCAGATTTTTATTCAGATTAAGTGCCATATAACAAGAATTTTGTGCAAAGTTAATAATAATAGGTAGAAAAAACGTTCTTTTTTGCATAAAATATCGTAACTTTGCAGCGTTTTTTACAAAAAATATAATAAAAGATGATGACCGCAAAAGAAATCCGCGACTCTTACAAGAAATTTTTCGAGTCGAAAGGACATGCCATTGTGCCTTCTGCACCAATGGTAATCAAGGATGACCCTACGCTGATGTTCACCAACGCAGGCATGAACCAATGGAAAGATATTATCCTCGGCACTCGTGACCCAGAGCCACGCCGCCGCGCCGACACCCAGAAGTGTCTGCGTGTAAGTGGTAAACACAATGATCTGGAAGAGGTAGGTCACGACACATACCACCACACTATGTTCGAGATGCTCGGCAACTGGTCGTTTGGCGACTACTTCAAGGAGGGAGCCATCGACATGGCATGGGAGTATCTTGTTGACGTGCTGAAGCTGAACCCCGAAGATCTTTACGTCACAGTATTCGAAGGTTCTCCCGAAGAGAACATTCCTCGCGACGATGAGGCAGCGAAGTACTGGGCAAAGCATGTTCCTGAAGACCATATCATCAACGGCAACAAGCACGACAACTTCTGGGAGATGGGCGACACAGGTCCCTGCGGTCCCTGCTCAGAGATTCATGTTGACTCTCGCACACCTGAGCAGAAGGCAGCTTCTGGCAAGACCGGTCGTGAGTTAGTGAACCAGGACGACCCACAGGTCATCGAGATATGGAACCTCGTTTTCATGCAGTTCAACCGTAAGGCTGACGGTTCTCTTGAGAAGCTCTCAATGAACGTCATAGATACCGGCATGGGCTTCGAGCGCCTTGTTCGCATGATGCAGGGCAAGCACTCAAACTACGATACCGACGTATTCCAGCCCATCATCAAGGCTGAGCAGCAGATAACAGGACTGAAATATACCACCTTCGAGGAGGAAGCTAGTCAAACTAGTACAACTAGTGAAACTAGCAACTCCAGCCAGGAGCAGATAAACGTTGCCATGCGCGTTTGTGCCGACCACCTGCGTGCAGTAGCATTCTCTATTGCCGACGGTCAGCTGCCATCTAACGCAAAGGCAGGCTATGTAATCCGCCGCATACTGCGCCGTGCTGTCCGCTATGCCTACACATTCCTTGGACAGAAAGAGGCATTCCTCTTCAAGCTCCTGCCTACCCTCGTTGAGGAGATGGGCGACGCTTTCCCAGAGCTGAAGGCACAGCAGCAGCTCATCGCCAAGGTGATGAAGGAAGAGGAAGACTCGTTCCTGCGCACTCTCGACAAGGGTATCGCCCTTCTTGACAAGGCAATGGAGCAGCTTAAAGCTGAGGGTAAGACAGAGCTTGACGGCGTTCAGGCATTCCGTCTGTTCGACACCTATGGCTTCCCTCTCGACCTCACCGAGCTTATCTGTCGCGAGAACGGCTTCACTGTCAACGAGAAACAGTTCGATGTCGAGATGCAGAAGCAGAAGGAGCGTGCCCGCAACGCAGCAGCTGTTGAAAACAGCGACTGGGTAGAGCTTAAGGCTGGCGAGCAGCAGTTCGTCGGTTATGACTATACCGAATACGAATGTGAGATTCTTCGCTACCGCAAGGTAACCCAGAAGAAGAACGAGTTCTACGAAGTAGTACTGTCTGCCACTCCTTTCTACGGAGAGATGGGTGGTCAGGTAGGCGACCAGGGTGTTCTTGTTTCTGAGACAGAGACTATCGACGTCATCGACTCTAAGCGTGAGAACGGCCAGACCGTTCACATCGTTAAGCAGATGCCAAAGGATCCATCGGCTCCATTCATGGCATGTGTCGATACAGACAAGCGCGATGCTTCTGCTGCCAACCACACAGCAACCCACCTGCTCGACTATGCCTTGAAGCAGGTGCTTGGCGATCATGTGGAGCAGAAAGGCTCATTTGTTAGCCCCGACACTCTGCGCTTCGACTTTTCTCACTTCGAGAAGGTCACTGACGAGCAGCTACGCGAGGTGGAACGCATGGTCAACGACATGATTCGTCAGGACCTTCCACGCGACGAGCATCGTGACATGCCTATGGAAGAGGCAAAGAAGCTCGGTGCCATAGCACTCTTCGGTGAGAAATATGGTGACAAGGTGCGCGTCATGCGCTTTGGTCCTTCATGCGAGCTCTGCGGCGGTATCCATGCCACATCAACAGGTCGCATCGGCTTCTTCAAGATCATCTCCGAAAGCTCTGTTGCCGCAGGCATCCGCCGTATTGAAGCCAAGACCGGCAAGGAGTGTGAGGAACTGCTCTACACCCTTGAGGACACGCTGAAAGCTGTGAAGTCATTCTTCAACAACGCCAAGGATCTTCAGGGCGTCATCCAAAAATATATTGAGGAGCACGACCATATGAAGAAGGAGATAGAGTCATTCCAAGCGCAAGCCATCGAGACAGCTGCCAAGAAGCTTGTCGAGACAGCTCGCACCGTCAATGGTATAACAGTTATCAGCAAAGTTATTCCAATGGCACCTGCCGCAGCCAAGGATCTGGCATTCAAGGTTCGCGCTGCAGTTGACGGCTCACTGCTCTGCGTTATCGGTTCACACGAGAACCAGAAGCCTCAGCTCACCATCATGCTGAGTGACGACATGGTCAGCGAGCACGGACTCAACGCCGGTCAGATGGTTCGCGAGGCTGCCAAACTCATACAGGGCGGTGGCGGCGGTCAGCCTCATTTCGCACAGGCTGGCGGTAAGAATGCCGACGGTCTGAGTGCAGCTGTAGATAAAGTCTTAGAGATGGCAAAACTCTAATAATACAACAATAAAAAAAGCGATGGTCATAAGGCCATCGCTTTTTTTATTTATCATTCTTCACATAGTATCACGCACAGCCGGTCTTGGAAGTCGCGTGTATCACGCCATTTGAGGACGCCCTGATTCATAATGACGAAGCAGAGGTCATGTCCGTTGGCAGCGGTGCAGTATCCTGCAAGTGAGATAACACCCGTCAGCGTTCCTGTCTTCGCCCTCACATTACCCTCAGCAACGGTGTTCTTCATGCGTTTCTTCAACGTTCCGTCAACGCCGGCCACTGGCAGCGAAGGCAACAAATGGCTCTTTATTCGCGGAGTGCGCCAGGCATATTGAAGGAGCCTTGAGAGCAATTCCGGTGACACATAGTTATATAGTGACAGTCCGCTACCATCGGCAAACCTGTACTTGCTGCTGTCCAGTCCGAGTGTTCCCACCAGACTGCGCTCCAACGACTGTGCATACTGGGCACGTGCCGGATGCCTTCCGAGACTTGCCGCCAGATGATAGTAAAGACACTCGGCATAGAGGTTGTCGCTGTCCTTCATCATCTTCATGAGCAACTGGTCAATGTTGTGCTCACATACATAAAGGGGAATAGCATCCTCAGGCGCAGGCTCTTCAAACAGTGAAATGCTGTCAACAACTATTCCCAGCTGTGACAGTTCTATGAGGAAATTCTCCACGAAACATGGCTTCCTGTCAACAAGCAGCGGAGTAAGCTCAGGATTCTTGTCATCCCAGCACCATCCCTCACCCCACTTCACTGTATCTTTCATAGAACGGTCTAGCATTATCGCTCCGCGCAGCGTGTCTATGCCAAGGTTCTGAACACGCATGGCAAACTCGCGCATATCTTCTTCGCTGAACATGGGGTCCATCCCGCCTCCAAGATAGATATTTCCCGTCAGAGTCCTACCGCTTATATCTCCAGAGTAAGCGAGCGATGTACGCAGGACATGATTTCCACCCAGCCGATCGAGGGCTGTTATCGCCGTGACGACCTTCATCGTCGATGCCGGACGCATTGTCTGTCTGTGATTAAATGTATAAAGAGCAGAGTCAGCCGTAAGGTCATAAACCATCAGTCCTAACTGCGATGTTTGGAGCATCTCGTCGTTGGCCACCATGGAGTCGAGCTTCATCTGCACATTCTCTGGCCAAGGCAGTACTATAATGCTATCTTCATAGACGCTGTCATTAAGTAGAAGTTCACTCTGTGCCACAGCACTCATCATGCCACAGCACATAGACAATAAAAAGAAAAAGAGTCTTCTCATTTCTTACTTAATCTGTTTTAGGGCTAATTTAACAACCTGTTCCACTGGCAACGACGGTTCCTGCTGCAGTATTGCCACAACGACCTTCTGTGTAGGAGCAGGCGCAAAACCAAGCATGGTAAGCGCTGCCACTGCTTCATCGCGAACGGCATTGTTCACAGGAGCAGCTATTGATCCGCCAGCAGGAATCTCTTCAGCTATGCCGAGAGCCACGATTTTGTCTTTCAGGTCAACGATGATGCGTTGTGCTGTCATCTTTCCAATACCTTTAATGCTCTGCACGAGCTTTGAGTTGCCTGTGGATATAGCATTGCAAAGTTCTGTCACACTCATCGACGAAAGCATCATACGCGCCGTGTTTGCACCAACGCCCGACACAGTGATGAGCAACTCAAACATCTCACGCTCCTTCTTGTTGTAGAAGCCATAGAGCAGATGAGCGTCTTCACGTATAGCCTCATAGACATAGAGTTTTGCCTCTTTCTTACTCTGCAGGGCACTGTAAGTATAAAGCGAAATATTCAGTGCATAGCCCACTCCTGCAGCTTCAATTATTGCGAGTGCAGGTGTCAGTTCTGCCACCTCACCCTTAATGTATTCTATCATAAGTCAGTTTTTGTTATTCTATTATGCTCTTACTGCATGCAAAGATAATCAATTTTTCGACAATAGTAATACTAAAAAACCTAAATAATAAGCCAAACAAGCAAAAAGTATATAGGAAAATATGTATCTTTGCAGTTCATAAACATAAGGAAAGAGATTGAAAATGGGAAAAATCATTGCATTAGCCAATCAGAAAGGCGGTGTGGGTAAGACCACAACGACCATTAACCTGGCAGCTTCATTAGCCACTCTCGAAAAATCCGTCTTAGTGGTCGATGCCGACCCGCAGGCCAACGCCTCCAGCGGACTTGGTGTTGACATCAAGGAAGTTGACTGCTCTCTCTATGAGTGCATCATCGACAAAGCCGACATACGCGATGCCATCTACACAACCGATATTGACGGTCTGGACATTATTCCAAGTCATATCGACCTCGTTGGAGCAGAGATAGAGATGCTGAACCTCGACAATCGCGAGAGGGTGCTGAAAGATATTCTCGCCCCTATACGTTCTGAATACGACTATATCCTCATAGACTGTTCACCATCACTGGGACTCATTACGGTCAACGCGCTGACAGCTGCAGACTCCGTCATCATCCCCGTTCAGTGTGAATACTTTGCCCTTGAGGGTATATCAAAACTCCTCAACACCATCAGAATTATCAAGTCCAAGCTCAACACCCGCTTGGAGATTGAAGGATTCCTCCTCACCATGTACGACTCGCGTCTTCGCCTTGCCAACCAGATTTATGACGAGGTGAAGCGTCATTTCCAGGAACTTGTGTTCAAGACTGTCATCCAGCGTAACGTGAAGCTCTCAGAGAGTCCAAGCCACGGTCTGCCTGTCATCCTTTATGACGCAGACTCTACTGGTTCTAAGAACCACTTGGCACTGGCAAAGGAAATAATCAACAAGAACAGATAGTATGGCTGTACATAAGAAATTTGCAAAGGGTTCTGCTGCCCTCGGACGCGGACTCGACGATATAGGAAACGGTCGCGGACTTGACGCGCTCATCGATACCAGCGACGTGAGAACCCAAGGTTCTTCAAACCTCAACGAGATACCCATTGACCAGATAGAACCCAATCCCGACCAGCCGCGTCATGAGTTTGACCCGACGGCTCTTAACGAGTTGGCACTAAGCATTCAGAACATGGGCATCATAGCGCCTATAACACTGCGTCAGGTAGCTCCCGACCACTATCAGATTATTGCCGGTGAGCGCCGTTGGCGTGCATCGCAGATGGCCGGTTTGAAGACCCTGCCAGCCTACATACGCACTGTTGAAGACGAGAATGTCATGGAGCTGGCACTCGTCGAGAACATTCAGCGTGAGGACCTCAACGCCATAGAGATTGCGTTGGCTTATGAGCATCTTGCTGAGACAACAGGAATGACGCAGGAGAAAATCTCCGAGCGAGTTGGCAAGAGCCGCACTGCCGTCACCAACTACATGCGCCTGCTGAAGCTCCCTGCACAGATACAGATGGCACTTAAGAACCACGAGATAGACATGGGTCACGCACGTGCCCTTCTCTCTATCGACTCACCGTCCATGCAGCTGAAGCTGTTCAGAGAGGTACAGAAAAATCAGTACTCCGTGCGCAAGGTGGAAGACATGGTTAGAATGATAAAGGATGGTGAAGACATGCACGCAGCAAACAAGAAGGTTGCCTCCAAGACACAGCTGCCACCAGAATTCAACACTCTCAAGAAGCGTCTCTCCGACCTGTTCCAGACAAAGGTACAGATGACATGCTCAGCTCAGGGAAAAGGAAAGATCAGCATTCCGTTTGCTGACGAAGAAGAGCTGGAACGCATTATGAATGCATTAGACAGACTTAGAAATTGAGTATAATCACCTTAATATATAACGCGCGCGCACGATGGTGCCTGTTGCTGTTGTTCCTTGGAATGGCAGCAACAAGTGGTTTTGCTCAGGACACTGTGAGCAAGCCTGTTGTCACTGATTCCGTTATCGCTGTTGTAGAGGATTCTGTCATCACAGCAGAAAAAGACTCCGTCGTTGATGCCCTCGACTCGCTATATAACGAGATGCTCGCTGACAGCATGTTCATCAACGAGGCCGACAGCGCCATTCAAGAGTCGCTAATGAACGTTGACGCAAAGAAGAGCGAGGTGATAGTAAAGCAGCAACGCGACTGGAGTCAATGGCGACCCGACCCGAAGCGAGCACTGTGGCTCGCGCTCGTCATCCCTGGCGGTGGCCAGATCTACAACCGCAAATACTGGAAGCTGCCCATCGTCTATGGTGGATTTATCGGCTGTATCTATGCTCTCAGCTGGAACAGCATGATGTACAAAGACTATCAGCAGGCTTATCTCGACATCATGGACGATGACCCCAACACGGCGAGCTACAACAAGTTCCTGCACTTGGGTCGCACCATCGACTCGTCGAACATTGAGCGATACAAGGACATATTCAAAAGCCGCAAAGACCGCTACCGCCGTTGGCGCGACCTCAGCTTCTTCTCAATGGTGGGCATATACGCACTGTCGGTGATTGATGCCTACGTTGATGCCGAGCTCTCAGATTTCGACATAAGCAAGGACCTCAGCATGAAGGTGCGCCCTACAGTGTTCGGCACCAGTGCCAACACCGCCCACAACACATTCTACAACACCTCGGTAGGTGTAAACTGTAGTTTGAACTTTTAAGTAAAGAAAGATGAATAAGCATATCCATATAGATATTACAACTCATTTGCGATGGTTGATGGTGATTGGTCTATTCACCGTTCACTCATCACTGTATGTCAGTCAGGCGACAGCACAGGATGCTGCCGACGACGAAGAAATAGACTTCCCTGAGTCAATGGAAGAAGATGATATTGACAATCTTCTCAACGAGTACCATGCGAAAGCCTATCTCTCTGTCGATGCAGACTGTGAGATGTCAAGCTCTAACCCTACTTTCGGCAAAGAAGTATATATGAAGCGTCTGAAACGTATGCCTACAGAGATGGAGATGCCATACAATGAGGTGGTACAAGCATTCATTGACCGTTACACCGGTCGCATGCGCCACTCTGTCAGCTTCATGCTTGGTGCGTCAAACTTCTTTATGCCACTCTTCGAGGAGGCACTTGAGATGTACCAGCTGCCTCTCGAACTGAAATACCTGCCTATCATTGAGTCGGCACTGAAACCCAATGCCGTATCGCGTGTCGGGGCTGCAGGACTGTGGCAGTTCATGCCAACGACTGGCAAGGAATATGGTCTCGAGATAAATACTCTGGTCGATGAGCGTCGCGACCCTCAGCGTGCATCCTACGCTGCAGCCCACTACCTTAAGGACCTCTACAAGATTTTCGGTGACTGGAACCTAGTAATAGCAGCATATAACTGCGGACCGGCAAACATAAACAAGGCCATACATCGTGCCGGAGGCGAGAAAGACTTCTGGAAGATCTATCCCTACCTACCAAAGGAAACACGTGGTTATGTGCCAGCATTCATAGCAGCCAACTATGTTATGAACTACTACTGCGAGCACAACATCTGCCCGATGAAGTGTGAGCTTCCAGTGAAGACTGACACTGTTGTCGTAACACGCGACATCAACCTCAACCAGATCTCTGCAGTGCTGGGCATAGACATTGAGATGCTGCGCTCTCTTAATCCCAGCTACCGTCGCGACATAGTGCCTGGCAACGAGACTCGCCCCATGGCGATACGCATGATGCCTAACGACGTCGTGCGCTTCATTGACATGCAGGACTCTATCTACAACTACACATCCTCAGAGATATACAAGAAGCGTGACGAGGTTGAAGTACACAATGTCACCGTGAAGGGTGGACGCAGCAATGCCCGCGGCCGCAACTCACGCAGTAGCAGAGGAGCAAAGTCTGTCACCGTGCGCAGTGGCGACACTCTCGGAGCTATTGCCAAGCGCAACGGCACCACCGTGGAGAAGTTGCGCAAGCTGAACGGCATACGCGGTAACAACATTCGTGCGGGAAAGAAGCTGAGAGTAAAGTAAAGAGGGAAATAAAGGAAGGATAATGACTATGGAGGAAGATTTGAAATTACGCGAAGCGGCTGATGAGAAGATGATCAATGATGCATTTGAGGTGTTGCTTAACGACTACCTTAACTCGCGTCACAGAAAGAAGGTTGATCTCATCACTAAGGCATTCAACTTTGCCAAGCAGGCACACAAAGGTGTCCGCCGACTCTCCGGCGAGCCCTATATCATGCACCCAATCGCTGTAGCACAAATAGTATGCTCAGAGATAGGGCTGGGGTCAACGAGCATCTGCGCAGCACTGCTCCACGACGTTGTGGAGGATACCGAATATACCGTTGAGGACATATCAAACATGTTCGGTCCGAAGATTGCACAAATCGTTGACGGACTGACAAAGATCAGCGGTGGCATCTTCGGTGAACAGGCATCTGCCCAGGCAGAGAACTTCAAGAAGCTGCTCCTCACCATGAGCGAGGACATACGTGTGATTCTCATAAAGATTGCCGACCGTCTGCACAACATGCGCACGCTCGACTCGCAGCCAGCCAACAAACAATATAAGATTGCTGGCGAGACGCAGTATCTTTATGCTCCCCTCGCCCATCGCTTGGGTCTCTACAAGATAAAGTCGGAGCTTGAGAACCTCAGCTTCCGCTTTGAACACCCCGAGGAATATGCCGACATAGCATCGAAGTTAAGTGCCACACAGGCATCGCGCCATCAGTTGTTCGACAACTTCACGGCTCCCATAGAGGATGCACTGAAGAAAATGGGACTGAAGTACGAGATTCGTGAGCGTGTGAAGACTCCCTACTCCATCTGGACAAAGATGCAGAACAAGCATGTCACTTTCGACGAGATCTATGACATATTGGCTGTAAGAATAATCTTCACGCCCACATCTCGAGAGAAGGAAGACGAAGAATGCTTCAACATCTACGTTTCTCTGAGCAAGCTATACAAGAGCCATCCCGACCGTCTGCGAGACTGGGTAAACCACCCGAAATCCAACGGCTACCAGGCGCTTCACGTGACGCTGATGTCGAAAGAAGGTCTCTGGATAGAGGTGCAGATACGCAGTGACCGTATGGACGAGATTGCCGAGCAGGGATTGGCAGCCCACTGGAAATACAAGGAGGGTGGCGAATATTCGGAAGACGAGAACGAGCTCAACGAATGGCTCCACACTATCAAGGAGATTCTCGACGACCCACAGCCCGATGCCATGGACTTCCTCGATGCCATAAAGCTGAACCTCTTTGCGAGCGAGATATTCATCTTCACGCCTAAAGGTGAGATAAAAACCATGCCTTCCAACTGCACAGCTCTTGACTTCGCGTTCTCCATACACACCTTCCTTGGCTCTCACTGTATAGGTGCAAAGGTAAACCACAAGCTGGTGCCCATGAGCCACCGTCTTCAGAGCGGTGACCAAGTAGAGATTCTTACCTCAAAGTCACAGCATGTGTCACCGGCATGGATTAATTTCGTCAATACCGCAAAAGCAAAAGCGAAGATACAGTCCATACTACGTCACGACAATCGCGAGTCGCAGAAGAATGGCGAGGATATACTTAACGAGTGGGCAAAGAAGAACTCCATAGAGCTTACTCCAGCCATGATAGACCAACTGGCAGAGTTCCATGACACAAAACGTCGCGAAGAGTTCTTCCAGGCACTTGGCGATAAGACCATTCTCCTTGGTGACAAAGATCTTGACGAGCTGAAAGGCAAGAACAAGAAGAGCGAGAGCAGTGGCGGCTGGCGTCGCTACGTGCCGTTTGTCAAGGCAAAGAAGAAGGAGGAACCAGCAGAATCCGAACTGTTTGTCGTTCCCGAGAAGTTCAATCGCAAAAAGCCCATCTATATCACCGACGACAATATCCGTCAATATAAGTTCCCTTCATGCTGTCACCCTATCCCTGGCGACGACGTGCTCGGATATATAGACAATAAGAACCAGATTGAGATTCACAAGCGTGCCTGTCCTGTTGCCAACAAGCTGAAGACCAGCTATGGCAACCGCATACTCGACGCAAAGTGGGACATGCACAAGAAGCTGTTCTTCGATGCTACTATCCGTCTCAGCGGCATTGACCGTCGCGGACTTGTTCATGAGGTGACAAACGTCATCTCCCAGCAACTGTCTGTTGACATACGCCGCATTCTTTTCACTACCGAGGATGGAATCTTCGACGGCTCAATAGACCTGCGTGTTCATGACTGCGCCGATTTGAAGCAAATCATGGACAGCCTGAAAGAGGTGGACGACCTGAAAGAGATTTCACGCATCATGTAATAACCGCGACCACATCGCACATAAAAAAGCCTCGCAGCTTTTCCTCCATGAAGGAATTGCTGCGAGGCAAATCTATAAATATCATCCAATTTTCCTTTATTAGTTAGCAGCCTTAGCATCAAACTCAACGGTTGCCTTAACGTCAACACTTTCAAAACCATTCATCTGATCATAATAAGTACCATCAACGTCAGTCATCTTTATATGATAGACATCGCCATCACGTGTAACCTCTGCTTTCTGATAACTGATATTAAGGCCGAAGTGAGGTCCTTTTTCTTCCATATAGTTGAAGTAAGCGCTGTTGAACGTAGTCTGGCTGGCATCATAGCCCTGAATTCCGAAATGCATGCTCACTCTTCCGTCATTATCGCCATCACCATGTATATCGCCAGAAACACTAAACATACCACCTGAAACATCAGCAGTCCACAGACCACCAGCCTTTGGACCAGGGAGAGGATAATTCATGTTCAGTCCAAGTTTACTGTTCTTTACGTTGAACCTACCTGTACCTGAACCGCTTGTTGTGTTTGCCTGAAGGTCTATACGCTGGTCATTGCCATCAAGAGTGAATTCTTTGGAAACAATGTCACCGTTAGAGAAGCGTGCATAGATAGTAGCTGGACCATTATAGCCTACAGGTCCGAAGATGCGGTATGCGCCATTGAGGTCGGTCATTACCTTATCTGTTAGCTCATATCCATTATAAACTATATAGACCATGCACACATTTGAGCCAGAACCAGAATTTGTTACAACGCCAGAGATTGCTGGAGCAGCAGGCAGTTTGAATTCGATGCTCTTAGTATCTCCTCCATTAAGCTTATTAACAGTAACCTTCTTTTCCTTAGAAGTATCATATCCAGCATAGTTACCGTAAGCCTCAGATGCCACTCTCACATAGAACTTCACATCGCTTGGAACCTCGCACTTGATTTTGCCGTCTTTATCTGTATAGAATGTACGCTGACCATCGATATCGACAGGCACATTAGCAATTGGCTTGTCATTTGTATCCTTAACAGTTATATTCAGTGTAGCCTTAAGGCTTGGAGCATCGAGGTTGTGCCATGAGAAGTGCTTCACCTTACCAACATACTCATTGCCTTGGAATTCAGCTTCACCCTCTTTCTCCCAAAGGCCAGTCTCTTCGTTGAAGCTCCAGAGATCAATCTTTTCAGGAAGTGGATTCTCTGTATCTGTAGCAAATCTATTAGGTACAGGGAAACGAAGTGTTGCCTCGTTGCCTTCAGCCATCTGCAGCTTCTCGCCATTAGTGCCAGTGAACTCAACACCTACCATACCATAGCTAACCAACTGCTCGCCTTGATTTGTTGCAAGGTCGCCAGGCATCTGCTCTGAGAAATCCCCATCATCAGGATTCAGATATGCAGCTTTCGCATTAACCGTACCTGTGTATGGGGTTTTGCTTTCAGTTACGAAGCCGCCAGGAACTTCAACAACCATATTATTACTGCCCCAGTAGTCAGTCTGCATAGTAATTGTTGTTCCACCAGTAGCAGTGAACGTTGTTTCCTTATCAACTGCTTTCATCACAACGTTGAGACGAGAATTGCCTTCAACTGGTATAGAACGTACGATGCTCAGACAGTTTTCTGCCTCGAACTTCACTACGGCATACCCATTTTCCACCTTTACCTCATCGAGCTTATAGAAGCCGTTGCCATCGGTAGTAGCAATATTAGAACCAGAAGTGACTTTCACATTTGCCAAAGGAGATGGTCTCATATATGAACTAGGATCAGAAAAGGTAACGACACCTGAAATCTTGGCAAACACCATATTATCGGGATCACCAGGAGGATTAGGAGTCGGGGTAGGCTGCTCTTGTGGTTTGTTTTCTCCCTTGTTGTCATCATCGCTGCAAGAGACGAAAGTCATGCCAAATACCATGGCAAGACCAAAGAATAAAAGATTGAGTTTCTTCATAATTTTTGTAAGGTTTTAGTTTTTAAAATAATCTATTTCTTTCTCACACATTTAAATTTCTAATGAACATTGCAAATTTCGGGAAATTTCTTTGATTATCCATTAACAAACCAAGAGAATAGTATTGCAAAATCACAATCCACACGTTCATATTCACAAAAATTAATTACAAAATCGCATTTTTAGGGTAAAACACGATGAAATCAATTCAAAATTACTAATTTTGCAGACGTGACAGCAATGATATTCACAGCAATGCCCATGTTCGTGTGTCTGTTCTGGAGCGTGATGCTCACACTCGACATGTTGACCGAAGGTAGAAGCCGCCAGCGGACCTGCCTTCTAATTTTCATGCTATCAGCATCAGTACTTTATTTCGGCCATTGTGTGTTCTTTAATCATAACACAGAGCTTATACCAGTCTCCGACACGCTCTACTGCGCAGCCAACCTGTCGGTATATCCCCTATATTACATATATATATGTGAACTGACAACACGAAAGGAGAACCTACGCACATACTGGCTGTTCATTGTGCCAGCCATCGTAGCAGGACTGTCAGTAGGAGTGCTATACTCCATGATGACAAAAGAAGAGAGTGCTATGTTCATTAACGGCTACCTTTACAACAATGTGCGCACGAGCACCACCCCACTTGTAGGGTTTCAGGTGTTTATTCACGACACATGCAAGGTATTGTTTGCACTTATCCTGGTACCTATACTTGTTAACGGCCTACGACGCATAAACCGCTATGAGGCCCTGCTACGCGCAACCTATGCCGACCTTGAAGATAAGTCGCTCGGCATGCTTCACCACATGCTAATAATGTTCGTAGCCATATCGCTGCTGTCATTTGTAGCAAACATCATTGGACGAGCATACTTCAACGAGACGAGCTGGCTCATAAGCATTCCGTCAATGCTGTTCTCAATGCTTCTGTTCACACTGGGCTATGCTGGCTACCGACAGCGTTTCTCAATGCGAGACATAGAGAGTGACGAGCAGATGGCCGATGAAGTTGTTGACGAGTCAACAAACATCTCAGAGCTAAGGACGAGAATAGAACAGCTGATGGTACAGGAACGGCTCTACCTGAGTCCGAACCTGAAGATTGTTGACCTTGTGAAGCAGCTGAACACTAATCGCAACTATATCTACCGGGCTATTAATCGCGGCAAGGGCATATCGTTCACTGAATATGTAAACGGCATGCGCATAGACTATGCCAAGAACCTCATTGAGCGCAATCCTGAAATGACTCTTGCCGAGGTCGCCATGAAGTCGGGATTCAGCAGTAGCACATCGTTCTACCGTAATTTCAAGTCACTTACAGGCATGGGGCCAAAAGACTATCTTGACAGCGTCAAGAACAAAGCCAACAGAACGATTCAGAACAGCTGAAGAGTGTATAGATAGACCACTGCAGCAGGAACAGCCATCAACGTAGAGTCGAATCGGTCGAGCATTCCACCGTGACCAGGGAGAATATTACCAGAATCCTTAATACCTATAGTACGCTTAAAGAGGCTCTCAATAAGGTCGCCCCATGTGCCGAAGACAACGATGACGAGGCCCAGGCCAGCCCACTCCACTGCCGAAAGGCCCAGCTCGTTGACACCATGTTGCTCAGTGATGTGCCACAGGAGCACTGCCGCCGCCATGACCAAGATGGCTCCGCCTATGCTGCCCTCCCAGCTCTTTCCTGGAGAGATGCGTGGAAACAGCTTGTGACGACCAAGCAGCGAGCCGCAGATATACGCGCCGGCATCGTTGATCCACAGGAAAACAAACACACAAAGCGGTGTGAGATAGGTATAGCAGATGCCTGTGCCGTCGCTGCGAAACGCCAATACGTTGAGCAATGAGAATGGCAACGCTATGTAAAGCTGCGACATCATGGTATAAGCCCAGTCATGTATAGGGTCTTCAGCCTTGAGATAAAGCTCTGCCACCATGAGGTAGATAATGCTTACAAGATAAGGGATGAAAACTGACGAAGGTGCCAGTCCACTGTTATAGCCTGCCATGGCGAAGAAGAGGAACACGCCTGCCACGGTGGTGATGAAACGGTTAATGGTCACTGCCTTGCGGGTTTCATTGACGAGTCCCGAAAACTCCCAGATGGTCATTCCCGTGACAAGGGCGAACAACAGCACCATTGCCTTCGGATCAAGGAAACATGTCACGATAGCCGCAACAAAGAATACGGCAGTAATAGTTCTGACAATAAAGTTTTTCATAAGTATGCTCTTTTGTTGGCGCAAAAGTACGAATTATTTTTGAATATTCCCAAAAAAAATCTTACTTTTACCATGAAATTCAAAAAGAATAATCATTCAACGAGAATCAAAATAAACATATACACAAACCTGCTAATGCCATTTCCTGCGCACACTTTTGTCAAATTTTTTCATATTTTGCACACTCATTTTTTGCATCAAAAAATCTCCTCATGCGTTATTATTTTTTTGAAAAATTGGCGATAGTTGTGAATCTGAATGCTTTTTTTATGAATATGTAAACGACACTTCGATAAGAACTACTAACTTTGCGAAATATTTCATTTGCAAATGCATGAACAATATTAACAATAAAACTATTATTATGAAATCAATGAAAAACCTAAAATTCTGGAGCCTTCTGATAGGCTTAGTATTCGGCTCTTTGGCCTTTGTGGCGTGTGGTGATGATGACGATGACAATTCCAACAATCCTACGCCTACACCAACGCCTCCAACAAACATTTTACTCGGCAAATGGTCGAAAAGCACAGTTATTCCTGGTGGCGAAAATCAGACACAAGGCAAGTACTACGCTGTTGTCACCAACAGCTACGAGTTCAAGAGCGATATGACCTTTGAGTCCTCTACCTCTTCCGTTACCATTTATGAAAAAGAAAATCCCGCTGAACAGTTCACTCGCACAACAGGCACTTATACTTTTGAGAACAATCAGCTGACGCTCAACTACAAGAAGTTTGAGTTCTGGAACTGGAACGAGGAGAAGTGGACCAGTCATGGCAACGTACAGCCATATACTGTACAGTACAGAGTGACCACTACTGATAACTCGATAACCTTTACTAACGATACAGAGGCCATCACTATAACCAAGCATGACGTATATATCAATAAGGTACTGGGCACTTGGGAGTATGACTATGACGATGGTGTCAATGTAAAGGAGCAGTGGCAGATAACCCAGAATTCTATTACACGTGTCTATACTTATTATCTAAGCGAAGAACTAGTTGGTGCCGGCGTTACTGGTACTTATGAAATAGCATTGGTAAAGAACACGAAAGGACAGCAGGCCTTCAACTGCCATTTTGATCACTTCATGAAATGCATAGATGCCAGCAAACTACAGTTCGAAGTAGGTGAAGAAACAGGCCGTGGCGGTCAGGACTATGTAGTTCCCTTCAACTATGACAGCGACAAAGACAAGCTGACCATCAACTTCAACGGAAAAATCAGGACGCTTAAGCGTAAATAGTTATCTCAAAAATTCTCCTCGTGGTCATAGCGAGGCATGCGGCGTATGAGCTTGTGGGCAGCAGAGTGCCACTCCACACCTTCAGGCCCATGGCTTTGGCAGGCTTGACATATATCTCCTCTACCCCATGCTCCATCTATTATGCCGAGTAGCGTCAACTTTTGTTAATAATTGGGCTCAAAGATAGCTAATATTCGTTTATTTTTCATATCTTTACACCCAGATTTAATATGTTTTGTGATAAGCAATAGATAAGTTACAAGGACATGAAGAAGATTTTTATGACAACCATGCTGCTCATCGCAATGATTTCAGCATCAGCACAAACACGCCAGCTCTTTGATTTCGGCTGGCAGTTCACACATCGCTCGGCTTCGCCGCTTGGCTCGTCCAAGAATGTAACGACGCAGACCGTGGACTTGCCTCACGACTGGGACATCTTCGAAGGTCCTAATTCGGGTAAGGGTGCTACAGGCACTGGTGGCGGATGGTTCGAGGCTGGCAAGGGCGAGTACCGGAAACAGTTTAGATTGGAGAGTGAAGATATTATAGATAAACTTGTCAAGCTTCACTTCGATGGCGTCTATCAGAAGGCTGAGGTCTATGTAAACGGACAGCATGCTGGACAGCATCACTATGGATACACACCATTCACAGTTGATGTAACGCCTTATATTTATAAGGACAAACGAGAAAATGAGGTTGTCGTAAAAGTCGATAACTCTGAGCAGCCAAACTGTCGCTGGTATTCAGGTTCTGGTATCTATCGCCACGTATGGTTGGAGACCATGCCCACCCTGCACATTGCCGAGAATGGCGTGTTCGTCACAACGCCGGAGGTGTCAGCAGGCAAGGCAAAGGTGCAGGTTGAGGTAACTCTGCAGAACGAAGGCAACAATGACCGGCAGGGCATCGTTGAGGTGGAAGGTCAGCAGCAAGAAGTATCGCTGAAAGCCGGCGAGAGCAAGGCTGTCACCTTTACCTACACCATCAACAATCCCAAGCTCTGGTCGCCAGAGTCGCCATACCTTTATACAGCTAAAGTAAGTCTATCTACTCCCCTCTCTGCTCAGAGAGGGGCTGGGGGTGAGTCTGTCAAATTCGGCATCCGTACGTTCTCGTTCGATGCCGAGAATGGCTTCGTTCTCAACGGTAAGAAGGTGCTCATCAATGGTGCCTGCGTTCACCATGACGACGGTGTGCTGGGTGCTATGGCCTTCGACGATGCAGAGATCCGCAAGGTGCGCCAGATGAAGGAGGCAGGCTTCAACCTCATCCGCACCTCACATAATCCCACTACGCGCGCCTTCCTCGACGCCTGCGACTCTTTAGGTATGCTCGTCATCGACGAGGCCTTCGATGGCTGGCGCACACAGAAGAATCCCTACGACTACTCCACAGTCATCGACTCCTGCTATCGCGAGGACATCCATGCCATGGTGCTGCGCGATCGCAACCATCCCAGCGTCATTTCGTGGAGCATTGGCAACGAGGTCATCGAGCGTAAGGACATCCGCGTGGTCTATACCGCCCGACAGATGAAGAAGGCCATCCACGAACTCGACACTACACGCCCCGTTACTGAGGCCCTCTGTGCCTGGGACCGTGACTGGGAAATCTACGATCCACATGCTGAGGTGCTCGACGTGGCTGGCTATAACTACATGATCTTCAAGCACGCCACCGACCACGAGCGCGACCCCAAGCGCGTCATCTGGCAGACGGAGAGCTATCCGCGCGATGCCTTCCGCAACTGGTCTGTAGCTAACGACTTCCCCTACGTTGTGGGTGACATAGTTTGGACAGGTCTCGACTATCTGGGCGAGAGCGGCATAGGTCGTAACTATTACAAAGGTGAGCGCGAGGGCGAGTCGTGGATTAAGGGTGGACAGCCTGAATGGCACGGTGCTCCCTGTGGCGATGTAGATATCACCGGCTGGCGCAAACCCATCAGCCATTATCGCGAGATGCTGTGGAATAGTGTAGAGTGTAGAACTGAGAGTGTAGAGTTTGCTACCGCTTCCAATTCTTTCGCGAGAGGAACAGCGGAAGCAAACTCTACACTCTACACTCTACACTCTCAACTATATATGGCCGTCAAGGAGCCAAACGGTTACCACGGTGAGATTCACACCACTATGTGGAGCGTATGGCCCACATGGGAATCGTGGACATGGCCTGGTTGGGAAGGTAAACCCATAGAAGTGGAGGTAAATACCAAAGCACCAGAGGTAAAGCTCTATCTCAACGACCAGCTCATTGGCACGAAGAAGGTCAACCGCTCTACAGAGTTCAAGGCCGTCTTCACTGTAAACTACGAACCAGGCACTCTACGCGCTGTAGCATCTGATAGCTCCCCTCTCTTTGGGAGAGGGGCTGGGGGTGAGGCCACTCTTCAGACCGCTGGCGCCCCAGCTCGTCTGCGTCTAACCCCAGACCGTACCGTGATGACAGCCGATGGACAGTCACTTACCTTTGTCACCGTCGAGGTTCTTGACAAACAAGGCACACCAGTACCTGAAGCCGCCATCCCCTGCGAAGCTACTGTCAAAGGAGCTGGTAAGCTGTTAGCCTTTGCCTCTGCCGACCTCAAGGATACAGAGCCCTACACCTCGCCTCGTGTAAAGACATGGAAGGGTCGTGCCCTACTCGTTGTTCGCAGCACACAAAAGGGAGGCTCCGTCAACGTAACCATCAAGAGCCCATTGCCCACCGCCAGTCTAAAGCTAAAGAGCAAATAAGAGGGGCTCACTCTTGCGATACCTTATGCCAGGGGACATCTCCCCTCTCCAATCCTACGTTGGGCGAGACGGTCTGTCCCTGCTGTCTTCTAGGACAGCACCCTGACTCGCTTACCTATCGCGTGTCAATGTACTGTCCCTTCTATGTTCGATAATCGTTTTCATACCGAAAGAACTGTTCGGAACTAATCCGCCGCATTGTTTAGACAGAATTGTAATGTATGACAGTCCAAACTGCGATATAGTCCTAACTATACTATTTTACAAACTCGTCGAGTTTGGTGACCAAAGTCGACGAGTTTGGTGACCAAAGTCGACGATTTTGGTTTTCAAGATATTAAGAACAAGAATACATGGATGTCAAAACTATATTATAGAACTGCCAGAACAAGAACGCAAAACGAGCTACTGATATCAGTGGCTCGCTTGGATTATAGTATGTCAGGGGACTCCCTTGACATATTAGCATAAGTTATCTCCCCTCTCCCATCCTACGTTAGTCGAGACATCACTGTCCCTGCGTCACCCAGAATGTTCCTGTGGTTAACTATAAGGGCAACCAGATGGTGGTCAACCTCTGATGGTGCTGAACACAAATAAAAGGGCAGTGATTCACTGCCCTTTTATTTGTGCCCTTTGTCTCTCTTATAATAGTGACACAGCACGCTTATATTTCGAAGTGTGATGGGAATTTTTATTGACCGCCGTCATAATCCCAATCTTTGTAATCTTCATCGTCAACAAACTGACTTTCCACAGGGCTGCCTGTTAGTAAATAGGACTTATACTTTAGTATTACCACGCTCGTGGCGGGTTTTTCATATTTTTTCTTCATTGCTGTGTCCTCCTATTTGTTAATGTACTTTTTACCGTTGTGGATATACGTGCCCTTCTGGGGTTTTCCGCTGAGCAGTCTGCCGTTCATGTCGTAGTAGTGCTCCGTGCCGTCGGCATCGATGGTGCGAATCTGCTGGATGTCAGTCACCTCACCGTCGTCTATGACCATGTTAAGAGCGCGGGCGCCACTATTTGTAGTAGCTTGGAAGTAAGCACGGAAGGGACCAATGTATGCCTTGGGCTGGTTCTCAGGCACCTTGTGCCACTTGCCGTCGCTTTGCAAGATGTAGGTGGGTTTATCTGCGTCGTAGAGTGTGCTATTGGGGATGGTTGTCGTAGTGCCCTTCAGTTCATAGCCTCCCACCGTCCATGAGCCGTTGGTGTCGCTGACGATCGTAATATTCTCATCTGTGCTAAGATCCACATCGTTCTCGCCGCTAACAACAATATAATAAGGTGTAAAGGCTGCCATTTCCTTGTTCACAACCTCGGTGAAGGTGATAGTGGTGACGCCTGTAACGACCTCGCTACTGGTGGGATAGTACACCTTGGCGTTTTCGTTGGTGAGTGTCAGCGTGTAAGGCAGATAGCTGGTATATCCCGTAGCGACATATTCGAATGTACCTTCTTGCTTTTTCACAGTTAGACTATCAATCACAATATCCTCGTCGGTATCTGTTACTTTCTCAACGAGATTAGCCTCGAGGCTTCGGTTGAAGTTTACACCATGTGATACCGTAAGAGGTGTTACACGAGGATTGAAATTCCAATTCTCTGTCAACGACAGTCGGTCTGCTGTGCTACCGATGACGACGTTGAACTCACCAGTATTTGCCGTGTTTCCAGTAGGCAGATAAATCATGGTGTAGTCGCTCATGCCATAGAACGGATTGTCGGGGTCACTACGGTCAACCGTCACGTTGATAATATATTTATCGTTATTGATGAATCCTTTAATGGCCGTTATATCCACATAGCGAAGATTGTAGGCTTCATCAAAGATGGCAGCGTCCAGTTTGAACCACTTTTCCGATGGGAACGTGATGCTGGTCAGTCCATTGCAAGAACTGAAACAGTTGTTCATAATCCAAACGCAGTTTTCTGTGAGGCTTTCAGCAGGTATTGTATAGTCGCCCGTCTTGCCTGAAGCACAAACCACAATATAACTGCCGTAATTTGTATTGTGTATCAGCACGTTGTCCACACTGATGTAGCCATTGGCATTCCCGTCTGCCACGGTAATCGTAGTCAGTTTAGGACAGTGGGCCAGGAAGTTGCCCTTATGATCCGCGAAACCTGTACCGATATGGAAATCGGTGAGTTCATCGCATCCCACGAAGGCTTCCTCACCAACATAAGTCACAGCATTGGGCAAACTTACGCTAGTCAAAGTGTCACAATTGTAGAAAGCTCTGTCACCAATAGACGTGATGTTACTGCCAATAGTTACTGAAGTCATCGTCTGGTTATCCATGAAGACTTCTGAAGCGATGCCTGTAACAGGTTTCTCATTGAAGGTATTGGGAATGGTAACCGATGCGTCACTGCCCGTATATTTCACGATTTCGTAACTTGCATCACCAGCCGGACGATAAACGAAATCGCCAGAAACTACGTCTACGCAGTTGTTAATATACATGTCCTTCAGCGTGGCAGGCACAGGATAATCTACGTAGTTTTCAGTGAAGTAGTACCAGTTGTCTGTACCCAGAACGGTCTGGGTCTTAGCCTGGTTCATGTCTGACTCTGCATTATACCCCTCATTGCCAGATGCGCTTAATGTACCACCACCTTCTTGATGTCCTAATACAGATCTATCTACATTAGCTATCCAATAAGCGCAGTTCGTAATGGTACTTTCTATAGACTTGTTGGTTTTTCCGACTATTTTACCCAGATTATCGGTGGCCACGCTTCCCCAGAGATAGCTGCTTCTCGCAAAACAGCGATTGACATTGACAGCGCCAGCGCCACCAACGATACCACCAATAACGTCAGAATTGAAGCTATGGAGAAAGTTAGAAGCCGAGCAATCGGAGATAGTCACATTGTTATAGACATTGCCGACAATGCCGCCAGTCCAACCAGAACAAGTCACCCGTCCTTGGAACATGCAGCGCTCTATGGTGGCATCCTGGGCATAGCCTACAATGCCGCCACCACTGCCACTGTTTGCATTAACGGTATAATCACCCCCGGAAGGGAAATTGCTGGTCACCAGCACGTCGGTAATATGGCTGCTATTATATGCATATCCTACTACAGAGCCTACATAGTCATGACCAACTACCTTGGGATTCAGCAGATGCATATTGTAGATGGTAGCGTTAGTGGCATAGCCAAACAATCCCTGATAATTAGTTGAAGGATGATTAACATTAAGATTTTTGATGATGTGGCCTCCACCATCAAAAATGCCATCGAAAGCATGTCCATACAATCCTATAGGAGTCCATTTTTCACCACTCAGGTCAATGTCTGCCATCAACTTAAAACTGGTAGCGTTAATCGTACCGTTGTTCACAGCATCACGGAAAGCAATAAACTCTGCTTTCGAGGTGATAGCCAAGGGCTCGTTGCTGAGCTCGTAGATACGGGCGAAAGCTTCCTCCCAACCCACTTTCTCGTTGGCACGAGTCTGTGTGCCTGAAGAAGTGCCGTCAAACTTACTATTTTTATAGTTGTTCAAATAACCTGCAGGAACGAAGAGGTTGCGCACTAAGGATTTCTCTCGCATGCTCTCCTTGGTGCCAAGCACAGAGAAGACATCGTTCCACTGCCATGTGGGGGCGGTGGTTCCCATGCAACGCATAGTCGTCAGACTGGTGAGGTTACAGAAGGCGCCGGCTCCGATGGTTTGCAACGTGGCTGGCAGCCTGATCTCTGTCACTGAGGAGCAACCTACAAAGGCATAGTCGCCAATGTGCTCAACACCTTCTCCGATGGTTACTCTTGTCAGTTTGTTGCACAGACGGAAAGCAAACTGTCCGATAACAACTTTATAGGACTCGCCCTGATAGGTCACCGAACCAGGAATGACGAGTTCACCATCCTCGTAGTGATTGATACAGGAGGTATAGCCATTGCCCAAAGTGGCAGTCTTGGCTTCGGTGTCATAGATACAGATAGCCTTTGTGTCTGGAGTTGCCAGTGTCAACGTTCCCAGCACTTTCTCTGCAAATGCCAGTGACGGCAGCAGAGCGACCATGATTAGGGATATATATTTTTTAATCATAACTGTTTTCTTTATTTGCGCTTATATCTATATTACTGCTTATTAAGCACCCACTTGTACAACTCGTAGTCAGGCGAGGTGCCAAATAAATTACCCGTCAAGAAGAAGTTCTTACCAGCATCTATATGGTCCTTAGTACTATTGGTGTCGTTGATATAGACATCTGCCTTTGTCTCATCAAATACCTGCGAGTTTGTTGGATGGGCGTTGGCAGCACTTAAGCGTGCAGAAGGGCTCTTAATGTAATACTTCAGTTCGGGATGGTTCTTGACAAACGAGCACAGGTTGACAAAAGGCACCACCGTGTCGTAAGATGAGTGGTAGAAAGCAATGCGATGCTTGGGTGTCCAGCCCACAGTGAGGTTGTTGCTCTCTAAGGCACGGTGTAGATCCTGCATAAATCCACGCTCAGTAGGTATTACGCGCTTGCCGTCGACCTCAAAATTCGATTCGGTTGTGAAGTATGCGTAACAAGCAGGGGTCAGCATCTCCTCGAGTTTACCAAATACTGTGTAATCACCAAACAAGAGGAAGGGCTTTGTCGACTTGTAGAACATCTTACATACCTCAGTGGGATCATAGTAAACTCTAAACGAGCCAGTCCCGGTATGATAAGGGTCGTCAAGATGAACCCTATTATTCAAACCATACTTCATTTGCCACTGATAGCGTTTGGTGACGTCTTCGGTGCTGAACTGGTCATCTCTATTAGGATTCTTTTTGGCTGCAATCATATCCAGCGACCCCGTAGAAAGGAATTTCTGAGACAGGTATTCATCTACCGTGTGCTGGCGCATCAGCGGATTGCTGTCGCACATGCCTTTCAGAATGAGCGGCATCACGATAGGCATAGTCACCGTGCCTGCATCGTGGGCAGTCGATGTGGGATCTGCAGAATTATAGTTCTCACCATTGTCCGTAATATAATAACGCAGGTGGGCCACAGGATCGTAGGGACCGTCACCACAGACGGAGCCTGCATAGTGCAACTGATCGGCAAGGCCGTTCTCTTCGATGAACTTATGAACAGCAAGTGCCACGCTGCCACCCTGTGAATAGCCCAGTGACACACTCTGCCAGTCGTTTTCGAAAGGCGGTAAATTATTACTATTATAAAGTGCCAGACCATAGCGCACGGCATCAACGACTTGGCGTGCGGTCAGTTCCTGATAAAGGTAGGGGTGGGCACGGTCGGCAGTGATGCCATAGCCCTCGTAGTCGGGCATAATGACCAGACAGCACGGCTGGCGGATAGCATCATAGCGAGCGTACATGAGCATCATGCCGACACCCGTCTGGAAACTACCGCCTTCGTGGTTATAGTTAGTCGGAGCCTCAAAGTTGCTCGTGATGGTCTCGTGACAGGCTATAAGCAGGTTGCTGGGCTTTCTTAAATTAATAAAATTTCGGGGCAAAGCCATCATCGATGATAGGATGACCTTGTTGCCGTCAGCATCTATTGACGGATATTTGTAGGAAACGAGAGCGGCACCAGAAATCATATCTTGAAAACCTTCAGAATTTAGTCCTCCATACTGGTTATAGTCGTCAGTACCAGGAGCACGGCGACGCGAAAGTGCAGGACCTATTTCATCCTCTACGGGGGTTATTGACTTGATGCCCTCGTCAATGTATATGGTATCGGCTTGCCCTGTAACAGAGTCCACCACAATACTGTCGCGGCAGCCGAATACAACCTCCTTGACAGATATAATCTCCACCTGGCTGAGGTCTACCTCAGCCAAGTTACCAAGAGCACTCTGTGCCCACGTGCCCATAGCTGTAAACGCCATGGATAAAAGAAGTACTTTTCTTGGATTCATAATCATATAGTTTTATTTTTATTATTATTGGCAGATTATAGGGGGATACCCGTCATATCATAAACCTTATCCTTGATGTATTCTTTAGCCTTATCGATGGCGTCCTTTATAGCCTGGTCCCTGACCGCATCTTTGTCGGGCATACAGTCCTCCATCAGAAGAATGGTCTTGCCGATGTGCTGGAAGAGGCCGTAGTCCACGTGGTTGCCCCAGTCGCCAAACTCGGTTTCGACGTTGCAGCCGTGGCCCTTCAGGTAGTTGGCCATCTCCTCGCCCACATGCCAATCCATGTATTTGTCGCCAGCAGAGTGCATAATATAGTACTTGGTCTTCGTGCTGGGCTGCCAGGTCTGTCCCTCGCCGCAAAGGGAGTTCTCGCGGAGCTTCTGGGCCAGTTTCTTGCCGACGGTCGACTGAGGATTGAGCGCATCGGGCGTCAGAATGAGGTTGACAGGGCAGTCCTTGGCCTTTGCTTCATCACCACCGGCAATGAGCTTATTGATGTCCCAGGTGCCGTAGTCCTTGGAGAGTATCCAATTCTGGATGTTGCTGGCAAGAGGCTCTACAAACACGTCCTTGTAGTCAAAGTCCATGTGGTAAGTCTCCTTGTAAGCCACCACCACGAGTGGGAAAGAACAAGCATAACCAGAGGTGGGGCTGGTAATGTTGCTGATATAAACGCTATGCAAGTCGAAGGGAGCAGCACCTCCCGAGGTCAGGTTCCAATGGATATCAGGACGTTTCTCGTCGCAGTAGCGCTGAACGGCGAGTGCCGAGAAACCGCCACTGCTATAGCCCACATTGAAGGTGGGAAGACCGCTAATGGCATAGCCCTCGTCTTTCAGAATCTGCATGGCGGCATCCCAAGCATCGATGGTCTCAACGCTGGTAATCTCCGGACAGCAGTAGGCCTGTGGCTTGTCCTCCGTGAGTGTCCAACCATAGAGGTCGGCAGAAACCATAATGAGATTCTGGTATTTGTTCATGTATAGACCGATGTCGTCAATCTCGTTCTGAGAAGTACGCTCACCATGCTTGGCACATGTAAACTCATTGTAGAGCATCAGACCACGTGGAGCCACATCTTTATTATATACGGCGGGATTCATTGAAATGACGCCTGTCAGTCGCACAGGTGTCTTCATGTCGGGACCGACACTGGTATATTCGAACACGATTTGACGGAACTTCAAGTTCAGCACATCATTCGCAATCGTTTTCAATGCGTGACACTCGCGGCGTTCCGTCACCTTCTGGTCTATCTGGTAGGTCTCACCATCGGGTGCCGATGGATTGTCGTCGCTGGAACAACTCATCATCAAGTGACTGCAAAGCAGGACGGCGGCAAGCACCCATTTCGATTTGTTTATCATATTCATTAAGTTTTGTTAATGTTTATGCCCCCAAAGTTAGGTTTTTTCTTTATAATTGCATCAAAACTCCTCAGTTTAACACAAAGTCGTTGTCCCCAAGCGGGGATTGTGTTCCCAAAATTGGATTTCACAGACTGCGTATTAGTGATTTTTTCTTAAAATGGCAAAAAAAGGAAATATGTTTGTACCTTTGCATCCAGTTTAATCAAAGCATGTAATAATGGAATATCAGAAAATCAGCAAAGAGCCTCGCAGGTCACTTATTATTAATAAGGTGGAGAGCGGAATGCCCCGCTGGCTGATAGAGGTGGGATTTGTCATGATGGCAATCCAGGCCGTCAGCACCGCGTATGACATCAGCAACTGGATAGAGACGAACGGCATGGTGATTCCCCGCTCCATCGTCTTCCTGCTGGGCGACATCATCCTGTACTATGCGATGATGCGTGGCATGAAGCCTCTGCGACATCCCTATACGTGGATGTGGTGGCTGCTGATCGTGCTCAACGTGGCTGGCGACCTAACCTACATATTACCCGAATCCATCATCAACCTGGCAGTGGCCGTAGCACAGCCGCTGGCCTACCTGCCGTTAGGTATCTCCATCGGCTACTTCTATCGCGGCCGTCTGCAGTGGGTGGGCATACTGATGGTGGCTTTCATGGTAACGATGATTATCCTCCCCATCATGCTCATCGACTTCATACCCTACATATTTACCGATGCCCTGGCTATCGTCACGCAGACAGCACTGGCCTGGACAATACGCAAGATGCTTATTTAATCCGTACCACGTCGTTGAAACTGTTTTGCCGGTATTGGGCGGGGGTAATACCAATACGCTTCTTGAACTCCGTCTGGAACGTAGAGCGCGACACGAAGCCGGCTTCTTTGCCGATGGCTTCCATCGAGTACTGCGGATTCTGCTTGATAAGTTCACAGGAATAGAGCACGCGCTTCTCCGTAAGATAGTCGTAGAGACGATCGTAACGCTGGGAGTCTTTCAGCAATTGCTTGATTTTCTTCTGTGTCAGTCCTAACCGCTGCGCCATGCCTTTCAGGTTGAGGTCAGGGTCGGTGAAGATATGGCTTTCAGTCATCTGCAGGTCCATCCATGTCCAAAGTTCCTCATCAGTCATGGTTTTGATGTCGTTGATGTTCTCACGCAGCGATTCTGTCTTCTCTTTCAGTTCTGTCACCTTGTCATTGCCCATCAACCGTTCCTTCAGTTCGGTCAGCGTCTTTTGCTGCTCCTCGCTCTCCTCTCTCAGCATGTGAAGCGTTTTTGCCTGCAAACTATATTGTTCCTGCAGTTTCTCTTGTTTTTTCTTCTGACTTTCCACCTCGTCTGCCAGCTGACTGTTTTCCTGCACCACCCTGTTGGTCTGTCTATACGTCAACAAAATACTGATAGCACCAGCTACCAGAAAGGCAAAAAAAACAGCTGTAATCAATAGCGCACTTCCTGTCATAAATCGTAATTTGACAACAAAGTTATCTCTATTTCCTCAAAAAGCCATTAAAAAGTGGGAAGAAAGCCGAAATTGTTGTCCCTTAAACATCATTCTGTTCCCAGAAAACGAATCCCTCATCCGAAAGAAAGTTCTTATATCACAATAACCCCTGCAAAGCACACTGCCTTGCAGGGGTTATTTCAAATTAAAAATGTATCAATTAAAGAATGTAATAATTGGCTACGCCGTTTTACATTTTATAATTTTTGCATTCTTACATTGCGCGAAGCGCTTACACGAGGTCAGCACGACCCTTAACCTCCTCCAATATGTCAAGGGTCACCCCCTGACATTCTAATGCGTCCTACCCCTAATCATGCTTGTATTGTTATTGTATTACTTGTGTGGTGCGTTCTATAACTTTGATGCTGTCAAGTGAAATGAGCTGCCCATTTGGAGCTGCATCTAACAGAGCACGCTGCTCGCGCTGAAGATAGATGGGGAAGTCCTTGCCAAGAGGCAGGATGCGCAGTTCCACACGCTTGCCAATAAGGTCGCTAACGCGGACGAGCATAGGCTTTCCGTTCCAGTAGTTATCCTCAACTAGCTGGCCATCAGCATAAACGCGGGCAACATCGCCACAGTAGTTGATCTGGAGATAGAGGTCGGAAGAGGATTGCAACGATTTCAAGTCCGTGATTTCCCAAACGGCAGCATTCTCAAAATCCTTATCAACAGGGGCTGCGGCAACCTTCTGGCTACCCATCGCTACGTGGCGCAGGCCCTTACTGTCTTGTTTCTTGGTGCAAGCAACTTGTGTGGGCAACGTCTGCCATTTTTCTTCTATGATTTGGTTTCCGTCTTGATACAACAGACCATCCGAGAAATAGAGTTTGTCGTTAATCTTGTAGGAACTGTTGGCCCTGGCCTTCGACAGCACACAGAAGGTAACACCGGCAACAGTGAAAGGTTTGTCGGGTTTGGCATTATATGTCTTGCCATTGATGGAGAAACGTGGTTTCTGACCATCGATAGCAATAAAATAGTAGGTGTCATCGGCCTTACAGTATGGCTCGGCTGTTGCCCACTGGATGGTCACGCCGTCGGCGATGTGCCAGTCACGAGGTGTGATGATGGCCTTACCTCCTTCATTGAGTATGCGCACATAGTCGTTGCGGAACTCGAAGGCACCACGGCGTGCATAATGGTCGGAGAGGGAATCGACATCCATCTGACTGAGTTCCCCACCCCACTGCTTCAGGAATTCATGGAGCAGTCGGCTCTCATTCCAACTGACGGCGTTAGGCTGTCCCATTTCGCCGAGGATGGTCTGAAAGTCATAACTCATGTGAGGCATATCATTGTAGTTGGTCACAGAGCTGGCCTGTGTCTCAGCCATCGTATGACGTGGATTGTAGGGGTTCGTGCCACCATGATACATGTAATAGCCTGGCAGATTGGAACCGGAGCCAAGCTTACATACGGCCAAGGGCTTCACCTCGCGGCCACTCATGTTGATACGGCGGTGATAGGCAGGCATCATGCCACCACCCAGCTCGCATGTCAGATAGGGATAAGACAAGTCCTTACTTTCCATCTTGGTATCCTGATTAGCACCAAGAGCCTCAGTAGCAATAACTGCTGAGAGGCGGGTGTCTTTCATAATGAACGCCTTGGGATAGTCGCCAGGCATATCTTTCAGGGAGCGGTCCCAGAACCCATCGGCATAGTCGCCATAGAGGGGCAGCATCTCGCCAAAGACCTCCTTGCCATTCAACTTAGGCCATCCTGTACGCGTGTAGAATGGAGTATCGAAACCGGCCTCAACAGCAGCTTTCTTCAAAGCGTCGTAGTAAGCCCAGGGGCCGCGACACTCGTTCTCTATCTGTACGCCAACCACCGTTCCACCCTGTTTCCACAACAGACCGTTAACCTGAGCAAAAATGTTGTTATAGAGGCTGCGTGTAGCATTCATAAAACCTTTGGCAGTAGAGCGCAGCTTATAGTTTTTTCCGTCAGTAGCCAACTTTGCGACTAACCAGTCGGGGAAGCCTCCCTGCCACACCTCGCCGTGACAGAACGGACCGATGCGCAACACCACAGGCATCTGCTCGTCGCGACAGATTTCAAGAAAACGGCGCAGGTTGCGATTGCCACTCCAGTTCCATTGGCCTTCCTCCGTCTCATGGTGGTTCCAGAACACATAGGTAGCAACAATGGTTACGCCACCGGCTCGCATCTTCTGAATCTCTCGGCGCCACTCAGTCTGCGGCACGCGGCTATAGTGTATCTCGCCCATCACTGGCAGCACATGCTGTCCGCCAATGATGAAGCCACGACTATCAACTTCAAAACGCACGCCATCAGGATTGACATTGGTGCCAAACTTAAACGCCTCTTGAGCTGTCATGCTGAATGATGCAGACAGGAGTAAAAGGGAAATTAGTGTTAGTTTTTTCATCATTTTATAGATTAGTTTGTCTATAGTTTTAAAATACATAATTATCTACTCGCTGTAATTGTGGTCCACTACGATAACGACCTGTGTACCTGGTACTAACGGCCTTGAAGCCTGCTAACAACACGTTAGCAATAATACCTATCCAAATGGTACGAATGATTTCTTGACTGCGATCCATAGAATACTACTTAAATCTGCCGCGAAAATACGAAAAAAAATCCTAAAGCATTTAATTATGCCTTGGGATTTAATATTAATTATTTTATTTGGTCTTTTGCCTACTTATTTGTACCGTTGCAACGCCTTAATTTACCCCATTACCACGTCGAGCACCATCATCAACACGAAACCGATGGCAAAGCCAATGGTGCTGAGAGGAGAGCCGAAGCCCTCCTCTATTACGCTTTATTAAACTTCTCCTTCGGCTGTTTGCAACGGGGACAGCGCCAGTCATCGGGCAGGTCTTCGAAGGCGACTCCATCGTGCTCTGCGGGGTCATAGACATAGCCGCAGATTGAGCAGACATACTTACCTGAAGCTTTCTGTTTGGAGAAATCGACTTCGGCCAAAATGGTTGGTACAGGATGATCCAGATCCATCACGCGCCTGGCCTCCAGGTTCTCATAGCCCTGCGGGGTATGAGTACCACAATAGACGGTGGGATGATTGCGGATGAACTCGCGGATGCGATTCTGCGTCTCGCGGGCTGCTGGCAGATCGTCGAATACTACAGACAACTTATCCTCGTGAAGTGCTTCGTCCACATAAGTGATGTCGCCGTGAATCATGTAGAACAGGCCATCCATCTCCACAATAATGATGCTGTTGCCCTTGGTGTGGCCCTTAGCCTTGATGAGGTAGATGCCGTCGGCTATCTTCTGACTTTCAGGGAAGTTGTAGTAGGCTCCATCGGTATAGCTGACAGGAACGATGTTCGTCAATCCCTGCAATTCAGCGGCATCTGTCTCTTCCTTGTTCACATAGATCTTCGCGTTGGGGAAACTCTTCAGTTCGCCAGTGTGGTCGGCATGGCGATGGGTAACCAGAATTTTCGTCACTTGCTCAGGCTTGTAGCCGAGGGCCTTGAAAGCATCCATATAACTGCAGATGTCCTTGCCGGTGAAGATGAGCGAATCTTCGTTTGGAACTTCCTCGGGAGTCCCTGCAGGAATGCCGGTATCTACCAAAATCACCTCGCTGCCCGTATCAATCAGATAGTTCTGCAGACTGCCACGATAGCGAATGTTCTTGTCAAACTTTTCCATTCCCTCCTCGCCTCCGAATACGAAGGGCTGGGTATAGAATCCGTCCTTACGGAATTTTACAGCTTTGATTTCCATAATTGTATTTGTTTGGGTTATTAATTATTTTTGCAAATATAAATAAAAAATCCCAAAGCAATGCGCTATGCCTTGGGATTTTATGATTTATTAGAGTTTAAGCGGGTTGCCAGTCCCTGACACATATTACAGCACAATTTCCATAGTTGTTTTCTGGACTTTCATGCCCATGTTCCTGTAGAAGCTTAATGCCGCATCGTTGCCATCCCATACGTTCAGGGTGATGTTGTTACAGCCAATTGATTGGGCGTAATTGCGGACATATTCATACAAAGCCTTGCCGACGTGCTGGCCGCGAGCATTTTCATCCACGCAGATGTCATCTATATACAGCGTTTTAATGTCCTGCAACAATTTGTCGTTCTTAACTTCAGTTATCTTGCAGAAAGCATGACCTAATACCGCTCCATCTTCAAAAACAAAAATAGGTTTGCTGTCATCGCTTATCAGGGCCTCCAGTTCCTGTTCGTTATACTTGGTGGTATAAGGTTTGAACAAATCGGGACGTAGCACATGATGCACCATATTAACCTGATGCAGCAATTCTATGATACCTGGTATATCTTTAATTTCAGCTCTTCTGATCATAGTTTTTAAACAGTAATTCTTAAATTAAACTACAGATTACCCACAATACAGATTTTTCAAGGCCGCCAAGATTGCCAGAACTGTTGTGAGCGTGTTCATATTCAATGTCTATATAACGGCTTATATATCAGGTTGAACGGATTAAACTTCATGTCCTTGTAATTAATCTCTTTCATATCAATTCATCTGTTTAGCATCTTTTCTAGTATCTCCACAGCCTTGGTGATATCCTCCTTAAATCGCCTATGGTCACAGAGGAAGTCTGCCCTACCACCACTGATAGCATCATACAGCTCCTGACTCATATCATTGGCATAGTTAGAAATGGCCATCTCGATGTCATCCTTTTGCCAGTCGAGCGTGGAATGGACATAAATCCTCTGCTTCTGATGCAGGAAACTGTAGGCGGTTTCGATACTATCCTTTGTTATCATCTTGTTACTTCATCATACCCTATCGGGCGGAATTGTTTCTGTTTCTCGCTGTACACGAATCCGTACACAAACAAGTAGTTCTTAATATCTTTCGGCTCCGTGCCAAAATTATAGCACAGCGATTCCAGCGTGTCAAACTCCTCGTCACGTAGGAGCATGTTTACGCTCGAAACCAATATAGCAGGATCTTTCGGCAGGTAGTCCATATCACAATTCTTATTAAATCGAAGGGCAAAGGTAAGAAAAAATGAATAATATTTGCTACCTTTGCAGCTGATTTAACAAAAGTTGAGTCTCGTCACGACTCAGCCATCCAAGCAACCGATAAAATTAGATATTACGAATGAAAGAAGAGCAATATAAACTACTGGTCAGCCAGATAGAAGCACTCATAGATGGCGAGAAGGAAACGATAGCCGTAATGAGCAATGTGGCGGCGGCTATTCATCAGTCTTTCGGATTTTGGTGGACAGGATTCTATAGAGTCATCGGCAACGAGTTGGTGCTTGGCCCATTCCAAGGTCCAGTCGCTTGTATGCACATCCCATACGGCAAAGGCGTTTGTGGAACGTCTTGGCAAAGAGCAGAGACGGTTATTGTTCCAGACGTAGAACAGTTCCCTGGTCATATAGCCTGTAGCAGCGAGTCGAAATCTGAAATCGTCGTGCCTGTATTTGGCAGCGATGGTAAGGTGATTGCTGTTCTTGACATTGACAGCGAACACTTGGGAACGTTCGATGACATAGACCGCAAGTATTTGGAGGATATCTGTAAACTGCTCCAAGAATTAGGATAGTTTAGGATTTATGATTCTGATATGTCAGGGGACTGTCCCTTGACATATTAGGGGACTGTCCCTTGACATATTCCTTCTTACCTCTTCCCTCAGACATCTTCCATCTCCCCTCTCCCATCATCTGTTAGGCGAGACGGTATCTGTCCCTGCTGTCTTCGATAACCATTCTCATACCCAAAGAACTGTTCGGAACTTATCAGTGCATTGTTTAGACAGAATTGTAATGTATGACTGTCCAAACTGCGATATAGTCCTGACTATACCATTTTACAAACTCGTCGAGTTTGGTGACCAAAGTCGACGAGTTTGGTCACCAAAGTCGTCGATTTTGGTTTTCAAGATATTAAGAACAAGAATACATGGATGTCAAAACTATATTATAGAACTGCCAGAACAAGAACGCAAAACGAGCTACTGATATCAGTGGCTCGCTTTTAGGTTTTATAATATCGACCATTTCCGGGACAATAGGCTATGGTTCAAAATCAGAAAGAGCAACAGAATTGCTAATGACGAAATCAAGATAGAACTTCTGCATGGTGTCATTGGGCACTGTTCCTGATGGTATCTTTAGTGTACCATGAATTATATATTTTCCAAATCATTCATTAATCTTATCGCAGTCTCATCAAAATTATCTATATTGTCAACCACTTCTTTGCCAGCTAGATCCATTGGCCCATAGACAATATTGTTTTGGTCGAGTAATCCCTAAAGCTCCTCAATGTAGGCCTGCATACTTTTGATGGTTACCTTTAGTTTCCTCAATTTGTATTTCCTTAGCGGATATTCCTCCTCTATGAGGCTCTTCATCCTCTCTATCTTCTTATTCGTGGCGTTTTTCTTCTTTTCTTTCAGCTCTAACTTCAGTTGATTTATTTCCGTTTTGAGATCATTGATTACCTTAGCAGGCTTAGAATCACCTACAACCCCGCTATCTGTATAGCCATTAGAGATAAGGATTTCTTTCAGCCTTATCACCTCTCCCTCTAAGTGTTTTGCATAATCAGCCAGCTTACCCCATTTCACCTGATCCTTCCTGTATGCGTCGATGATATATTTCACCCTTACCTCATAAGGGACATCCTCAACACCCAATACTTCCTTGGCGGTCTTTAGTTTCTTTTTTTATCTTCTCTTTCTTTTCTTCAGGGTTCTTCCTGTCGACGACTTCTTTTAATTTGTCCAGTTCACTTTTCAGTTCCTTATACTCCTATTCCAACTCTGCATACATCTTTTGCAGCACTTCTTCATCCATGTCTTCAACATCGTTGATGTATCTGAACGTGAACAAACAGCCCAATGCTTTAAAATTTACACTCATAATCGATAAAATAAGAATTAGTTGTTATCACAAAATGTTAGGAATACTATTCACAATGTTATCTAATTGCTGACTGATGTTGTAAAAATCTTGATTCAAGTCCAATGTGCGAAAGAATAATTTATTACCAGATTCCATGGTAACGTGGTTATCTGGAACAATATCTTCTTGTGTTTTAGCATAAAGCAACATACCGTCCACTCGCCCTACTCTTTCTTTGTCTTGCTCTGTTACATAAGTATATATTTGATAAAGGTTATTGGAATGAATTTTCTGTTTGTCGAAATTGCTCTGTAGGGTTTGACTATAGTATTTCGTGTCAATGATAAGAGTTCTGTCACCAATAGTCAACATAACATCTGTTTGCATTCTTGGTAAAATACCAAGAGCAGAATTCTCGTTCTTAATACTCCAACTAATTTGAGAAGCTCGAGGTTTGGCTTCTGGATGATGCATTCTATAATATTCCAGTACAAATTTTTCAAATAGTTTTGACATTTGAAAATCAGACAAAGAGCGTAGTTTATAATTGCCACCTTCTGTTGTCATTAACATGTTTTCAAAGATAAGGCGGCATATATTTAGGAGCATCCGATAGTTCTGATTATTACGGTCGAAACTGAAACGTTCAAAATTTATTGTTTTCAAATTAACCAAGTCAATAGTGTCAAAGAAATGCAATAGATTCCTTATTGAGTTTTTGCGACTCTCATCTACATTTGTGCATTTTAACAAGAATTGAAGTGTGGTCTTAACAATTTGATTGTATGGGTTGTTTTCCGAAAGTTCATCATAGTTGCAATATGCATAAAAAGGATTGGTTCTTTGTATTGTGTAAGTCTTCAATATGTCAATTCGCCCTCGTATTACAGACAGATTTCCCTCCTTATTTACGTATGTCTTATACAATCCTTGCTTAATTTGATATGACACGCCACGTATGAGAATTTCGGAGAACAAATCGTGATTGTTCTCGAACTTCTCACCCTTTATCTCTTCGTATATGTTGAACCTGAAATAGCGAAACGCATAGGCCAACATATAATAGATATTATGTATAGGTATGGTTTTGTCTATTGTCATAGGAAAACATCAAGTAATTCTTTTTTATATTCTTTGAACCTCGAATCATTATCAAACCAATATCCTCTCAGCATCGGAATGATTTCATAATTGATTACATTCTTCAGCCATACTTCATCTATCCTTTCTTGATTACAGAAATAGCTGTGACCAATACAAAAGCCTTCGCCTAAAGCAGGATCTTGTGATATTATTGTGTTGAGTTTAATAATTTTATCTATCACTGTATTAAAGATGTCGCTTTTTAGGTTGTCTTTATACGCTTTAAATGATTCTGTCTCGAACGCTGGTGATAGTGAGAAAAACGCAAAACGTCGTTGAAGGGCAAAATCAAGCATGGCAAGACTCCTATCCGCTGTGTTCATTAAACCAATGAGGTATAGATTCTTTGGAATATTAAGAACTTTTTTCGGATAAGATAATTTTACAGATTCATCTCTATAACCTTTATCTATCAACGTGAAAGCTTCTCCAAAAATCTTGCTAATGTTTCCTCTGTTGATTTCATCTATAATAAAGAAGTATTTGTTACTCTCATCTTTGTTCTTCTTCAAATCAGATGAAGCCTTATCGCAGAATTCTTTGAAAATGCCGTCCACTGGTTTGAATTCTATTTCTCTTGATTTCCTTGAAGAGTCATTTCCAGGAACAGGCTTATATCCTATAATGAAGTCTTCGTAGGTGTAATTAGGATGAAATTGTATAGTGCATATCTTGGAGTCATCTTTCTTACCCACTAAAGCGTAAGCTATCTTTTTCGCCAAATATGTTTTTCCAACGCCAGGCGCACCTTGCAAAATAATATTCTTTTTGTCTTTTATTACACTAAAAATGTCACGAAGGGTTTCTTCGTCTATAAAAACGTCCTTATCGTTCATTAGTTCCTCCATAGAGTATGTTTTGAGGGATTTTTTGATTTTTCTTTCAATCCACGTTTCTATTCCCCTTGTAATTTCTTTGTTCTGCTTATTTGTGAGACGGATAATACCAGAATTATTTGCATTATAGAAATTAGATTGTTCACTCTTCAATGCAGAAATAGGACATGGATTACAAAAGAAATCCAATATTTTTAAATCTATTGACCAGGCTCTAACTGATGTAATTTCTAAAAAAGCAACAATCTTCTTTTCCAGTGCGAGCGAAGTACATGCAAATACTTTGTCTCCGACATGGAGATGCGAAAATGGATCAATCTCTTTGATTTTCGGATAATCTATTTCAGGGTCTGTTTTAGATGCCGCTTGAACATATTCCTCTTCATACTCCTTTCCCTCGGTGAACGGTTTTTGGGGAATGCTATTGAGGCGATAGAAGTAATGCACAAAGACATGCTGACTCAGTTCACGGGGCACGCGCTCATCGGTAGATACCACATGGCGGTACTGGTTCTTGACGGTCTTCTCCAAGGGCTTGCCGTTGGCATCGAGCACAGTGAGCCAAGCGCATGTCTGACGGCCACCACGTTTTTTGTAGCTGGGCTTATCTAACACTATTTCTGGATCCATGATAATTCCCATTCTGCCTAGATATTTTTTTCGATTTTTGCTGATGCGCCTCTTCGCCTTCTCAATGTTTTCCTTGTTGACAACATCACCCTCAAAGTCGAGTAGTGAAATTGCCATTTCATCTGGTGGAATAGGTTGGCCATAATGAGGGTTGTCTTCCCTATCAACAAAATATGAATAAAGCCATTTCAGTAATCCGAAATCCTCATCTTTTTCTAATTTTGGGGGTAAAAAGGAAATTGTTTTTTTGTCGCCAATACTAGCTTTTGCGATGTCCCATGTACCAATGTCAATAGTTAGCCACCAATGTTGCACAATGTCAGCATTGACTGTACTTAAAACATTCAAATCAGAATTATCGGCCTTGTCTATCTGAGGCTGATTCACAATATTATTTTGTTTTTGTTCATGCAATTCCATATTTCTTTGGTAACGGTTTAGTTTCTTGCTATATTAATGTATTTCCATCTATTGATGTCCAATAAAAAAAGCGTTTTCTATTATTGCACCTATTGTACACTTTCTTCATCCGAATTTCTGTATCATTTCTTTTCTGAACTTAGCCAATTCAACCATATCTTCTCTATCCTCTCTTAGATTTGCAACTAAATCTGCTTTGAACTCAACCATATCAGAGTTGTCCTCCAAAGTATTGGCTAGGATTTTTCCTACCATTATCTTCTCGCTGTAAAGATAATTTGCTAGGCCGGACTCACATTCTGCTTCAAAAAAGATGATGCCTTTATCTGTATAGAAGCGTACAGACTTAAACTCACTGCCATTTTTAGCAAAGAAGAAAGCGTAGTGTGGATGTTCTTTGGCCACAAGCATTTGAAACCATGCACGCACTGGTTCGCTCATATCGTTGTAGCTATATAGGAAGTGAATGCCATAGAACCAAGTAACAGGTGCTAAAATCTTATTCTTAATAACATTCTCAGTATTTTGGTTTCTACGAAGGTTGGTAAGTTCAATGTTGGTATTGAAGAGTTGTGCTTTCAGGCGGGTCATTTCCTTACGCATAGCCAATAGCTCTTTAGAAAGTGTAGTTAAACTTGTTTTTGATAAATCCGTACAACTGTTCGGCTCTTTTGATTCTTCCATGTTAGGGTCGACAATAATGGCAAATGGGTCCACGTCAAGGGCATTGCAAGCAGCAAGAAAGCGTGTGATAGGAGTGCGGCTATCACCGAGAAGAGATTTGCGCAAATTGTCACGGGTAACACCTGTGGCATCAGCGGCCTTCTGCCATGTGATGTCTGGACGTTTACTAACGATTTCCTGAAGCGCGTTTGCATCGTAGTGACAAGGCAAATATGGCTCCTTAATATAATAATCACGATGACTAATAATGTTGTCACAGCCAGTGGAAAAGAAGTGCCGAACAGGAATATGTAAGCCGTTGGCAATTGTAAGCAACTGCTGTACTGTAATAATGCTTGGTTTTTCCATAATTCTGTACCATGTGCTTCGCTTAGATAATGACGCCTCAATCATCATGGGGGTAGACATGTGAAGAACACTTCCCAAAGAAGTGATAAGTTTAACATTAAGATGAATATTCTCTTTCATATGAATTATGATAATTTAGGGACAAAAATAATACAATTTTGGGAAACCAACAAATATTTTACCAAAAATATAACATATTTTCTAAATTCCATAACAATAATAAGTTTTTTGGCATCGTATTTGGAATTTTATCACCAAAATAAGATTATAGATATAAATTCACATTGCATATTACAGCTTTGGAGCTTGTTTAATAATATCGATGACAACTCTATATGAAAAGCTATTGTTTGATTTAGTCAGTCATTTTTGGTGAAACTATAACAACCTTCTCATATTCTTTGTCAGTATCATATTCTTCGATATACCCGTCAATATACTTGCATGTGATACAGTTTATATATTGGGGACCTGCATCCTTGCCTATCTGACAGCAGGCAGGGAATAATCTATGCCAGCTTTTCAGATGACGACAATGCACACGCTTGCCCTTCATTACCTCTTTGGCTACATCCTCCTGCTGTTCCAATCCGCACTTACGTATGCGGTCTATCTTCTCCCACGGTAAGACAATCTTTTCAAGTTGATTGTCTGATGTGGTTACGAATATCTCCACCGTTTTTCCCTCGTCCAACACATGCCAACCGTCATAGTGAAAGCGAGGGGCATTCTCCTTTACGTCTCTTATAATGACGGTCTTTTCTTTCTCATTCTGTTCCATGTTATTCTCGTTTTTAGTTCTACGTTGCATTATAGCGTTCTAAAGTCAATCGCGCTGCAAATATAAAGAAAAAAAAGAAACCGCCAAAATTGGGTCGCGTGCGCACGTACCCAACTGTATTACGGGGCGCGTGTTGGAGGCTTCTCAACCTAAAAACCAAGATTTATGATTATTTAACAAAAGATTGGGCTTTTAGTCCAATAGAAACACAATTTTTTGTTTTCTCCCTGTTTCATTCTGACATATAACTTTGCAGGCTGAAGTCAACATGCTTCAGCCTGCTTTATACTTATGCGTGACGTAGGTCCATTGTCACTAGGTGGCGTGAATATCATTTGAGAATTACTTGGACTCTGCTAATCACTTTTTTACACTCCCAACACCACAGCAGAATCGATATTCAGCTTACGGCTCAATTCTATGCCAATTTTCAGCGAGGATTCGCGAAAGCTGGGGTTGGTCAGTATGTAAATGTAGCTAGATCATTTGTTGTTCATTATTTGCTCACTTTTGGTAGTTTTTTAGATTCGTTAAGCATATCCTTTTCATCTTTTGCAACGCGCCGTTCTACCTTTTTAATGTCTTCTGCAGGTGGGAGTTCCTCAGGTTTGATTCCGCGTTGGCCCAACATGCCACGAACACTACGATTGTTCTGTACATGCTCGGCTGTTATGTTTGCTTCACCATAAAGGTCTTTTTGCTCTACATTGTAATTGGTCATCTCCGTAGCAAGATTCTTGGCTGCAATCGTCAATGTGGGCAAATAATCGGCCAAAGCACCGCTCTTTATACCAAGTCTGCGCTTCATTTGGTCAGTTGACAGACCACCAAACAGGGCATAATCCCCTTTTGAACGAATACGGCCAAAACCACGGTCATCAACTCCGCGCTGATAGATATTACGGCTTAACTGCTTTTCAGAGGCTCGTAAGCGTTCACGGGTATTCAGACGCGCTACTTCGTTCAATCGTTCTTCAATGAGTTCTGCCCTACGGGTTTGAACTGCAAAGTAACTTTGTGCAAAAGCCACTTCCTCCTTCTTTGGGTCACCATTCTGCGCTATTAAATAGCAGGCATACCGCGTGAGCATGAAGTCTTGTACTTCGCGCTGAGCACCTTTGGCTAAGGCTATCATTTTCGTGACCTCACGAAAATGATCATCAATGATGATTCCCAACGTCTTACACGATTCAATAGCACGCCCTACGGCTACTACGAAATTCTCCCATCGGGCATAACCTAACACTTGTTGCAACTCACGTGCATACCATACTTCGATAGTATTTCCTTCTTCATCTTTGATATTCTTTGCTATCAAGTCGAAGGCAGATTTATATTCTTGTATTTTCTGTATATCCATAGTTTTACCTGTTGAATCACAAGGATAGTCTTGAGATTACTTGTTATTTGTGCAAAGATAGTCAATTATTTTCTAATCACCAAACCATTATTCAAGAAAGTCGGTTGATACGTTTAGTTACAGGTACGTGACAAGACACCTAGGACAGATACTGTTCATTGAAAGACCTTGTTTACTATTTCAACATATTTCTTCCGCTGTTCCCATCCAACACCTGCATCTGCAGGATAGCAATCTGGTTAAGTTACCCCTCGAATTCGATGGGGTTTCTAAAGTTGTAGAATTCGCCATAACTAAAATCGGGATCGTACATTATTTTGAAAAACAATAATAAACAGCAAAATATTTGCGCTTTTCAAAATATCTACTTATCTTTGCCCCAGAAATGAGAATAGTATCACATAGAAAAATAGTTGAGTTCTAGGAGAATTCAGGGACAGATACTGTATATAATAACGGCAGGCTTTCAAAAGTGGGAGCCTGCCGTTTTATTATTGATACGCTTCGTTTGTTGTCTTATGAAGAGAAGATATGGGTGACATCGTGCAGCTCATCTTACCCTCTCGCCATCTTGTAGATTGCCTCCATGTCGGCAGCTGCAAGCGGCTTGAACTGACCACAGACGCGCTTATAGTCGCGACTGCACTTGCGTGTCATCTCAGTAATCTCGTCGTCAGTAATGTCACGGCCGATGAGTTCCTTGATGTTTATAGGCATGCCGATGGCATGATAGAAACGCTCCATAGCCTCTATGCCACGCAAGGCGGTGCCCTCTGGGTCGGTGAAGTCGTTAGGAACGCCCATAACGTTCACGGCAAAGCGAACGAAACGCGAGAGGTTCTCGTGCATAACATAGCGTGCCCAGCTGGGCCATATGGCAGCAAGACCTGCACCGTGGGTAACATCGAACATGCCACTCAGCTCATGCTCCAGCTGATGGGTTGACCAGTCGCCAATGCCACGGTTGCCAGTAACATCGTTGTGAGCAAGACTGCCACCCCACATTATCTGTGCACGACTGCGATAGTCCTCAGGATTCTTCAGCACTTCAAAGACGCTCTCCTTCATGGTGCGCATAAGAGCCTCAGCAATCTCATCCTGCAGAGTCATGTCGCATTCGGTATTGAAATAGCGCTCCATGGTATGCATCATGATGTCTGTCACGCCTGCTGCCGTTTGATAAGGAGGCAAGGTATAGGTACGTTTAGGATTCATGATGGCAAACTTAGGACGAGAGATGTTGTTGGAATAGCCGAGCTTCACATCGCCATCTTCATTTGTTATCACGCTGGCCTCACTCATCTCACTGCCAGCAGCAGGAATGGTAAGCACGCAGGCAACGGGGAGCATCTTCTCAGGAGTAGCCTTGCCAATATATACATCCCACACATCACCATCGAGGCACACGCCATAAGCGATGCACTTTGAGGAGTCTATAACGCTTCCGCCACCAATGGCGAGTATGAAGTCAATATTCTCCTTTCGACACAGTTCTATGCCTTCCTTGGCAAGCGACAGGCGTGGGTTGGGCACCACGCCGCCAAGCTTCACATAGTCAATTCCGCCCTCAGAGAGCAGACCACATATCTTGTCCAACAGGCCTGAACGCACAGCGCTCTGTCCTCCATAGTGAACCAGCACCTTAGTGCCACCATATTTCTTCACAAGCTGAGCAACCTGCTCTTCAGAATGTTCGCCAAACACCACCTCGGTAGGTGCATAGAAATTAAAATCTTTCATTGTCTTAGAATTTTAGTTTTATGTATAATCTTTGGCAAAGGTAAATAAAAACGTGGTTTTTCTATACTTTTACGCTAATTATTAGCATAGTTTATGAAACTGAGAAAAGTATGTGTCTATTTTTGGTATTATTCTGGCTTATTAGTACCTTTGCACCCCGATATGGATAACAAAGTAAAACATAGAATACTTTTTGTCTGTCATGGGAACATTTGTAGAAGTCCGATGGCAGAATTTGTGATGAAGGACCTGGTCATGAAAGCAGGACGCGAGGACGAGTTCCACATTGAGTCAGCGGCAACCTCGACAGAAGAGATTGGCAACAGCGTATATCCCCCTGCGCGACGAGAGCTGGCGAAGCACGGCATAGGCTGTGCAGGCAAAACGGCACGGCAGATGACACGTTCAGACTACGATCGCTACGACCTGCTGATTGGCATGGACTCGTGGAACATTCGCAATATGCGGAACATCTGCGGTGGCGACCCGGAAGGGAAGATTGTAATGCTGATGGACTATACCAAACGGCCTGGCGATGTGGCCGACCCTTGGTACACAGGCGATTTCGTGGCAACATGGAACGACGTGCTGGAGGGATGTGAGGCACTATTGAAAAGTATCTAACCTCTCACTTCTCACTTCTCACCTCTCACCTCTTACCTCTCACCTCTAAATTTTATCACATCAACAATAAACACAATGAAATCTGTTTTAAGTTTTCTCGGATTTGATGCCGCCACAATGACCATCCGCAAGGAAGTCATAGGCGGCATCACCACGTTTCTGACAATGGCCTACATCTTGGCCGTGAATCCAGACATCCTCTCTGCTACCGGCATGGACAAAGGTGCCGTGTTTACCACTACATGTATCTCCGCCGTTGTGGGCACCATCGTGATGGCACTCTATGCGAAGCTGCCCTTTGCACTGGCTCCCGGCATGGGTCTCAACGCTTTCTTCGCCTTCACCGTGGTACTGACGATGGGCTATAGCTGGCAGTTTGCGCTGACAGCCGTGTTCATAGAGGGTCTCATCTTCATCCTGCTCACCATCACAGGTCTGCGCAACTACATCGTCAACGCCATTCCGCTGATATTGCGTCGCGCCATCAGTCCTGGCATCGGACTCTTCATTGCCTTCGTAGGATTGAAGAGTGCAGGTATCGTGGGCTCTTCTGATGCTACGTTCGTTACGATGGGCAACCTTCACGACCCTTCCGTGTTGCTGGGCATCTTCGGCATCCTGCTCACAGCTGCCTTGCTGGTCAAGAACGTCACTGGCTCGCTGCTCATTGGCATCTTGGTGACCACCATCGTGGGCATCCCCTTGGGCGTTACCCACTACAACGGCATACTGTCCACTCCTCCCTCTATCGAGCCCATCCTCTGGCAGTTTGAGTGGCACGACATCTTCACCGTGGATATGATTATCGTGGTGCTCACCTTCCTGTTCATCGATATGTTCGACACCATAGGCACCCTCATCGGCGTGTCAAACCGTGCCGGCATGGTGGATGATGATGGTAACGTGAAGAACCTGAACAAGGCTTTCATGGCCGACGCCGTGGGTACCACCGTGGGTGCCATGCTGGGTACCTCTACCGTGACCACTTATGTAGAGAGTGCATCGGGTGTGAATGCCGGTGGACGCTCTGGTCTTACCAGCCTCGTCACAGCCATCTGCTTTGCAGTTGCCCTGCTCTTCGCTCCGCTGTTCCTCGCCATCCCTGGTCAGGCTACAGCATCGGCCCTCGTACTGGTAGGTGTGATGATGATGTACGACATCCGCAAGGTCGATTTCTCCGACTACGTGACAGCCATCCCCTGTTTCGTGTGCATAGTGCTGATGCCGCTGAGCTACAGCATATCAGACGGTATCCTCATGGGTGTCATATCATATGTGCTCATCCACATGCTGTCGTTCACCATGAAGGATCGCGACGCTCGCAACAACATCAACTGGGGCACCATCATATTGGCCGTTCTCTTCATCTGTCGCTACGCGTTCTTGTAGGAGTTAAGGAGTATGATAACGACCACAAATTTCACGAATTAAACGAAACTTGTCGAAGACTCACGAGTGCTCGCAGTAATTATGGCTGCGCATGGATATTATTCTAATGCCGAATTTTACGAAAAGGAATCGCTAGCGATTCCATCGGTTCGAGTAATTCGTTCATAATCAAATATCTGTAACAGGAAAAATTCGTGTAATTCGAGAAATTCGTGGTCGAGACAATAACAATCAAAACTTATATTACAATAATTAGAATATGAAAAAGCTAATGACAATTGCGCTGATGGCTGTAGCAGCCATCAGCGCAAACGCACAAAACATTCAGTTGCACTATGACTTCGGTCGTAACATCTACACTGGCGAGGAAGCTGGTCGCCAGAAGGTAACAGTAACCCTCGAGCAGTTCAAGGCCGACCAGTGGGGCTCGTGGTACTACTTCGTTGATGTGGACATGTCGCGCCATTTCACAGAGAGCGCCTACACTGAGATTTCACGCGAGTTCAACCTGAGCAATGAGTCACCTTTCGCTGCCCACGTGGAGTATGATGGCGGACTCTCTAAGGGCGGCAGCTTCCAGCAGGCAGGACTCATAGGTGCTGCCTACAACGGACACACAGCCGACTTCTCAAAGACATGGTCTGTACAGCTGCTGTACAAGCATTTCTTCAAGAGCTACGCCAACACACACTCCTATGCCAGCGCTCAGCTCACAGGTGTATGGGGACTGAACTTTCTCGCCAACAAGCTGTCTTTCGCAGGATTCATCGACTTCTGGCGTGGTGAGAAAGTCAATGGCCACGGATGCCTCGTAGTGCTCTCTGAGCCACAGCTGTGGTACAACTTCAACAAGCACTTCAGCATAGGCACAGAGTGGGAGTTCTCAAACAACTTCGTATATAACGCTGATCCTACAAGCACAAAGACGTTCTTCGTTAACCCCACCCTGGCTGTTAAGTGGAACATGTAAAAAAAATACAAGGTCAATAAAAAAGAGCATCAGGATTGATGCTCTTTTTTCTTACTGACGCTCTTTTTTTATTCTTACTGATATTCTTTTTTGTCTTTGCCGTGAACGCTCTTCACCTTCATGCCCAACTTGCCAGGCAGCACAGCGTTGAGGGTTACACCAACAATGGCCGATAGTGCCAGACCCGAGAAATGTATAGGACCAAAGCTTACGTTGTCGTCAGCACCATATTTCACGCCGATGGCAATGACCAGAATCAGGGCAGCCACAAACACGTTGCGTGAAGAGTTGAAATCGACGCTGTCCTCAATAAGGTTACGCACACCCACAGCCGAAATCATGCCATAGAGAATCAGACTCACGCCGCCTATCGTGGCAGCAGGCATCAGGCCTATCAGACAAGCGAACTTAGGACAGAACGACAGCAGAATGGCGAAGCAGGCAGCCAGACGAATCACGGCAGGGTCGAACACCTTAGTAAGGTTCAGCACACCTGTGTTCTCACCATACGTGGTGTTGGCAGGCGCACCAAAGAGCGATGCCAGCGCTGTAGCCAGTCCGTCGCCCATCAACGTGCGATGCAGACCTGGCTCCTTCAGGAAGTCCTTACCCACAGTAGAAGAGATGGCGCACATATCGCCGATATGCTCCATGATGGTGGCAATGGCGATAGGCATGATGGCAATGATGGTAGAGATGAGGAATGTGGTGTCCATATTGTCAAACACAGCCAGCGCGGTCTGCTCACGGCTGAATGGCAGTCCAATCCATGCAGCCTCGCCTAGCGACGAGAAATCCACCTCACCCATTGCCACAGCTGTTATATAACTAACCACCACGCCCAGCAGTATAGGAATAATCTTGATGATACCCTTGCCCCACACACTGGCAAAGATTACTGTTGCCAAAGCCACGATAGCCAGTGTCCAGTTGGTGGCGCAGTTCTGAATGGCACTACCCGAGAGCACCAATCCAATGGCGATAATCATAGGTCCTGTTACCAATGGCGGGAAGAAACGCAGCATCTTCTCAATGCCAAACGACTTGATGAGACCCGCCATAACGAAATAGCACAGTCCGGCAAAGAACACACCTATGCAGGCATAGTCCAACGCCAGTGTCTCGCTCATGCCCTGCTCAACGCCCAGTGTCTTCACCGACATGTAGCCGCCCAGGAAGGCAAACGAAGAGCCCAGAAAGGCAGGCACTTTCAACTTGCTGACAAGATGGAAGACTAGTGTGCCAATACCTGCAAACAGCAGTGTGGACGACACGGAAAGACCTGTTAGCACTGGCACAAGGACAGTAGCACCAAACATGGCAAACAAGTGTTGAACACCCAAGACAACATACTTGGGTAGCCCTAATTTTCTGGCATCTGTGATGCCCTCTTTTTCTGTAATCTGGCTCATTGTATTGATTGAAAATTATCACAAATCTTATTAATTCGGAGGGCAAAGGTACGAATTAATAAAGAATAATTCATTACTTTGTGCCAAGTTTTTAAAAACAAGAGGATATGAGGTAATATGAGATTTATCTTTTCACGCCAATGATGGTGGCATTTGATGGCTTCATACGATGAATCTCTGTTTGGACGAAGCCTGCTTCATCAAGCATAGTCTTCAATTCCTCCGGCGAATAGGCTGTCATACCCTCAACAACGCTTGTCCACTTAGAATCGCTGTCAACCACCTTTTAATAGTCCCATAATCCTAATCTTTAAAAAACGATGGCTGACTATCACAGCCAGCCATCTCACAACTAAACAAATACTTTTTTACTTATGAATTTTCACCTGTAATTATAGACTTGGAGAGATGGCGGCTATCCAGGCCTCGATGCGAGTGTCGGTCTTGTCGTCCTCGTTGATGTCATCGAGGGGCAGACCAATGAACTTGCCGTCAATAACGGCCTCAGAAGCATCGAAGGTATAGTCATCAGTCTCTACACTGCCAATGAACTTCGCACCGATATTTTTAATACCGTTGTAGAGTTCGCCCATGCCGCCTACGAACGTGTCGCTATAACATGAACAGTCGCCACAGCCGAAGAGGGCTATGGTCTTGCCGCTCAAATCAGCATCTTTGAGTGTCTTCAGACCATCGTACCAGTCATCCTGCAGTTCTCCTGCGCCCCATGTCGAGGTGCCGAGAATCAGGTTCTGGTTAGCAGCCACGAGGTCGGCTGTCAGGTCCTGCACGTTCAGGGCCTCACAGCCCAGTTTCGAGGCAATCTTCTCTGCGATGGCCTCACAGGTTCCTGTAGAGGAACCATAGATTACAATTGTTGCGTTCATTACTTGGTTTATCTAATGATTAATTCTTATTTATACAGTTATCGCACTTCCCTTGACACTCGCCCTTGCATCCGTTCTTTCGTTTGCAGTAGCGTTCGCACTGAGCGCAGAGATCGTAGCCGAGCATGGTGCCAAGAATAAAATCCTCTTCTGGCGTGAGCTGGTTCAGTGGACGAGTGACGATGAGCCGTATGGCCTCCAGACATTCGCGACGTCCGAAATACACGTTCAGGTTCTGCTGTCCTGCAGGCTGCAACAAGTATGGAATACCCTGACTCTCCAGTCTTTGTATAGCCTGTTCACTGTATCTCTTCTTACAGGTGAACAGCACCATGTGACGCACACCTTTATCCAGCTCGTAGATGTGGTTCATCAGTACCTTAATCTCTGTGGGAATTGCTGTTGTCATTGCCATTGTTGATTAATTTTTCGACGGCAAAGGTACGGCAAACAAATCAGGTGCGCAATACCTAAAACGCGGTGTTTTAAGCATTGCGCACCTGTAAAATCCTACTAAAGTAGGTATTTAAATAATCATTCTCATACCGAAAGTACTTGTTCCAATGTATCAATCTCGTCATCGGTAGTTGCCCAGCTGGTAACGAATCGACAGGCGGTGTGACGTTCATCCACAGGACACCAAACCTCGAACCCTATGTGTTGGTGCAGACGCGTCAGGTCATCATTAGGGATGATATAGAACTGTTGGTTCGTAGGCGAGTCGATAAAAGGCTTATAACCCAATTGCTCGACGAAGAGACGGCGCAAGCGCATAGCCAACACCACAGCTTTGGTGCCAATGCTCATATACAATGGTTCGCCTTCATCTTTCGTGAACAGAGCCTCGAACTGCACACCCACTACCCTACTCTTCGCCAATAGCGCCCCGTGGCGCTTTATGCGGCTGAGCATGTGGCCTGGAGCATCGCCGTGGGGAAACACCACCGCCTCACCACACAGCGCACCACATTTTGTGCCGCCTATGTAGAAGATGTCTGCTATCTGTGCCAGCAGTGGCAACGTCACATCCTTGCTCGCAGCCAATCCGTAAGCCAGGCGCGCACCATCCACATAAAGCAGAAGCCCATATTGCCTGCATACATCGTGCAGCGCTTTCAGTTCATCAGCCGTATAGAGCGTGCCAAGCTCAGTGGGAAACGTAATATAGACCATTCCTGGGCGCACCATGTGCTCAGCTGTCTCGTCGGCGAAGTAAGCCTTGAGCCACTCTTGCAAGTCCCTGACAGCGAGCTTTCCCTCGTGAGCTGGCAGAGTGATTACCTTATGTCCTGTGAACTCCACGGCTCCCGCCTCGTGTACGTTGATGTGAGCCGTTTCTGCACATAGCACACCCTCGTAAGGCTGCAGCACACAGTCAATGATAGTAGCGTTGGTCTGCGTGCCACCAGCGAGAAACCATATCTGGGCATCGGGGGCCTTGCAAGCCTCACGAATCAGTGTCCTCGCCTGTTCACTGAAGCGGTCGTCGCCGTAGCTCTGTGTACGCTCTGCGTTAGTCTCTAAAAAATTCCGCAGCACAGCCTCGTGTGCACCATTGTTGTAATCACTTTCTAAATGTATCATATCGCTTTATATCCTTATTATGTGAAAAATTGGCGCAAATATACGAATTTAAACCCAATCACCTCTTATCTACTCATCGAAATTAACAAATGTTGTTTCTTTGCGTTCTTACTAATTGCTTGTGGCGTTCTTACCAAACGCTGCGTGCGTTCTTACTAAATGCTCGTGTGTATCTTTCTGATGCATCTCAAACACATTGGCAAAGTTACAACATCGCAATTGCAGTTTACATTTTTTATAATTTTTACTTCGTACTGAGGTCAAATGGGACATGTATGGCATGTACGGTCTGGAACTGCTTAAAAGGAAACTTCTTCTGGAGCCTCTGCTTTTCAACTAAATTGAAGAAGAACCACAAAAAGACAGAGCTGCATGACGATGATGTAACACGAAAAAAGCAGCAACCAAAAAGTTGCTGCCTTTTTGCGGAGAGAGAGGGAGATTCAGGATAAGAACCCATAATGAAGATTGATGAGAATTGCTTTTATTATCAAGGAGTTACAAATACTCCACAAATCATTTTTTATCAAATTTCATCATCCTTAATCCCTTTGGCGGAACCTCTTGGTGGTCTCGATTTTTTAGTGTACCTTCGCCTCCGAAATCAGTTGGAACCTCAGCGGAACCCAATGTTTTCTGAGACAAAGAAACAATTAAAGTCGAGATACGCAAATGATTCAGATTAAATTTTCAATGAGGCCCTATATAAAAGGGAGTACAGGTCAGGTTGGCATCAAGGTAAGATGGAACCAAAGTAAATCTGAGGTTTCATTCTTTACTAACGTATGGGCAGAGCCTGACAAGTGGGATTCTGATTTGCTTAGAGCCAAGAAAGGAACCACTCATTATGTGCGTGGCATGAAGTTCACCTATCTGGAAATCAACGAGGCCATTGCAGAGTACCGCCAGGAGATTGAGAGTGTGTTCGACAAATGCGCACTCAAAAACACTGTTCCTACTATCGACGAGTTGAAGACAATGGTCAACTATGCCTTGGGGAGAGTGGATGCACAAGCAACACAACCTGCTGTAGTACAGAAGAAAAAATCCTTCAAGGAAATGATTGACTTGTTCTTGAAAGAATGTGGTCGAGAAAAGAACTGGGATGACCAGGCGAAGGAGAAGTACACACAAGCGTTTCAGCATATCACAAAGGCTAACCCACGCATTCGTCCAGACAAGATTACGGTTGAGCACATGTATAAACTGCGTGACTGGTACATACAGAACGAATACCGCAACCGTACCATCAATAAGCAGGTGACGATGCTGAAAGGATTCCTGAAATGGTTGAACACCAATGAGGGGTATGAGGTGCCTGCGACTGTCCTGAATTTTGAAACCAACCTCAAAGTCCTACCCAAGACCGTCACATTCCTTCATTATGACGAGTTACTCCATTTTGCACACTTCAAATTTGAGAACGATCAAAGCGGTAGATTGGAGCGCGCTCGTGACTTTTGGTGTTTCATGGCATTCACTTCCCTGCGTGTTTCAGACCTCAAACGTCTGAAGGTTGTTCATGTAAGCGACAGCCGCATTGATATGTTTGCAAAAAAGACAGGCGAGCATCTTACCATCCCACTTACCGAAGAGGCACGTCGGATTCTGGAGAAGTATAAGGATGAAGCAACTCCAGATGGACTGGTGTTCGACATTCAAAGTTCACAAAAGCTTAACGATGCCGTTAAGGATGCTGCCAAGGCTGCTGGATTAGACCGCATCATTACCGAGGTATATTATATAGGAACGGAACGCAGAGAAGATTCAAATAAATTCTGCGACATCATATCAAACCACGACGCACGACGGACTTTCGTTTCATGTAGTCTCGCAATGGGCATACCTCCTGAGACCGTGATGAAGTGTACGGGACACAAGTCTTACAACACCATGAAGCCCTACATAGAGACTGCTACCGAAACAGCAGCTCTCGAAATGGAGAAGTGGAACAAGAACCAATACAGAAGTAAAATCATCAATCTGCTAGATGATGTGGACGAGGCTTTTTTGAAGTCACTGCTCGCAGACATTCAGCAGAAACTGGTCAAAACCGGATAAGTTATGTTAAAAACAACACATTACAGGCAATAAAAACCGTATTACTCTTGGTAGTTTCAATATTCTTTTGTAACTTTGCAACTGATAAGATATTATTCTTATCCTGTAAAATATGACAGAAACAAACAATATATTATCTGTTCTTGATAGCTATACTCTCAATAATTCTGATGATATAGCCAAAGAAATTGCTGATGCTTTCCGCAAACGGCGCATAGAGAAGAATCTTACACGCGAGCAGGTGGCCGAGCAGTCAGGAGTCGCCGTAAGCAATATCGTCAGGTTTGAACAGAAAGGGCTGATTTCTCTTAAAAACCTCATTGGTATTGCTACTGCACTGGGCTACACGTCGGAGATAAAAAGCCTGTTCACCCAACCTAAATATTCCACAATGGAAGAACTAACACAAATACGCAGAAACCAGAACAAGAAAAAAGCGCATAGAGTATGATGAAGATAGAACTGCTCCAAGTGAAATACCACGATCAACTGGTGGGAACCCTATCACTGACCCCCGACAACAAGTTGTGTGCTTTCGAGTATGCACACTCTTGGCTGGCCGATGGCTTTAGCATTTCCCCATTGGAACTACCGCTACGTCCAGGTCTGTTCTTGGCAAAGCCCTCCCCTTTCTTTGGTAATTTCGGCATCTTTGAAGACAGCTTGCCCGATGGCTATGGCCGCTATCTGCTCCACAAACTGTTGCAGAAGGAAGGTATAGACGACTTTAAACTCTCTGCGCTTGACCGTCTGAGCATAGTAGGCAGTGGTGGTATGGGAGCGTTGACCTTTGAACCAGAAACCTCGATCAAACAGGGAACGGATGTAACAGACTTTGATTTGTTGCAAGAGAAAGCCCTGGAGGTGTTGAAGGAAAAGCAGGACGATGATGCCGGACTTCTACTCTATAACAGCGGTAACAGCGGCGGTGCAAGGCCAAAAGCCATCTTTGAGGATGAAGAAGGACATTGGTTGGTCAAGTTCCGTCACACCTACGACCCGAAGGACATGGGACAGCAGGAGTATCACTACAATGAAGTGGCAAGACAGTGCGGCATAAACGTGCCTGACTTCAAGTTGTTCAATGATCGATACTTTGCTTCTCGACGGTTTGACATTGAAGCAGAGGGCAACAGAATCCATACGGCAACGGCTGGAGGTTTACTCTGCATATCGCTCTCTAATCCTGTGCTCGACTATAGCAACCTACTTGCACTGACAGGTTACTTGACGCAGAATCCCCATGACGTTGAGGAAATGTACCGTCGCATGGTGTTCAACTACCTGACCGACAACAAAGACGATCACTGCAAGAATTTCAGTTTCATCGTTCTGAAAGGCAGAAACGGCTCATGGAAGTGGCATCTTGCCCCTGCCTACGACCTCACCCTTTGTACTGAAGGCTATAACGGTGAACACGCTACATCCGTCAATGGTACGGGGCATCCTACCCTGAAAGACTTTATAGCCGTTGGCACCAAGATTAAGATGAACGAGCAGCGATGCCGTGAAATCATTGAAGAGGTGAGGCTGGGCTGCGATGATATTGCGCGTTATCACATCAAGACATAGCCTCCCCTCCAACCCACAAGTATAATAAAGCACTGTACCTAATCGGTATGGTGCTTTTTATATTGAGATTTTACTGAGTTTTTATTGAGATCGAAAAAGATTTATTGAGAGTCAACTTCCTGTTTACTGAGTTTATTGAGCTTTGCATAGTCCATAAGTTTGCCGTTCCTTTGCACTCGTTAAACGAAACAAAACTCACAATAATATGGAACAGCAATTTTTAATTAACATGAGTCAAGATGAATTCTTCGAGAGATTGAAGGAGTGTTTTGCAGAGGCATTGTTCGCGCCAGAACCCAATGAAGGCGTTAAGGTAAAGAAACATTATGTGTACGGGCTACAGGGTCTTTGTGATTTGTTTGGATGTAGCACGGCAACTGCTTCACGTATTAAAAGAAGTGGCGTGATAGATGCAGCCATCAGTCAAGTTGGGAATACCATTGTTGTTGATGCAGATTTAGCTGTCGATCTACTCAAAGTTCGGAAACGTGCAGGAAATCTTCATGGGCATTCTCACAAATAAAAGTGTTTAATAATGTATCGCGTATAAATATGACTATTCCGCAGGTGAATTATAATGCCGCTGCAATGGTGGCAGCAACTGGACCAGAAGGAGAAAAGATGTTCAATCGGGCTGCTGATAGAACGGAATCGGGGGCCATAAAAGTTGGCATGTGGCTTGTTGCTATAACTACGCTATGTATCATTATCAGAATCATAGTTGACAAGATTGGTACGTGGACTATCAATAAGGCTAACAACTCTGCCAAAGAAGATTTGGAACGAGTAAAGTGCGAAGAAAAGGCTAAACTCCATGAAAGAGAATGTGAGGCAGAGGCAAAACTACATGATGCCAATAACCAGTCAGATGTACGAAAACATAAAGAAGAGAGACTGATAGATTTGGACTATGAGAAAGAAAAGGCCAGAATAAAACTTGCTGATGGCTTCACTCCAGATAGTAATGATAACGGCTCAGACAATTCTCCAAATGATAAACTTTGGCTTGATGACTACCGCAAGAAGCATCCTATGCCTCAATTACCGTCATTCATAAAATTCATTCTTGGTTGCCCTGAAGGATATGAAATTGCAGTCCTTCTCAACATGCTTTCCATGCTTGGTGCCATGTGCTTTTCAAGAGTTCGAGCAAAATACCTTGACGGAGTGGCTAAAGCTCCTAATTTGCAGGTCATCATTGAAGGTATTAGCGGTGGCGGGAAGGGCCTGTTCAAGCGAATATATGACTTGTATTTTGGACGAATAAAGGAATCCGATGCAGAAAAGGAGAAATCTTCAAAAGATTCTGATGCTGAAAAGGAAAAAACTTCGGAACAGAAGATAATCTCCACTAAAGGCATCGATACTTCTACTGCGTCACTATGTGAGTTGTTGGATGACAATCAAGGCGTTCACCTTTATATACAGGAATCTGAGATTATCCGTGTTGTTGAATTACAGAAGCAAAGGAAGGGCATCCCAGCTTCATACTTTCTTCCAGCCTTTGACAATGATGACGTTATCCGAACCACAAAGAATGGTGAGACAAGATTCAAGCTGTATCTTAACTACACCTTTACGGGAACGGCAGAAGGCGTAGAACGCTTTATTAAAGGTAAAGTAGCGGATGGTACTGCTGGCAGAATATGTTGGGGGGTAATACCGATGGATATGGTTTGCATAAGTCAGGAAACTCCAGAGTTGCCCGAAGATGAACTTATAGAGAATTACAGAGACCAAATCGACTTATGGAGGGGGAAATACTGCTTCACTACTGATGAAGAAGGTAATGACATCGCAGTTCCAGAACAAATGATAGATTTGTCTTATGTAAACGAGGCTTTGAGTAGGTGGCTTTCCAAACAGGAGAAAAAGAACGAACCTGAAAGAAATGCTGTGGCGAGAAGATTCGGAGAAATGGCCTTTCATTGCGCAATAATTCTTCACATGCTCTGGGGTGAGCCAAAAGAAGGTAATGAGGACAGGGATAAAGTCGTGAAATTGACGTTGTACCTAGCAGACTACTTGATTGAACGATACCTAAAGAAGTTCTCAGATGAATTAAAAGAGTCCATACTGAGGAATCGTAAAGCAGAAAGTGTGCAGCCAACATCCTCTTCAAGTTCCAAACCAGTTTTTACGGATGAACTATGTGCAGAACTCATAATGAAGAATAAAGCGGGAACGAAATGGAATAAAATAGCAGACGATCTTAACATTAGTGAGGATGCTGTGAAGGCTCAAATCCAGAGGTACAAAAAGAGACTTAATGGCAAGTAGTCCGCATATATTCATCACTCCTATTAGAACGCGCAATCACTCAATGGTTGTGCGTTTTTTGTGTGTCAGGAGCGTGTCATTTCCTCAAAAAACCGTGTCAAAACAATGTCTAAGCGGGTCTAACGGGCGTGTCATTATAGGCTGCTTGACACGAATCTGACACGCTATAACATATTTACAATCGTTGAATATCAGGGACTTATGATAATTCGTGTTATGGTTGACACTCTCCATGACACTCTCTGACACAATACTATCGTTAAATTTTGGTGGATTTTCTCATTCTAATATATAATGGAGGAGGAGTGCAAACTCCTCTACTACTGACTTTCTACTGCGCATAATAAATGGAGGGTGAGCTGAGATTACTGTTGAGAAGTAGCCCACCCTCCTACCAGCCACATTAGGACAGGTTCACCTTTTTAATTCTAGCTTATGCGCCTCTTGTTGTTCTGGTTATGTTTTGCGCAGCCCTACCACGCATCGGATCCATCGCCCTCAGTGCTGTCATAGTTGAACTCATCGCTTAATCCTGATACTCTCATTTCCCGTGCGCTGCCAGCCAATATTTGACATTGATGCTGCAACTGAACTACTTGCACTGTTGGCTTTTGATATTCTTTCTTCATAAGTCCCTTATTTAATGATTTTCTTTCCGTTGACGATATAGACACCCTTGGGAAGATCTTCAAGGTCATCCCCGGCATACAGACCATTGACGGTATAGACTTTCTGGGGTATGCCTAACAGTTCCTCACCACCTACAATATCCTCAATAGCAGTAGTCACGCCGTCGATACAAAAAGCCCTTGCCTTTGCTGCATTAGGACTGGCTGGCTCGAAATAAGCACGGAAACCTTTAATTGTTCCACCTGATGCAAGAGGTCTGATGGTATTGTTTGCTGACAAGTAATAGGAACCATCTGCGGGCTGGACTGGATTATAACAACCGACAAAATTGTAATCGCCACCATAAACCACCTTTGGAGTTTTGTTTGAATTAGTAATAATGCCACCAAAAGCACCATTATCTGTCCTTTCTTTTGTAAACTTTATCAAATACGGTTTTCCTGCTTCTATCTTATTTACTGTCTGGAATGTTAGAGTTCCATCTTCTGCACCTACAAATTCAGCAAAAACGCACTCTGGATTAAACCAGTCACGAGGTTGGAAAGCGAAAGGTGTGCATATTGTGTACCATTGATTAAGTTCAAACTGCCTTGTTATGCTAAATGGTATGCTGTAGTCTATATCTTGTTGAGTAAATACATTATCTCCTTCTTCTGACATTACAACTTTAATGGGGTCACTCCATGAAGAACGCATGAATACCTTTCTATTACCTTCTATGGGATAAACGAATCCACAAACTTTAGTGTTAGTATTGTGGGGTTGATACCATTCTATATCAACACCATATCCCATATCATTATCTACTATATAAACTTCTTCTGTTATTGGCGTTATAACATGATTGCACTCATAGTTCATGTAATCACTCTCAGATATTTCTATAGGGCTGGCATTTCCATCGCCAGGATCGTCATAATTCCAGTTGTAATCGACGTACTTTAATTCAGTGTAGCCATTCTCTCTAGTATATAGAGCGTAGATAGTATCGGTCATTAAAGTTCCCATCCATTGACGTACACCTTCCGTTAATGCCATAGCACCAGTGTTGTCTCTAACAAAAGCTGGACGGTTTTCTAAAAGTATCGTCAGATTGGGATTGATATACTTTACAGGTGTATTACTAGCTAACTCTTTCAACTCGCTTACACTTCTTACCAAAGTGAAAGGTTGTTTGCCGTATTTGTGCTTGCCTGTCACCTTTACTTTTTTTATATACCAATTATTGTATGCCGATGGATTCTGGTCAAATTCAATTCTCAATTTTCCATAACCTACATACTCATCCAAATCTATTTCTGCTGTAGTGAAATATCTTTGATAAGCATTATATACAATGTTTGGAATACGATAAGATTTACCTTTTGAACCACAATTTATTACAATATAATTAGAACCGTTATCCCAAGAATCGGAAGGTATAAACACGTCACCTTGAATCGCATATTCAAAAGAAAGTTTCGTATCATAATATCCTTTGTCTGTGAAATCTATTAAGGGTACATTTAAGTACCAACTCATATACTCACTACTTATTACACTTGAAACCATCCATCCATTTTCTGCATCATATTGCCAAGGTTGGACTGTTGGAGGTTCTTGCCCCCAATGCTCCATTTCATCCCAATTAAAATTTGTAGTGAAATCTCCCTGACCATCGGCAAAATCCCACTCAAAGATAGTAAACACTTCATCTGGATCAACCTGCCCATAACTCGGTGACGCTACCATTCCAAGCAGCACAGCCATTCCTAAAAGTAAAATTCTTCTCATACGATTCTTGATTAAAACATGAACTGATAACTTTTTTGGTGCAAAGGTCGCTACTTTCTGATACGCAGCAAAATTGCAACGGTTGCAGAATATACTCCAACACCCCCTTATTTTATATATAGATAGACTCTTGTCGTTATAACCTTACCCAGAACTCGCAGTATCGACGGAGCATAGTGTTAAACCAGTCCCTGTTCACAAGACGAGGACGCAACAACTATGTTTCTTATGGACAACATCAAGCGAGAGATTAAAAGATTAGTTATGATGCTCCGTGAAAAAGGGGCTAGTGAAAAAGAGATTAGAGAGCTGTTTGAGGTTGAGCAAAGACCATTGAGCCGCCTGTTAGTAACAAAGGACTACAGGCTGCTTGTTGGTGATGACAGACTGGAGGTGAAGATGCGGCCAATATGCAAGGCCGTCTATCTACTGTTCCTGAACCACCCTGAAGGCATAAGGTTCAAAGATTTGCCAGACTACCGTGAAGAATTAGGGAAGACGTATCGCTCAATGAAACTCTCAACACAGGCCAGGAAGAAAGTCGAGCAAAGTATCATCAACGCAACTGACCCCATCAATCATTCCATCAATGAGAAGTGTGCCAGGATCAAAGAAGCGTTCCTGAAGGTGATGGATGCTGAGACGGCCACACATTATTATATATATGGGGAACGTGGAGAAGTTAAAAGGATTGGACTGAGCAGGGAACTTGTGACGTGGGAGCAAAAAGAAAGCCCACCTGAATGATGGACTTATCTTTTATTACCAAAACGAATTGACGTAACCTGTCCCTCCGCAAGTATTACATGTTTCGTACACTGTCTTGCTTGGGTATTCATATTTCTGCTTACCAGTTCCATGACAGGTATTGCATCTTACTTTCTTTGCAGGTTGTGTGTTGCCAGAATTTTGTCTTTCCTCGGCTACCTTAGACCTGTTAGCCCTCGTTAGTTTCTGTTTCTCAGTAGTGATATTGATGTTCTTTAGGTACGATGACAAATCTTGCAATACGGCTCCAGTATCTTTATTCACCAAGTAGAGACCAACCGGAACAGCACAATAATGGTCTATCCAAGCATCCATGTAGAAACCAGGCTTGAAGATAGCTAACAGTCTCAATGGTTTTCTATCTTCCCTCATAGTATTCAAGGCTGTTGCGCCACACTTGAATGTATAGATAGTTGTATAGCCTTCATATTTAGCACACCCAGCCTTAATTGGAAGAATGATGTCCCTAATATAGAGATAGTCATAGGCTACGCTCTTATGCAGCATGTTCTGGTGAAAGTCATTCTCGAACTTAAACCCCGTGTCAGTTAGTGGCATCGACTTCCAATCAAGCAGAACTGCAAACTTCTCATTCTTCCCTGTACCATCCTTGCAATAATCCCTGAACTGGTTGAGAACTTCATCTGATTCTATCTTGAATAAGTCCGTGACAGGTGACAAATGGCAATCGCTTGTAAGAGAACTCAATGATAAGTCCTGGGCATACGAATACAATGCCACCAAGCACCACAGACACAAAGTTAAGCCTCCTTTCTTCATTATAATCTCTATTTTGGTACTGAAATGGGACAAACCGTCTAAGAATCCTTTTGTCTATATCTGTCTAACATCAAAGAAACCTTGTGTCAGATAACTTTCGTGACCAGTGAAGTCATAGCCACGAGCTGCAAGAATAGACTTTACTCGCTCCTTATTGGCAACTGAATCAAAAGGTCGGGTTCCAAATGGTACAGGAATGTCTATTGGCTGACATGTCCTTTCCATCCTAATACCACCATTGAGGGGTATTGTCACTTTGGGTGTTATACGAAATGTTGGCATATCATCTGGTTCCTTTGGTTAAACTTCTTAATGCGACTTTTGGATCCTTAATTAGCCAATCCATTGTCAAAATAGCAGCAGGGTATTTCATGCCGTTCTCCAAACACTCTTGAATAGAATGACCTTCTACCGAATAATCTTTCTGGCAGTTTTCATCATTGAGCCAATCCATCAGTATAGGAGTTAGTTTATCCGAAATATCCACCAATTCCTTTGAGGCTATTGCTGCATTACGTTCACTATAGCCACGTTGCAATAGAATATCTTTTATTTGTTCTGTATTCATAATCTTCATTTTTATGCTTGGTGATGACATGCTTGCTTTAATTTGTCTATAAGATGCTTGTATGTGCTATCAGAGATACTACCGTTGTCTCTTGCCCTGTTTATAGCATCACGGACACGATTACCAGAGAAAGAATCCAATCCACCCCAAAGATTATCTGTATAAACAGTACCAGGATAAATATGGTTAGAACTGAGTTCCGAAAGCAGTTCTGACTTTGCAATGTCCCTTGAATCATTGACTCCTTCAAAGGAAATGCTTTTTGCCATAGAATGACTACTTCCATCTTCAATCTTATCTTCCATTCTCGAAATAACATCAGCAGCGAAATTTCGGGCATCTATCTCTACGGACTGTTGCTCATACAGGCGTTGTCCCAACTCGTTTGAACAATCACCCCAATAGCCCCATTTGCCGCCAGCCATTGTATCTGACCAACTTTCCACTTCACTATGACGTGGGTGGACTATCCTTTCGTTTACATTATAGTCTTGGTAAGCGTGACGGCCTTCATGTACGAGAGTGTCAACTATCTCAGAATAGAAATAGTAATCTTTACCCGATTTATCAATATAGTCCCGGTTAATATCAATAGTCTTGGTAACAGGGTTATATCCACCCCACAAGCCTGGTTTTAACTTGACATCTTTTATAGGGCACGGTGGTCTGTGCTCAATACTTGCGATTTTGGTTTCAAGTTGGTTAAGAACGTCAACCTTCTCACTTCTTTCAAGATGTTGCCAGTTCTCAAATCTGATTTCCTCACAATTCGCAAGTACATCGGAAACCTGCTCAATCTGAACCATGTCATTAGGAGCTTCAAGCCGTATCTTTAAGTCCTCAATCATTTCAGGTGAAAGCAGATTTGTACTGCTCACCTTTTCCAGATTATCTACTTTTAGTTCCTCGATGCGGGCTTGAACAATATCCAAATGATCAGATTTCTGTTCATCAGTCATCTTGGTCCAATCTTCTGAAGGCACATTAACCTCCTTTAGATAGGCTTGCTGACTATCACTGAGGCGTGTTAGTTCGTCTGTCTGTTCGGAACCTTCCTTCAGCGTAATATCTTCATATTCTTCTATCATGGCCTACTCATTTTACTTTGTCTGCTTTAACCCAATAGGTTCCAGTCGATAGTGAACTGGAAACAATACACTGTCCCGTCAGCAATTTAGGGATAACCTTACGCTGTTCGTCACTTAATCCCATTGATTCACCGATGGCCTTGCAGTCATCTTCTGCGACAAGCCTGTGAGTGATTTTCAAGTTCGTGTTCTTGATTGCATCTGGAATCAATCTTGTTGGCACTTGATCAACAAGGATTAACCCTTCACCATAGGCTCTAATTTCAGATAACATATTGCTGAACATCATTGCCGATTTATACTGGGGCAATTCTTGGTTCTCACATCTTGACATTACACGGTGTGCCTCCTCGATGACTGTCAAATGCTTGCAACCATTCTCGTTATAGTCAACCTCGCCGATTTCTGCTTGGGCTGAACGATACTCATATAGGAACTGAAGGAGCAAAGCCATAAAGAAAGCTTTGTCAACATCATCACCTACATACGATAGATTTACTACACATCTGCCCTGGAACAAATCTTGCCATGCTGTAGATTTAGTGGTATTCAGCATTTCGCCTTTCCATCCTCTTTTTAGGCTGTCTATTCGGGTGTTGAGACAGGCTTTCATGTTACGCTGCACCTTATCCTCATATTGACGATGTTCTATCACCTGGTCTACACAAACGCTCATGCTGTTTAACGTCGGGAACATTGTCTTTCCAAACACAGGTTCACTATTAAGCCAGTCTGTAGATTTCTGCTGATATACTGTATAGATTAGATCCTCCATCAGCACGGGGAGAATATCATACATGGGGAAAGCAGAAGCAAATGTAGACTTCAAGCGGTCAATGTGTGTCAGTACATTCACTTCTTGCTCCTTATTTAGCCAAACTAGTTCAAAGGGATTTAGACGAAGAGCCTTGGGGACAAAATCGCCTTTGTACTTTTTACAACCCGGTATATAGATGTCTATAGGTTTGTCTGGATGCTTTTTATTATAGTCCAACGCCCAATCCACATATTCAGTCTTTGCAGGCTCAATCACTAAGAATGGTATTTCCTCCATGTGATTAAGAACAGCCTGAATAGTATTTGTCTTTCCGCTACCATTTATTCCAGAAACCAATGTGTGTCTGGTAAGCTGGTTCATAGGTATGCTATATGTTAGGTTCGTTTCAGATCCTCCATATAATAGTTTGCCAAAACCAATATCTCCCTTTCCATTCTGTTCCTCTTGTGGATTAAGGTTGAACTCTGGTGAACTGTCTACCACGCTAATGCCGGGAACTGAGCGTAGGGGAAAATTTATGAGGTAGGACAATTCCTTTGTGGTGAGAACCGTTTTAAGTTCTTTGAAATGTTCACCTAGTGGATGCTCAAATATCTTACCAGTCACATTGTTTACTGTGATAACAGGAGAAGCCAAATTGCCAATGGTTAGCTCTCTGTAGCTATGCCCTTTTTCTTGTTCTGCTTCGAGGACGCTTGTAATATCATGTATTCGGATCGGCTCAAAGATGGTTTCCTGTCCGCTGAGTATAGAGCGTAGTTGAAGCCCGGCTCCCTGTAAGTCGGATTTCTTGTCTGCCATTATATATGTGCCAACCTTCCATAGTCCGATAGCCTTTCCAGTCTCAATTCTCTTTGAATGATAGAAAAGATGCTCAGATACAGCTTCTATATGTTTATTCACGATATTTCTACTTATGCTCTGAGACTTGCTTTCGTTTGTTCCGAAAGAAGTGGAAGTCGTGTCACTAGAGCTAGTCCCCTCTGTATCAGAAACAGTTTTCTGAGGCATGAGACCTGTTATCACATTAGAGGCCATAGCAAATCCCATCAAACTCATAGCTCCAGTTGCAACCGCCCCCGCTGCATCGGTCACGCCTTCCAATACTGCACCAGCAGCAGGGAAGAATGAAGCAGCAGCACCTAAACCTGTAGCTGCCATTGCAACCTTGCCAACCTTAGTGAAATCTTTTTTGGATATGCTTACACTGTGACTTTGGGATGTGCCGTCAGTATGTGATGTACTCTGTGTTGTAGAGGTGCCACTTGACAGCCCTTCAGTTACATTCATTGACTTCAACGATTCTGCCTGACCATTCATTTCCCTACATTGGTACAACATTCCCTCCGCATCACTAGGAACAATAGGGTCAGCTACAACCAAGTAGGCGAAATTCTTGCATTGGTTAGTACCTGCAATGAGTTTGTCGATAGTAGCAGGATATAGAGTCTTGTATTGAGTGTCCATTGAGGGGATTCCAGTCAGGGCATAGGTATATTCATAGGTTTCGTTTCTTACGTTTTCCTTGAATTTCTCCAAAGCCGAATCGTCCTCACTTATCACCTTTGTTTGCAACCCTGGCCATACCCCTTTTATGAATTCATTTAAGTTTTTCACCATATTTTTAGGAGGTAGTGCCTTGTGTGGTGAACGAAGTCCCAAATAGAGCTTGTTTTCCTTGCCATTGCCTGTGACTAGGAATAGAAGCTGCATTTCTTTGGGAAGGAAACATGAATAAAGGATTTTCTGGATGGCCGTAAAACAGCTTTCAGCAGACTTTTCTAAGGGTCTACCTACCTGTTGAATCTCAATCCATGTAGCCTGTGTTGTTGATGTTGAGGGGATGGCTTTTATATCAAACAACTGGTTTTCCTCGTCTGTAATGTTCTGGAGGTATTTACGCTCCATACAGAACGAGAGACTTTGCGAAACAGCCGTTGCTGCTAAAGCTTTGGCGGCTGGCTCAAATGCTTGCAGTTCATTATCCATACTATTACAGATTAGTCAATGAGTATTCTTGAACTTTGCAGACTATCCTTATATGCAGTAAGATAGTCGGAAGTCACCTTCTTAACAACCTCACGAATCTTGTTGTTTCCTTTTACATTCTTGTTAATCGTGTTCTGAACATTTTTCTTGATGTCCTCCCATTCGGAATCAACAACATTGAAAATCTTTAGTCGCTCGTCACGATCTCTGTCCTTTGCCTTTTCTTCGGCCAAAGTGGGTTTGTCACCGCTAAAGGCTCCGATAGCACCGCCAATTAAAGCTCCTGTTATTGTTCCGAAGAACGGGACTACACTACCAATAGCTGCACCAGCAGCCGCACCACCTAATGCACCGCCTGTACTCCATGTAGAAGCTTGTTCTGCTAGTTCTTTAGCAATCTTGTCAAGAACAGGCTTAATGCTGATGCTTCCCATTGTTATTTTGGGGACACTCAACGTGGGTAGTTTGATGTCATTACCTTGGCTTGTATAAACTGCAACTATATCATCAACTCTCTTTCTGATGTCAGAGGTACATTCAAGAATAGCATTTTTGACATATTCGGAAACATTTGATGTTAATTCTCCCATGTGTTCTTTCATGTCAGATTCAATGGAAGAATTAAGGGCATCTATACTTACATCATTTTCTATATCCTTGTACATTGTAACATTGGTGGCAATGATTTGAGTAGCAAGTTCAAATGCCTCTGCACCAAACTTCTCTGCGAAAGTATCAAATATCTTGTTCCCATTTATCAACTTATCAATCTGAGAGCCAAGTCCCTCGTCCATTCCTTCAGTTCTCATATCCATACGTGCAACTTCTGCAACACCCTGAGAAATGGTAAGAGAAGGATCCTGGTCTCTATAGACCTGGCTTTCTTCTACTCCGAAGTATTTGCAGATAAGAGGCTTCAAGAAGTCCATTCGAGAGGCTCCACCTGTCATAAATACACCAAAAATGTTTTGTCCCTTGATATGGTTTTCTCTGTAGTCTGCCATAGCATTGGCAATCTGTTGGATATAGCCTTTCTCGGTAAGCAGCTCGTTCAAATCGCCTGGCTGAAATACCAATCTAAAGCGTTCATCTTCTAAGTCCTCGTCATCAACAATATCTTCAAAGTTGATAGTTTTCTTAACCCGAAGAGTTGGGTCTATATATATCTGCTCCTTAACTTTTCTTGCCTCAAACACAAGGAAGTCAACAAGTCTTGGAAACTTTTTTTCAAACTCCTGGATGCAATCTTCTTCTTCACGCTTTACTGCATAAATGGTTTTCTCAACAGCTGACGCACCACAATCATAACCAAAATCAATGAGATTAGGCAGATTCTTGTTCATATAGGTAAAGTCAAGTGTAGAAGAACCCATATCAAAAACGATAGCACCCTTATCTACGTTTCTTCCGATTCCAGATGTAGTGTCATGCTGGGCGCGAACAAAAGCCGCACGGGATTCCTTTGTCAGACCTGCAATTGGAAGCCCTGCCTCTTTTGCCATCTGAAGGTACAAATCCTGTGTAGGCTTGTCCCAACCTGAAGGAGTTGCGATATATACCAAGTGGTTAGTATCTGTAAGAAGTCCAGAATTGTTCTCACGTATTCTCTTATAAACCTCTTTCATAAAGCGAATCATAAGTTTCTCAGATTCGCCGTTAATGTCTTTGGGTGCTTTCTTGAAACAGACTCTTACCTCAGCTTGCCGCAGGACTTCTGGGTTGAAAGCAGCATCACCTATGTATGCGTTTCCATTATCCAAAATTGTGATAGCAGAAGGCATCACCTTCTTGTTTCCACCCATTTCCAAATCTTTGGCAGGATCCAACTGACTAGGAAGCACATCCCATTGCAAGGGACAAAGAGCTGCCGAAGTTTCACCATGACCTAGGTCTATGCCTATCACATATTCGATTTTCCTTTTCTCATTATCTTTCATAAAGCGTTCTTGTTCTATTTTATATTCCAACAGTGAATCTATAATTGAAAGAATATCTGCCATAATTGTTTATTTTTGTGGTATGAACACCTTGCCCTGAAGGACAATGCTGCCATTTTTCACTATTGCAGGGTACACCATTTTAGGGGTATCTACTTTAGAACTTTCAACTGCCTCGAACCAGGACTTGTTTTCTTCCGTATAATCCTCAACGGTTAAGTTGTAGTTTTCGAGCGTTTCAGCTAAATCCTCGATACGCATTTGCAGTTTTGACGTGTATTTATCATCATCTGCATGGGTTCGCTTGTAGCCGATAAGTGTCTGTATTCCTTCAATCAAGAAACGATATTCTTGTTCAAGTGAGGGCTTTTCAATACTCTCATATTTGTCAACAACTCGGTTTATCTGAGCACGGAATGTTTGTATCAGCGTGTCAACACTATCACAAATACTTCCCACGATATTAGTAAATACATCTACGTTTATCTTCTGCTCTTTGACAATAGGCTTTGCTTCGATTCTAGCTTGTGGTGGAACCTTTTTATTCTTGTTGGAATTTTGTGGAAGCTGAGAAGAATAATAGAGAACTAATGCTGTTCCTGCAATGGCTCCGAATACGGCTCCCCAGGTTCCAAAAATCAAAGCACCTGCTGCACCACCGACAGTTGTACCTCCAACCACATAAGGATATTGTTCTTTCTTTAATGAACTACCGAAGTTAGAAACAGGTATGCCTTCTGGCTGTTGCTTATCTTCACTATCTTTTTTCCCCTCTGCAAACTTAGGCAAAGAGAACTCCCCAATCATTGACTGTTGGGCATTGAGTAAAGACATTGCAGCCTGAAGGATAAAGTCTTCGGACTGAGTTAAATTCTGGCGAAATTCACCGTCAGAATCAAACAGGTCGTTCAAGTAATCCGTTACTACAGATTGGATCTTTGACGCATCTTTAGGAAGAGAAAGGGTTGATAGTTTCTCTGAAAGCTCGTTCTTGCGGCTCTCAAACAAATCTTTTAGCGTTTTCTTATGTTCCATAAATAGTTTATCAGTTTAGGCCAGATTGCTCCGACGATATTTATGCTAGCGATGCCCAAACTAGACAAACTACTACTAACTATATCTAATACATACAAAGAAGGCATAGACATCCAAACTTCCGCTGTCCGTCTATGCTCTCAGGCAACTCGCATTCGCCTTTCCTCAGTGTCGGGACAGCAAATGCAAGAGTGTACTATGCCTATATGAATATCCAACGGAACCACACACAGCAATCCCATAGGGTATAATCATACCAACATAGCATCTACATTTGCTTGAACCAACTGAGGAACTTCGAGGCTTTTGCCCTGAACGATTCCGTCTAAAGGTGCGAGTTTTAGAGAGCAGTATCGTCAAGCGTTGTAAACGCCATTTATATGTATGCCAGCTTCGCCGCCCTACAACAGCGGATGCAGCCAACGGCTGCAAATTTAACGTATTTTTTCCAAATAACCAAGAAAATGCCTCTCTCTGTCCCCTTTTATATGCTTTTTTAACTCCAAACGCCCATAAACAGCACATATTTGAACATTTGAGCAATGAAAAAAAAGAAAAGCATAGCATTCCCGATATGCTCCCCTTTCGATAGTTAATAGTATTCTATGCGATAATCATACTTTGGGTTCCTGAAGGTCTTTTCCAATTCTTCATAAATCCCAATTTGATCCTCGACAGAAAACTCTTTCAGTTCGATAGAATCTGCGTACTCAAATAGCTGTAGCCTAACCATACCCTTTGCCGGGTCGATATAAGCTTTCTCTACATGATACACTTCTTCATCATAGTAGCTGAAGGACTGCCTTATTTGAAGTACACCCAATTCAACCTCACAATTCTGCTTTGTAAGGCAAACAATGGCAGTCTTTACCTTTTCCTTCAGTTCTTCCAGTTGTCGTTTGATATTCTCCATAATCATCAGTCTAACCATGAAGTCCAATATGAACTGCCTCGTCCTTCGTCATAGAGGTCGTTGTATTCCTCTTCTGACAGGTGCTTATGTAGGCAATCCTCGGAGCAATAGTATTCAGCACCGTCCTCAATGCAGAATCCTTCATACATCGGTTTTCCACATTCTGAACAAGCTCTGACATGCTCCAGGTCTAATTCATCTACAAGTGTTTCTGTGTCACTATGCTTCATCACATAGTTAGTCATAAACTCTCGTATGTCCTCTGCTGATATTCCACCTTTCTCTTGTACAAGCTGGTGGAAATAACAATCAAGCATCTTGGAGTCTGAAACTTCCTGTCTCAGTACCTCCATCGGGTCTTTCTTAGAATCCATATTCTCTTTCTGTTATTTCGTCTACACTCATCCACTCGCAATTACGCAAGCGGAATTCATACTTATCTTCCAAAGTGTGAAGGAAGTCCTCAAAGTCCTCGTATTCCAGGGACTCTTCCTGTTCTTTCTTTGTCAGTTGGATCTTGATTAGGGTACCTCCTGCATAGTCCAGGAGTAGCACAAACTTTGTCTGTTTCTTACTCATACTCTTTCTTGTTTAATGGCCAAGGGTCTGTCAGTAGCACATACGCCACTATTGTTATTGCAACCCTCAGCAGAAATCTTGTTGATCTTCTCATAATTCTTGATGTTTATAGATTTGACTTATGCTGCTTTCTTCTTGGGTAATTCCCAGCCTTTGAGCTTCGACACCTCGTAGTTGAACTTAAACCAGATGTTTTCGTCCAGAAACTCGAAGTGCATGGTTCCCTTCTTGAAGCCCTTGCAGCGAAAGAATCCCCATACGAACCACTCTCCCCAACACACCCCGTCGCTGTAGTCTCTCAGGGATGGTAGCTTGTCGTAGTCTGTAGCCGTGAGGAAACACAATGCCTTACAGACATCTTCCATTTCCTCAGTATAGCCGCCATACCTCATATAGAGTTTTGGCCTTGCTTCTTTCTGATAATAGTAGCCTTCGCACATATAGGGGATGATAAATTTCTTGTTAACCATGTAATTAGCATTGGTTTTCCATTTCTCCCCAGCTGTTGAGTTCTCTGCTGAAAACGAACAGATGTGGTCAAACGCCTCCAGTAGTGCCTTCTGCATCCTTTGTCCGTTGGTCTGTATCACCATGTCGATGACACGGTAGATGTTTCCCATTGTAAAAGGCACGTTCTTCTGTTGTTCTATAAACTTGTTAATCTGCTCACGAAGATGCTTTGTCGCATACTTCTCCATGTGCAGCTTCTTGAATATCAGCCGCCAGTAGTATTTCTGCAATTCCTTCTTATACTGCTGATGGGTGATAACCTTCTCTTTGCAGTCGTAGCCACCTGTTATGGTTCCGAACCTGACAGGGAGATAGTCATACTCCCCTGCGTCTGGGTATTGGGCTATCTCGTTAATCTTCTGTGCCGCTGCTAATGTGTCATCAAAGAGCTTCACGGCTGAAACATAACGGTTAACCAAATCCCTGACTAGGTTGTAGGGCATGATACCTTCCTCCTGGTTCATGTTGACCAGATCCTCGTCGGTTGCTGAGAAGAAGTAGTCTGCAAACTCATTCTCTCCAGTACCGCCCTTATAGAGCTTGACGAGTGATACAGATACGTTGGTTCTGCGTTCTGCCTTGTCAAAGACATTACCAAGGTACTCTTCGAGGCCATACAGTTCGATAGTCTCAATGAGTCTCTGTTTGGTCTTGTCATCACGCCACCCACTGCTCACGCTCTGGCTGTTGCATAGTGATATGACAGTACAGCCAGCAGGGGCAATGTCGAAAGCATGAAGGATATGCTTTGCCCCTTCGCTGAAAGGTGGGTTCATTACGATATAGTCTACATGGCTGATGTCCTCTGACTTGACCGTTAGGAAGTCATCAGCTAAAATCTCGCATTTGCCGTTAAGCAGTTTGCGGATGTTCGGGTCTTTTTCACAGGCGATAACTCTCCCTGCCCCATTCGCTTTAAGCCAGTCCACGATGTTTCCTTTCCCGGCTGATGGTTCAAGAATGGTTTTTCCAAGGAAGTCCTCGCCCATCATCATCTGCCCAATCACCTCATTGGGTGTCGGGTAGAAATCTGCGTTGTCTGTGAATATACTCATTATTTACTAATCTTATTAAGTGAATATTACTTGCCGTCGGATATAATCTTCTGGCTTTCTGGTAGGCATAGCTCGGATTGTTCGACTGTGTGTAAGTCTTGAATGTCGAGCCTTCTACCGTTACACTAAACTCATAGGTATTCATTTTCCTCAACTTTGTATTCGTGAAAGTAGATTCGCTTGTCATCATCGTCCATGCTCAGATTGTCGTTCCATTCCTCAATAGCCTTTTCAAGCTCTTCTCTGGTCTTGACTTCCTTTCCAATAAGCTTAGATACACAACTACAAGCATCCTCAATACTAGTCGGGTACTCTGTTTCCCATTCAGATTCGACCTTGAAACGCTCTGGGAAATGTACTCCCTGAGTGTCGTTGGTCGCGTAGTAGCCCCATCCATCCTCCTCGGCACAATAGTATATCTGCAAGGAAGGATAGATGTCTTTAATGAGTTTGAAAACCTCATTCATCGGTCCATAGGCTGTCTCTGTACTGAAGGTGAGAGTTCCACCCTCATAATGTAGATTGTCCCAGGATCCTCTGCAATAAACCTTCTGCCAGTCTGCTCCAAGTTTTGTGACCAGGCATCCCAGCCACTGTTTCCCGAAGCCATTGTCAACTAAAGGTTTCCTGCGTTTTTCCAAGTTGTTCATTTTGCTAAATAAGCTCTGAACTTCTTTTCTCTTTCCGTCTATGACGTAGGAGGTAAAACACCAGTTAGGCATATCAACCTCCTTTCTTTAGGCGATAGTGAAATAGGTCAGATGGGAGAACTGAGGTGAGAACGGCGATTTTGTCACCATCTTAAACCCCTTGCCCCAACGTCCATTGTACTTCTCCACGCCCCAATTCTGTTCACCAGTCTTACCAGTTCCAACCGCTGTATGGTGCGGCTTGAAACCATGATTGATAAGTCTCTTGATTGTGGCTCTCTGCTCGTTGCTGTAAATAAGAGCCTTTGCCACTTTGGAAGGATGAAGCGTAATGATGGTAGCTCCACCCTGGTTGTTGATGTCTTTTTCCATAATTCTGTTCTGTTATAAAATTAACAATCTCGTTTTTAGTACCATGATGGTTCGGCTACACGCCATACCCATTCATAGTATCGGTTAATAAGTTTCTTAATCATCAGTCCCACTCATTTAAGTTGATAACTTCAATTTCATAGTTGACGCTATAGCCCTGTGTCTGAAGGCTGTCCTCGAAGTCCTTACGGAGTCGCCGCTTGATTTCGGCCTCTCGTTCCCTCTTTGTCAGGGGTATCATTTCGTGGATGCTCTCAAAGAACTCATGGTCATCTATTTCGTGGTTCTTCACAATGGCATTGACGGCAGCGGTCTTGGAGGTGAATATCCCCTTGAACCGCTTTTTGGCCGTACTATGCCAAGCGTCTGTCTCATAGACAGTGAATAATACTTTCTTCTTTGCCATTTCAGTATTTTATGTTATACCTTTTAAGCAGGACATACACCTGTGAAACCCGAAACTCATGTCCCTGCGAGGTTACAAACCCCTCATTGTTGAGTGTATCGGTCATTTCAGAAAGTGTCTTGCCCTGTGCTGCCAGGATTCTCAGCATAGCGACAGCCCTTTTGTTGTTCGGGTTGTCCTCCGCCTTTTTCCTGTTGGTCTCGTTACTCTTAGCAATAGCCTCCTTATGTTTATCCATCAGATGCTCTGGGTTGCCCAGCTTGCATCCTCTGGCTTTCTTTGCTGCTAATGCCTGTTTAGTGCGAGTAGAGATTAGTTCTGCCTCATACTGGCTGATTGATGCCAGGATATGCAGTACCATCTTGTTCGCTTGTGGGAAGTCGCAAAAGACTATCTCCACGTCAGATTCAAGTAGAGCGGAAAGGAAGCTCACATTTCTAGCAAGTCGGTCGAGCTTTGCTACAATCAGCTTTGCTCCGTATGTCCGGCACTGTGATAATGCTTCTTTCAGTTTGGGTCGCCCTTTGTCAGTTTTGCGTCCGCTCTCTACTTCAACATACTCAAAAATCGGTTTTGTCTCACGAAGGTAATTCTGTATGATTTCCCTCTGTGCTTCAAGTCCTAATCCTGAATATCCTTGCCGTTGTGTACTTACTCTGAGATAAGCCACATACAGCACATCTGTTTTATACATTTTTTAACATGGTTTTCGTTTGTTAGACGGTCGTCTTGTATTTGAAAATCCGTATCAAGGAGGGGTAAATCTGCCAAAATCCGATATTTCACAGAATGACAGATTTCTCCCGTCCAGCATTATTAGAGAATGATAACTTCTACAGGTCTGATTTTCTCAGGATTGTCGGGGTCTACGAGATTTGGATATTCTTCACAAACTCTCTTTTCGTAGCCTTCGACATTCTCCACAGCGTCATCTATTGTAGAAATTAGCTCGTCAAGGTAAATGGATTCGTGTGTATCTACCGTTTCCCCAGATTCGGAGATAAGTGATACTTCAAACAAATCCGCTCCCTCATTCAACTTGACTTGTACGTTCCCGGTGTGCTTGAATCCTTGCACATGGAATTGGATGCCAGCCTTAATAGGTCTAAGTGTCTTTGGGTCGAATCCCCATGATGACACTATATCCAGTCGGCTGCTGAGAACGGATAGTATGTACTGCCCGGTCTCGATGTCATGTTGCTCGATTTTTTCCATTGTCGTTCTCTTTAGAAGAAGGAACACTCAATATACCCCCAATTAGGTGCTGACTGTTCCATGAATTGCTCCATAATCTTCAAAACCTTTTCACGCTCACATTCCAGGGCGTTCAAGGCTTCGTCGATGTCATTCCTTGCATCGTCATCAAGGCTGTCATACTCTCGGAGGGTGTCAATCCCTCTTTGCCAATCGTCCTTGCTGACTTCAAACTCATCATCCCAGGACTCTCCCGTATAGCTCACGTTAAGAGCAGAAAGGAGGTCATGGAACTCTTCGATTTTCCAGTTGAAAGCGGTCATATCAGACCACTCACATTCATACTTGGTTGCGATATGCAATCTTTTTCCCATGCTGTTATGTTTTTGATTGTTGGTTACTATTGCCCCTCAGTAGTTCCGGGTTCTCCATGATGTTACCGATGACATAAGCCTTTTCCCCATGAACTGCGTCATAAAGATTCCATTTGCTGCATGTCTCGATGTTCTCTGGGTCACTCGCTAATACGAAGGAGCCGTTGAAATACACTACCAGACCGATAATCTCCGAATGGAAATATTCTCGGTCGGGCATTCTCAGAATATCACCCTCAAATATCTCTTTGGTGGTGTCGCTTGCTTTCTTGGCGTTAATATCCAAGATGCCTGTCCCTTCCCCGATGGAGTCAGGATTGCAAGTGTAGAATACTGTTGTTCCTCGGTTCTCAATCGTTATTCCTACCCGATGGAGCAAAACAGTCTTTCGATGTTGCAGGTCGCCATAGTGCCAACCGTTCACATCGTGTCCTCTGAATTTGTATTTTCTCATTTCTAATCGTCAATTACGATGTTCGTTGCCAGTCCTACAGACTCGTAGGTGTCATCAAGGAAGGCTCCGAACCTCATGTTATTAACCATCACGACCCTTGCCAATCGGAGATCCACACGATTGATGTTCTTTCTCACGATGTCCTTCAGGTCGTTTGCTGTCTTGATGCCCTTCTTCCGAATGATGCCAACCACATAGTCAACATATTCCTGGAAGAGCTTGTCATAAAGTTTCTCGTCCATTGTCTCTTTACGGTATATAAGTTCGATTTACTACTGTCTTATAGTGCCTGTACCCTCTTTCGTCCGCTTCGGGAATACGCACCTTTCGCCATACTAAGCCCCACCAAGCATCGTCTTTCGGATTGGGCTTGTCGTTCATAAGCATGTCAACTGTTGCCTTATGCAAAGGAAAACAATATGTCAATGCTCGTCTCTTGCTGCCCTCACTGAGACTGTTCCAGTATTTGAGGGTCATCTTACTTGTCTTGCTCATGTTCGTCAATCTTCTGTTATACAGTTTTCACGAAGGGAGTGGAGAATGTGCTTGACGATTCTCCTTTTACGTCCCTCGTCATCTTCATCCATCAGATTTCTCAGACAGACTTCGATGTTATGATACAATGTTTCACTTATCACCATAGTATTGAAATGCGTCTAGTCGGTGTACTTTTCCAAAAGTCAGGGCTATGTCATGGTAGTTGATGCCGTCTATTGCAGCTTCTCCTACATAATTTTCCACCTGTTCCTTCAGTTCTGGTATTGATTCACATATCTCAATGGTCGGATAGAGGATAATGAGAGATCTGAATGATACCCTGCTTCCATCTTCATCACACTCAAATGCGATGCCGTCATAGAAGTCAAAGTATAGTTCAAGTTCTTCCTGGTCTTTTTCGTAGTCTCGTCGGTCTGTCAAGTCTAACCCAAGTTCTTTCGGGCAGATGATGAAGTCCTCGACGAAATGATCCAGTTTCTCTCTTTGCGTAAATGGTCTGTATCTAAACTCCGTTCTGCAAAAGAAGAAGTCCTTGTACTTGCCATCAAATTTGCCCTCGACAAGATAGTTGCAGTCAACGAAACGCTCTGCGTCCTCTTGTGTCAGTTTCTCGTCTTGGGTACTCATTTGAATCTCAATGGCTCTCTGAACCTTGAAACTCCTGAATGCTTTTGGTTCTTTCATAAGCCTTTCTGTCTGTTAAGGTAGGACATAAACTCCTCCAGTTGTCGCTCGGTTAAGAGTTCCGTCAGGAAGTGTATTGTCTCTTCCAGTTTCTTGATACGCTTATTCAGTTCCTTAATCTTCGCTTCGTTCATGGCACTATCCTCCTAATGCCAGTTCGTCGTGAAGCTTGTCGTTATACTTCTTATACACATAGTCCAGGAGGATGGACTTCATTACATTCGCCTTGTCGCTTTTGTCATAGTTGAAGTAGTAAGTCCGTCCATTCCCGTACCTGTCTAACCGTCGGATTTCTCCACGGTAGTTGTTCCATCGATCGAAGAACTTGTCAAATTCCTCGCTCGAATTGGTGTCTGTATTTTCATACTGAATGTAGATATTCAGATGAATCCTACCTTTGATCAGGTCTACGCCCTCGATGGTTGAGTTCCAGCAGTTGCCTTTTCTCCTATCACCATCAATGTAGAGCTGTTTGTCCCTGCTCTTATACATTCGACGGCCAACCTCTTTCACGATTTTAATGACCGTCTCTTCCTTTACGGAAAGCAGTTCGTCAGTCGTAAGAGCCTCGATAGTCTCGATTTTCTTCTTGGGCTGCGTTCTGCTGAAAATGAATTGATTGATGTTCATTGTCTTTTGTTTTTTAATTGTTATACTTAATCGTCCTCCCTGAAGGCTGCATGTTTCTCGTCCAGAAGCAGGTAGTAGTGACCGTTGCCACAGCCCCTATACTCTTCCGAATACCATGCTCTGTTGCCATCAGGATTATACTCTACGCTGTTGTCGTATGATACAGTCCAACGCATAGAATACTTGCGTTTCTCATTCAGGGCGTTTAACCAGCCCCTCTTGATCCAGTCGTGACCTCTTCCCCAATTTATAGTGATGATGCCACGTTGAGAGGATAAGCTGTCATACATGTCTGGGGAAATATGCTCGATGCCCTTTTTCTCCATAAATGTATTATGCTCGTCGTATTCACACTCATAGAGGTACTTCAAATCCTCGTCGCTCAGTTGTTGTAGCTTAATCATGTTTGCCAGGATGTCAGGCCACATACCACTTGCTGATAGGTACTTGATGATACTCATAGTGTTCCGCTTGCAAACTCTGACCTTATCGTTGTCCCTGTTGATGGGAACTACCGATTTCCAGAGTTCTTCACACGATATGCACCTTCCTCTGGTACGGGAACGCTTCTTAAACTCGCATACCCAGCCACCTTCGGAAATAAACATACGCATTTTCTTCTTGTCACCATTAGCCATAGTGACCATGAAGTTGTAGTTCTGAGAGTCATGGATGGATTTCTCCACTATCTCCTTTACCTGTGAATGATTCATAACACTACAAAAAAGAAGTCAGGATAGTTAATAAACAGGTTCCAAACCTCGTCGTGAATTCTGAATAGTATTGCTTTCATGCCGCTTCACAGGTTTCGTATTCCTCAACCTTCTGGAGTTCACCGTTAAGGAGCTTGCCATACCAGTTCTTGTTAACCAGATATGAACACGGCTCGATGGTGTCCCCACAGATAAAGTCACAGTTCTCATAAAAGCCCTCATACGCTGGAAGTTCTTGCGATTCAGGCCAGCTAACCACTATCACCGAATCCTGGTCATCCTCGGTGGGAGCCAGTTTTATGTTCCTGATGATATGGTCTAAGTCAACTTTCTCCAATGTCCCGTCTGCTCTGAAATTACAGTCGATCCATTGTTCAGTTTCCTGTTGCGTCTCATTCATCGGGACAGTTATCTCGATGTCGATGGTACGCTTGATGTGAATTGTCTTATTCATCGTCGTTTTGTTTTTTAATAAAATACTCGATTGAAGAGTGTACCAGGATGTAATGTGTCCTGGTCACTCTCGTCTGTTCTTCGTAGGGATTGTAAAAGTCCATACACAAAGCATCATATAGCTCTGGCAGATACTTCTTAATCCGTCGTTTCAGCCACTGGTAATTCAGCGGCTTACTCCCTTTCATCAGTCGGTTCCAGCGTTCTATACCGATTCCGATACAGGTACATTCCAGATACATCAGATGAAGGGCAAATAGATGTCGTCGAGGAGGTGCGACTCAACCATTTTCTTGGCTGCTTCGTGACTCCCCTTGTTCCGTAGGTCAAAACCATAATTGTCGCTCGCCATCACATGAATCATAGCGACAAAGGTTCTCATTACTTCTTGCTGTAGAGTACGGTGTTGAACAGTCATACCCATAGCAAACTTTTCAGGTTTCCAACCCATAGAGTTAACAGCGTCTGCAAGTGCTTCTGCTGCCTTGTACTCACGAGTCTCTTTCAATGTTTCTAATTCCAAAAAATCCATTTGTTTCTTGTTTTTAATTGTCCTTTAATTGAAAAGGCCAGGAATATTGCTATCCCCAGCCCTTCCGTTCTTGTTCTCATACTGCAATCGACAGGCTTCCCGCTACCTCAGACACTCTCATGTACTGGTCATAGTCATATTCAGGATGGTCGGTCTTGAATAGTGCCAGGTTAAATGATGAGCGTTGGGTTGGCAGTTTTCTTGTAAGCCTCATTGTGTCGGTTGCCCAGGTTCTCACGTTCTTCAATTCCATGTCTTTGAGAATCTTGGCCTTGATGCCGTTCAGTTTCTCTTCGATGGCTGCTTTCGTCTGGATAAGCTCACGGATGATAGTTTCCTGTGAGCGATATTCCTCTGGAATGCCGTATGGATTGATGAATTGTTCACCTCGTAGGTCTGTTGCCAACAAATCCTCACATATTTCAGAGGGGATTCTGTTGACAAAGATAATCTCGCTGATATGGTCGAAAGTACCGTCTTTCTTCTGCTTGTTACGCAGATGGATGATGAACAGTCGGCCAACCTTTGCTCCACGGTTCTGACGCTCGAAAAGCATGGCATAGATACTTAGCTGCCATCTTGCCTTCTCAGTCTTTTCCTGCGTCATCTGCCCATAAGTCTTGATGTCTCCAAGGTCAAAGGTATCATCGGACACCCTGTAAACCTTGTCAATCTGACTTGCATAATCCTTTCCATCTGTCACGGTGTACTCGGACGCTTCGTGAGTGAGATTAAATTCTGAGCACAAGGATATGTAGTCAATGACCTCCTGGGTCCCGTCACATATCCAGTTCGCATCGAAGTCCTCGCATGATGCGTGAACTCCAGTTCCGTATTCCGCTGCTGCATCTACGATATGCTTTGGAATACCCTCAAACTCTGTCGGGAAGAACTGCCTCTGCAAGACAGGTGTGATACCCGAAAGGAATTTGTCACCTAACAAGTAGGTATGATCCTCGGCGTTGAAAATAACACCGGAATCCTTCAGTTTGATTTTCTTCTTTGCTGCCATAGTTTATGCTGCTTGTTGAAGTTCGTATTTTCTCAATGTAAACAAAGCCTTGATAGCTTCGTTGCCCTCCACCTCGTTCTTGTGTTGGTTGTAGAGAGCCAAGAGAGAGTTGGTATCTTGCATTGCTGCAATAGCGGCTTTGATACCAGCATAGCGGTCATTGGCAGGCTGTGTCGGCTGTTGTACCGTTCTGCCCTTTCTCGTTGTCATAGCCTTCTTGGGCTTCACCTCTGCTGTTGTTGGAGCAGGGACTGTAGCCGTTGAAGCAGCAGTAGAGTCATCTGTTCCAGTTGCATTCTCTGGAAGATCCTCACCTGCATAGATGTAGAGACCCAATCCGAACATTGCAAGGTTCTTGACCAGGCACCTCATAAGGGTCTTGTTGATGTCGAACATGGAAACTGCCTCCACCGTCTTGTTGACATACTGGCGGTTGTTCCTGTCCCAGACCTGATACTCGTAAGGCTCCAGTTTCATTGGTTTCTGAGCACCGTTAAGAACTGGTAGCCACATCTGATGGGTCTGTTCGTTAGCCGTCACCTCTGTAAAGACCATCACGCCAATGGCAGGGTCGATGAAGTACGGCAGATTGGTTGTCGGGTTGTTGATAATGCGATAGGTGGCTGAAGGATAGACCTTCTTGAACTCACCCCAGGCATTAGCCCATGACAGGTATGTGAGGTTGTCACGCTTCTCACACTTGTCATTCACGTTAAGTGAACGGAGGGCCTCGAAAAACGCTGCCCTGATTTCGTCCTGGCTTGCTCCCTCTGGAAGTCCAGCCAAAATTTCATTGCTTTTACACATAATTGTTTGTTGTTTATTTGGTTAATACTTTTGTTGTTTTCTTGTTCTCCTGTTCTTGCCAGAAGAGGATGTCCTCCCTCGCCAGTTCATAGTTGTTTTCCAAATCCCCTTTGTTGATTTTGTCAGAGCCGTACCAGTCCTTGAACATGGCTTCGACTTCTCCAAAACTCATACTGGGATTATTGGTCAATAGGTCATAGATCTCGCTGTAGAGGTCATCGTAAACAGTATCGTAGTAGTTATGTCTTTCGAGGTAAGCGGTATCATCGACATGTGGGTACACTTTGGTACACGTCTCAATGATATGCTCCACGAAAGCCAAACAGTTAGAGACGGCTGGCTTGTACACAAATTCCTGGTCTGTGTGAGGCTTGTAATACCCACAGCTCAGGTTGATACACGAAACAGCCAGTCCGTTATCCTTCAGGGTCTCAATATCGGTCATCATTCCGTCGGTCTCTTTGTAACCGAACTTCTTATAACCAATTTCCTTCAGGAAGTCATCAGAGCATAGGGAAGTCCATCCAATCTGTGTTATCAGATCCTCATGCTCTCGTCTGTCAGGCTCAATCACAAAACGGCAGTCGTTGAAAAAATCCATGTCTGCCTTGTCTGAGCCTCTGCATCCCACCTCTTCCTCGACGAAAAACGCCAATTTGAGGCAGTCAAACTTTTGTAAACACATCAAGCCTATCCAAAGACCAACCTTGTCATCAGCCCCCAATCCTTGTTGTTCCTTCCGCTTGGGGGAGAATCCGATAATGATGTCCTCGGCTTCGTAGGCTATGAAGTCCTTAGAGTGTCTTTCCTGTACTTGATCCATGTGGGCCACGATACAGGGGTACGTTTCTGACTTGCCTTTGGTAACGTATAAGTTCCCTGGCTTGTCACACACAATCTTAGCACCTGGAACATTCTGCTTTATCCAGTTCCAGATGAACTTGCGAATCTTGCCCTCCCGTCCACTCTTGGAATGGATGCAAAAGAGCTTCTTCAATAGTGAAAAATCCGTTGTCATTGTTTAAGCTGCAAAATTGAATTCGATTAAGTCCTCATATCCGATGGGTTTCCCCACCTCCTCATTGATTGCATCGAAGTACATGCCGCCCCACTCATGGAAATCCCCTCGCTCTATCAGTTCAAAGAGTGATTCCTTGGAAATGGTCTTGTCCTCGTACTCCTGTGTGATGCAGTTGTATTGTCTGTAGGTCGTAATGTCGTTGGCATACAGGTAATACTCGTCATCATAGTCGGAATAGTGCCAATGCTCTTTCTTGTACTCCAACTCTGCCTCGTCCCGGCAGTCCTCACAGCAATAACCCTTTCCTGTTATGCTGCTCTCGTAAACATCGTCATCCTCATCGTAATACGCTGGGTTGAGCATCTTCTCCCCACACTTCGGACAGGTCACAACGTCATCCTCGTGATACCATTTTTCGTTAAACCGAACAAAATCATCACGATCCTCAATGTCAACAGTCTCTTCGTTGCCATGATAGTAGCAAGTACAAACCTCCCATGCGTCTCTGTCATGGTAGGAATCATACTCGTCAGGTTCTTCTTCGTCGCCATTCTCTGATGCGTCCAGGCTACCCTCCGTTACGTCAAGTGAATAATCTCCAGCCTCATAGTTGTAGGCTTTGTGATGATACATAGAGTACCATTTGAAGGTGTCCTGGTAACTGAGAATATCATCCCAGTCAAGGTCACAGTCAATATGGAAATCTTTGTCAGCGAGCGAGTTTCCATGAATGTCAATAATGGAACTTGCGTCTGAACATGCTGCCCCTATCTTCTTATAGCAGTCAATCTCACCAGCCTGAATCAGTGCGTCTATGAGTGCCTGTTTGTAAACATCGTTGCAGCCGACCGCATATTGGCGTTCTGCATAACGATACCTGTTACCTTCCTTGTCGTAGACCTCTGGCCATACGATGCAACGGGCGATAATCATTCCGTCCTCATCTTCGAGATAAGCCGCTTTTGCAGTCACGGCATCCTTGTAGAAAGAATGAAGGTCTTTGTTTACCATGCAGGAAACGAAAGCATCTGAGTCCTCGTCGTAGCCTTTCAAACGGCTGGAATCATAGATGTCTGAGAAGTTGTCATTCACATACAACTTGTTCTTTGGCAGCTTGCCGATTGAGTAGGCTTGCCAGTCACGGGCAAACTCTTCACAGAGATATGTGACCACCTCTTGCGGAAGGGACTTACCGAACTTGGTACATTCGATAAGCTTCTTGTAGAACTTGCCGCACTTCATCTTCCAAGGGCGATTGTTCTCATTGTTGACGTAGCGTACAGCATTGGGGGTTCCATCTTCACAGATGCCGTTCATGCTGTCAAGGGAATAGATGTCACTAAAGTAGGTCACGCCCAATAGGTTGACCTCGTAGCGAAGTTTACTGCTCTTGGCTCCGCTTTCATGGAGCTTCTTGATGCAGACGTTTTTGAGATCCACCATGTTCTTGATGCTGAGTAAGGTGAAATCTCCACTTTCAATGGCTCTTTTATGAACCGCTTTGTCCTTCAGGAGAGCCAGCAGGATTTTGTTCTTCCTCGCCTTTTCTTCTCCGAACACGCGAACACCGAAAATTTCTTGAAACTCGGTGTAGTTGCTGAATGATTTGATGTAAAGCATAATTTGTTTTGTTTTTAATTGTTATTAAAATTGTTTTCTGTTCTCGCAAATGAAAAAAGGGAGGCCACCACCTGTTACAGTGATAGTCTCCCTCTTCGGTTGACATTTGAGGTTGTTGTTCCTCTGTGTCTTTACTCGATAAACCAACTCCAGGCATCGTCATCTTTGTTGATTGCTGATGCCACGCCTTTAGCACACTGGTATGCGTTGCAGGAACGCTCCAATGTCACGTCAATGTAGTTGTTCTTGTAATTTGTCAGTAGCATATAGAATTGCCATGCCGTGATTTCTCGTCCGAATCCACCAAAGTTCTCGTCGGTGTAGTAGTCACGGATCATGTTGTTCAGCTGTGCCTCTGGAAGTGTGAATTCAGGTAGGCCAAGCTCGTTCTTCATGCTCGTCGGTAGAGCTGTTGCCATTCTCGCACGGCCCAGGAATTGAGCCAAGGTGCTGACGGTGACAACAGTATCGTTCAGTCGTCTCATGTCATCAAGGTGCTGCTTGTAGTTGTACTGCTTGAAAAGTTCGATGCAATACTTGTAGAAGTCGGCAGTATTAGTTACCTTGATGGCCAGGTTTACTCCATCAGTACAGACCATGCCATTGGTGCATACGGTATTCAGAAAACCGATTGCCAGTTTGAAGGTCTGCTTCTGGGATGAATTACCCAGTAGGTTGCAATCTGCATAGTTTCGTACAAGGCATACCTGTAGATGGCAGATGCTTCCGTTGATGTCGTGTGAGATAGATGGAATTTCAATCATTGCCATCGCTCTCTGATAGTAGGAATCGCTGTCCTCTGGATTCAGGTTCTCGACCAGTTTGCCAGCTCCGAAGCGGTTCCGTAGTTTCATTTCATGTGATACTCTTACGACGGGGGCATTGATTTCCTGTCCGTCGAAATATGTACTCACTGCATCCATTACGGTGCTGATAGCTTCCGTATGGCTGATAGTTTCCACGTTGTCCCGGCTGAAAACGGGAGTCAACATGTCACCAAGTTCTGTAAGCCCTATTTCCTTTGTGTTACCAAGGATGAAGGGGCTGCGTGTCTCTGGTTCAGGCTCGACTACCACCATTGCGGCGTTGTCTGCTTCCTGTTCCACTGTAGGTGTAAAGCCTACTGTCTGATTGTTGTTCTTCTTTGCCATAATTGTTATAATGGTTTTAAAAGTTAAAGACTATGGGGGTCTGGGCTTTTTACCCAGAATCCCCCTGAGTTTTTTTAGTGCTTTCAAGACCGCTAGTGTGGCCTCTAAGCAGGTTATGAGTACGTCCGTCGCGTCATTGCTGCTCATTTACGTTAGGTGCGATACTCTCCGTTGTTGTAGTAGGAGCATCTACCTCTTCGGCTGCTCCAGCGTTCTTGTTCTTGTGGATCTTCTTGCAGACCCAAGGGCAAATCTCGTTCTTGACCAGGCGATATGCGTGACATGCAATGTCTACCACCATAATAACGTCACCGATTACCCTCACTTTTCTAAAAATTCTCTTGTTCATTGTTCTCTTGTTTTTAAAGTTAATATTGATGTTAAATTTCTCTTGTTGTTTCTTATTCAAAAATAAAGTGAGCAGATGACTACCTTCCTCAGATAGCATCCACTCATTTCTAGTTCTGCCTTTTCCCAAACCATCAAGTCCAATCACTTTAGTATTGGAAATGATGACCGAATCCCAACGGCACGGCCTGGAGTTTCCTCTGACACTCTTCGCATCAGTTCTCCACGCCCAATAAAATTAAATGTTAGAGTCTTGGTAGACATTCTAATTCTACCACTCTAACAACGTTGTATTTCTCTCATTTATAAGGGTTTGAGTACCTTCTGAGACGGTCGTTTTCAAGGGTTAAAAACAGGTAAAAATATGCCGTTTTTTAGGGCTTTGTAACCTGTAACCTCTATTTCCTTTGGTGGGGACTGATAGCCATATACCCCCTGCCTCTTTTTTCTGGGTTACAAGGTTACAATTGGCCTAAATCATTGTCATTCAGGCTCAATTCTTGTAACCTCATGTGTAACTATGCTGTAACTTCAAATCGAAAAAACGCGGTCAAACTCGGCTGATACTCTTAGGATGTGAATAGAGGATTATTGCATTGGATCCTCCCCTGAAAAATGATTGGTTTGTAAATTTTGGAGATTATGGATTTTAGCAATTTAATGAACGCTTTGTTTGGCACTAATTCGAGACCAGACATAGTGAATGAGACTCAGGAGGTGGCTGCTCCTGTTGTTGAGAAAGAGATTAGTCCATCAGTACCATTACCTTCAAATGGTAAATATGATGCTGATGTCGAAGCCTTGCGTAATAAGCATGGCAACTTTGATACTGGACTCTGCATTGAGGAAACATTGCAAGACTTGTTGACTTTATGCCCCAGGACTAGACCCAGGACAGACGCATATCAGGGCTTGGTGTCCTACTTGAAAGCAGAGTTTGGTGTTACGTTGAACATTAAATCAAGGAAGAGAAAATGAAAATTTGGTATTTTGGAAAAGTCTATGACCTGGATCAGATGACAGACGTAGATATTGAGAAGGACATTGAGGCCAGAATAGAGGAATTCACAGGCAAAGTAATTGGCGTAAGTGTGAAACCTACTGATGAAGGCTATGAGGTGATAATTCATAGAAGCCTGAATGTGGAAGTAAAAGATGGCCTGATATTGGAGCCTGACACTTTCATTATTAGCGGAGAAGGGTACAGCGGATTCATGCCGGAGTACCAGAGTATTGGATGCTTTGCTCATTTCCCTGGCTTTGTGCATTACCTAGATCTGCCTGAATTTGAAAAGGCATGTAAGCGAAACGTGGAGTATTATACTGGCCAGAAAGTGAAGAAGGCTACAGTGACAGAATGGATCAATATGCTTGTCCTCGATGTGAAGTTTTAACTGCTGATAAAAGGAAAACATGGAATCCTGATATTATTTTTAGCTGACGAATAACGAAAATCTATATTGGGATTCCACTTATTTTAACCTGTAGACACTATGAAACATGATATGAAAGTTGAAGAGAGATACTTTTCAGAAGATATAAATTCACTGAAAGCTTATGACGAGGGATTTGGAACCGCTTATGACAATGGCGGTTCCTATGTACTGACTATCCAACTGTCTAAACTGAATGAGCTTTGTCCTCGTAAAACTCTGAACAAACAGATGTACCAGAGACTTGTCACTTTCCTGTATGAGAAGGGGATTACCCTTCGAATACTGTCAAGGAAGAGGGACAAGTCTATTGAAGAAGAAACTGAAGGAAACTGAATGAAACTATCTCAAATTGACTTGGTAATTGGCAAATTGTCAGATTTGCTAATTGCCAATGGGAGAACAGAAAAATACTATCCCTAAACCTGTCTGACTTGGAAATTATCAGGATGGCAAGCCTGATGATTGACAAGGATAGACAGAAAAAGCCTTATTGAAGATGAATTGTACTATACTATCCCTATTGAAAGATAATGATAATGGTTTCCTTCAATTTGGAAAAATCATAAAGGTGGCAGGGATGGAACGTAGGCGAAGCCGAAGTGGAATGGTACGGTCGGTGCCACCTTTAATGGAAAACAATAACATTTCCCAAAGATTGACTTTCGCTTCGCTCAGTCAACCTTCAGACTATTATAGTCAATATTTGTGGTCATTTTTTGGAGTAAAACACGTATTCTCCTATATAAGAGAAAAAAAGACACAAAAAAGACACAATACAGAATTTTCAGTAATACAGAAAAATAACCATATATGATATTTGACAGAGGAAAAATTAGAGTTGACAATGGTGTAGAGTACATTATGGAATGGACTGATGATAATGGCAGATGTAAGTTTGACCAGTATCTCACCAATGGGAAAATGATAGTCAACAAGGTAATGACTGGTTGCGGATTCACTACTTACAGTCTCAAAAACCAGGAGAACACTATATTGGTTTCTCCACGAATAAGATTGCTGCAAGAGAAAGAAAGGGACTTCAACCAAAACAACAACCAGTTATGCTATTACTTCAACCGTGAAAGAGACTACAAAAACAAAGAGAAGAAGAGCATTGAACAGTTGGTTGAAGAGTTCAAGGATTATAAACAACTATGTGATAAGTACAACAGACCAATGAAACTGATGGTGACTTATGATTCTTTCGCCAATTTGATGACAATGCTGGAAAGGATATTTGAATTAGACATAAACCTTCTTTTCCGTATTGTCATAGATGAATCCCACACTATCATTAAAGATGTTCTGATAAAGGAGTATAACAATAAGTGTGTACTGTCATCCTTTCTTCATAAGTTGTTTCAGTATGAGAAGCTTTTGTTCATTTCTGCAACGCCAATAATTGACTATATGCAGGAGGTTCCAGAGTTCGCAGCATACAATGTTGAATATGTTGAGCTTGACTGGCCAAATAAGGTTCCGATAGACACAAGGCACTATAGCTGCAAGAACGCTAAAGATGCTTTCAATAGTATATACAGCTACTATTCCAGGCATATAGATCCACATAACAGACACTATTTCGATGTCATTCACTACGGCGAAGGACTAAGTGATTATAGCTATGAGGCGGTTGTGTTCCTAAATAGTGTAGATGATATAAAGGATATTGTCAGTGGATATGTGACCAAGAAGCAGCTCATTGACATTTCTGAGATAACTGTTATATGTGCCAATACAAAGGAGAATGCGACGAAATTACGCAAGGCACATCCCCAACTTGAAATAAAGGCTTCTATTCCCAAAAAGGGCGAGAGGCATACGACATGGACTTTTGTTACCAGAACTGCATTTGAGGGTGTTGATTTCTACAGTCCCTGTGCCAGTACCTATGTAATAGCCAACTACTATGTGGGAAGTTTGCAGTTAGACATAGCATCGGATATTCCCCAGATTATTGGCAGACAAAGACTAAAGACCAATGTGTTCAGGAATATTCTTCATATCTATTACAAGGAAAACATAAGCATAATAGATGATGATTTGTTCGAGGCCAAGAGAAAGGAAAAGATGGAAAGGAGCCTAATCAGAATCTCCAACTGGACTTATATAATGGATGACCAAGGTAAAAGTGCTTATCTACATGATGTGTCTCGTACAATAGACGATGACCCCAATTATCTATATATCAAGACTGTTAATGGGAAACCAGAGATAGATAACTTGATAATAGTATCGGAAAACTATTGTCGGGACATTTTGAAGAACCATATTAGTTGGTATTGTATGGGGCCTGCGAAATTACACAGGCAATATTCTCCCCAGGTTATGCAACTGAAAGACAATTTGGAGGCCATTGCTACCCCCAAAAAGAACCAGGATAGGATAAAGGCGATATTATATTGCTTCCAAAAACATCCTGAATGTCAAAGGGAGATATTTGGTATGCTGCATGACGAGGGATATAATGATGTAGCCTATTACTTCAATATGCTATCAACCGAAAGGATTATTGCCAATGGCTGTGACCCTTGGAAGATGGATCAGGAACTACGGCATGTAAGCGGTGAAACTGACATTAAAGACCTTGTAGCTTCTTTATTCGAGAATGGCGAGGTTTACAGCAAGAAAGACGTGAAGTGGATGCTACAGGAAGTTTATGACAAGATGGGTATTGCAAAAACGGCGAAAGCAAGTGAACTACCGAACTATATACCTTGCAAGATTACCAATAAAGACGGATTAAAAGCATATAGGATAACAATTTAAGAATATGTTATGGCAACATTGAAAATTAGTGACCTGGAGTTTGCAAAGAAGCTGACTCCAACATTTAGAGACCACCTTGAACGCTTCTTGCCTCAGTGGTTGGATTCACTCGTACCATATTATGAGGAAGCGAAAGCCATTGGAGCAGATATGTTCAAGTTGCAAGATACTATGCCTTGTGGTGGCGAGTATTCATTATTTGAAAAGGACGGCATTGGTTATTACTTGACCGATTTCCCTTGGTTGAAGTGTCTGTCATTCAACTCAGACTACAAATATATAAAATGCTACTGGTATCAATGCTTTGTGGATTTCTACCCAAGGCTTGATACGGATTGGAAAGAGCGAATACATAATTTCGGGGCTTATAACTGGTATATGTATAGGCCATTCAACATGAAGGAAGGATATGACTGTGTAGCCAAAAGAGTAGATGATTATTTCAAGGCCATCACCAATGATCCAGATGTTACATTCATGCTGAGTGGAACTTCTGCAATATGCCTTACTCCGAAAGGCGTAAGATGGATAAAGGACTATTGTAAGTTAGAGTAGGCATCGGAGGATCTCAGGACAGAAACAGGAGGGATAGTTGACTAATGACAATCAGCTATCCCTTCTTCTATTAACCTAAAACACAAATTTCAAATGTCGAAACAGATAGTAACCGTCGGGAAGAGACGGAAATATAACAAAGACAGCCTTACATGGGTAGCCGGTAAGGGATGGCAGGGCGTTGTTTATATTTATAGACTTGATGCGCCTGGTGATGAAAAGGATGGCTGGGTTTATGTCGGTTGTACCCCAGAGGAAGAGACACGCAAGAACAGATGGAACAAACCCAAAAGTAAGTATGCCGGGAAGAAGATTGCTGCTGCAAGGAGAAGATATGCTCTTATCAACTTCAAATATACTGTAGTAGATACCCTCTATGACAGGGACATTGACAAACTGGTTGAGAAGCTGGAGGATCGAGAGAAAGACTTTATCAAGATGTTTGATTCTTTCGAGCATGGTTTCAACAGCAATAAAGGTGGGACTGGTCGTAAAGGTACAAAGATAAGCTTGGAAGAGATAGCGCGTCGGAACAAGACACGCAAGGATAATGGTTTCCATCATACGGATGCTGCCAAGCAAAAGATTAGTGCAGCCAGTAAGAAACGCAGGAAAACCCAAGCTGAGAAAAATAAAATCTCCGCTTCCAACTCTGGTAAGAAGCGCACAGAGAAAATGAAAAAAGCCCAAAGTGACAGGATGAAAGGCATAGAACCTACTGCTGCTACTGAAGGTGCTAAGAAATGGCGTGACAAGAATGGCGGTGGCTATTGGAAAGGACAGAAGATGTCAGATGAAGCCAAGGCCAACATGAAAGCTGCTCAACAAAGATGTGCAGGTGTCAAGGTCAGGGCAAAGTTCATAGATGGTACTGTTATGGACTTCCTTACAAAGTCTGACGCTGCTAATCATTTTGGAGTCAGTATCGCAGCCATTGATTACTGTATAGTCCACAAAGCCTTTTCCAAGAAGGCTCAGGTGTGGTTTGAAAAAATTTAATAAGTAGCCATAAATTAAATTTTGCCCTGTGATGGTCTCTCTCGCTTGGCTGTCACGGGGCTTTTATTAAGAGAAGTAAGGGGACTACCCTTTGAGATTACAATGAGAAGATATAATTCATTTTCCAGCCAGGATCAGGAGGTCTTGGTCAGGAACGTCAGGATATTGCACCTGTCGAAAAGAGTTTGCAATATAGAAAGGAGGTGCTTACCGTGCATTATTTAAGAACATTTGAATTCATGGGTGAGTACCAGAAAGAGAAATATAGCATGGGATTTCCTCATATAGCAGCTGTAAGTGGGACAACCATCTTCTTGGGCGAAAAAAGCATATTTGAAGTCTCAGATGATGTTGTTAAACGTATTCTATTGGAGAAATGGAATCAGGTAGGTAGTCTAAAAATGACATACGGAGAAATCGTTGCTGTTCGTGACATAACGGGATGGTTTGAGGGAAATACTGGCATTGTTGACTTCAAGGAGTACCGTTATTTTGAGGGGATGGATTATGTGCCGGGTAGATGCTTTGCTCACTGCACTTCCCTCCGTTCAATCGTCATGCCCCCAACCATAACAACTATCTGGGACATGGCGTTTGGGAATACGGATTCATTGCAGGAGGTTGTTATACCTGAAAGTGTAGTGCATATAAAGGACAATGCTTTCAATTCAAGCGGCCTCATATCAGTGACCGTTCCCAAGAATGTTGAGGATATAGGCGATTACGTCTGGTGTCATTGCCATAACCTCAGAGAAGCCACGTTTGAATCAGTGAATCCACCTAGGATGAATGGTGGCACACTATTCTCAGACTGTCCTAACCTGACTACAGTGTATGTGCCAGGAAAATCTATAGATAGGTATAAGAGGGCAAGGGGCTGGAGATACTTTGCCGAAAAGATGAAACCAATAGAAGAGAAATGAAATATCAAGGATCTAAGGCAAGGATAGTAGATGAAATCCTGCCTATTATGTTAGATAAGATGCGACCTAATCAAGCAATCGTCGATGCGTTTGTGGGCGGTTGTAGTGTCATCCAAAACGTACCTCCAGAGTATAAGAGAATAGCTAATGACAATAACCGCTACCTTATCGCTATGTGGAAAGAGCTGACAACGACGAACTGGAAGCCTCCCACGACGATTGAAAAACCGTTCTATGATAAGGTTAGGGAATCCTGGCATAAGAACGATGGGAAATATAGTGATGCCCTCATTGGCTGGGTAGGTTTTATGGGGTCGAGGAATGGGAGGTTCTTTGATGGTGGATATAGTGGTCATAATGCTAAAGGCAGGGACTACATATCGGAGAACATCAGGAACACTTCACGCCAAATACCTTTCCTTATGGGGGTTGAATGGCAATGTGGAAGTTATGAATGTATCTCTATGCCGAAAGCCTCACTGGTTTATTACGATCCACCTTACAAGGGAACTTACGGCTATTCGACATCCAAGAACTTCGACCATGATAGGTTTTATGATTGGGCGAGGCAGATGAAACGAGACGGCCACTTGGTCTACATCAGCGAGTATAATATGCCAGGGGACTTTTCATGTGTTTGGCAGAAGCAGATAACTAATAGCGTCAACCTTACCAAGACCTATCTGGCTACGGAAAGGTTATGGACGTTGTGAAGAAAAAGAAGAGAGAGGTAGCTTTTACACTACTTTCTCTCTTTGTTTTCTTCTTCCTAACCATTAGAAAAAAGAGTCAAGTTATAGAAGAAGTCTTTGCCTTGCCATGTTAGAGATTAGTCCCAATAATCACTATCATATGCACTAACACAATATTTAATTGAAGGTTTCTGCATCTGGTTCTTTATAAGTAGCGCACCGATAATAATAGCAATTGGTACAGCGGCTATCTTACATACTTCTTTAACTTTCTTCATAATCGTCTCATTCTTAATTTCTTTGTTTTCCATTTTTGTTTGTTTTTTTAATGTTGTCTACTATAGATAATTCCATTAAATCGACCAGTAGAACATAAATTACAACCATTACAATTTCCTGGGCATTTATACACTCCTTTTCCGATGGCCATATTGTCATATTCCACACCTGGCACACATTTGTATTCTCTCGCTGCCCCTTGAATATTTGGTAGCGAACCATTTACCACGATGTAAGGTGCATCCCTAAAGTCAAGGTCAGACCTACATGTATATGTGTACGTTTTAATTCCTCGCGTCATATCAAAGTACCTTGCAATCTTATTCCATTGTCTCACCTGATTCTGGTCTCGAAAATCACCAGCTTCATCAAGTCGAATAAGTGTTATCGGTTCTGGTGCATTGTCTATATATGCTTCCATTAGAGAAACAATTTCTGTAGTGCGAGCATTGGTTAACCATCGTTCCATAACAAGATTCTTATGTTTGTAATTTGGATAAATCCTTTCGCACTTTAAGGCATAACATACATTCTCTACTTTACACAGACCTAATGCTCTACTAGGACAATGTTCTGCTGACGTAAGGTTTACTATCAATGTGGAACGGGGGATTTTAGTATTTCCATACGCAAAGGCTATTCCCCCAAAACCTTCAAGATATTTACATTGCAATACCTTTATCTTCTTTTTCATTACATAGTTAAGAAATTGAAGGGAATTTGAATTTACCGCCAAAATCTTAACTATGATATATACTTAAAAATCAAACAAAATGAGCAAGAAGAATTTGAAAGAGACAAAGCCTAGTAAAGAGAAAAAGCAGTTATCTACAATTCACCTAATTCAGGGTTATGTGGTAAGTATGGAACGTAGGCTTAACTACGGACTTACACCATACCTCCATTATGCCGAGTTCCCAAAGGAAATGTTGCAAGGAGTTGATTACGTTCCATGTTGTATTAGATTCCCTTTTTCGGAGCCAGTAATGATAGGAATAGATTTAGGCAAAGAAGAATACGATGATTGCTATAGGGTAAATGTAGATAGTCTTGTAATGGGATTGTCACGATATTACAAGCACCTTGACGAAGATGGATTATTAGGGAATCATGTATTTAGCGACCTTTGGATAGAAGGTTTGGACTACATAGAGGGAATACTCTTCGTACATGTTATGGATCTTTCGGAAGAGCCGGTGTAACGACCTGCTCTATCTTTTTTATACTCCAAACACGAACTTACTTCCTCTCGCTCCTTCTCCATCATAGTCACAAGCTAATGGAAACTGGCAGCAAAGGTCACTGACAGCATCTTCATCGAGGTGGGTAGCCAGTTCAAGTTCAATCGCATCTAGTCGCTCCGAATAGCTCAGGTTCCAGATGCCACAACCAACAGCAGCATCAACAACAGTCCTGATTTCATCCTGAGTACGCCAGATGCTATCGAAGTCAGTCATAATACTCTATCTTCAATTCCTCGTTAACATTGAAGTCATCGTGGAAGTTATCATCGTACTTATAGACCAGTCGCAAGCCACGATAGACCGATGGAACCTTCAGGACTTCCAACAGATGCCACTTGGGGTTTCCAAAGTCGTAGGAGGCACGATCCGGAACTATTCGGTTTGATGTGTAGTCAAAGTGATAGTAGCCACCACCTATGCACTGGTCGCCTGGTTTTAGCAAGTCCTTATGCTGATTCACCATGCCAAGGCGAAAGAAGCCGTCCATTGTGATAATAAATTTGGGTAGTGTCATTGGTCGAGCATTTCAATATATCGGTTAATGTTATACCTCAATTCTTCCAAATCTATGAACTGTGAGCCTCGATAGACTTCTTTACCCTCCATCAGCAGTAACACAGTTGGCCCCGAATAAACCAAGAAGCGACTGGCAATTAAAGGCTCTTCAATTATATCAGTATAGAATGAGCAAAGCGAAGGAAACCTATCTGTCACCTGTCCCACCTTATCAAGCATGACATTACAGACTCCACAATCAGGAGCTTTAATATAGAATAGACACAGACGGTTTTCTGCTATAGTCTGTTCTATATCCTGTATGTTTGTCAGATGCTTCATACTGTCATTGGTGTGCTGACCTTGTGCTTATTTTCTTACCTTCCTTGCTCCAAGTATATATCCAGGAGCCAACTTGACTGGTGAATGTCTCGCCACTAACAGACAGCACCTTCCCAACAGTTGATTCACTCAGGGTCTTTGTCTTTTTCCCATTGGCATCATAGATATAGTACCATGAGCTGCTTTTCACTACAAAGAACGATGCGCTGAACCCTTGTAACTCTCCGATAGTGCTACTGAGGGTCTTTATTTTCTTTCCATCCTGGTCATAGATATAGTACCAGTTCTTCGTTGTCTCGATATGGCTGATACTCTGTGCCTGGAGGTTGGCTACAGATAACAGTAAAACGATGGATAATAACAGTTTCTTCATACTAATGGCTCCAGATAGTTTACTTTCTTTCCTGTTTTCTCTGCGTAGGCAATTTCACTTTTGGTACTTTCGCCGATATATCCACCTACGTTAATGACAAAGATTTCATCTGCCATGTCGATCTTCCGTTTGTGCATATCGTCAAGCATTTCCTTTATTCCAGGCTTCCAGACTTCTTCATCACCAGAATGGCCGAACATACCAACGCTAATGACAATGCAGCCTTCAAGCGTCAATCGTTTCTGGGTCTCGATGAACTGCTCCTTGAAACGAGTGCTTCCGCATAGAGTGATAACCTTGTAGTTCTGTATCATATGCTTTCAGGATTATATTTGAGCGCATCAGACGGCCAACCAGTTACATTCCTGCCTGTGTCAAGTAAGCGAATCTCACGGATGTCATCATCAGTCAAAGTGAAGTCAAAGAGGTTAATGTTCTCTACCATCCTTTCCTTGTGAGTCGTTTTGGGAATAATGATAACATCATTCTGAATCAGGAACTTCAAGGCAATCTGGGCAGAGGTCTTTCCATATTTCTCGCCAATACCCAGCAAAGACTTGTTCTTGAAGATGCTGCTCCTACCTTCTGCCAACGGACTCCATGCTTCGAGAACTGTACCGTATGGCTTCAGGTATTCCATCATCTTACGCTGCTGATAGAGCACATGGGTCTCGCACTGGTTCACAACGGGCATGATTTTGGCACCCTTCACAATCTTGGGGAAAGTGTTGGGGTAGAAGTTTGACACCCCAATAGCCTTGAACACCCCTTGCTCATAAAGTTCTTCAAGCGTATGCCATATAACCGTTGGATTCCCAACAGGCCAGTGAATCAGCATCAAGTCTACATATTCCAGTCCAAGTTGCTTCAGGGAGTGGTCAACCGTGCGCAACGTCTCTTCCCTCGTATAGCATGAATCGCAGATCTTTGTTGTGATGAACAGTTCTTCACGGGGAACACCACAAGCCCTGACGGCATTGCCTACTGCGCTTTCATTGTGGTACATAGCTGCTGTATCAATGCTTCTGTAACCTACACTGACTGCATCTTCAACGACCCTTTGTGTGTCTCTCTCAGAAATGTTATAGACACCCAGACCAACCTTCGGCATTTTCAGCCCATTGTTCAAAGTTTTGTACTCCATACGCTATCCAAGTTTTGACATGAACCGCTCCCTGTCAACAATGAATCTAAGGTGTGTACCTTCACCAAGCAGCGTCATTCCCGACGTACCGTCGCCTACCCGTAGCCTTTCACCAGAATAAGCAGACACCTTAAACTCAATCTTTTTGCCGTCAACCTTGGTCACTTCGGCTGTAGCAAACACTTTATCCCCAATCTTCGAAGGTCTGAGGTGTGAGGATTCAATATGACCACCAACAGTTGTGCAACCTTCTGGAAGTTCATCAGCAACGGCAAGCATGGCAGCGTTCTCCATCAATGCCATCATAGCAGGGGTAGCAAGGACAGGCATATCTCCAGATTCCATCTGAATAGCGGTCAAGCCTTCACTTACTGTCAGTTCGCTTGTATGTTTCAGTCCTGTTTCCAACATATCACTCAATAACAGTCATTCTCATTTCAATGTCATCAACAGGTCTGTCAGCGCGTCCTGTAGCAGTGCCTTGTATCATTTCAACCACATCAAGACCATCTTCAACTTCACCAAAAACTGTATATTGGCCGTCAAGATGGGGAGTGCCACCAACAGTAGAATAGAGCTTCATCTGGTCATCGGTCAAACCAGTCTTTCCAACCTTACTCTCAGCTTCCGCAGCCAGTTTGTCCTGCAATTCCTGTAACCCGGCACGATTCCTGTCACGGCGCATCTGCATGATTTCCGCACGATGTTCTGCTGCAAGCTCATTGAAAGCATTCTGAACTTTCTGCATCCTCAACTGTTTGGAGAACTGTTTAAGCTGTCCCTCATTATACACCTGTCCCCAGACGATATAGAACTGAGAACCGCTACTGCGACGTTCTGGATTCACCTCGTCGCCCTGACGGGCAGCCGCCAAGGCTCCTCGTTTATGAAACAGGCCGTCCTTTATCTCGGCCTCCAGCGTGTAGTCAGGGCCGCCCACGCCAAGCATCTTGCCTGTCGGTGCGCCCTTGGAGTCAGGGTCGCCGCCCTGAATCATGAAGTCCTTTATCACCCGATGGAACAGCGTACCATCATAATAGCCATCCTTCACCAGCTTCACGAAATTGTCACGGTGGATGGGTGTCTCGTCATACAGGCGAACTACAATGTCGCCAAGCATTGTTTGAATCTTTACTTTCATCTTTCTATCTCGATTTTGGTGACAAAATTACACAAAAATAGGGAAAAACACCCAATTCCGTAGTGAAGATGTGTTATTTTGGCAATTTTCTAGTGAAAATTGAGTAATTTTGTAGCCGAAAAGATTCTAATAAAGACTGATGGACTATCTTCCGAAAGACCCTGCAATACTGGTTTCAAGCGTCAACATGCTTCTGAGGGACGAAGAGTTTGACACGCTGGAATCATTGTGCTACAACTTCGGGACAGAGCCAAAGGATATAAAGAATTACCTATACGGACATGGATTCGTTTACAACGACAAGCAAAAACAGTTCCGTCCGATTGGATATGACAAGAAAGAATGATAACGAAAGACAGTATAGAGACAGCCTATAGTTTCTTGCATCAGAAGCAGAGAATCTATGTTTATTCGACGCTCGACTGGCAGAAAGATGACATTGAGATTGCTATTGCCTCGTATGCAGATGAAATGAGCCAGGAACTACTTGATTTTATTTCTGGTGGCAGGGCTGACTTCCTGAGAGACCACAAACGGTTTAAAGAGGACATCACCAAGGCTGTTGAGATACTGGAAAATATGCTATAACGATGATAGATAAATTTGAAGAGCAACTACACAAGGACTTACACCAGTTCCTTCAGTCAATGAAGGAAATTGATGCTCGTCTGCCTGAGTGTCCCGACGTTGAAGAAAAGTGGGAGCAGATAGCCAAAGCCTACATTCCCGACGGCATCAGGGAGTTCAACGACTTCCCCTCCGCATCACTCGGTTGGATGATGTATATTGGAATGGCCGTCGCTAAGTTTTGGGATGCTGAATGGGAAATCTACTCTAAGATTGATGACCTCTATGCTTACATGAGAGACAAGAGGGGCTACGACTCGATGGACGAATACATCCGTGAAGATGTGCTGTTGCTGAGAGGCATCGACTATACTGTGTTGGAGAAACTGGTTGGTGAATGTGCCTCCCGTGTCTACAATGCCCTTCGTCACCAAAACATAGAGCCAGGAACCAAGGAGGCTTTCAATGCCTACGTTTCCTGTCTGCATCAACTCTACCTGTTTGGAGCCGCTATGCAGTTGAACAGGATGGGCTATTATATGAAAAAAATGTGATAACAAATAAATCGGAATTTATGGAAATCAATAATAGACCCAACCCCAATGAGGCTTTTCCGAATCCGAAGATTCCAAGCCTCTGCTTCATCAAGAACGTGGTGAAGAACCCGCGTATCATCATCGGCGACTATACCTACTACGATGATGTGGATGGTGCTGACCAGTTTGAGAAGCATGTCACTCATTTCTACGACTTCATAGGTGACCGGCTGATTATTGGCAAATTCTGCGCTATTGCCAAGGGTGTGGAGTTTGTCATGAATGGAGCCAATCATAGGATGGACGGTGTGACAACCTATCCGTTTTATGTCATTGGTGGTGACTGGGGAAGTGCCATTGCTCCAGTGAAAGATGAATTGCCTCTGAAGGGTGATACCGTTGTGGGCAATGATGTTTGGATTGGCCAGCATGTTACCATCATGCCAGGCGTTCATATAGGCGACGGTGCAATTATCGGAGCCAACTCTGTTGTTGCCTCAGACATTCCTCCATACGCTGTTGCCGTGGGAAATCCCTGCCGAGTGGTCAGGATGCGTTTTGATGACGAATTCATCGCCTTTCTGCTGCAACTGAAATGGTGGGATTGGGACATTGAGAAAATTGAGCGCAATTTCAAAGCTTTGTCAAGTGGTGATTTATCATTGATCAGAAACCTATAAATTCGAATTTTATGGTAACTTGTTTTGATGTATGTGAGATTCTTGAAATGCTGTCTGAAGCATCTGTAAAGGTATTTTTGGACGGCGGTTGGGGTGTCGATGCACTTATAGGCAGAGAAACAAGAATACATAACGACATCGATCTGTTCGTAGAGAAGAAAGACTACTGTATAACCATATCCGTGATTACAGGGAAGGGATACAGAGAAGTTATAATGGACTATACGACCGACAGCCATACTGTCTGGAAAGATGACAACGGAAGAATAATCGATCTGCATTGTTTCGAATATGTCGAAGATGGAATTCTATATGACGGATACACTTTCCCAAGCGAAACTTTCTCAGGTAAAGGAAAAATCGGGAATATTGAGGTGTTCTGCATAAACCCGGAGGCACAGGTACAGTTCCATCTTGGATATGAATACGATGAAAATGATGTCCACGATGTTCTGTTGTTATGCAGAACTTTCAATCTTGAGATACCGGAGCAATATAAAACTCACATCTGATTCAATATGCTATGATTACTGATAGTTATGATATTGAAACTGAACCAATGATCAATCTGTTTGATTTCTACGGCAGACGTGGAGATTTTGCAGATATATGCCTGATAATATTCTCGAAGGAAATTCATCGGCATTTACTTGATTCCTACGAATCTGAAATTATTGCAACTATGTCGGCTTGCAATGGCGACACGCATATCTATAAAACAACTTATAAAGGAGTTACGATAACTTTCTACCTGTCAGGAATAGGTTCAGCAGTAGCATCCTCTCAATGTCATCTTGCAAGCTGGCTAACTGGAGCATCAAAGTTCATTATGTTCGGTTCCTGTGGCAGTCTTGACCGTACAACCACACAAGGTAGATTTATCATACCGACACAAAGTTACAGAGGGGACGGGTGTTCATATTATTTTGCAGCACCATCCGACTATATTGATATAGCCGCAAGCAAGGAACTTTCCATAATTTTCGACAAATTATCTGTACCATATATTACAGGTAAAATATGGACGACAGATTCGATGATCAGAGAAACAAAAGGACTTGTACGCAAACGTATGGAAGAAGGGTGCATCGCTGTAGAAATGGAATTGGCTGGAGTTCAATCTGTGTGCGACTTCTACAATTTGAAGTTGTATGCTTTTTTTGAAGCAGGTGACATTTTGGATACAAATGGATATGAAGCCAAAGGCTTGAACAATGCCAACCATAGTTTAAACAAACTTTATATTGCTTTAGAAACGGCAACCTACATCTGAAGTATATCAGAATTGTGAATTCCAATTTAGCGAACAGATGATACCACTGAAACATCTACATGTAGTTCTTATCTACCTCGCTGTCATCAACGTGGTCACTTTCTTCATGTACGGTATCGACAAGTGGAAAGCGAAAAAGTCCAAGTGGCGCATAAGAGAGACGGCATTGTTAGGTTTTGCTGTTTTAGGCGGTAGCATAGGAGCATGGTTAGGAATGAAAGTCTGGCATCACAAGACCTTGCATAAGAAGTTCAAGTATGGAGTCCCTGCTATTATTATAGTTCAGCTCGCACTAATTGGCTATATCCTATACAGATTAGAGATATGATAAAACTGATAATATTCGACTTTGACGGTACACTAGGTGACACCCGACGGAATATCGTAACGACTATGCAGATGACCATTGCTGAATTGGGGCTGCCTGGACGTACTGATGATGAATGTGCTTCCAAGATAGGATTACCTCTTGACGGTTGTTTTGAGGCATTATATCCAGATGAAGCCAAAGAGACTATCCAGCAATGCACCGATGTTTATAGGAGAATCTTCCAAGAAAACCTATTGAAGATGAAGCCCCAAGTTTTTCCTAAAGTGATTGAAACCTTGTCGGCACTAAAGGAACAGGGATATACACTCACGATAGCATCTTCACGCTGGCACAAGTCACTTTCAGAACTGACACACGACTTGGAGATTGCAGACTACATTTCTTACCTCGTTGGGGCTGATGACGTACTGAAAGCGAAGCCCAATCCTGAGCCAGTCCTGAAAACACTTACCGCTACAGGCTTCGATGCAAGTCAGACGCTCGTTGTAGGTGATATGAATGTAGATATTCTGATGGGCTTAAATGCTGGAGCTAAGACTTGTGGCGTGACCTATGGAAACGGATCTAAAAGAGAACTTGAAGATGCTGGAGCCAACTATATCATTGATAACATTGACGAACTAACAGAAATAGTAAAATGTTGAAGAAGATAATAAACCCTTGGCGAAACCATCCTGAATACAACTGTTTCGGATGTTGCCCTGAGAATCCCATCGGGCTTCACATGGAGTTCTATGAGGATGGTGACTATATCGTCAGCAAATGGCATCCCGAAAAGAACTATCAAGGATGGGTGAATACAATGCACGGCGGCATACTGAGTACACTGATCGATGAAGTGTGCGGATGGGTAGTCACTCGTAAATTACAAACCAGTGGCTATACCGTACAGCTTAATGTGAAGTTCAAGAAAGCCATCCCTACAACAGAACCAGAGTTGACTATTAAGGCTAAAGTAGCAAAACAGGTACGGAATCTGGTATATATCAGTGCGGAGATAACCAATTCTAAAGGTGAACTATGCAACGAAGGCGAGGCTATTTACTTCCTGATGAACCAAGAGAAAGCAAAGGAAATGGGATTCTTACATTGTGACGTTGAAGAATGAGCTTCATCAAGTACATAGCAGACGAGAACCACTACAAGGAAGTCCTCTCACTCGTTGGAAAAGCGAAACGGACGGTGTGGATCGGAACGGCAGACATCAAAGACCTGTATGTTGATGATAAGCCATTCCTTGCTTTGCTTGCTGGCCTCTTGAAGAAAGGTGTGGAAGTCAGACTGATTCATGCAAAGGAACCAGGAACAGCTTGGAGAGAGGATCACGAGAAGCATCCTATCCTTTATGATGGTATGGAGCGTGTGCTATGTCCGAGAGTCCATTTTAAACTCATTATCATTGACTCTACCATTACCTACGTCGGTTCCGCTAACATGACTGGCGCAGGGATGGGAATGAAATCACCACGAAAAAGGAACTTCGAGGCAGGAATCTTGACCGATGACCCAGAAATGGTTGAAGCAGCCATTGAGCAGTTTGACAACGTATGGATAGGCAAGTTCTGCAAGGAATGTGGCCGTAGAAAGTATTGTTCAGACCCGATAAAATAAACTAATATGAGGAAAGCAAGCAGAGAAATGGATTCGGCCTTCGCAATGGAGGTATTAGACAAAGCTCCATATATCACCGTCAGTTTCACCAAGTCAGACGGTAGCCCCTATGGTGTTCCTTTGTCATTGGCACGTAAAGATGAAAAGACCTTCTATTTTCATGGAGCTTTGGAGGGTGATAAGATGGACTGTATAGCATACAATCCCAAAGTGGCATTATCAGCTGTGACCCGATGCACTCCTACTGTTGGTCCCAAAGATGGCAGCTTTACCCTCCAGTATAAATCAGCAATGGCTGTAGGTATCGCCGAGGTTGTTACTGATAAAGCAGAGAAAATAGAAGCTCTAAGAATTATCTGTCAGCGTTTCCTCCCTCAACACATGGATGCTTTCGCTGCTGCGATAGAGCGCAGTCTGGAGAGAACGGCTGTTGTGAAGATAACCTTGACAGAACCGCCAACAGGTAAGCGTAAGCAGTATGACAAACAAGGTGAAGAAATGAAATGGCAACGAATGGAATAGAAGAATATGGAAACAAGAAAACACATAGCAGCAGAGAAAAAGAGGTGCAATAGCCACAACTGCGCCCAGGCTATTCTTCATACCTATGCGGACGTAGCAGGGATAAGTGAAGATGATACCATGAACATTGCCGGAGCTTTTGGTGGTGGTATGGGAAACATGGAAGGAACCTGTGGCGCACTCGTTGGGTCTGGTCTTGTCTTAGGATTGGTCAACAAGGACAAGGTGAAGTCCATGAAACAGATGCGGCAGATTATGACCAAGTTCCAGGAAAGAAACGGAGCTACCCAATGCAAGTTACTGAAAGGCATTGGAACAAAGGTGGTGTTGCGTGAATGTCCTGACTGTGTAGCCGATGCAGCAGAGTTTCTTGAAGAACAATTAAATGGGTAGGATTCAAATATGCAGATAATACTCGCTTCCGCAAAGATAATGAATGACAAGCTAAAGTCTGTTCCTGGCGTTAGTCTGTCATTACCTCGTTTCAAGAATGAGGCTCAGGCTTTTGCAAAGGATATGGCTCAGTATTCTACAGAGACGATTGCCGAAATGCTGGGCTGTAGCAGGCAGATTGCCGTTCAGAACAGGATGCGGTATTTGCGATTCTTTGAAGATGCGCCCAAACTTCCAGCTATCCTCGCTTATCACGGTCAGGCATACAAACATCTGAAGGCTGAGACGCTGAATGTAGATGACCTCACTTACTCACAAGGGAAGCTCTGGATAACCTCATTCCTCTACGGCTTGCTTCGTCCGCTTGATGGTATTCTGCCTTATCGGATGGAAGGAAATGTAGAGTTACCCAGCGGAGAGGGGCAGAATCTTTTTGGGTTTTGGAAGAACCGACTGACAGACATATTGATTGAGGCTGTGAAAGCAGATGGTGGAACTCTAGTACATCTTGCTACAGAGGAATACCAGCACCTGTTTGACTGGCAGCGTGTCCGTAAAGAAGTCCGAATCGTTCAGCCTTTGTTTTACGTTAGAAAAGGGACTGAGTTGAAGATTCAGGCTGTATGGGCTAAGACATGCCGGGGAGCCATGACGAGGTTCATCATTGAAAATCGGATCACTACCCCCGATGACCTATCTTCATTCAGCTATGAGGGTTTTGAATATGAACCATCTTTAGGAGAACCAGATTATCCGCATTTCATCAAGCAATGAGCAGAATAGAACGAGAGAAGCAGACTGTCCGAAAGATGATAGAGCTTTATTGCCGTCATCGGTTGAACCAGGACACTATGCCAGAAGAATATCAACATCTGGCAGAGTTTGCTTGTCGCCGTCTAGATCATTGCAAGTATGGGGAGAATAAGACTGCTTGCAAGAAATGTCCCACCCATTGCTATGCCCCTAAAGAGCGTGAACAAATTCGTGAAATCATGCGCTGGGTCGGGCCTAGGATGATACTCTATGCTCCAAAAGATGCTCTTCACCATACTTGGGATAATATCAAGACATGGCTACAGTCGCTGTCATTCCGCACTGGTGTGATAGTCTTACTATGCTGCATCCCTTTCTATATTCTATCCTTTGCCCAAATGCTACTACCAATAAGTGCCGCTGCAAAAGGAGTGTTATGGACTATACTCTTCGGCCTGGCTAAGACTTGTCAGTATAGCGGCCTTACAATTCTTGGAGTAGAGGGCTACAATAGGGTGAAGAATTGGATTAAACGGAGAAAAGGGTGACTGATGGGATGGTTGATTAGCTTATAACTGGTAGTGATAAGTCCCATTATGAGAACTGGCCATTTGAGATACCAGAGAATTGGACTTGGTGTAGAGTTGATGATTTTGCTTATGTTGCTTCTGGTAGCACTCCAAGTAAGGATGCTTTTGTAGAAAAAGGAATCCCATATATAAAGATGTATAATCTGCGAAATCAACAAATTGACTTCTTCTTTCATCCACAATACATAAAGCCAGAGGTGCATAATGGCAAACTACAAAGATCAAGGACTGAGGTAGGTGACTTGATTATGAATATTGTTGGGCCTCCCCTTGGTAAACTTGCAATTATTCCATCTGATTTACCAGAAAGCAACTTCAACCAAGCCGCTGTGTTGATTCGGCCATATATGTACAAAGAGATTTTGGTTAATTATCTCTTTTACTATCTATCTGAAATGTCAGAAATCAATTCCATTTCGACAAAGGGATCTGCTGGTCAGGTAAATATATCATTGACACAATCCCAGAATATGCGTATTGCCCTCCCGCCATTAAATGAACAAGTAAGGATTGTTAAGGAAGTCAGAAAATGGTTTACCTATGTTGATTCTATTGACAGCAATGCTTGTGAGTTGGAAGAATTGATCGACAATACAAAACAAAGCATATTAAGAATGGCAATTCAAGGGAAACTGGTTAAGCAGAATCCTTCAGACGAACCAGCCATAGACTTATTGAAACGTATCAATCCCAACATTCAGATTCCTTGTGATAACCCCCATTATCAGAAGTTACCACGAGGTTGGTCAATGTGTAGATTGGAAGATGTTGTCGATTACGAACAACCGCAAGCCTACATAGTTGATTCTACAGACTATTCTGATAATTACGACACGCCCGTATTAACGGCAGGGAAATCTTTTGTGATTGGTTATACTAATGAGAATCACGGCATCTGTAACAATCTACCTGTAATCATATTCGATGACTTCACTACCGATTCTAAGTTCGTCGATTTCCCTTTCAAAGTCAAATCTTCGGCAATGAAAATATTGAGGCCAAGGAAGGGCATAAATATAAAGTTTCTAGCATATTATATGTCAATTACTCGGTTGGTTGGGAAAACTCATAAGCGATATTGGATTTCTGAATACTCAAAACTATTCATCCCGATTCCTCCTTATAATGAGCAAACAAGAATTGTCAATGCTTTGCAAAAGACGTTGAGAGCTTTGGATGATATTGCTGCAATGCTATAATTTGTCTGATATGAACTCCAACAGATTTAGATATTGCTGAGTAGATTCTACAATCCTCTGCTGTTCTTCAATGGGAGGTATCATTACAGCTATCTCCTTAAACAATTTCTTGTTAAGATGTGGAATTGCAGAACCAACTTTGTTTTCTCGGAACTCCTGTTGATGGCTTTTTATTACAAGTAACACAAAGCCCATATTCATTTCGGAACTTACATCAAGCAGTTTGAATGTACTACCTTGATAACCTTCAATTACAGATGTGAAGATTTCACCAGAGTTCTCTCCATCGACAAGAATCATGGTTGAACCAGATGGTACATATTTTCCGCTTGTTACCATTTCTCCTTCGCTTTTACCACGCAAGTATTTAACATCAAGGTTAATCCTTGGATTGTCATTTCGCTTCTCTCCGTCTCGAAGTTGACAGATGTTTTGCATTGATGTCATAGCCCACCCATTAGGTAACTTCTGATAATGGGGGTTAGCCGTACATTATTATATTGTTACTGTACTCATTTAAATAAATGATGATATGGTAACAAAGTTCAAAACATTCCTTAGCAAGTCGGACTTGGCTAGGAACACCGTCAATTCTTATGTTTGGACGGTCAATTATTACCTTTCCACATACGGAGAGGTGAACAAGAAAAACCTCTTAGCCTACAAAGGCTATTTGGTAGAGCATTTCAAACCGCAGACTGTCAATCTTCGTCTGCAAGGTATTAACAAGTTCCTGGAGTTCTGCAAGCAAGACAAATTGAAAGTGAAGTTTGTCAAGGTGCAGCAAAAGAACTTTCTGGAGAACGTCATTAGCAACGCTGACTACAAATTCCTGAAAAGGAAGCTGAAGGAGGATGGCCATACTGAATGGTACTTCGTGGTATGGTTTATGGCAGCGACTGGTGCAAGGGTAAGCGAATTGTTGCAGATAAAAGCAGAGCATGTGGAAATGGGGTATCTCGACATCTATAGCAAAGGTGGCAAGTTGCGTCGTTTGTATATCCCGAAGTCTCTTTGTGTGGAAGCGAAAACATGGATAGAGAGTAGAAACATCAAATCTGGTTATCTGTTCCTCAATAAATATGGAGAACGGATAACAACTCGCGGAATATCACAGCAACTTAAACATTTTGCTCAGAAATATGGACTTGACAAAAAAGTAGTCTATCCTCATTCCTTCCGTCACCGTTTTGCTAAGAACTTCCTTGACCGTTACAATGATATTGCCCTCCTTGCTGACCTCATGGGGCATGAAAGTATTGAAACCACAAGAATCTACCTTCGAAAAACTGCAAGTGAACAACAGAAGATAGTAGACCGAATTGTAAATTGGTAAATCAACAAAGAGTCCCCGACAACATCTAAGCTGTTAGGGATTCTTTGATTTTATCAAGAGTATTGAAATATCTATCAATTTCTTCTACGATACGTTTTTGTTCATTTTGGGGAGGGAGAGGAATTAACAAATTATCCAAAACACCTATATATAGTTCTTTTTGGTTTGTTGACCCAGCCAAGTTGTCTTCAAGATAACGCTGAGTTCCTTTAGATGATAAATAAGCATGAATGTATTTTGATTCTATGCTGTCAAATGTCCTTATAACCGACACGTGCGAATCAGGAACGGCGAAAGGGTATGTTCCGAGACAGTCGCTGTGAAACACTCTTGTCCTGCCTACAGTTCCAGTGCCTGTTGAGTTCATAAGCACGTCACCTTCTCGCAACTTATATATATCATCCCATTTTGATAATGTGCTGGGATCCAAAAAGCGAGCCTGTTCAAGGGAAATATCTCCATTATACAAATTGCACTTTTGAGCGAAAACAGGATATTTCCGCTCTTCTGAATATTTGGGCGATTTACCTCGTGACAGGAAAGAACAAAGCGCTCCAAGCTTAATCCAGCACCAACTTTGAGGAATATCAAAGGGATAATGGGGGTTATCACAAGGAATTTCGATATTCGAGTTGATACGTTTAAGTAACTCAATGGCTGGTTCATCGGTTGGATCTTGTGATACCAATTCTCCACAAATAGCCATCCTCAACACTTCTTGTTTGGCTTTTGTAATGGTATTGATAATATCCTTCTTGTTGGATTCAATACTTTCAACTAAATGAAGCCAATAGTTTCCGGTTTCAACGATACGCTTTTGTTCTTCAATGGGAGGAATGGGAATATAAAACTGACCAAGTTTTTGAGAGTTTATGTTTGACTGGTTTACTCCATCTGTTTTAACAAAGTTGCACCAGTCCCTCTCATATTGACTATTCATCACCATATTCACATATTCACAATCCAAGAAAATAGGAGTCATACGAATAATGTAACCAGCATAAATAGATGGTACTTCGCCTCTATAGATCGCAGTTTTTCCAACCCATTCGCTACTATTAGTCCGATTAAACAGTATATCTCCTGCCTTTAATCGGAGTTTTTCAATATCTGCCTTATTAGAAGTGTAAACCAAATCAGAATAGTCAATAGTCCCTTTTCTTGTAATATTGCCCATTCTTAGAACAGCAATATCTCCAGAAGACTTTGATTTCTCTGATGTTCCGTATTGCAAAGATGGAGTGACTTCTTCTATTGTAGTCCATACCCAACTTTCAGGAATCTCGAAAGGCAGGTTCTCATAATGGGACGTATCGGAAGCAGACTTCTTGGAACGCTTAATCTTCCCTTCCTTGATTAAGCGTTCTTTTTCTGCCTTGATTCGTTCCAATAGTACAGATGCAGGCTCGTCATTAGGGTCTTGTGGAACCAACTTACCACGAATGGCAAGGTCGAGTATCTTTTGGCGAAGTTTCTTTGTGTCCATTAGCTTTCAAGATTTTCAAGAAGTTTCTCCAGTTCTGCAACAGCCTCAGTGATGTTGTTGCTTTTCTCTTTGATGATACTGATAAGCTCTGGCAACGAGAGATCTTCGCTCTCTTCACCTTGTTTTATCCAAGTAATATCAAGACTGGTCTTGTCACGTCCCAGCACCTCGTCGTATGTGAACTTACGCCAACGACCATCTGGATTGCTCTCTGCATGATAGGTTTCCTGACGATGGTGACGGTCATCGGGACGATAGCAATCCACAAAATCCTGAAGGTCAGTCTCGCGCAAAGGATTTTGTTTCAGCGTATGCTTGACATTGGTACGATAGTCGTAAATCCAGACCTCTTTAGTCTGGGCATTCTCTGAGGTGGGTTTCTTCTCAAAGAATAGCACATTAGCCTTTACACCCTGGGCATAGAACAATCCTGTAGGCAGACGGAGAATTGTATGCAGGTCGCAAGTCTTTAACAGGTTCTTGCGGATAGTTTCACCTGCACCACCTTCAAACAGTACGTTATCAGGAAGCACGACGGCAGCTGTTCCACCAACTTTCAGCAGCGATTTGATGTGTTGTAAGAAGTTCAATTGTTTATTGGACGTGGTAGCTATAAAGTCTGCCCTTACATAATTGTCTTGTGCTTTTTTGAGCTTTGTGACCATTTCACCAGTTTCCTTATCCTCTTCCTGTACCTCAATCGTCGTTGATGACTTCTTTCCGAAAGGAGGATTGGTCATCACATATTCACAAAGATCATTGTCACCAGGAGCAGAAGCAAGCGAATCTGCACACTTGATGGGAGGCACACCGCCAAACTCACCGATACCATGCAACAGCAAGTTCATCAGACAGAGTCGATAGGTGTTAGGAACAATCTCGGTTCCATAAAAAGTATGCAGTTTCAAGTCATCGGTCTGCTTGCCTGTCATCGTTGTGTATTTTCCTTGCAAAAAATCTTTAGCAGCAAGTAAGAAACCTCCAGAACCGCAGCATGGGTCTACGATGACCTTTCCAAGTTCGGGATTGACGCATTTTACAATGGTCTTAATCAGGGCACGAGGGGTGAAATACTGCCCTGCACCAGACTTAGTGTCCTGAGCAATACGTTCCAACAGGCTTTCATAGATGTCGCCTTTCACGTCTTCACTCAGGGAGTTCCATTGTGTGCCGTCAATCATCTGGATAACCTTACGCAGATGTTCTGGAGTTTGTATCTTATTCTGTGCGCCACGGTAAATCTCGCCAATCATACCTGTTTTCTTAGAGAGAAGGGAGAGAATCTTTCCATAGTGTTCCTTCAGTTCCTCGCCTGACTTCGACATGAGCAGTGACCAGTCACAATCGGTAGGAAGTTCCAGATTGCGCCAGTTGTTCCACCGGAGTTCTTCGGGCATCTTCATGTCCTCGTCAACCATTTTGAGGAAAAGAAGATAGGTTATCTGCTCCAAGTAGTCACTATTTGAAACGCCGCCATCAAACAGAATGCCAGCGATATTCCATACTTTGTTGCTTATTGTAGAATCTGCCATTTGGGTCTTATGCTACTAATTTCTGGTTTAACTCAATGATGATGTCTTTCCACTGACTACCAAAGAGGCTGTAGTATTTTGCCGTTCCTCCGAGCTTGTTAAACTCACCGCTCTTTAGAGCATCAACGTGGAAACTGGCATTGATGGCAATATAGTCGCGTATCATTTCCAGCCACTTCATCTGTTCTTCTGTAAACGGGGCTGTTCCTGCACCACGGACACCTCCCTTGTTGGCATTACGCTCGAAGATCCATTCCTTGTAGCGTTTTTTCACCATATCTGCAAAGGGGTATATCTCTGGTATCTGTCCCCACTCATACTTGATAATCTGAATGATGTCAACCAGTTCCTTAAGAACAGTTTTCTTGCGGGTCATATCTGAGTATGCCGAGAATATCAAACTACCATTGAGCATATTGTTGTAACGTTGCATCTTGTCGTAAAGCTCATGTATCATTGCTTCGGTAATGTGGCGGTTTCGATAGTCCTGATGATATATGATGTTGAGAGCTGTTATCTCGTCTTTATTGGTCTCAATAAACTCTTTCAGGGTCTCACGAACCTTAGCTTTGGTCTCCGCCACGTCGGTTTCAAAACCTGCGTATGTCAGATGATCCAATGCTGGATCAATGGTCTGGTCGTTAGAGTTACGGACGTTCATCAGGAAATCACGGACTTTCGGCTCATAGATGGGTTTTGCTGCTTCAAGGCAACGTTTCTTGATAACATCCTTTCTTACTTCTTCCTTATCTACGGGCGAAAGGGTAGGATATTCGGGATGTTCAGTCTTTATCGTATCTTCTATCCTATCAACATCATGTACGTTCTTAATATTAGTAGACAGCTGTCGAAGTGACGTTCCTCCAGATACCTTCTTGAATTCCTCACGCTCCTTGTCGGTAAGTACCCTGTCAATATGTTCAAGTCGTGTACCAAGGGTGCTGAAGGTTTCTTCCGATATGTCTCCAGTCACCACCGCATCAAGCAGTGACTTGAATGAGACGGTTGGTTTCACATCACCACCACATTTCTTCTTGGCAGCACATTTGTCAGATTTGGTTACGCCCACAGCATCTACAATCACATACCCTAATTTGGGGGTACTTGCTGACGGCGAAGCCTGTTTCAGACTTTCCAAGTCCATTGTCCTCCTTGCCCTTCCCAGCATCTGCTCATAGTAGTTCTCACTGCGGATGTCACGCATAAACAGAAGTATCTCAATGGCTTTTACATCAGTACCTGTTGCTATCTTGTTCACTGTTACAGCCACACGAGGATAGAATTCATTGCGGAAAGCATAGAGTAGTGAGGTTTCGTTTTCTTCGGACTTGAAAGTTATCTTCTTGCAGAAGTCGTTACCTTCATTGAACACCTCTTTCACCAAAGCAACAATATCGTCTGCATGACTGTCGTTCTTGGCAAATATGAGCGTCTTTGGCAATTCCTTCCTGTCCTTGTAGTATTCCCATTTCTTCCAGTTATCCTTGAAAGTCTTTAGGATTACCCTGATTTGCGATTTATTGACTACGGAGTTGTCAAGGTCTTTCCCATCGTAAGCTATATCTTCATCTGTTGACTCCCAACGCTGTTTCCTTGTCCGTTTGTCACGAATCTCTATCTGCTGGTTAATCTTTGCAACGATGCCGCCCTGTTTGGTCTTTTCCGTTTCTATGCTGAAAGTACCAAGTGCGCCCACGTTCACACCATCTGAAACAGCTTCCTCATGGGTGTATTCACTTACAACATTCTCGTCAAAGAAGGCGTATGTATGTTGGTTCGGAGTAGCGGTCAGTCCAATAAGGAAAGCATCGAAATACTCCAGCACTTGCCTCCATTGGTTGTAAATGGAACGGTGGCACTCGTCTATAATGATAAAATCGAAGAACTCTGGTGGATATTCTGAATTGTATTTCACCTCTCGCTCTGTTCCTGTTGTTGTACCTGGTTCATCGTCCACGTCATCTGGCATGGAAGATAGGTTTCCTGTCAGCATAGAATATACACGCTGAATCGTACTTATGCAGATTTGGGTGCTTTGAGGAATGTTCGATGTCTGAATGCGCTGAATGTTATATAGGGCATTCAGTTTCTCTGTGCTATCGTAAGGCTGGTAGTTCTTGTATTCCGTTTCGGCTTGCATTCCAAGGTTCTTCGTGTCAACAAGAAATAGTATTCGCTTGGCTTTTGCGAACTTCAACAGCCGATATGTGTTGGTGATGGCGGTATAGGTTTTTCCTGCACCAGTTGCCATCTGAACCAATGAACGTGGTTTGTTGTTACCGAAAGACTTTTCAAGGTTTAATATAGCCTTTATCTGACATTCACGGAATCCTTCTTCTGGCAGTTCAGGGAACTCTTGCAATCGACCTCGCAGCGTTTTCTTTCCATTGAACTTATAATCTTTTATCCAATACAGTAACTGCTCTGGCCTGTGAAATGAGAACAGCTTACGCACTCTGGGCTTCGGGTCAAGCAAGTCTGTGAAGTGTGTCAATACACCTGTCGCCTCGTAGATGAAGCGCATGTCCTTCTTGGAATAATTGGCCCATTTCAAACCAGAACTTACATATCCTTCATTCTGCTCATGTGCTGCTGTCACAAGGTGAACGCCCTCTTCATCGGGCTTGGCTTCAATTACACCTACAGGAGTACCTTCAATGAAAAGGGCATAATCAACCTCTTCATTGTCACTTGTGAGGTATTCACGGACTGCGACTCCAAGAGACGCAATAGGGTTGAACTCCTGACGATCCTGGATTACCCAACCAGCATCTTCAAGTTTCTTGTCTATTATCTGCCTTGCCTTTTCTTCTGGTGCCATATTGATAGCGTTTAGATGTTACACATGGCCTTGGTTTCATACTTCCGATAAGTGCATATTATCCCAAGTTAGTGCAAAGGTACACATTTTTACCCAAATTCCCCTTAGTTTAAGTTTTAATGCGCCATAATTTAACGAAAATTTCTACTTTTGCCACAATTATGAAGTCTAAAAGAGCGTTTTATGTGTCTACTAACGTCATACTATATAAAGTTACCCCTTCAATGATGCCTTTTTTGCATTTTATTGAATGAAATGGGCTATAATTCATAAAAATAGAGTACCTTTGCATCTGGATTTCATCTGCATGGCTTTATGTTAACAGAAACAGGCAACATAAAAACGGATCAAGAGCATCTGACCATCCTTCCAAATGTAGACTTGGGGATTGGGAGAATCAGAAAACTCTTGTGTTGGTCAGAAGAGCATGAACCTTCTGCTCTTGCTCCTTATCTGCCATGCCTCTTTGAATACATTGCTTTCAGTGAAGGAGTGGTCATTCCGTTCTTTCAGGTTCTTCATGCGAATCTTAAGAAACACATTTATAGTCTCTATGTATATCTGAGAGACAACGGCAAAGAGCCAGAATCTTTTTTGACGCACGATGAAGCCTTTGACTTCTTATGCACATTAGGACATACCGACACCCGTAATATCATTGACCACTACAACAGACTTCCATCAAATGTTTACACAAGTGTCATAAACTCTATTCAGGCCCAGGACAAGACTGCATTTATAGCAGCATTAAAAGAAACAGACTGCCAAGATCTAATGGGAATATTGTGGACGATGCGCTATCTACTGTTTGGAATCAAGAGTGAAAAGGACGTTAGGATAATCAAACGTGGCAAAAAGATTCAGTTGGAAAATCTCTGGCTGACAGATACTGGGTTAGCACCATTTTTCAGAAATATCCCGAAAGAGGAAGAAGAACAGTTCGCCGTAGAAAGGATAAAACTTCTTTGCGGATTCGACACAAAGAGCTTTGCACGCAGACATCGGATAGGTAGGCAACAATACAACTGTGATACAATTGCTGAGACAAGACCATATACCCATTATACTGATAGTAAGAGAAAGCCTTGGAAGCAGTTCTTGTTAGAGTCCGAGAAAGAAGGAACCATATCAATATCCCTTTCATCCATTACATACAACTGCAAAATTCAGACTTACAAAATCCTCCTGTCTGCATTAAGGAGCCACAAAAATGAGATAAGCCAGCGATTCGGAAATGCTGGAGGCAAATCATTCGCTGCTGCTATCGAGCAAAAATGGGAGAATGGAGATTGGGATTATGTGGAATTGGAATGCCAAGACTTTCTGGACTTCATAACCTTATCCCTTCATCAAATGAAATCCGTCTATCATATGGTCGATGGATTGCTCAGTGACGAAGACAAGGATTTACTGAACTGGATTGTGTCATTATACACTGATGATGAGCAACAGACAATTATAGTGGAAGAGCATCAAGACACCAGGCACGAAGATCAAACTTTTGATGGTAACGATAGCATATTCTTAAGGGAGAAAAGGTATGTCACGGTTCTTAACTCAAAACTTAAAGGAAGCAATAGCGAAGAGAAGGATAGAGAACTACCCAAATGTCTGTCTCTGCTATATGACGAACTGACGAAAGAGGGACTTATAGATACGACTTCCTCCAAGTCTCTTTTTGTATATCGTTTCAGCGGACAAGGAGAACCTTATCCACCTTCTTCCAAAATAAACTG